>NZ_CP150277.1:0-600000 GCF_037977385.1 Terribacillus sp. FSL K6-0262 | reverse complement strand
TTTGATGAAAGACGGGAATATCGTTCAGATCGGTACACCAGAAGAAATCCTTATGAATCCGGCGAATAAGTTTGTCGAGAAATTCGTTGAGGATGTCGATCGAGCAAAAGTACTTACTGCACAGCAGATCATGAAACGTCCGGAGACTGTCAACATAGAGAAGCATGGCCCGCGTGTTGCGTTGGAACGGATGAGGGAAGCTGGTCTGTCCAGTATCTTTGTCGTGGATGGTAAGAGAACCCTGCAAGGTATCATCACGGCCGACGCAGCGAACGAAGCCCGGAAAAATGACGTGAAAAATTTATCGGAGATCATACAGCGTGATGTACCGACAGTTGAGAAGGATACGCCGCTCCATGACTTGTTCGCTGTCATCCATGATTCACCGGTTCCGTTGGCCGTTACGGAAAACGGAAAGTTATTGGGAATAATCGTCAGGGGTGCGGTGATCGGCGCGCTTGCTGGTGAGGGTGAGGTGAACGAACATGCTTGATTTCATGGAAAACGTAAAAGCTATACCAGTTGGGGATTGGATGACTGATTTTGTCGACTGGCTGACGAAAACATTTGCTTTCTTGTTCGATCCGATCAAGGACGGACTGGATAGCTTCATGAGCATCATCACACAAGGTTTGACTGCCATACCTCCTGTCATTTTCATTTTATTGATCGCTATATTGGCCTTTTTCATGACAGGAAAGAAATTCGGGTTGGCGGTATTCAGCATTATCGGATTGCTATTTATTTGGAATCAGGGACTTTGGGATCGATTGATCGAGACATTCACGCTCGTGCTGATAGCTAGTATCATTTGTATCATTGTCGGTATTCCGATTGGTATCCTGATGGCCAAAAGTAAGATTGCCGAAGCGATCATCACTCCGATTTTGGACTTTATGCAAACAATGCCAGCCTTTGTTTATTTGATTCCGGCAGTTGCTTTCTTCAGCATCGGTGTTGTCCCTGGTATCTTTGCCTCGCTGATCTTTGCGACGCCTCCAACAGTCCGCTTTACGAATCTCGGTATTCGCCAAGTATCCGATGAGTTGGTGGAAGCGGCGGATGCTTTTGGCTCGACAGGGGCACAGAAGCTCTTCAAAGTGGAATTGCCAATGGCGAAATACACAATCATGGCTGGTGTCAATCAAACGGTCATGCTGGCTCTGTCAATGGTCGTCATTGCTTCCATGATCGGTGCACCTGGTCTTGGCCGTGAAGTATTGGCTTCCTTGCAGCGGGCACAAGTAGGTCCAGGTTTCGTGGCCGGCCTCTGTATCTTTGTACTGGCAATCATAATTGATCGTTTTACACAAAACATTTATAAAGATAAATCCAAGTAATGGATGAAGCCTGTAACAGGCTTTCCGTATCATGCGGAAAAGGAGAGTTTGGTTACATGAAAAAGTGGAAAACAATGGGTGCTGCAGCTGGTCTGGCATTGTCACTCATGGCTGCGGGCTGCAGCAATGGCAGCTCCAGCTCAGACAGCCTTAGTGAACAAGTGGATTACTCGGTTACAGGTATCGAAGCCGGTGCCGGGGTCATGAAAGCGACGGAAAAAGCATTTAAGGACTATCAGCTTGATGGCTGGACCATCACGCCGTCTTCAAGCGGCGTAATGGCGATTGCCTTGGAAGATGCAATCGAGGATAAAGAGCCGATCGTCATTACAGGATGGACCCCGCATTGGATGTTTGCCAAATACGACCTCAAGTACTTGGATGACCCGAAAAACTCCTATGGCGAAGCTGAATCCCTCCATACGCTCACTCGTCAAGGTTTCGCAGATGATGTGCCAGGTGCGAATAAAGTCCTTGACCAGTTTAATTGGGAAGTAGAGGATATGGAGGAAGTCATGCTTGAAATAAATAAGGGAGCTGAACCAGCCGAGGCAGCCCGGGCGTGGGTCGATGAGCATGCAGACCAAGTCGCTGAATGGACAAAGGGTGCCGAAAAAGGCAATGGGCAGGAAGTCAGCCTTGTTTATGTGGAATGGGATTCTGAGGTCGCGTCTACGAATGTCTTGAAGGTCGTCCTTGATGATCTTGGATATAAAACAAAAATCACACCACTTGATAATGCCATCATGTGGCAGGCTGTCGCGCAAGGTGAAGCGGATGCAACAGCATCAGCATGGCTGCCGACGACGCATGGTGATCTGTATGAGCAATATAAAGACCAAGTTGTCGATCTGGGCGCCAGTTTGGAAGGTGCAAGGACAGGTTTGGTCGTACCAAGCTATGTTGATGCAGATTCCATTGAAGATCTGGAACCTAAAGATAAATGAGAAAGCCTCTTCCTGCGGGAAGGGGTTTTTCTTATGGATCAAAGCAATTCGGAGAGGAAAACAATGATGTCAAACCGCTATTAGTATCAGCTAATAGCGGTTAATTTTTTGAGGATGGCTGTTGCTTCTTCGTGGAATTGCCGACTGCTGCTCAGTTTCTCCTGCATAGTCTTCCATTCCGGATCATCTTTTGGAATGGTCTGTTTCAAGTGTTCGATGACCTCGACCTGCCGGTTTGTCTGCGCATGCCATTGCTTGACTTGCAGCGTCATCAGCTTTTTATATACGGAATTGACATTTGTATAAAAATCTTTTCTTGATCCTTTCACCCACACACGATCAACAAGCTCCAGATGGGATAAATTGCGGATTGCTATATTTACAGCAGTTTTGCTTTTTCCGATTGATTTTGCCATTTGATCCAGGGTGAGTGCATGTTTCTCTACATATAACACGGCGAGCAGCCGAGCTTCTGTTGCGGACAATCGGAACATTTCCCCTGTCCTTGTCAATTCGACTATAAGCGCTTCGTATGATGAAATCCCTTCATTCACTATAGTCTCTACCTCCCCTTTATCTATGCGTTTGTATCAAGCTTACATGAAACGAGGAATGAAAGGAACTGCTGGATGGCACAGCATTCGGGAGCATTTATAAGGAAAAAGGAGTAAAAGAGGGGCTAAATTATGTACAGTATATTCTGTACGAACTTTAGGTACTGAAACAACATTTTATCAGGTTTGTGTTGGATGAACTTTTTGTTTAACATGAATTGAGTCGAAACAATGTTACAGGATGTTATCTCGATGATGACAATCATGTTACGAAAAAAAAGAGGTGAATATGGTGCCGATCATCAAAGTGGAAAATCTATCCAAGGTGTTTGGGAAGAATATCAAGTCTGCGCTGGAATTGGCGGAAGCAGGCAAGACAAAAGAAGAGATACTTAAAGAAACAGGAAGCACAGTTGGTGTCAATCGTGCATCATTCGAAGTGGAAGCAGGTGAGATCTTTGTTATCATGGGTCTCTCTGGAAGTGGTAAATCCACATTGGTGCGTCTGATCAACCATCTGATTGAACCAACAACGGGTGATGTTTATATCGATGGAGAAAACCTGGCAAAAATGGATAAAAAGGAACTTCGCCGGGTACGCCGGGAAAAACTGAGCATGGTTTTCCAGCGATTTGGTTTGTTCCCGAACAGGACGATTCTGCAGAACGCGGAATATGGACTGGAAGTACAAGGAATCAGCAAAGAGGAAAGAACCAAGAAAGCGAAGGAATCCCTGGAGCTTGTTGGCTTGGGCAGTTATCTGGATCAATATCCAGGGCAATTGTCCGGTGGTATGCAGCAGCGTGTCGGATTGGCAAGAGCCCTTGCCAATGATCCCGAAGTCATGCTGATGGATGAAGCTTTTTCAGCGCTCGATCCGCTGATCCGGAAAGATATGCAGGATGAATTATTGGACTTGCAGGAAACCATGAAGAAGACCATCCTGTTCATCACGCATGATTTGGACGAAGCACTGCGAATCGGTGACCGCATCGCTTTGATGAAAGATGGGCATATCGTCCAGATTGGCACTCCTGAGGAAATCCTCATGAATCCGGCGAATAGTTATGTCGAGAAATTCGTAGAGGATGTCGATCGAGCAAAAGTACTTACTGCTCAGCAAATCATGAAACGGCCAGAAACAGTCAGCATAGATAAGCATGGACCTCGGGTGGCATTGGAACGCATGCGGGAAGCTGGTCTGTCCAGTATCCTGGTTGTCGATGGCAAACGTGTACTGCAAGGTATCATAACTGCAGATGCGGCGAATGAAGCGAGAAAGAATGAAGTGAAAAACTTATTAGAAATCGTTCAGCGGGATGTACCGACAGTAGAGAAGGATACACCGCTGCATGACTTGTTCGCGGTCATCCATGATTCGCCGGTTCCATTGGCCGTTACGGAAAACGGAAAGCTATTGGGAATTATCGTCAGGGGTGCGGTTATCGGCGCGCTTGCTGGTGAGGGTGAGGTGAACGAACATGCTTGATTTCATGGAGAACGTAGAAGCACTGCCAGTTGCAGACTGGACATCTGATTTCGTCGATTGGTTGACCGATACATTCGCGTTCCTGTTCGATCCGATAAAGGATGGTTTAGGCGATTTGATGGACATGATCACATCAGGTCTCGATGCTATTCCGCCTGTCATTTTTATTTTGCTGGTTGCCCTATTAGCCTTCTTCATGACAGGAAAGAAATTCGGTTTGGCAGTATTCAGTATCGTCGGTCTATTGTTCATTTGGAACCAAGGATTGTGGGACCAGCTGATTGATACGTTCACACTGGTGCTGACTTCCAGTATTCTGTGTATCATCATCGGTGTTCCTATCGGTATTCTGATGTCTAAAAGTAAAATTGCACAATCCATCATCACGCCTATTCTAGACTTTATGCAGACAATGCCAGCCTTCGTTTATTTGATTCCGGCAGTGGCATTCTTCAGTATCGGTGTTGTGCCAGGTATTTTTGCATCCTTGATTTTTGCGACTCCGCCTACTGTACGTTTTACCAATCTTGGCATTCGCCAAGTGTCCGATGAGCTGGTGGAAGCTGCAGATGCCTTTGGCTCCACTGGGGCACAGAAGCTATTCAAAGTCGAATTGCCAATGGCAAAATACACCATAATGGCAGGTATCAACCAAACAGTCATGCTGGCGCTCTCCATGGTTGTCATCGCATCCATGATCGGTGCTCCCGGTCTTGGCCGTGAAGTATTGTCTTCCTTGCAGCGAGCGCAGGTCGGCCCGGGATTCGTTGCTGGTCTGAGCATTGTTGTGCTTGCAATCATCATTGACCGTTTTACCCAAAATATTTACAAAGATAAAACCAACTAAATGAATGCAGCCCGAAATGGGCGCTTTCAATAAATAGAAGGGGAGTTCGATTTCATGAAAAAGTGGAAAACATTAGGTGTGGCAGCTGGACTGGCGTTGACATTGGTAGCAGCAGGATGCGGGAATGACAGCTCCAGCTCTGACAGCTTCAGTGAGCAAGTGGATTACACGATCACCGGGATTGAAGCCGGTGCGGGTGTCATGAGTGCGACAGAAAAAGCAATCGAAGATTATGATCAGTTGGACGGCTGGACATTGCAGCCATCCTCCAGCGGTGCTATGGCTACAACGTTAGGTGAAGCTATCAAGGATGAAGAGCCGATCATCATTACAGGCTGGACACCGCATTGGATGTTCAGCAAATATGACCTGAAGTATCTGGAAGATCCAAAAGGTTCATTCGGAAGTGAAGAAACAATCAATACAATGACTCGCCAAGGATTTGCCGACGATGTCCCTGGTGCGAACAAAGTGCTTGATCAATTCAATTGGACGACAGATGATATGGGAGAAGTCATGCTGGAAGTGAGCGAAGGCACAGACCCTGCAGATGCAGCACGCAACTGGGTGGATGATCATCAAGATAAAGTAGCTGAGTGGACTAAAGGAGCCGAGAAAGGCAATGGTCAGGAAGTAAGCCTGACTTATGTCGAGTGGGATTCCGAGGTCGCTTCCACGAATGTTATGAAGGTTGTGCTGGATGACTTGGGATACAAGACAAAGATTACGCCGCTTGATAATGCAGTTATGTGGCAATCAGTTGCCAATGGAGAAGCGGATGCCATGGTAGCGGCTTGGCTTCCGACTACACATGGTGATTTGTATGAACAATACAAAGACAAGGTTGTTGACTTAGGGCCTAACTTGGAAGGTGCGAAAACAGGCTTGGTTGTACCTGAGTACGTAGATGCAAATTCCATTGAGGATTTGGAAGCGAAATAAAATGGCTGTCATAAGAGGCCCTTTCTTTTAAAGAAAGGGCTCTTTTGATTTACGGTCAATGAAAAAATGCTCTCCATCACGGAGAGCATTTTTCATGCATCACTGTTTTTCTGATTCGCTTTTTCTTCCAGTTCCTTCAAGGTTTTCTCGATTTGAGACAAGCTTTTCTGGATATTTTTCTGATGCGGTTCAACTGTGCGTTTCCAGCTTTCGATGGAAGTCTTGACTTCAGCTGATAATTCCTTGAACATAGCAGCGCCTTCTTTGGACGTTCTGGCGATTTGTTCTTTCAGCTGTGTTCCTTCATTTTTTAGATTGTTGAATGTGACCTTCCATTCGTCAGTGCGCTGTTTTGCGTCTGCGCGCAGTTCCTTGCCGGAAGATGGTGCTGTAAGCAAAGTGATTGCAGCGCTGACCGTGCTGCCTACGAGTATACCTAAAGCGATTGATTTGCCATTAGCCATCATTATCACTCCTTCCTACTTCATTATACTATTTTCTCGTCTTATGTAGCAGTGAAACCTATTGGGATGCGCTTACTTGATTTTACTGCTGATTGCTTCCGCCAATTCAGCAAGGTGCTCACTGGCAACACTGTCATGCTGCTCGAAAGTGGCGTGGAAGCCATCCTCTTTTCCATACCTAGGGATCAAATGCACATGCAGATGGAAGACAGTCTGTCCTGCTGCAGCTTCTGTGTTGCTCAAAATGTTCAATCCAGCTGGCTGAAAAGCATCTTTGATCGCATTCGCCACCCGGGGTACACGTGCGAATACTTCCTGGGCCACTTCGGGCGGTGTTTCGTATATATTCTTCGTATGTGTCTTCGGAATGATGAGGGTATGTCCCTTCGTCACTTGGCCGATATCCATAAAAGCAAGTACTTGGTCATCTTCATAGACTTTTGCCGAAGGCAGTTCGCCAGCTGCGATTTTACAGAAGATACAATCCTTTTCGTGCATACGATCACTCCTTTAATATGTATACATATTGTATAAAGGAATGGACATGCTTGTAAAGTATGTCGAATGAAATAGGCAGACATCCCGTAACGGCCGGAATGTTGGAATTCTTCGCGTTTTGGGAGTGTCTGCCTCTGAAGCAAGGCTGCCAAGAGTAAAACCATTTCGAACTGTACAGCGGCTTACGGAGTTTGCGCCAGTACACTTTCAGCTTGCTTACAGGTTGTAAATCAGCTTACTTTCGGACGTAGCGGTTTGTATCTCCTGCCAACACCTCATTTTCAAATGAATGGGTCCTGCTTGAAAGGAAACCCTCTTGGCAGCTTCTTTGCTTCGAAATTAGTATGTGCAAGCCTGATGGAGGTTATAACCGTTTTATTTTGGCAAATACGGCGGGCTTTGGTAAACTTTTAGCAGGAGAGTGCCTTAAGAAAGGGGAACGGATAATGCAGCCTTTATTACATATAGATTCACTTACAGGCGGATATACACATAAAAATGTCCTGCATGATATATCTTTTAAAGTCGATGCAGGGGAAATTGTCGGCCTCATCGGCCTTAACGGAGCTGGAAAGAGTACGACAATCAAGCATATCATCGGACTCATGCAGCCCAAGGGCGGCAGTATCCAAATCAATGGGAGCACGTTTGCCGCTTCACCTGAGACATATCGGAGCAATTTTTCGTACATTCCGGAAATGCCGGTGCTGTATGATGAATTGACGTTATATGATCACTTGCGTTTGACTGCACAGGCTTATGATCTGTCGCAGGAGGATTTTGATAAACGGCTTCCGCCTTTGCTGAAAGAATTCAGGCTTGAAAAGAAGCTGAAGATGTTCCCGGTCCATTTTTCAAAGGGGATGCGTCAAAAAGTGATGATCATGTGTTCATTCCTGGTCGAACCAAATCTATATATTGTGGATGAACCATTCGTCGGGCTTGATCCGCTCGGCATTCAGTCATACCTGCAGCTGATGAATCAAGCCAAGGAGAATGGGGCTGGCGTATTGATGTCCACGCATATCCTGGCCACTGCGGAACGTTACTGCGATCGTATCGTCATCCTGCATGACGGAAAGCTGCGGGCGGCTGGTACGATGGAGGAGCTGCGCAATGAATTCGGTATGCAGGATGCGACGCTGGATGATTTGTATGTCCAACTGACGAAGGAAGAAGACAGCCATGTTTAATGCGGAGACATTTTTCAAGCAGCGGCTTTCCGAGCATATGAAGGAAATGAACCGTTATCTGCGTTATATATTCAATCAGCATCTTATGATAGCCATGCTCTTCCTGCTTTCGGGGCTTGCTTATTATTATCAGCAGTGGCTTGAAACATTGGCTCCGGATTTTCCTGCACCGCTTTTGATTGGTGCCGTATTTGGTCTTTTGGCGAGCTACAGCCCGGTTCGAACGTTATTGAAGGAAGCGGATATCGTGTTCCTGCTTCCGCTTGAGTCAAAGCTGCATCGTTATTTCAAGTTGACGATCGGCTATAGCTTCTTCACCCAGCTCTACATGCTCATCCTGGCTGCAGCGGTGCTGGCGCCTTTGTTTTTTGCGGCTGGACTTGGGGAAGGCTTTGTATCCTATCTCCTTGTATTTGTCGTCCTGCTTGTATTTAAGCTATGGAATCTACATATGAATTGGTGGATGCTGAAAGTCCGGAATGTCAATATAAGAAGAATGGAACAGACGCTGCGTGTGGTTTTGAATATCGGATGCTTTTGGCTCTTTTTACGCGGAGATTTGCTGGCTGCTGCCGTTTTGACAGTTCTATTTGTTGTACTGCTCATCGCAGACTATAGCATCAGCAGAAAGCAAGGCGGGCTGGCCTGGGACTTGCTGATTGAAAAAGATCAGGCCCGTATGCAGGCGTTTTACCGAATTGCGAACCAATTTGCCGATGTTCCGCATTTGAAGACAAAAGTCCATAAGCGTCAATTTGTCGTCAATCTGTTTACGGGGCGTGTTCCTTTCGAGCAGACACATACGTATGATTATCTGTTCCGGGTCACTTTCGTCAGGGGAGGGGACTACTTCGGACTGTTCCTGCGGCTGACGATCCTTGCCGGGGTCATCATTTACTTCATTCCCAATCTTTGGGTGCAGCTGGCGTTTGCTTTGTTATTCCTTTATTTAACCGGGTTCCAGCTCATCGGTTTGTGGAAGCATCATCGGACCATAGCCTGGATGGATCTTTATCCGGTACCGGATGCTACCCGGAAACGTGCTTTATTAGCTCTTTTGCAGCAATTGGCAGTCATACAGGCGGTATTGCTTAGCCTGGTATTCCTGCTCCGTGCGGATGTGCTTGGGTTCGGTTTGGCGCTTGCGGCCGGCGTGGCATTTGGACTTGGATTTGTCCGGATGTATGTGCCAAAACGGTTGAAATAGGAGGGAGTCGGATGGGGGAAGATCATTATAAGGAAAGAAAACTGAAGGAAGCAATGTTCTATTATCATTCCCTGCAGCGGCGCAGCGGCAGGTTTCAGCGATTTTCCAAGGGTGCCCAGGATTCGATCACCGATAAGATCCCAGCGGCGGTGCATAGCGCAATCACGGCTGCAATCCGCCAAATGATCGAGCTCAGCCTGACATCCTCCAACTATATCTATCCAATTCAGGTTGAAGAGAAGTGGAGTTTTGAACAAAGGGAAAAAGAAGTCCGGAAAGTGATCAATCGTTACAAAACGACAGCGAGATTGGAAGGAGCAGGCACTGGGGCCGGAGGCATCCTTTTAGGCATGGCCGATTTCCCGCTCCTGCTCAGCATCAAGATGAAATGTTTATTCGATATAGGCAGGATTTATGGCTTCGATGTGACGGGATTCAGCGAAAGGGTATTTCTGCTGCAAATATTCAGCGCCACTTTCTCAAGCGGTGAAACAAGGGTGAAGCTTTGGGAAGAAATCCGTCATTGGAATGACGTAAGCGGGGCCATCGAAGACGTCAATTGGCGTGTGCTGCAGCAGGAATACCGGGATTATATCGATTTAATCAAAATGGTCCAGCTTCTGCCAGGTGTCGGAGCCTTTGTCGGTGCCATCATAAATGGCAAGTTTCTTGAACAGCTAGGTACTGCGGCAATGCATGCTTACCGGATCCGCATGCTAAAATAAAAGATCAGCGCGAAGTCCGCGCTGATCTTTTATTGTTTATTGGTATGCCATACATGTGCTGAGCAATGTTTTGGCAGCGATGACCATTGCACGTTCATCGAAATCGAATTTCGGATGATGATGCGGATAGTAATGATCTTCTTTCTTGGCTCCTGTGAAGAAGAATGCTCCTGGCTTGTTATGCAAATAATAAGCGAAATCCTCGCCTGTCATAGTTGGCAGTACTTTGTTGGCTTCCCGGACTTCTGCCACTTCCTTGGAAGCATCCAGAACCAGCTGTGCTTGGGCCGGATGATTGATCACGGGCGGATATCCTTCGATATACTCATACTTATAGCTTGCGCCATTAGCTGTTGTTATACCTTTCAGCACATTTTCGATTTCCGCTTTGATCTGTTTTTGAACAGCCGTGTCAAAAGTGCGCACGGTACCAGTCAGCTTCGCTGAATCGGCAATGACATTAAAGGCGGCCCCAGCCTCGAACGTACCGATCGTGATGACAGCTGTATGCAGTGGATCCAAGCGGCGGCTGATGATTTGCTGCAATGCTGTCACTACTTGAGAACCAATCAAGACAGCATCTTTGGTTTGATGCGGCTGAGCGCCATGTCCGCCTTTACCGATGATCTCGATCTCGAAGCGGTCCGCTCCGGCCATGAATTCTTTATCCGCGGTTTCGATCGTGCCCAGCGGAGTGTTGGACCATAGATGTGTTCCGAATACAGCATCGACATCATCTAAAATACCAGTTTCAATGATGGATTTAGCACCGCCTGGGGCATATTCTTCTGCGTGCTGGTGGACGAATACGAGTGTGCCCGGTAATTCATCCTGCAGAGCTTTTGCTGCTTTGGCGATGCCCAGCAAAGTGGCCGTATGTCCATCGTGCCCGCAAGCGTGCATCACATTGGGAACTGTCGATTTATAAGGAACCTCGTTTTCTTCCTGAATCGGCAAAGCATCGAAATCTGCCCGCAGTGCAATCTTTTTACCTGGCTTACCACCTTTCAAAGTGGCGACTACACCATTTCCTCCGACATTTTTTTTATAAGGGATGCCAAGCTTTTCGTATGTATCCGCGATATAGGCAGCTGTCTTTTCTTCTTTAAAGGACAGCTCTGGATGCTGATGAAGGTATCTTCTTGTAGCAACCATATCCTCATACAATTCATCGATTTTGCTGAATAATTCTGTTAGCATGCTGCACCAGCCTCCTTCATTTGTGTGAAATAAGACCAGTATAGCACATTTTTTAATAATAATTATTGTTTTATTCAGAAAAAAGACATGACGAAACCCATAACCATCAGATTATGGGTTTCGTTTATCAGGATAGACGGGAGTCATTCAAAAGGCGGTTCAGTTCGTCACGATGGTTTGTTTCATCGGCAATCAAATCCTCCAGCTTTGTGACAAGCTCCGTCATATTGAGATCTTCAGCCTGCTGTTTGCGTTTTTCGTACCGCTCGATTGTAGCCTGTTCCGCATCACGGGCTTCTGTCAGCATTTTTGTTACATCTGTGTGATAGGGTACTTCTGCCGGAACAGTGGTAGGGGTACCGCCCAGAGTGACGATTTTATCCGCCAGGTATTTTGCGTGGCCGATTTCATCCGAAATCTCATCCTCGAAGAATGGTTTCAATACCGTGCGATATAGACCTGAAACAGCCGCGCTGTATGTAGTATACATGATGGAAGCTGCGTATTCGTTCGCCAAGTCTACATTCAAGCCATCGATCAATTCTTGTAATTGGGAATCCTCTTTGATTTTCCTTACGTTGTCTGCCATGTTTATCATCCTTTCTGATTGGCTATCTGTAGAGTATATTCCCCGTGCATTTGTTTTCTAAACCATCATCGTAGTAAAATCATTCAGAGGTGAAAAGATGGAGCTGCCACACAGAAGAAAATATATACTGCTATTTACGATTTCCATCATCATAGCTGCTGCATTGACGCTCGATGTCGCTTTTCATCCGGATCCGCTGCTGGACCGGTGGACGGCACCGTTTGCTCGATCCTTGCAGGATACGATTTGGTATGATTTCTTTCGCTGGGTCACAGAGTTTGGTTCCAGTACTGTTTTGACCGTCCTTGCATTTTTATTCGGTCTTTTCTTAGCCTTGAAAAAACGGGATTTGATCGGTGCAGGTGTCGTGTTTACGGCGACAGCCATAGGCTATCAATTCAATTTTCTAATTAAAGGGCTTGTGGAGCGGGAACGTCCAATTATACTGGCATTGGTGGATGGGGAGGGTTTCAGCTTTCCTTCGGGCCATTCGATGGTATCTCTCATCACATATGGCATCATCCTGTATTTCCTGTGGCATTTTCTTAAGAACAGCCAGCGGTATATCGCTGCTTTCCTGGCAGCTTTGATCGTATTGCTGATCGGTTTCAGCCGATATGTCCTTCGTGTCCATTACTTGACCGATGTGCTGGCTGGTTTTGCTTATGGAATGGTCTTTTTATTGATTTGGATTTTGTTATATAAGTGGCTGCAGCATAAGCTTGGAAGACGGGAAAAAGCTCGTTCATATTGAATAGGCAAAGACAAGAGCCTGTCCAACCGCATGGACAGGCTCTTGTCATTCTTCATTGTCGATAAAATAGGTGGTGACGTAAGCCGGACCTGCGCTGAATGGCGGCCGCTTCGGCTGATCGGCATCTTTTTTATGGGCATGCTGGAATGCTTCGGACTTCTTCCAATCTTCAAAGTGCTGTTTGCCTTCCCAAGCCGTCAGTACAAGATATGTGTTGCCTGATCGAGGTCTCAACACTCGGAGCGCCTTAAAACCAGGCGTTTGATCGATTTTGCCTGCCCTGCGCTTGAAGACATCCTCAAATATAGGGCGTCCCTCCTCTGTGACAGGGATGTTGTTAATCGCGATGTACCCTTCGTCAGGGATATCACCTGTGCCTGTTACCTGTTCATATGTACGAGGTGCTGTGAATTTTGCTGCATTTGGTTCCTCTGTATAGGCAAGAGCGCCCTCCGGACCTTCGAACACCCAGATTTTCGCTTGCTCTTTTTTCTTCAGCTGACGAAGGAATTCTGTTGTACCATTGGTGAAGTATGCAATCATTTGTATTCAACCTCCCGGCATTATGTTAGAGTCAGTGTAGCAATTCCATGATACGCAATGCAAGCCAGGACCCCAAACGGCAGGAAAGATGGGTAAATGGCATTTTTTGTCGTATAATAAGGATTATAGAATGAACATGGGGATACGTAAGAGGTGAAACGAACGTTATGAAACGATCAGAACATAAGCAGCACCTGCGTATGCGCCGAAAGACTTTTTATCTTTTCGGGGCAGGTGTCATATTGGCAGGTTTGACTGCTGTCTATATCCTCTTGTTTTTCGGGGGAAGACTCGTTATCGATAAAGATGATTTGACACTGAAGGCTGCTTCGACTGTCGAAAACCAAGACGGGGAAATGATTGCACAGTTTTATGAAGAAAACCGGAAGCCTGTCAAATTCGATGAAATATCCGAGCATGTTAAAAATGCTTTTGTTTCCATTGAGGATGCCCGTTTTTACAGCCATCATGGTATCGACTTGCGGGCGACTGCCAGAGCGCTGTACCGCGATATCCTGGCGATGAGCAAAGTGGAAGGCGGAAGCACGATAACGCAGCAGACAGCGAAGAATCTTTTCTTCAAGAATGATAAGACTTTCACTCGAAAAGCGAAGGAAGCGATGGCTGCCATCTACTTGGAGAAGCATTACACGAAGAATCAGATCCTGGAATACTATCTGAATGAAATTTATTTCGCGCACGGTCTTTATGGCATCGAGTCAGCTGCCAACTATTACTTCAACAAGAGCGCAAGCGATTTGACTCTTTCAGAGAGTGCGATGCTGGCCGCATTGTCCAAAGCGCCCAATACGTACTCGCCGAATAATAATCCGGATCTGGCAAAGGAAAGACGAAATTTGGTGCTGGATGAGATGGAGGAGCAGGGCTATATCACGAAGGAAGAAAAAGACGCCGCACAAGCGGAGGACCTTGGCGTGACGGAGCCTGAAGAGGAACAGGAGCGTCCTTGGATCGAGAGCTATATCGATCTGGTGGCAGAAGAAGCGCAGGAGAAATATGATTTATCTTTGGAGGACCTGCGCACCGGAGGTTACCGGATCGTAGTGAACGTGGATGAAGATATCCAGCGTACGGCTTACGAGACAATGAAGGATGATACGTATTTCGATGGCTCGACAGAGGGCGTCGAGGGGGCTTTTGTCATGCTTGATCAGAACTCCGGCAAAATCGTCGCGGCTGTGGGGGCGCGTGATTTCAAGTATGGGGACATGAACAGGGTGACGGTGCCCAGGCAGCCCGGATCTGTGATGAAGCCGCTCGCTGTTTACGGGCCGGCACTGGATACGGGAGACTATAATGCGTACAGTGAGCTACCTGATGAGAAGGAAACATATGAGGGGGATTACACGGTTTCCAACTATGATGATCAGTACGAGGGCGATATCACGATGTATGAAGCCCTGCAGGAATCGAAGAATACGACGGCTGTTTGGCTGCTCGATCAGATCGGTATCAATACGAGCAAGTCATACTTGGAAAAGATGCATATCGATCTGCCGGATAAAGGTCTGTCCATCGCCCTTGGCGGTTTGGAGAAAGGTTTGACACCGCTGCAAATAGCAGAAGGTTTCCGCACGTTTGCCCATGAGGGGCAGTGGGTCGAATCCCAGTCCATCAACGTGATTTATGACCGGAACGGGGAAGCAGCCTTCGAAGCAGATCCACAGACGGAGGATGTATTTTCCGAACAGACGGCCTGGGATATGACTCGCATGCTGCAAGGAGTCGTCACGGGCGGTACTGGAACTGCAGGGACCTATTATGGAGCGTTGGCTGGCAAAACGGGTACGACACAGCATCCGCTAGTGGATGGTGCTGATAAAGACGCATGGTTTGCCGGTTATACCCCTGAATATGTCGCAGTGAGCTGGATGGGATACGACAATTCGACAAAAGAAAACTATTTGGAGAGCGGCAGCTCGATGCCGACAGCACTCACGAAATCGATCTTGCGTCAAGTTTCCCAATACCGGACGATGTCATCAAGCTTTGAAAAGCCGGAGAATGCGGAGGATATCGGCGGTCCGGTTGAATTGCCGACAATCACGGATGCATCGATTTCCTATGGTTTCGGAGGTTTGAGACTAGTCAATGCCGATTTGACGTGGACGGCGAGCGATGACAAGCGGATCGTCTATCATATTTATAAAGAAACGGACGATGGCGCAGAGAAAATCGGGGAAGTACAAGGGAAGGGATCCTTCACAGTGGATAAAGTCAATCCGCTGAAAGACACTTCCTACTATGTGGTTCCATTCAATCCGCTGACGGATGAAAGCGGCGCAGAATCCAACCATACAGTCCTTTCTGGTTTCGGATTCTGACAAATTTCACGACTCTGACACAAATCTACAAAAAATAGCGATTTTTATGAGCCAAATGTATGCAAACGCCAATGAAATTTCGTATAGTTGGAAACGGATAATGAGGAGACGAAGGAGAAGGATTATGCCTAAGATCAAAAATGATACAATGCTGCGTGCTTTCCGCGGGGAAGCAACGGATTACACGCCGGTATGGTATATGCGCCAGGCAGGGAGATCGCAGAAAGAATACCGCGAGCTGAAAGAGAAATACTCCTTGTTTGAGATCACGCATCAGCCGGAGCTTGCAGCTTATGTGACGAGACTGCCGGTCGAGCAGTACGATGTCGATGCTGCAATCCTATATAAGGATATTATGACGCCACTGCCTGGAATCGGTGTGGATGTCGATATCAAGTCAGGAATCGGACCGGTGATCGCCAACCCCATCCGCAGCGTCCAGGATGTGGAGAGGCTTGGCACTTTGGATCCAGAGCGGGATATACCTTATATCCTGGATACGATCAAGCTCCTGACAGAAGAACAGCTGGAAGTACCGTTAATCGGTTTTTCCGGTGCGCCGTTTACATTGGCGAGCTACATGATCGAAGGCGGACCGTCAAGGAATTATCATAAAACGAAATCGCTTATGTATAGTGACCCTGCTGCATGGTTCGCATTGATGGACAAACTTGCCGAAGTATCCATCACGTATGCGAAAGCACAAGTGAAGGCGGGGGCGTCTGCCATCCAAATTTTCGATTCCTGGGTAGGTGCGCTGAATGCTGCGGATTACCGCATGTATATCAAGCCGACAATGGAGCGCATTTTCAGTGAATTGCGTGAAACCAATGTCCCGCTCATCTTATTCGGTGTGGGGGCAAGCCATTTGATATTGGAATGGAATGATCTGCCGGTGGATGTCATTGGTTTGGACTGGAGACTATCCATCCGGGAAGCAAGAGAGAAAGGCATTACGAAGACACTTCAAGGCAATCTCGATCCAGCGTTCCTGACAAGTGACTGGAAGGTGCTGGAGGAGCGGACAAAATCGATCCTGGATCAAGGCCGGGAGGCTGGTCCGCATGTATTCAACCTTGGCCACGGCGTGACGCCGGAAATACAGCCAAGTGTGCTGAAGAAGCTGACTACCTTCATCCATTCGTATTCCGCAAAACAAAATTCTATTCTTTAACCCGAGGTGTAAGACATGACAAAGAAAAAAGTTGGTTTACTGGTAATGGCGTATGGCACGCCATATAAAGAAGAAGATATCGAGCGTTATTATACGGATATCCGGCATGGACATAAGCCTACACCGGAGATGCTGGAGGATTTGACAAGCCGTTATAAAGCAATCGGCGGTATTTCCCCGCTTGCCCGTATCACGCAGGAACAAGCTGCTGCACTTGAAACAGCGCTGAACAAAGCGCAGGATGCCATCGAATTCAAAGCTTATCTTGGCCTGAAGCATATCGAGCCTTGGATCGAAGACGGTGTTGCTGCAATGGCGAAGGATGGTATCACAGAAGCCATTTCCCTCGTATTGGCACCACATTACAGTACATTCAGTGTCAAATCCTATAACGAGCGTGCCCAAAAAGCAGCTGCCGAAGCTGGCAACCTTCAGATTACGTCCGTGGAAAGCTGGTATGATGAGCCGGGATTCATCAAACACTGGTCAGATAAGATTTCCGAAATTTTCGCTGGCATGGACAAGGAAGAACGTGAAAAAGCAGCATTGATCGTATCTGCTCACAGCCTTCCGGAAAAAATCCTTCAGCATGGCGATCCATACCCAGATCAGTTGAAGCGTACAGCTGAGTTGATCCAGGAGCAGACTGGCATCAAGAATGTCGAGCTTGGCTGGCAGAGTGAAGGGAACACGCCTGATCCGTGGCTTGGACCGGATGTACAGGATCTTACACGCGAGCTTTACGAGAAAAAAGGCTACCGTTCCTTCGTCTATGCTCCAGTTGGATTCATCGCGGATCATTTGGAAGTACTCTATGATAATGACTACGAATGTAAGGTCGTGTGTGACGAATTAGGTGCAAAATACTACCGTCCGGCAATGCCGAATACAGATCAGCAGTTCATCGATACATTGGCAAAGGTGGTTTTGGATCAGCAGGCACGAGTTGAGCGACATGGCTGAGAAAAAACAGATTGCAATCGTCGGGGGCGGCATTGCCGGCCTGACGACTGCTTATTACCTGCAAAAGCAGATACGCGCCTATCGTCTGGACTATGAGGTAAAGCTGTTTGAAGCTTCCAGCCGCCTTGGCGGGAAGATCGAGACGCTGAAAAAAGATGGATTCATGATCGAACGCGGTCCGGATTCCTTTTTAGCACGTAAGGAATCAGCATCGCGCTTGATTCATGATATCGGCATGGAGAAGGATCTTGTCCGGAACAATACAGGTCAATCCTTTATATTGGCAGGCAAGAAACTGCATAAAATGCCGAAACGTGCTTTCATGGGTGTGCCGACGGAATTGAAACCTTTCTATCAGTCACGCCTTTTGTCAACAAAGGCGAAAGCACGTATCAGTGTGGAACCGATGCTGCCGAAAGGAAAAGAAGCACAGGATCAATCCATGGGCTTATTCTTCCGTCGCCGATTTGGCGATGAGCTGGTGGAAAATGTGCTCGAGCCCCTATTATCTGGTGTATATGCCGGCGATATCGATGAATTGAGCCTGATGGCGACATATCCGAAGTTCTATGAAGTGGAGCAGCAGTACGGAAGTGTGATCAAAGGACTGCAGGCCACGATGCCGAAGCCTCCGAAACAGAAGAAAAATGTGAAGCCGCCAGGTGCATTCCTTTCCTTGAAGAATGGACTGCAATCCTTGGTGGACGGGCTGGAAAAGCAGCTTGATCCAGGAACCGTCCAACTGGAAACAAGTGTGGATCATATTGAGCGCAAAGACGATCATTATCATCTGCTGCTCGGTAACGGCGAGGTATATCGTGCAGATGCCGCCGTCCTTGCGTCTCCTTTCTTTGCTGTCCAGCGCATGCTGAGCCAGTATGATTTCATGGAACAGCTGAGGGAAATGAAGGCGACATCCGTTGCCACGGTAGCAATGACATTCGATGCATCGGCAATCAAGAAGGATATCGACGGTACGGGCTTCGTTATCTCCCGTAACAGTAAATATCGGATCACTGCTTGTACATGGACGCATAAAAAGTGGGAAGGTACCACACCGGATGGCAAAGTTATGCTTCGCTGCTACGTCGGCAGACCCGATGACAGTGGAGTGGTGGACTTATCGGATGAGGAAATCGTCCAAATTGCCTTGAAGGATTTGAACAAGATCATGAAAATAAAAAGCAAGCCGCTCTTTTCCGTTGTCAGCCGCTGGAAAAAAGCGATGCCGCAATACGTTGTCGGTCATCTGAAGCGCGTTGCCGATGTGCGTGCCAACATGAAAATCCACTTGCCGGGCATATTCCTGGCAGGAGGGTCCTACGATGGAATCGGTATTCCCGATTGTATCGACAGCGGTGAGGAAGCTGTACAGAACGTACTGGCTTACTTGCGTGAAAAAAGCTTCTCCTGAGGGAGAAGCTTTTTTCAATGGTCAGGAACTATGGGAATAAGGCCTGCTTTTTTTCTTGTTCCAAGCCTTGACAGCTTGGGCGCATGATTTGTCTTTATTGGCGGGATCAGAAAAGAATTTACGAATGAAGCGATTATACTCGAATGGAGGAGCAATGTCCTTTTTATATGCAGGACCCTGCTTGCGGATTTCTTCTTCATGCCATGCGCGGATGGCATCTTCATATGTCTTCCCGACATTATCCCGGAAATAGCTTTGTATGTAAGTGGAAAAATGAAAGTGCTCGCCGATTTCTTTTTTGAAAAATGCACGCACATCCTGACTGCAGCGATGATCTTCTGTAATGATGGTGGAGCGGCTGAGCGGTTCAGCGGTTTTCTTCCTTTTGCGGGATTGTTCTTGGGTCGGTTTCTCCATGCTGCCATCCCGGAGGAAACTTTCGATCCGCGCGGTGATTTCCATTTTGGAACCTGATGCAGGAAGTCCGTTTTCACGGCAGAATTGGACGAGTTCTTCTTTCAGCCAATAATAATCCAAGAAATCATCTGCTTTTGTCATTCGTGTCAATTCCGGTCTCAATGGATATCCCCCCATATGCGTTTTTTCTGTTTTTGTTATATTATGTCATATAAGCATGAAGTAGACCAGCCCCCTAAAGGGAGGACCTATGGAAGCAGGGATTAATGGCAAGGGAAATCGGTAATGGTATCAGTAGAAGGAGAGGTGCAGATTGATATGAAATTGACAGTAATAGGATTTTGGGGAGCATATCCTGGCAGGGAGAGTGCCAGCTCCTGTTATGTAGTGGAGAAGGATGGATATTCCCTGCTGCTGGATTGTGGAAGCGGTGCACTATCCAGAATGCCTGCTTTTGTCGATCCGAAGGACTTGAATGCAGTTGTTGTAAGTCATTATCATCCGGATCATGTAGCGGACATTGGTGCATTGCAGCACGTTTGGCAGGTGCAGAACAGTTTGAGAGGAACAGAGGATGTGCTGCCGATATATGGCCATGAAGAGGACGAGGCAGGCTTCAAGAGCTTGAGCCATAAATTCACGGAAGGGATAGCCTATCAGCCGGATGAAATTTTGAGCATTGGTCCCTTCGCGATTACTTTCATGAAAACGAAGCATCCCGTACCTTGCTATGGCATGCGGATTTCCGATGGTGTATCGGATATCGTCTATACAGCCGACTCCAGTTATTTGGAGGAATGGGCGGAGTTCAGCAAAGGTGCAGACCTGCTCATCACCGATTGTAATTTTTATCAGCATCAGGACGGGGAAGCGGCAGGTCATATGAACAGCCTGCAGGTTGGCGGTATTGCGGAGCAAGCGGGCGTGAAGACGCTCTTCCTGAGTCATCTGCCGCATTTCGGCGAACATCGGCAGCTTCTGGAGGAAGCAAGCAGTGTGTTCAGCGGTGAAGTGAAGCTGGCATATGAAGGATTGGAATGGGAAGGGTGAGACCTTCCCATTTTGTCTGGATTGATAAAGGGCTTATGATTCGGTAGAATATTACTAGGATAAACATTTTCTGACACTGGGGGTCTTTATTTTGCGTTTTATCGATAATGAAGGAATCACAGATCCAAGGATCAACCTTGCGATTGAGGAATATGTGCTGAAAAATTTCGGCAAGGACGATACATACCTGCTTTTCTATATCAATGAACCGTCCATCATCATCGGCCGGAACCAGAACACAATCGAAGAAATCAATACGAAGTATGTGGATGATAACGGCATCAAGGTCGTGCGCCGTCTTTCTGGCGGAGGAGCTGTATATCATGATTTGGGGAACTTGAATTTCAGCTTCATCACCCAAGATGACGGCAATAGCTTCCAGGATTTCGCAAAATTCACAAAACCTGTGACGGATGCATTGAATAAGCTCGGCGTCCCCGCTGAATTGAAAGGACGCAATGATTTGCTTGTCGGCGAACGTAAAATCTCCGGGAATGCGCAATTCTCCACGCGCGGGCTGATGTTCAGCCATGGTACACTGATGTACGATTCTGAAATTGAGCATGTTGTCTCTGCCTTGAAGGTGAAGAAAGAGAAAATCGAATCCAAAGGGATCAAATCCATCCGCAGCCGGGTGGCGAATATCTCTGAATTCATGGATGAAAAAATCCCTATGCACGAATTCAAGGAAATCCTGCTTCGTTATATTTTCGATGTCGAGGATACGAAGGATGTTCCGCGTTACAAGCTGACAGAAGACGATTGGAAAGCAATTCACAAAATCAGCGAAGAACGTTATCAAAAATGGGAATGGAATTATGGCAAATCACCGAGCTTCAATATTCAGCAGACCCATAAATTCCCTTCAGGCAATGTAGATATCCGCTTGGATGTGAAAAACGGCATCATTGAACAGATCCGTATATTCGGCGATTATTTCGGTGTCGGGGAAGTCGGTGAACTGGAAGAAAAGCTAAGAGGTGTCCGTTATGAGCGTGAGTCGATCCAGCAAGCGCTGGCGGATGTGAATGTGAGCCATTACCTCGGTAAGATCGAAAAAGACGATTTCATCGATCTTATGTATTGATCATGCAAGAGACGAGCCTTAAGGCCGTCTCTTTTTTTACAGGAGGAATCGGATGAAAAAAGTACTGTTTGCTTATGCCGTCTATCTCTTGGCAATCTGGAGTTTCTTTTTGCTGGCCTATCCCGATTTGAATCGGGATGTCAGCGCATATGCCAGCATTGGGCATGCAGTTTATTTTTCACGGCTGCCGCTATTGCCCATTTTCCTTTTTGCAGTCTGGAAGGACAGTAAGCTGCAGGAATTCGCAGCCTCGTTGGAACAGCGGCTTCCCAAGCTATTCGCATTAGCGGTTTTCTTGCTCCTTTTGACCGGTTTGTATGGTATTGTGCAGCTGCCATTCCGTTTGGCGGGATTTTGGAATGCGCGCCAAGGGCAGATCAGTGTCCAGCCATTTGGGGATTGGGCAGGGGAATACTTGCTGAGCTTACTTCTCTTTTATCTGGCAGTCACGGCAGTGGTATTCCTATCGCAGCTCCTGATGAAACGATTCCGTAAAAGCTGGTGGATCGTGCTGTGGCTTCTGCTCGTCCCTGGCGCTATTTTCGTCGTGTACATCCAGCCGATGTGGATCGATCCTCTCTATGAAGACTTCCATCCCCTTCCTGATGGGGAATTGCGAACGGATATCGAGCAGCTGACCGATGCCGCGGGTATCCCGGATGCGACACTCCTGGAGGTCGATAAGAGTGCAAAGACGGTGACATATAATGCGTATGTAACTGGTTTGTTCGGCAGTGCCCGTGTCGTATTGTATGATACAACCATAGATGGATTGGCAGAAGATGAGGTGCTGTTCATTGTCACCCATGAAATCGGCCATTACGTACTGCATCATGTGTATTGGGGAACAGCCGGTTTTCTGGTTCTTGGCTTTCTTCTCCTCTGGGTGACCAAAAGGGTCTCAGACAAGATATTGGCTAAGAAGCAAATCACTGCGCATCAGCTGCAGGCTGTGCCGCTCTTTCTCTTGATCTTGGGCTTGCTGCAGTTTGCAAGTACCCCTGTATCCCTTTATGTATCACGTGAGATGGAGCGTCAGGCCGATGATTATGCACTTGAGCATGCACCTGATACAGCAGCAGGCATCCGCATGTTCGAAAAGATGCAGGAGGTCTCCAAAGGCGATCCAGATCCTTGGCCGGTTTTTGAATGGCTGCGTTCCACTCATCCTTCCAATCGAGATCGTATTGAAAAAATAACGGAATATGAAAAAAACAGGTAGAGTTTTTATATCTCTGCCTGTTTTTGTAAGGATTCCATTAAGAAAATCTGATTCCCCTGTTTTTCTGTCCCGATTTTGCTATTGTAGAGACAACCTTCTTTTCCTGCATCAGAAAGGAATGTTTAAGATGCAGCAGATTGAACAGAGCCCGGCTGTGGCTGAACTTACTCCTCTTACAATGGCAGTGCTTCCGAAGGTTCTTGAAAACGGACAGCCTGGCTGTGAGGTGCTCGAGACAGAGAACAGTTTCACTTTTCGTGCCTCTCCCAGCAAATTCATCGATGTGGCCTGCAAGTTCTATGGAAGCAGCTTGAAGGGCAGACAGGCTGGGGTGAAGGAAATTTGCGGAATAACGCATAAAGCCCCGATATCCGTTGACCCCGTCAGCGGTATGTACTTCTTTCCCACTTCTTCTCCTCTTGCCCACACATGCTCCTGGATTTCACATTCCCATATCAAGCGGATTGAAGCCGCAGCCCATCAGCGTACAAGCCTTACTTTCAAGAATGGTCACACACTTATCCTGGATGTGTCGTATGGATCGATGATGAATCAGGTCCAGCGTACTGCGCAATACCGTTTCCTGCTGGATAAGCGGATCAGGCATTTGTGGAAGTACAGCGGGGATCAGATAGCAGAGCCTTTTGTGTGAGCTCCATCAGGATGGCTTCGACTTTCTTCCGTATTGCCGGATTGAAATAATTCCGCTTTTCCTCGCATTCCTTCGTGATGAATAAAAACGTAGTGAATGCGTCATTCTTCTCTGCGGTCACAATCTGCATATTGCGCTGGCGGAGCTGGATGCGCAGCTTTCGGCGCTCCTCCAGCGCAGCTTTCTCCATTGCTTGTAAGTTATGCAAAAGATATGTTTTTATCTTGTGTTTTCCTTCTTCCACGATCCGGATATCCTGCTGCAGGACAACAATGGCCATGGACAGAAACAGGAAGCGGGATCCCAGCTTATATTCCGACTCACTAAGACAGCGCATATGCCTTTCCTCCTATTGCGAACATAAGTTCCATTATATCCTATTGCTATGCGAAGCGGAAACAGGATAGCACAGGTAATTATTTAATCACCAACCAAATGCAGGAAAAGAAGGGGTTATCCTGTCAGACTTTGCAGGCTCGGGCTTTTCGTTTAAAATGGTAAAAAGATGTTTTTAGCTGGGAATAGGAGAATGGTTAGATGGTCTTAGGTTTTGGATGGAACGATTTGATGGAAATGTTCCGCAATGGAACATGGGACGACTATGTAAAATCCCTGCTGGATCGATATGAGAATCTGGGTCCTATACCCGGCATATTGCTTCCTTATTTTGAAGCTTTCCTGCCGTTTTTGCCGCTTGTTGTATTCGTGCTTACGAATACGGTGGCGTACGGCCTGCTATGGGGCTTCCTGTATTCATGGATTGGCACGTCACTTGGTGCGATCACGGTCTTTTGGCTGATACGGCGCTACCGCCATACACGGGTGATCAATTGGCTGCGTCATAATAAACAAGTTAAGAGAATAACGGAATGGCTGGATCGTCATGGTTTCGGTCCGCTATTCATTTTATTATGCTTCCCATTTTCCCCGTCGGCTATCATCAATGTCGTTGCCGGGTTATCGAGAATCAGCTTGCAGCAATTCGCGCTGGCAGTATTTCTCGGTAAGGCACTGATGATCTTCTCGATTGCTTATATCGGGGACAGTCTGACATCTTTTGCGGAAAATCCGATCAAGACTGTCGTTGTCGCCGTTGCCATCATCCTGTTTTGGATGATCGGCAAGTACGTGGAAGGAAGATTGAAGAAGAACGGCAAGCAGGAGCAGTCCGATAAGGATTGAAGCTGTACCTGCCGGGGTAAAGTGTTCCAAAACACTCACACCGGAGGAAAGTACATGAAAAAGAAAAAACGTTGGAGGTTTTTCTTCCTGTTTGCCGGCATCGTGCTTTTGCTCGTCTGTTTCAGGGAATGGGTCTTTGCGGATTATCGGGTGGAAGGGGAGTCGATGGAGCCTACCTTGCAGGATGGCAACTTCCTGATGGTGAACAAATTCAGGAACGATGCAGATAGTATTCGGCGTTTTGATGTCATCGTCTTTCATGCAACCGAAGATGAGGATTATGTCAAACGAGTGATTGGAATGCCTGGTGATACACTGGAAGTGAGGAATGACAGGCTGTTCGTGAATGGGGAATACCGCCCGGAGCATTATCTGGAAGCCTATAAGGATGATATCGATGGTCGATTGACGTATGATTTTACATTGGAGGATGTGACCGGGCAAACGACTGTACCGGATGGAATGCTGTTCGTCATGGGGGATAATCGCCGCGACAGCCTGGACAGCCGTGCATTTGGTTTCATTCCGATTGAACAGGTTGTCGGGAAGGTGGATGCCCAATTCTGGCCAATGTCTGCAACGGGCCTTGGTGCTTAGCTCCTTATCTTGGATAAGGAGCTTTTCCAATATATGCAATCGAACAAATGTACGCGTTTGTTTTCCTTTCAGCGACGGAACATGATAAAATAAGATTACTAGTTTGGGAGACAGGAGTGAAGTGTAGCATGGGTGTACGTTTTATCGTCGGCCGGTCTGGGGCAGGGAAAAGCCGGGCTTGTCTGGATGAGATAGCAGCCAAATTGAACGAAGATCCGATGGGGCCGAATATATTTTATCTCGTTCCGGATCAGATGACTTTTCAGCAGGAGCAGGCGCTGATCAGACAAACCGGCGTAGAGGGCAGCATCCGCGCACAAGTGTACAGCTTGTCGCGGTTGGCTTGGTATATTCTGCAGGAGACAGGCGGTGCGACCAAGCAGTTCATCAGCTCGACCGGTATCCAGATGATGCTCCGGAAAATCACCGAGGAACGGAAATCCGACTGGAATGTCTTCCAAAAAGCGATCGAGAAGAATGGTTTCATGGGGCAGCTGGAAAGCATGATCACAGAGCTGAAGCGATATCGGGTTACGCCGGAGCTTCTTCATGCCCAAATACAGGAAATGGAGCAGTTTCAGCTGCCGCACTCCCCGGAACGCACGCTTCGGGATAAGCTGGAGGATATCAGTTATATATACGATCGTCTGACCGCGCTATTGCGCGATAAATATATTGACAGCGAGGATCAGCTGCAAGTATTGGCTTCCAAAATCCCGCTGTCGCGGTCTGTGAAAGGGGCGGAAATCTATCTGGATGGTTTCCATCAATTCACGCCGCAGGAGCTGGAGGTAATCGGTGCCCTGATGACGGAAGCCGAGCAAGTCACCGTGACACTTACATTGGACGCAGCGAACCGTCAGGATGTAGATGAGCTTGATTTGTTCGCCCGCACACACGATACATTTCTTCAAATCAAACAGACGGCACAGGAGCGGAATGTTCCGATCACCTCCATCGAGCAGCTGAGCCCGGAGGAGGGACGTTTTGGCCATAACCCTGCCTTCCTGCATTTGGAGAAGCATTTTGAAACTCGCCCCGCACCATCACTGAAAGGGGAAGTACCGGTCACGCTGGCGCAGGCAGTCCATCCGAGGGCGGAGGTCGAAGGGGTGGCGCAGGAAATCATCACACTTGTACGGGAGAAGGGCTATCGTTATCAGGACATAGCATTGCTTTTGAGACAGGCGGATGTGTACCACGAGCTGATTGAAACGGTGTTCAAGGATTATCATATTCCAGTATTCATCGATCAGAAAAAGCCGATGATCCACCATCCGCTGCTGGAATTGATCCGTTCCGGAATGGAAGTGGTCGATGGGAATTGGCGTTATGAGGCCGTGTTCCGCGTCTTGAAGACCGGCTTCATCCCATCAAGCGATGAAGTCTATCCGCTGACGGAAGAAGCGATAGATGAATTGGAGAATTACTGTCTGGAATATGGCATCCGCTCCAGGGATCGCTGGCTGCAAAAAGAAGATTGGATCTTCCAGCGGTTCCGCGGCTTTGAATCGACCCGGCAGACGGATAAGGAATTGGAAACGCAGAAACGGATCAATCATTATCGCCGGCAGGTAGCTGAAGCGATGAAGAAATTCGATCGGAAGCTGCGGGAGGGCAAGACATTCCGTGAACGCTCGATTGCGGTTTACGATTGGCTGGAACAGCTGAAAGTGCCGCAGCGCCTGGAAGAAATGCAAGTCACTTTCGATGAGCGTGGTGAATTGGAAAGGGCAAGGGAACAAGACCAGGTCTGGGATGCCGTGCTCCAGCTGCTGGATGAAGCCGTGGAGATAGTCGGCGAAGAGCGCGTTTCCCTGCAAGTATTCCGTCATACGATGGAAACCGGCTTCGAATCGCTGGAATTCGCCCATATCCCGCCCAGTCTGGATCAGGTGATCGTCGGGACAATCGATCATAGCAAGGTGAGCGGATTGAAATGTGCGTTCCTGCTTGGGGTCAACGAGGGTGTGTGGCCGATGAAGCCCAGGAATGACGGACTCATCAGTGAAGAGGATCGGGAAGTACTGGCGGTATACGGTTTGCAGCTTGCAGCAGGGAGCAAGCGCCAGCTCCTGGATGAAAGCTTTTATATGTATCTCGCTTTTACGGCAGCAAGTGAACGGCTTTGGGTAAGCTATCCGATCAGTGATCAGGAAGGAAAGGCGAAAATGGCGTCTTCGCTCGTACAGCGCATGAAGGATTTATTCGATTGGTGCTGCGATGAGCGTATGCTTCAGGATCCGGAGGACAGCCTGGATACGGCCCGCTTTGTTGCAACCATCGATCAGACCCGGTCTGCGCTTACGACGCAGCTTGCCCGTAAATTGCGCAGCTATCCGATCCATCCGATCTGGGATAGCGTGCTCAACTGGTTCATTCGCCAGGAAAGCGCAGGTGAATTGACGGGAAGGATCCTTCAAAGCCTCTTTTACCGAAATGAGGCAGAAGATTTGAAGGAAGAGACAAAGGAGCAGCTTTTCCCGAAAAAGGTGAAAGCAAGTGTATCCCGCCTGGAAACTTACTATCGATGTTCCTATCAGCATTTCGCCAAGTACAGTCTCGGTTTGGAAAACAGACGGACGTACAAATTGGACGCCCCGGATATCGGTCAGCTTTTCCATGAGGCATTGAAGCAAATCACCGATTGGGTGCAGCTGGAGGGCAGGGATTATGCGCAGCTTAATCGAAACGATGCCGCTGGTTACGCGAAGCGGGCAATGGGGAATCTCGCGCCTGTGCTGCAGAACCAGATACTCCATAGCTCCAACCGCTTCAAGTACATCCAGCAGAAGCTGCAGGAAATCATTGCACGGGCTGCCTATACACTGAGTGAGCAGGCAAGGCAAAGCAAGTTCTCCCCTGTCGGGCTTGAGCTTGATTTCGGCGAGGACAAGACACTGCCTCCGATTGAGATCGCACTGCCAAACGGCTATGATGTGCAGCTGAGGGGACGGATCGACAGGGTTGACAAGGCGATCGAACAGGAAGAACTGTTCCTTCGCATAATCGATTATAAATCCAGCAGCAAGGCGCTGAATCTGACCGAGGTGTACTATGGTCTGGCTCTGCAGATGCTCGCCTATCTGGATGTTGTCCTATCACATTCAGAGGAATGGCTAGGTCTCAAGGCGACTCCTGCGGGGGTGCTGTATTTCCATGTGCACAACCCGCTGATATCTCAATCAAGCAGGTCGCAGGTTGATATCGAAGAAGAGATTTTCAAGAAATTCAAAATGCAAGGCATGCTTCTTGAGCAGGAATCGGTTGCCCGGATGATGGATACATCACTCGAATCGGGTATGAGTAAAATCATCCCGGCTGGCCTGAAGAAGGATGGCGGGTTCAGGGCAGGATCCCAGACGGCGGATGAAGACACGTTCCGCGCCCTGCAGCAGCATACCAGATTTTTGATGGAGCAAGCGGGATTGGATATCACCAATGGCGGCGTGCATTTGAATCCATATCGGCACCATGATCAAAGTGCTTGTACATTCTGTGAATTCAAGGCGGTTTGCCAGTTCGATGCATCACTTGCCGGTAATAAATATCGTGCCATCAAGGATATGAAGGATGACGAAGTGCTGAACAGCATCAAGAAGGAGGTGGAGCGACATGGTGAAGTGGACTGAGGAACAGCAGTTGGCAATCGATGCCAAAGGACATGATATATTGGTGGCGGCAGCAGCGGGATCGGGGAAGACGGCTGTCCTTGTCGAACGGATCATCCAGAAGCTTGTGAATCAAGAGGATCCGGTGGACATTGATCAGCTGCTTGTCGTGACCTTTACGAATGCAGCAGCGCAAGAAATGCGCAGCCGGATCGGATCGGCTCTCGAAAAGGCGTTGGAGGCGAATCCATCATCCCAGCATCTTCGCAAGCAGCTATCATTGCTGCAGCATGCGTCCATTTCCACGCTTCACTCATTCTGCCTGGATGTCGTGCGCAAATATGCGTATTTGCTGGATTTGGATCCAGGTTTTCGAATCGCGGATGATTTGGAAGCAGATTTGATCCGTCAGGAGGTCATGGGTGAGCTGCTGGAGGAATGGTACGGTAAGGAAGGCGATGAGCAAGCGGCCTTCTTCGGTGTCGTCGATCGCTTCAGCAATGACCGCAATGACTTGGAAGTAGAAGATTTGATTCTGAAATTATATGATTTTGCTACCCAGAATCCGTATCCGGATGCGTGGCTGGATGGAATGGCGGAGCTGTATAATGTTTCGGATGTGAAGGATGAGGGTGATCTTCCTTGGCTGCAAGTGTTGAAGCGGGAAGCAAACGATCAGCTGCAGGCCATGCTGCAGGAGGCCGATCAGGCACTCGCACTGACATGCGAGCCGGATGGACCATATCATTACGCAGACACTTTCAAAGCGGAAAGGAATTTCATTGCTGAAGCCAAGAGTCTTGTAGGAGGCAGCTGGGATGACGCGGTGGATTTCATCAAGGAGCAGTCCTTCGGCAGGCTTTCCGGTAAAAAAGTCGATTGTGATGATACAAAGAAAGCCCAGGCAAAAGCATTGCGTGATTCCTATAAAAAGAGATGGGGGAAGCTTGCCGGGGACTGGTTTTCACGGAAGCTGGAAGTCTATCTGGCAGATATGCTCGAGCTTTATCCGTCGATCAAGCAGCTTGCTTTGCTCGTCAAGCAATTCCGCAGCCGCTATCAAATGGAGAAACGGGAACGGGCATTGGTGGATTTCTCCGATTTGGAGCACTTTTGTCTGGAGGTGCTGATCGATGATGACAGCACGCCAGATCAAATCATTCCGTCAAGCATTGCCGAAACCTATCAAAGCCGGTTCAAGGAATTGCTGGTGGATGAATACCAGGATACGAACCTTGTACAGGAAACGCTGATCACGCTGCTATCCGATCGTAAAGGCAGCGGGAATATGTTCATGGTCGGGGATGTCAAACAAAGCATCTATCGATTCCGGCACGCGGAACCGACTTTGTTCCTGAATAAGTACAAGGCATTTTCCGAACCGGATAATCCAGGCATGCGCATCGATTTGGCCAGCAACTTCCGCAGCCGGAAGCAGGTGCTGGATGGCGCGAATTATATCTTCCGCCAGCTGTTCTCCGAGGATGTCGGGGAAATGCAGTATGAAAAGGAAGCAGAGCTTATCTACGCAAATAAAATGTATGATGAGCTGAAGCATGATGATGCCGATGTGGAGCTGGTCATCATCAATCGGGATGGTACGGAAGAAATGGAAGAAGCCGACACCGACACGGAAACGGTGGAGGACTTGGAAAAAGCCCAGCTGGAAGGGCGTGCTTACGCGAGGATGATTCAGCAATGGATCGGTCATGAAGGGCATGCTGCGATGCAAGTTGTCGATAAATCCACGCAGCAGCAGCGTGATATCCAATATCGGGATATCGTCATACTCCTCCGATCCATGACCTGGGCACCAAGCATCATGGAAGAACTGAAGCAGCAGGGTATCCCGGTATATGCCGAGCTGACGACAGGTTATCTTGACGCTATCGAGATCAAAGTGATGATGAGTGTGCTGAAGATCATCGATAATCCGCTGCAGGATATACCGTTCGCTGCTGTTTTACGCTCCCCCATCATCGGTCTGAAAGAGGATGACTTAGCTAAAATCCGATTGGCGGATCAGCGGAGCAGCTATTATGATGCAGCCAGATCGTATGCACGGACAACGGATGATGCCATCTCGATCAAAATCGAGCGGCTGCTCGAGTGGCTTCGTTCTTGGCGGATGGAAGCAAGGCAGGGGGCATTATCGACCCTGATTTGGTCCATCATGCGGCAGACGGGATATTATGATTTCGTAGGCGGCATACCGGGAGGAAGGCAGCGACAGGCAAATCTTCGTGCCCTGTATGATCGGGCGAGAAATTATGAGAATACATCATTCCGCGGTCTGTTCCGGTTTGTGAAATTCATAGAACGTATGGAAGAACGAGGGGATGACCTCGGAGCTGCGAAGGCTTTGGGGGAACAGGAAGATGTTGTCCGGATCATGACCATCCATAAAAGCAAAGGACTTGAGTTTCCTGTTGTCATCACAGGTGCGATGGATAAAACATTCAATCAGCAGGATCTCAGGGAACGTTATTTATTGCATAAAGATCTGGGCTTTGGCAGCAAATACATCGATCCGGTGAAGCGGCTCATGTATCCTACTTTGATCTATCATGCATTAAAAGCGGAGAAGCAGCGGGAATCCCTGGCCGAAGAAATGCGGGTGCTGTACGTTGCGTTGACGCGTGCAAAGGAAAAGCTGGTCATGGTCGGGAATGTTGCATCTTTGGAGAAGAAGCTTCAGAAATGGCGGCGGGTTGCCGATCATCCAGATTGGGTATTACCTTCGCATTTTCGATTGGAAGCGACCTCCTATTTGGATTGGGTTGCGCCGGCCCTGCTGCGGCATGAGCAAGCGATGGAGCTCCGGGAAGGGGAGCTGTCCATGCAGCTGCCGGCAGAAATTACTGCTGATCGCTCGGAATGGAGGATACGCCTCCAAGAAAGCAAAGATTACCTTACATCGGAAGAGCAAGAGGAAGAAGCCAATCAAGAGCTGCTTCAGCGCATCACGGAGTGGAAGCCTGGTGAAGAGGATGCTGATTGGAAAGCCGAAGTCGAGAACCGCCTGACTTATCAATATCCGCATTCAGAGGCAACAAGATTCCGGGCAAAACAGACTGTGACGGAAATCAAGCGGCAGCGGGAAATACGGGACAGCTACAGCGATATCCGCGTAGTGAACCGGATCCAGCAAAGAGCTCCGATTGCCAGCAGGCCGCATTTCCTGCAGGAATCGAAGGAACTCACGCCGGCTGAACGGGGCAGTGCGGTCCATACTGTCATGCAGCAGCTTGATATCCGGAAGGAATGGGATAAGAAGCAGCTCGAGGAGTACCTGCAAGAATTAGTGGAGAAGGAATTCTTGCAGCAAGAGGCTGCTGCGTCGATCGATGTGGAGAGGATCCTTGATTTCCTTGATTCACCAATAGCAAATCGTCTGCGCCGGGCTGAGCACTTCTATCGGGAAACACCTTTCACACTGGCGCTGCCCGCTAATGAACTGTACAGCGACTGGACAGGAGCAGCTTCCGATAAGGTTGTTGTCCAGGGGGTAGTCGATCAAATCATTGTGGAGGACGATGGACTTGTGCTGCTGGATTACAAGACGGATACACTCTATGGAGAAGATCCGGCCAGAAGAGCTGAGACCTTGACGGAGAAATATCGGGTGCAGATTGAATTGTATGCTCTTGCAATCGAACGTATCTGGAAGAAACCAGTCAAGGAGAAGTATCTTTATTTCTTTGACAAAGGTTTTTTGCGGCAAGTATAAGAAAGGAGACAGCGAGCGTGCTGTCTCCTTCTTTAATTTGGCTGGAGATGCCTTTCCAATTCGTAATAATCCATTTCTTTCCCGGTGACATCTGCCAGCTGCTTCAAACAATGGAGCAGCCGAATCCGATCAGATCGGTAGAATGCGGTTTGCGGAATATGGAAAATCGTATCTTGGACGAATTCCCAGATGATCGAGTGATTCTTTTCGGAAATGGAATCTGCCATCCGGATGAAAATCTGGATCATTTCCACAATCAAGAGATAATCCTTTTGTGTGTAATGCCGAATGCGGCCGAAGCCTTCATGCAGATAAGTGGAAAAAGTCACAGTGTTATAAACGACGCGTGTCTGTCCATCTTCATCCTGCAAATAAGGATGCAATGTCGTCGATGCATCCATATTGATCATCAGATCAGCCATTTGATGAAAGGTATTGATAGCGGAAGTCGGATCATCATTACCGATGGACTTGATTGCTATCTCGCTTAGTTTGTTCATACTCATATCCACGTCTTGAATCTCAGAACGTTTATGTCCGATTTGGATCATTTTGCTATATTTGCCGATTTGCAGATCTTGGGCACCTGGCCCGCGATAACTGAACAAACGGTTGCCTTTTAAAACGAAGTCACCGGCCTTTGCATCCAGCCTCACGATAACATCGTCTTCCTTGGCTTGCTTGATCATATCGACAAAGTTGATCAGCTGGATATAGCCCGAATTGGAGGCCTTATAGGTATAGCCTGGGTAATCTTCAAATGTGTAACCGGGTTCATCACGACGATATGGCTCCAGTTCATCGATCAACGTGGTTTGAATGATCCTTTCCGACTCGCTTTTCATTGCATCCACTATGTTATGCATCTGCATCCAGGTTGTCGTATGGTTGACAAAGATAGCAAAGGCAATCACCGCTGTCAGGGTGACAATTGTACAAGAAATAGGCACAGCGGTGAAATAATCCCTGGAGCTGTTCGTCACGAACAAGAAAGAGACGAGCATAAAGACAAAGCTCCCGTAAAAGAGTCCGAGAATATGCTGTGTCGTACGGTCAGAGATGAAGTTAAAGAGCATGCGCGGCGAATACTCTGAACTGAAGCTCGTCAATACCACCAGTATGGAGTTCAATGTATAGGCAGCCAAAAGCAATGTGCCGCTGACCAGCGCGCTGACAAGAGTACCAGTGTTGGAGGCGGATGCATTGAAGAAGCCGGTGGTTTTGGCAGGCAAATCGAAATATAAATCCAATAATAACGGAATTGCCACAAGAATGATTGTCCCTGCAATATAAAGGCTCGGCATCATCCAGAGGTTGAGCTGTACTTCATGTTTACGCTGTCTGCGTGTCATATGCAGATATTTTCTGATGGATCTGGGGAAAAATTTGATAAACATAAAGAACGCCTTTCTTTTGTGTTTGATCATAGGATTTTACCCCTCATTCATAGATGGCAAACCATAGACGGCCAGATGAATAGCCGGCTCTCCAAGCGGGTAGAGTAAAGGCACAAAGGAGTGATAGGATGGCTGATATCAAACAAGGGAAAGGACGATTTTATATCGGGGATACGGAACGGCCGGATGCAGAAGTGACATTCCGGGAATCGGATGATATTGTCATTGAACATACAATGGTGGTGGAAGATAAGCAGGGGAAAGGCCTAGGGACGGATTTGATCGATCATGCAGCAGCATATGCGAATGAAAAAGGGAAACAGATTGTCCCGGTATGTCCATTTGCACAGGAAGTCCTGAGCTCGGATACGAAATATGACGGGAGATGGGAAGGACCATCATAAAAAGCGTGACTCGCATGCTGCGAGTCACGCTTCTTTTAGTTATTGATGTATTTTTCGTATACAGCCCCGAAATCATGTGAGTGGTATTTATCTTTTGTAGCAGACAGCCATTCGAAGCCGAATTCGGTCAGCTTCCGGTATGTATCATCCAAGGTGCCGTCCGTGTAGCGGGACTGCTGCAAAATGGCGGCTGCCTTGTCCAAGCTGGTATGGGCCATGTCTGTGTATAAGCTGTTTTCATAATTGATTTCCGCAATGCGCAGAAGCGCTTTATAAAGATCCTTCAGCTGATCGATTTGATCCTTCTTCACATCGATGCTGATCACTTGATCATCGATGGAGAATTTAATCTCGATATCCAGATCGACTTTCCCGGCCGTCTCCAAATAGACATTGCTGATGCGATGCTGCAAATATGGATAACGGCGCAGTGTGCGCTTGGATGAGACAGCACTATCGCCGTCGACGTGGATGATGGAAAGGTTCGTGAAGCAGTATTCATCCTGTTTGGTTTTGATCAGGAAGTATATCTTTTCATCATCTTCATTCATCACGTAATCATCAGCATCTGTCTTATCATAATCATTCGGGGAAATGATCGTACCAATATCGGAGAGACCTAAAGCATCGGAAGCTAGTTTCTTAAACATAAATTAATCCTTTCTGCTATGCAGCATGTGATATACTGATTTTAGCAATTCTGACAGATGTCATCCATATCATTTTTGTAAATGATCCATCTGTACTAACGAAAGGCGGAATGAAATGAAGGATAAAATCAGACCCATGCCCCAGACAAAGCGGCTTCACTGGATTGATGCTGCAAGAGGAGCAGCCATACTGGGTATTTTTATGGTGAATGCGCCCTCATTCGGATCTCCGTATTATATGCCGGGCTACGATTCCCCTGAATGGGATTCGCAGCTGGATAGCTTTCTTTTAGGCGGCATCGATATTTTCTTCCAAGCCAGCTTCTATACCTTATTCTCCATCCTATTCGGTTTCGGGATGCAGCTCATATTCGATAGCCGCAAACGTGATGGCATCCGTCCCGGCTGGTTTCTTAGCAGGAGGATGCTGGTATTGCTCGGGCTTGGGGCAATCCATGCGTTCCTGATTTGGCACGGCGATATCCTCTTTACATACGCGATTATTGGATTGCTGCTGATCCCTTTCCTTTATACACCAAGGTGGGTATTGCTGATGATGATCCCGATATTACTCATTCCAGGACTTCTATTCAATTTATTATCTGTGTGGAGTGCTTCACTGATTGGTCTTGATATGGAAGAATTGATGGTCAGTATGATGGACATCCAAAATAAACTCACAGTTTATGGTAATGGCAGCTACACAGAAGTTTTACGGCAGAATCTGTCTGACTGGACATCCGCAAGCGGGGTAGTAGGTATCATAATGAGTGTATTCGTGCTGCTGCCATTCATGCTGCTGGGTGCCTATCTTGCCCGTGTGAAGCTGTTCCATGATCCCGTTGCGAACCGTCGGAAGCTGGTTTGGTTAACGGTGATTACCGGATTTTTCTTCCTTCTATTCAAAGCGGGACCATATTTGGTTGGTACACCTCTCTGGCTGACCATTATCCAGGATACGATCGGCGGACCGGCAAGTGCGCTATTTTATCTTTCTGTCATAACGCTCGTTTCAAATCTCCCTTTCTTCAGCTGGCTTGCGCGGCAGTTGAGCTGGGTCGGGCGCATGTCACTGTCCAATTATCTTTTCCAATCTGTCTTGATGTTCCTAGTATTCTATGGAGTCGGCTTCGGTTTATATGGGCGATTTTCTTTGCTTGGCTTTGTGGGCTTTGTCGTCGGTGTATTCGTCATCCAAGTGATCCTAAGCCGCATGTGGTTCCGTTTCTTCACTTTCGGACCGGGTGAATGGGTGTGGCGCATATTGACATATGGTAAGATTCAGCCGCTGCGGAAGAAAAATATACGGCGTGTGTCTTGATGCCGAAATAATGGGAATCATGGTATGATGGACGGGTACTAATACATAAGGAGGCGCATCATGGACGGAATGATACTGACACATATCATCGGCTGGGGGCTTGGACTTCTGCTCTTCTTTTTCGCGCTGGTATTATATAGTGAGAAAAAGAAGAAACAGGCAACAATCCCGCATATGATCCTTCGGCTGGATTATCTGCTTATCCTGTATACCGGATTTGTCTTATTATGGAGATATCTCGATGAGGATGGTTCTGCCTTTACTGCTCAAGCAATCATCAAAGGAATTGCCGGTCTCATTGTCATCATTTGCATGGAGATGATCCTTGTCAAAATGAAGAAGGAGAAGTCCGCAAAAGTTTGGTGGATCATTTTCTTCATTGCCCTGATCATTACATTGCTGCTTGGCTTTGGTATCCTGCCGATGGGATTCCTGCCATAAACCTGCCTTTTTTGGCAGGTTTTTTTCTTTTGCTCACGTTTGGCGCCGCTTTTCATATGTTGTAGAAGTAACGGCTTATTATATGAAAAAGGCGAGAAAAGGAGTAGAGCGGGCATATGTGCGGTATTACCGGATGGGTTAATTTCAAAAGGAATCTGGCGCAGGAGCAACCTGTGATCCAGAAAATGGCTCAGACATTATCAAAACGGGGTCCGGATGAGTACAACGATTGGGGCGCATCACATGTCCTGTTCGGTCACCGGCGTCTGATTGTGGTGGATGCTGCTGGGGGCAAACAGCCGATGCAGCACAGCGATGAACGCGGGACTTATACATTGGTGTACAATGGAGAACTGTACAACACAGAAGATATCCGAAAAGAACTCAAGCAGCGGGGATGGACATTTCAAGGCCATTCCGACACGGAAGTGCTGCTGAAGAGCTATATCGAGTGGCAGGATGCTTGTGTTGAAAAATTCAATGGGATTTTTGCATTCGCCATTTGGCATGACAAAACCGAAACACTCTTTTTCGCTAGAGACAGATTGGGCGTAAAACCGCTTTTTTATATGGAGCAGGAGGGCGGGCTGCTGATCGGTTCGGAACTGAAAGCGATACTGGCTCATCCGGATGTGGAAGCTGTCCTTGATGAAGAGGGCGTTTCGGAGATTTTGGCGCTTGGTCCTTCACGGACACCTGGTCATGGTGTTTTTAAAGGTATCAAGGAATTGCGGGCGGCTCATATCGGCAAATTCGATCGAAATGGTTTGAAACTGACTCGGTATTGGAATGTAGAAAGTAAGGAGCATACGGATTCCATAGAAGAAACTGCTGCAAAAGTAAGGGAGCTGCTGACGGATGCAGTGATCCGGCAGCTCGTCTCGGATGTACCGCTTGGCACTTTTTTATCAGGCGGAGTGGACTCCAGCGCCATCACGGCAATTGCTGCGAACCACTACAAAGAGACAGGGAAAGGCCAGCTTTCGACATTCTCAATCGACTTTGATGGGAATGATACATTTTTTATGAAAAGCGATTTTCAGCCGGCGAGCGACCAGACGTTTGTCGAGAAAATGCAAAAGGCTTTTGGCACGAACCATAAGACATATGTGATGGATAATCTGCTCCTCGCCCAATCGCTCAAGGAGGCAGCAATTCTCCGCGATTTGCCGGGTATGGCGGATGTAGATGCATCCTTGTTCTGGTTCTGTGAACGTATCAAAGAAAACGTGACAGTGGCTCTGTCAGGGGAGTGTGCGGATGAAATATTCGGCGGGTACCCATGGTTTTATCGGGAGGACGATTTGAACAGGGAAGGCTTTCCTTGGATTCGTTCATCTGAAGTACGCAATGGTCTGCTGAAGAAAGAATGGCAGCAGACGCTGGACTTGCACGGCTATATGCTTGATAGGTATCAAGAAACGATCGAAGAAACACCACTGCTGCCGGGAGAGGAAGCAGAAGCGGCAAAACGGCGCCAAATGTTTTATTTGAACATGCACTGGTTCATGCCGACCCTGCTGGATCGAAAGGATCGGATGAGCATGGGTGCAAGCTTCGAGGCACGCGTCCCGTTTAGCGATCACCGATTGGTGGAATATGTATGGAATATCCCATGGGAAGTAAAAACATACGGTAACAAGGAGAAGGGTATACTCCGCAAAGCACTCGAGGGTATCCTGCCGCATGAAGTGCTTTATCGAAAGAAAAGTCCATACCCTAAAACGCATAACCCGGTTTACACCGCAGCTGTCGTCGGATGGATGGAAGAGATCCTCCGGGACGATGATGCGCGTTTATTTGACTTGTTTGATCGGCAGGCAATCACAGCATTGGTCAAAAGCAAAGGGCAGGATGTCACTGCTCCTTGGTTCGGGCAATTGATGACAGGACCGCAGCTGCTTGCACATTTGGGCCAGATCGATTTTTGGCTGCGGCATCATGATGTGAAGATACGTGTCTGACTCTGGGAGCTTTTTCGGCTCCTTACATAGTAAAAACTATTTTCTTTCTGCCGGATTTCGGCTATAATGATTCGCAGGCTTTTGCGCAGGAATAGCTTTCGGGCGTTCTGCGCAACCTTTTGATGTATGGACTTATAAGGAGGTACATAATTGTTCTATTTTGAAGTGAAACGTATCGTGGTCGTTATATTCGGTGCTTTACTCAATGCAGTGGCACTGAACTTCTTCCTGATACCAGCAAGTGTATACGGGAGCGGTTTTACCGGGGCTGCACAGCTTTTATATGATTTCTTCGCACAAGTGCTTGGCATCACCTCGATCGGGACAGGAATATGGCTTTTCCTATTGAATGTGCCAGTTGCAATCTTGGGCTGGATGAAGGTGGGCAAAGGATTCACGATATACAGTCTATTTTCGGTGGCTTGCATGACCGTCATGCTGGAAGTGCTTCCGATTCATGCTTTATCGGATGATATCATCTTGAATGCGGTATTCGGGGGTGTCATTGCTGGTGTCGGAGTCGGCCTGACACTGAAGTGGGGAGCTTCCACCGGAGGGATGGATATTGTCGTCATGATTTTATCCCGGCTGAAGGATAGACCTGTCGGTACTTACTTCCTGCTGCTGAATGGGATCATCATCCTTCTTGCTGGTTTGCTCAATGAGCCCGCGAACGCCCTTTATACTTTGGTGACGCTGTATGTTTCCACTAGAGTGATCGATGCCATTCATACACGTTATGAGAAAGTGACGGCCATGATTGTCACCACGAAAGCGGACGAGCTGTCAAAGGCCATCTATAACAAGATGGTGCGCGGAATTACGATCATTCCCGTAAAAGGCGGATACACACAGCAAGACAAAAATATGCTCATGCTCGTCATCACCCGTTATGAGTTATACGATTTGGAACATATCATCAAGGAAGTGGATCCATCCGCTTTCATGAATGTTGTCGAAACAGCAGGGATATACGGATTCTTCCGAAAAGATAAATAAAAGCTGAGGAGCCAGTACGCTCCTCAGCTTTTTTAATAGCCTGCTTCTTCCATGACGGCGACGACTTTGGCAGAAAGCTCGTCCCAATCTGCGTTCGGCAGCTTATTGATGGTAATGAAATTTTGGAAGCCGAATACATTATCGACACCTTCGACCGTCATCAACTGGTTCATGATGTCATATTCGCTTGTTTGTCCGGGCATGACGGATACACTGCCATTGCCTTCAAAGATGATTTTATCAGTAGTGAATTTTTTTGCATTCGGATTCGGGGTATTTTCCACTCTTACACTCATGCTATTGACCTCCTAGCGTCCATACTTACCACTATCATAGCAGATGGAGGACAAATTAAAAAGCGGGAAATGACTTGCTTTGTCTTCCAGGGGAAAAAGAAGAAGGTTGCAGAGGGTATCTTTGACAGCAATCGACATGCTTCCACTCTTTCAGTTGATTATTTCCTGGGCAATTGTCCTCGTTTATGAAAAGGAGCAGATCCATTTACGGATCTGCTCCTTTTTGTTACTGGTCGAGCTCCTGCTGCAAGTCCTGCAATTGCTGCTTTTCTTCTGCAGTTGCATCGTTATATGCAGATTGGATAGCCTCCTGCACTGCTGCAGAATCTTCCTGGCTTGGCTTATTTGTCAAGCCCTGCACTTTTTGCTTGGCTCTTTCGAAGAAGTTTTCCATCCTAAAACCCTCCATTATGGCTTTCTGATTGATGCTTCTTCACAGTGTCGCTGAAGCGTTCACGATAGACAAAAACATCGTCATGCTGCCTGACCGATTGTGCTCCCTGACTTGTGAACCGTTTGGATTTACTTCTCTTGCTCATTCGTTACCCCTCCGAACGTCTAAAGAAGTAAAAAGCATAACCGGCTTTACCCGATTACGCTTTTATTTTGTTCCTTGAGCCGTACAAGTATGAGTTGTAAAAACTGTTAATTCGCCGGGACCTCCAGCTTCAGATACGAATGAAGGAAGGAAGCGATGCCATCTTCCATATTTGATCCTGTCGTATAGTCGGCGATTTCTTTCAACGGAGCGATGGCATTGCCCATCGCAACGCCGGCACCAGCGTACTCGATCATTTCCAAATCATTATCTTCGTCCCCGAAAGCAATGATATTTTTTTGCGGGATTCCGTAGTAATGGGAAATCTTCTGCAGGCCGACTGCCTTGCTCAGCCCTTTTCGGATGATTTCAATGATGTGATACGGTGCGCCCCAGCGACGGTGCTCAATTATTTCCGCATGCTCCTTCTCCAGTGTCTCCCGTATGGAAGCGACTTGGTTTTCGTGCGGGTAAATGAGCAAGGAGGTCGGGTCATCCTCAAGCATTTGCGTCAAGCTGCCGACTTTGATCGGATCATCTTCTTCCTCTAAATGGAATAAATCCAATAAGTACTGGTCAAAGCGATCGATATACACATCATCCATCACTTCTGCAATGATATTTTTTACATCGAGTTTATGGCATGTATCCACGATTTTCCTGGCAGTACGTATCGGCATGGGGGAGTGGACAGCGTCCCATTTCTTATCATCGGGATGATGTATGAGGGCGCCGTTGAAATTGACCATCGGGGTAGTAAGGCCGAGTTCGCGATAATAAGCCAACGAGGCACGATGCGGTCTTCCCGTTGCGATGACGACAACATGGCCAGCTTGGATTGCTGCTTCAATGGCTCGTTTATTCTTTTCGGAGATGTGCTTGTCATCTGTCAAAAGTGTTCCATCTAAATCAAGTGCTATCAAATGTTTTTCCATCCATTATCACCTCTATATTGTTCATTATAGTGTATCCTTCTCTTCATCATCTGTAAAGAAATCGTCAAGACGAGGGAGTATCGATTTACAAAAGCAGCCCGGACATACTAAGATGAAGCAGTAGGCAATGGAAAACGTTGAAGAGGATGAAGCAAATGATCGTCATAAAAGAAGAAGTCTGGAACGAGGTGCCAGTGCTTCTTGTAGAGCAGGCGGGCGCTGAGGATAAAGCACTTCCGGTATTTACATATTTCCATGGTTTCACGAGTGCCAGGGAGCATAATTTGCCAATCGCGTATATGCTGGCAGCCAAGGGGTATCGCGTGCTGTTGCCGGAGGCGCTTCACCATGGTATCCGGGAAGATGATGTGAGCAGCAGCAAACGGCAGTTGGAATTCTTCGGCATTGTAAAAGAAAATCTGCATGATTTGCAGCAGATCCATCAGTATGCATCCGATAAAGGATTGATTCAGGATGATCGATTTGCCATCGGTGGTACAAGCATGGGAGGCATCACGACTTGCGCAGCACTCACCCAATTCGATTGGATCAAGGCTGGTATGGTGATGATGGGATCGCCGAAGATTGCAGCATTTGCCCGCGGGATGGTAGAGGCAGTCAAACAATCCGGCATGGAAATGAATGTATCGGAAGAGGAATTGGAGCAGCTTTATGCTTCCCTTGAGAAAATCGACCTTTCCCTGCACCCGGAGACCATCGGCAATCGGCCGCTGTTCTTCTGGCACGGTGACAAAGATCCGGTCGTTCCTTATGCGCATTCGCGCAGCTTTTATGAGACACTCGAAAACAAAGCGGGGAATGCCAAACAGTTCACGTATGTAACAGAAGAAGGTTCAGGCCACAAGGTCTCCAGAAAAGCTATGCTTGCCGGAACAGCCTGGCTGGAGAAGGTACTGTAGCAGTTTATTTCTATTTTGGTGAAAATATGTTTAAATAGATGCAGGTAAACAGTTTTTAACTGGCTTAAAGGAGGAACAGGAATGGATCAGGCATTGGAAGAAAATGTGCTCGGAGCACTGGAAAATGTAATCGATCCCGAGCTGGGAATTGATATCGTCAATCTGGGCCTTGTATATGGAGTGGACATAGATGAAGAAGGTACTGGAATCGTCACCATGACATTGACTGCGATGGGCTGCCCGCTGGCTGGTCACATCGAACAGGATGTGAAACGCGTCTTGGCAGATATTCCGGAAATCAAAGATACGAAAGTGAATATCGTTTGGAATCCGCCTTGGTCCAAGGACCGTATGTCCCGCTATGCTAAAATTGCACTTGGGATTCCGGATTGATAAGCAGTCCTCTTGCATTGCAAGAGGGCTTTTTTTGCACGCGCGGCATTTCCCCGGCATAGGCTGATGATGTAAAGGGGGAAGGTCAATCGTGACAAATTCACATGAACAGACTTATTCGCAAGCTCATCATATGATGGATATGTGCAAACAGCACAAATATCAATATGTTCTCATCCAGCTGATGGATGGATATCAGCTGGATGGCATCATCTTGGATGTGGATGATGAATATGTCCATCTCGCCATACCAGCAGACGAACAGTATGATTTTGTAGAGGATGACGATTATCGTAATCCTTTTGGATATCCTGGGTACGGATATGGATTTGGTTACCCTGGCGGCCGTTTCCGCCGGCTCGTTTTACCGCTCGTCGGTTTGGCGGCACTCAGCCTGATTCCGTGGTAATAGAAAAAACCTTGCCGATCGGCAAGGTTTTATTCATGCTTTTCCCCTTTGGAGAGCGCTGCAGATACAGTCCATACACCCAGACTGAAGATTATTGTCATAACGTAGACGAGTGACATATCGTATGAATCACCGGACATGCTTGTCAGAACGAATGCTACGACAGCACTTAGGGCGAACGCCCAAATAATGGTTACAATAAACCGCATTAGTATCACCTCTATCATTCACACATATACATCTATCATAGCAGGTTCCGGCTAAAAAGAAAAACAATTCTTGTGCAAATCCTCACATGAATAGGAGAGGTGTGTTTTATGCAATTTCTTGTAAGTCAATGCTACTGCTGGGAAGGATATCATCTCGTCCAGGCACTGCTGGAAGATGGTCATGAAGTATCAGGCCAGCATGAAGAATCCTTATCGGATAGAGAAGAGCATCTGAGCATGTATCTTGGCCGTCATGCCTTGTTCAGCGAAGGTATCCAAAAAAAGGATTATGATGCCCATATCAGTTTTTTCGGTTCGGGGAAAAAGGATGACTTAGCGTATCGTCATGTGGATATCAGTTATGAAGCAGATATCGATCCGAATATCGAAAATCAAATTTTGCTTCCTATATTATATGGGGAATGGATGCCCAGGGATGTGGATGCTATAAGGTGGAATGGGAAGCGGATACCGTTTGAAGATGACTATTTTTGCCGGCATGCGCTTCCTGTCAAGCCAGTGATGCAAACAATCAGCAAGATATTATCGGGAAACAGGGCCATAGAAAAATATCACTTCTATGCAAAAGAGGTGTGTCCGGAGCAGGAGGATAGAACGGTGATAGCCCTCAAACGCGATGTAATGGATGATTTAGCTGTTTTACACAGACACTATGAACAATACAGCCGTTTTTACAAGTGATCCTGCCCGGCTCTTCTTCATTTTTTGGAAATGAATTTTTTGGCGTGGTTCTTCAGGTGTTTTACATATGGAGAAAGCTGCTCATAGGTTTCCATGATAGTACCGGCAGTCTCCATTAGATTGAAATCTTTTTTCGTATCATCTTTTTTCAGCTCTTCAGGTTCCTGTCGCGCATTTCTTCTTTTACCAAAAAGAAATTCATCCAGTCGGGAATCGTCTTTCCTCATCTTTGCACACCTCCATGCGATAGAATATGCACTATCACTGTGTCTTGTCTATGTGTTTATCCTGAAAAATGAAAGGGAATATATTTTGTTTAACTTAAGAGCTTACAGAATAAGAAAAATACGTTACAATATACTTCAGATTATGCTCTTAATATGGTCATCATTTATCATTCGACCAGTCAGAACAGCTTCAGCGTGAATGATTGCTGGAGAAGGAGGAACAATTGTATGGAAAAGAAAAGAGTTGTTGTCACAGGTCTAGGCGCGGTGACACCGGTAGGGAATGACGCCGAAACAACGTGGCAGAATCTCTTGGAAGGTAAATCAGGAATCGATTATGTCACTCGGGTGAATAAGGACGACTTCCCTGCGAAAGTGGCAGCGGAAGTGAAAGACTTCAACCCAGAAGACTATATGGATAAAAAAGATGCTAAGCGTATGGATTTGTTTACGCAATATGCCGTCGCGGCCAGTAAAATGGCTGTAGAGGATGCTGAATTAACCATCACGGATGAGAATGCGAATCGTATCGGAGTCTGGATCGGCTCCGGTATCGGCGGTATGGGTACTTATGAAGAACAATTCGAAAAGCTGATGACGAAAGGTGCTCGGCGGGTCAGCCCATTCTTCGTTCCGATGATGATTCCGGATATGGCTTCCGGACAAGTATCGATCCAGCTTGGAGCAAAGGGGATAAACTCCTGCACAGTTACAGCATGTGCTTCCGGGGCTAACTCCATCGGGGATGCTTTCAAAGTCATCCAGCGCGGGGATGCCGATATCATGATCACTGGCGGAACAGAGGCACCATTGACAAAGATGGCATTTGCTGGATTCTCTGCGGCGAAGGCATTATCCTTCAATGATGATCCAAAGACTGCTAGCCGCCCGTTTGATGCTAACCGCGACGGTTTCGTAATGGGTGAAGGTGCCGGCATTCTCATTCTTGAATCATTGGAATCGGCACTGGAACGCGGTGCTACTATCTATGCGGAAATCGTCGGCTACGGTTCATCAGGCGATGCTTATCATATCACAGCACCTGCACCGGAGGGTGAAGGCGCTGTACGTGCCATGCGTCAAGCCATGGAAGATGCTGGTCTGCAGGCTGAAGACATCGACTATGTCAATGCACATGGGACAAGCACTGAATTGAACGACAAGTTCGAGACAGCTGCCCTGAAGCAGCTGCTGGGTGATCATGCTTACAAAACGGCTATATCTTCAACGAAATCAATGACAGGTCATATGCTTGGTGCTGCAGGAGCAGTCGAAGCGGTGATTTGTGTCAAATCGATTCAGGATGGCGTCATCCCTCCGACAATCAATTTGGCAGAAAAAGATCCGCTTTGCGACTTGGATTATGTACCAAACGTGAAGCGTGAGAAAACAGTCCGTGCTGCCCTGAGCAATTCACTTGGATTCGGCGGTCATAATGCGGCCCTTGTTTTCAAACAATATCAATAAGACGAAAACCTCCTATTATATAGGAGGTTTTTTTCTTGCCAAATCATCTAAATACAAGAATAAATCTTTGCTGGTTGGTCATAATGTATCCTACTACAACCCACACGGAACACGCTCTTACACCCAATGAATATAGCTGCATGCAAGCGTGACCGTCGTCGGAATAGCAGAATCGAAAAGCAAAGTGAGGGTTATCTATGTTATTTATGCATGATATTTGGGTGAACTGGTTTGAAGGCGAAGAAAATGGCTACAATGTATGCTCCTTTCATGAATGGCGGAAAGAAGATGGCATCGAACTGCTTGATCAGGTACCATTGCTCTACATAGAAGATGCGCTATTCGCATACATCGAAAATGACCTCCAGGAGCTTCCGAAGGCGATGCTGGATATGATCCACCGGAAAGCCTTCCTGCGTAAGAACCAAGAGCGGATTGCCATTGATTATGCATGCATTGTGACGAACGGAAAAGCAATCCTTGCAATCGATACGATGGGATATATCACACCAGTCAGGAAAAGCCGGCTGATCCCTCGGCAGGAAAGGCTTGTCTATCAAATGATAGAAGATGTACAGCCTGAAACATTCGAGTGGAAAGAAGAAGGGGAGGAGAAGGAATATCATATCCTATCCCTGAAGCCTGACTTGATGATTGGACTGACGAGGAAGGAACGACAGCTGAAGCAGCTTTTGATGATGGCCATGGATCAGCTTGAAACGAGCGGGAATCTGGATCAAGTCAGATATTGGCTGACAGAATGGAAGCCTGAAGAATACCATGTGAATCGTTCACTTGAATTCCGGGAAGCATGGCAGAAGCTTTATGATGGAGTTTCGGTCGGCTGGAGCAAGAAGCAAGAGGAGCTTTGCGAAAAAATGGTGAAAGGCCAGCCATTTTATGAAAAGCTCTGGGAACTCGAAAAGAATGATCAGGCAAAAACCTCATAAAAATAACCGGCAGAATGATCTGCCGGTTTCTTTTTTATTTTCCGCGTCCCAACCCCATCGCTTTTTTCGCTTTCCGCAGGGTCTTGTTGGCAACCGCTTGTGCGCGTTCTGCGCCCTTATCCAGCACTTCGTCCAAAGCATCGCTTTCCATCCATTCATAGTAGCGTTCCTGGATCGGAGTCAGCATGGCAACCACGGCATCCGCTACTGCTTGTTTGAAATCACCATAACCGCTGCCGGCGAATTCTTGCTCGCTTTCCTCGATTGTCTTATTCGTCGCTACCGAATAAATGGTGAGCAGGTTGCTGACACCAGGTTTGTTTTCTTTATCATAGCGCACGACACCCTCGGAATCGGTAACGGCACTCTTGATTTTTTTCTCGATCTGCTTCGGCTCATCCAGGATGAAAATAGAAGCCTTCAGATTTGCATCGGATTTGCTCATCTTCTTCGTCGGTTCCTGCAAGGACATGATCCGTGCACCGACCTTCGTGATTTGGATATCCGGAACGGTAAAGATATCATTGAAACGATTGTTGAAGCGTTCCGCTACATTGCGCGTCAGCTCCAGGTGCTGCTTCTGATCATCGCCTACTGGGACGATATCGGTATTGTATAGCAGAATATCAGCCGCCATCAGCGGTGGATACGTCAGCAATGCTGCAGATACACCCTCCTTACCGGCGGATTTATCTTTGAACTGCGTCATTCGTTCCAATTCACCAATGTAACTGATGGATTGAATCATCCAGCCGAGCTGGGTATGCGCCGGTACCTCGGACTGAATGAACAGAACCGATTTCTCAGGATCGATTCCTGCAGCCAGATAAAGGGCTGCAAGTGAGCGGATTTGCTGCTTCAGCTTTAATCTGTCCTGCGGTACGGTGATGGCATGCTCATCCACGATACAGAAGTAGCATTGATTGTCTTCCTGCAGGGCAGGAAATTGGCTCAAAGCGCCAATGTAATTGCCAAGTGTCAAACTGCCGCTTGGCTGAATACCAGAAAAAATAGTTTTCATCTTACTTTTCCTCCCAAGGCACAAAAAAAATCCATTCGTTTGCCTGCTTTTGCTGCAGGGACGAATAGACCGCGGTGCCACCCTAATTATCCTTCCACTACGAAGGATCACTTGATGCAGTTAACGCCTGCAAAAACGGCGGGGGAAACCCGCAGCTCCAAAAACCCAATTTCCGCTACTCGTGGTGCTTGTTTTCACCAGCCACAAGCTCTCTTTGACCAGAGGAGTACCGTACTACATTTTCTTCGTCGCTTTTTATTCCTGTTAATTATTCATTATATGCATGTTTCGACTGGTTTGCAAGTCGGTCAAAACAGATAAAAGATTGCCAGAAGGATGAGCATCAGTCCAATCAGGACAGCAGCCTGGAATAGCATATGGCTCAGGAATGATCGGTTCACCCACTCAGAAGGGACACCATTTTCTTCGAAGTCGAACAGGCCCTTGCTCATTACTTTGCCGAATCTCCGGAAGCTTCTCGTTATTCCATCGAGCACCCTGCCTTTGATAACGAATAATAGCATACCTACGATGAAGTAGAAGAAAGCTACATAAAAGATAGAGTTGATCAGCGATAAGAGACTTTGCTGATCTGAAAGAAAGAAAAGTACTGCTGTAATCACTAAGTTAATCAATAGTAGAATCCAGTTCCATTTACCAAACAACATACATTACCGCCTTCTAAAGATTATGAACAATTATAGCATAAGATGATGGGGAACATTTATTCCTATGACAAAGAGTTGTCCATAGGGGACATTATACTTGGAATTGTGTAAAAAACATAAAATAAAGTGTAAAATCAGCAAAATAAACTAGTTAAATAGTCCTATTTTTTGTTATGAAAATGCAATGTTTTCGGACTTTTGTAAAATTGCTATAAAATTAGGGGTGCACAAATTGTGAGAAAACTTGTATAATTCTAATTGCGAACAAGTAGTTCGTGAGAAAGTTATAAAATTTCAGAATCTTTGGGGAGGTCATGTATTACATGAGAAAGACGAACTGGCTATTACTTGCACTTGTTTTAGTACTTAGTTCATTCCTTGCTGCATGTTCCGGCGGCTCTGACAGTTCAAGCGGCAGCGGCGGAAATGGCGGCAGCGGAGAAAGCGCTGAAGGCTCTGCTAACGGCGAACAGGTATTCAACCTAACAATCGGAGACGAGATTCCATCGATGGATTCTTCTCTAGCGGATGACCAATACGGTATCCAATGGACTTCAGAGATCCAAGAGGGACTTTACCGCTTGGGTGAAGATGGAACTCCTGTAGAAGGTATTGCCACTGGCGATCCGGAAGTGAGTGAAGATGGTCTTACTTGGACATTCACCCTTCGCGACAATGCGGAATGGGAAAATGGAGACCCTGTCACAGCACACGACTTCGTTTATGCTTGGCAGCGAGCAATCAACCCTGATACCGGTTCCGAGTACGGTCCGTATATGATGGGCGGCGTTATCAAGAATGCCACTGCTATCAACCAAGGCGAAATGGATGTATCTGAACTAGGTGTTAAAGCAGTTGACGACCACACTCTGGAAGTGCAGCTTGAAAAGCCAGTTCCATACTTCGAGTCATTAACTACATTCCCTACTTTCATGCCTTTGAATCAGAAATTCGTTGAAGAACAAGGCGAAAATTATGCGCTTGAAGCGGATAACCTGCTTTCCAACGGTCCATTCAAGATGACAGAATGGAACCATGGCAGCTCTATGAAGTTCGAAAAGAATGATACTTATTGGGATGCTGATGCGGTTCAGCTAGAAGAGATTAATCTCCAAGTTGTAAAAGATACAGCTACGGGAGTTAACCTTTATGACACTGGTGAGGTTGACCGTACAAGCTTGACTGCTGAGTTTGTAGACCAGCGTATCAATGATGAAGACTACCTTGCCGTACCTGATATGGCTTCTTGGTATCTAAAACTTAATCAGAACCGTAAAGGCGAGGAAACACCTCTCGCAAACATCAATGCACGTAAAGCGATTGCACAGGCTATTGATAAAGAAGGTCTGGTAAACGTAGTTCTTAATAATGGATCCACTGTATCCAATGGCTTGATGCCGAAAGATTTCGTTAAAGGTCCAGATGGTACTGATTTCCGTGAAGCAAATGGAGACTTCCTGACTTATGATGTGGAAGCTGCTAAAGAAGCTTGGGCTACTGCAAAAGAAGAGTTGGGCCAAGATGAGATTACGCTGGAAATCCTTACTGGCGATACAGATCTTTCCACACAAATGGTTGACTACTTGAAAGAGCAATTAGAAACAAATCTAGAAGGTTTGACTATCAATATTATGCAAGTTCCGTTCCAGCAAAGATTGGATTTGGATACAGCCGGTGATTTTGATATCCAAGTATCCGGTTGGGGTCCTGACTATATCGACCCTAACACGTTCATGAACTTGTTCGTGACAGATGGCGAGAATAACCGTATGGCATATTCAAGCGAAGAGTACGATTCTTTAGTTGAAAAAGCAGCAAATGAAGATGCTACGGACCCTGAAGCTCGCTGGCAAGATTTCCTTGATGCAGAAAAAGTATTGCTTGACGATGCAGCAATTGCACCACTGTATCAAGCCGGTTACTCTTACTTAGTTAGTCCAAAAATGAAAGGCGTATTCTCAAACCCTGCTGGAAACGATTTCGAGTACAAATGGGCTTATGCTGATAATGCTGCCGTTCAAGAATAAGTTTATATAATATTAAACTTATACGAGAAGAATCAAGGGAAAGAGAGTATATCCAAATGGTATATACTCTCTTTTCCATTGGTGGTTATTATCTAATAATGTTGAATTTTGCGACAATAAACAGGAGGTGCACGTTATGGCACGGTATATAGGGCAGCGTATCATCTATATGATCATCACGCTATTCCTTATTGCAACTATCTCATTTATGCTAATGAAGCTTCTGCCCGGTTCGCCTTTAGCGAACGCAAACAAATTGACTGAGGAACAACAAGAAGTTATCTATGAAAAATATGGATTGAACGATCCGATACCAGTTCAGTATGTAAAATATTTAGGCGGTTTGGTTCAAGGGGATCTTGGTATCTCTTTCAAATATGACAACCGTTCAGTTACAAGTATCTTGTTTGGTGAAGGCAGAGCAGAAACATCTGCCCAGCTTGGAGCGCAGGCTCTTATTATTGGTACGGTCGTAGGTATTCTGCTGGGACTATTGTCCGCTATTTACCATAATGGAATTACAGACTATGTTTCAACCATAGTTGCAGTACTTGGTACTTCGATTCCATCTTTCGTTTTCGCGGGCATACTTCAGTTCTTTTTAGCTGTAAAATGGGGGATCCTCCCGGTTGCGACGTGGAATGGATTTGAATATACCATCTTACCAACCATTGCCTTGGCAATTTTCCCTATGGCAACCTGTGCCAGGTTTATGCGAACAGAAATGATTGAGGTTTTAAATGAAGATTATATTACTACCGCAAGAGCGAAGGGGCTTTCCGGAGCAGCTATTATTTTCAAGCATGGTATCAGGAACGCGCTTATTCCGTTGATAACAATTCTTGGACCATTAGCTGTTGGTCTATTAACAGGTACACTCGTTATCGAGCAAATCTTTGCAATTCCTGGAATTGGTCAGCAATTTGTAACATCAGTAAATACAAATGATTTTCCTATTATCATGGGTACAACTTTGTTCTTCGCTGTAGTATTCATTGTTATGATTTTAATCATCGATATACTATATGGATTGATTGATCCTAGAATAAGGCTTGCTGGAAAGGACTGAGACCATGGAAAATCAAAAACGACAAATCGATAAAAACCTCTTCCGTCCGGCAGACCGTACGCAAGAGCAAAGTGACATTATTGCTCGTAAAAGTAGTACACTTTTGCAAGATGCGATGAGAAGCTTAAGAAAAAATGTGTTCTTCATGATTTCTTTTTTCATCTTGCTTGTAATCGTATTAATGAGTATATTTGCTCCTGTTTTAAGTGATTACACCTATAAAGAACAAGATTTGAACCGTTCTTTGATGGCTCCAAGAATCCCGGGCCTTGAAAATATTTCATTTTTGGGCTTTGATGGAAAAGAAACAAAAACGTTTTATGGTAATAATGTTCAGACTGCTGAAATGAAGGCAAATACACAGTTTAAGACTCAATCGGAAGAACAAAAGGAGTTCATTACCTTCGAAGTTATCAATGAAGGCGATGGTAGTCCGAATTCCGCTGAAGTTAAAGCAACATATGATAAATACGCAGCAAAAGGATTGGAAGATGAATATTTCTATTTCGGTACGGATAGGTTAGGTAGGGATATCTGGACACGTGTCTGGGATGGTACAAGGGTTTCCTTGCTGATTGCTGTAGCCGCAGCCTTAATTGATCTGGTTATCGGTGTAGCATATGGCGGTATAGCTGCGTACTATGGTGGAAGAGTAGATAACTACATGATGCGATTCTTGGAAGTTATCATTGGGATTCCTAACTTAGTAGTGGTTATTTTAATGATTTTAGTACTTGATCCGGGCATCTGGGCGATTATAATAGCATTGACTATAACTGGATGGACGAGTATGGCTAGAATTGTGCGAGGAGAAGTATTAAAGCTCAAAGGCCATGAGTTTGTATTAGCTTCTCGTACTTTGGGTGCTCCAAACAGAAAAATCATCGGAAGGCATTTAATACCAAACGTTATGGGTCTCATCATTGTTAACACAATGTTCTCCATTCCGTCTGCAATTTTCTTTGAAGCATTCCTAAGCTTTATCGGTCTTGGATTGCCTTCGCCGGCAGCATCGCTCGGTACGTTAATCAATGATGGTTTCAAAACATTGCAAACTACACCTTCTATGCTAGTATTTCCGGCAGTGCTAATCTCCATCATAATGATTGTGTTCAATATCCTTGGTGATGGACTACGTGATGCATTCGATCCTAAGATGAGGAAATAAATAAAGGAGGCGACTACCTTGAAAAAAGATAATATTCTTGAGGTTGATAATCTCAAAGTTTCATTTAAAACCCATAGCGGTGAAGTACAAGCAGTAAGGGGCGTTTCCTTTGATCTGAAAAAAGGGGAGACACTTGCGATCGTAGGGGAGTCAGGCTCCGGGAAATCCGTTACGACAAAAGCATTGATGGGGCTGCTTCCGAAACCGCACGGCTTTGTTAAAGAAGGTTCCATCATGTTTGAGGATAAAGATATTACGAAATTGAAAGATAAAAGTATGCAGGCAATCCGCGGTAAAGAGCTTGCGATGATCTTCCAGGATCCAATGACTTCTCTTAATCCAACGATGAAAGTCGGTAAACAAATCATGGAAGGCTTGCTTAAGCATCAAAAACTGGGCAAGGAAGAGGCAAAGAAAAAAGCAATTGAGCTGATGAACTTGGTGCAGATTCCGAATCCGGAAGCTCGTATGAAGCAATACCCGCATCAGTTCTCAGGCGGTATGCGGCAGCGTGTCGTGATTGCGATGGCACTTGCTTGTAATCCTCGTATCTTGATTGCCGACGAACCGACTACTGCCCTGGATGTTACGATTCAGGCTCAGATTTTGGAGCTGATGAAAGACATTCAAAAGAAAGTGGAAACTTCCATCATCTTCATTACCCATGACCTTGGTGTTGTGGCCAACGTGGCAGACCGGGTGGCGGTAATGTATGCTGGTAAGATCGTGGAAATCGGAACAGTCGATGAAGTATTCTATAATCCGAAACATCCGTATACATGGGGGCTGCTCGGTTCTATGCCGACACTGGAAAGTGACGAGGAGGAATTGTTTGCTATTCCCGGTACACCACCTGATTTGATTGCACCGCCAAAAGGGGATGCGTTTGCGGCGCGTAATAAATTCGCGCTTGAGATCGACTTCGTCGAGGAGCCGCCGATGTTCAAAGTATCTGATACGCATTATGCTGCTACATGGCTGCTGCATGAAGATGCACCGAAGATCGACCCTCCTGAGTCAGTGAAGAAGCGGATCGAGTCTATGGACCATTCTGAGGAGGCGACGCGATAATGAGTCAGGAAAAATTAGTTGAAATCAAGAATCTGAAGCAGCATTTCAAACTTGGACGAAATAACGTCGTCAAAGCAGTGGATGGATTGACGTTTGATATTTATAAAGGGGAAACATTCGGACTTGTCGGCGAGTCAGGCTGCGGCAAATCCACAACTGGCCGTTCCATCATCCGTCTGTACAACTCCACAGATGGCGAAGTTCTTTTCAAAGGTGAAAACGTGCAAGGGAAGAAGAATAAAGCGGAATTGAAGAAATTCAACCGCCAAATGCAGATGATCTTCCAGGATCCGTATTCTTCCCTGAACCCACGTATGACCGTCATGGATATCATTGCTGAAGGAATCGATATCCACGGCTTGGCGAAGAATGCAGAAGAACGGAGAGCGAAAGTATATGAACTGCTGGAAACAGTCGGCTTGAACAAAGAGCATGCCAACCGCTACCCGCATGAATTCTCCGGCGGTCAGCGTCAGCGTCTCGGAATCGCTCGGGCCCTTGCTGTAGATCCCGAATTCATCATTGCCGATGAACCGATTTCCGCACTGGATGTATCCATCCAGGCACAGGTAGTCAACTTGATGAAGCAGCTTCAGAAGGAAAAAGGACTTACTTACCTGTTCATTGCTCATGACCTTTCCATGGTAAAATACATCAGTGACCGGATTGGCGTTATGTATTTCGGTAAGCTGGTCGAATTGGCCGATGCCGATGAACTGTACAAAAATCCAGTGCATCCGTATACGCGTTCCCTTCTCTCTGCCATACCGCTTCCGGATCCGATATATGAGCGCAACCGCAAACGTATCGTCTATGATCCAAGCCAGCATGATACGAGCGAAGAGCCGGAATTCCGTGAAATCAGCCCGAAACATTGGGTGCTCTGCACATCAAAGGAATTCGAAGCGTATAAGAAAGAACAGCAAAATCCAATTATGAAGTGATTCAGAACCGCAAGCTTATGGCTTGCGGTTCTTTTCGGTTTGCTGGTGTCAGGATCAGGTTAAATAAAGAAGAAGGGGAATGATCCGACAATAAATTGGTTATTTCGTCTTTAACCGGTTTCATCTGCCAAATATCTCCCTTATAATGAAGCTAATACCAAATAGGAGATTGATAGAATGGGAAAATTCAAGAAGACGATGCTGACTGCCGCTTTTTCTGCTGCCGCTTTGCTGCCGACGTCCGCACTCGCTGCAAATGAAGGGGAACAGCTGGAAGGAAAGCAGCTGACCGCACGAGCCTCCACAGTCCAGACATATGAGGTGCCGCAAGTCATGAAACGATTTACATATTCATCGGATCTGTCCTTTGATTACCCTGACGCAGTCAGAGGAATTTACGTAACCGGACCCAGTGCAGGAGGGGCAAAGTTCGATAGCTTGGTGAAGCTGGTGGACGATACGGATCTCAACACCATGGTCATCGATATAAAGGACGATCATGGAAACATTACATATACACCGGATGAAAAATCGCCATATTATGATATAGCCAAAAACTATATCGATGATCCGCAAAAGATGCTGAAGGAATTGGAAAAGCATAAAATTTATCCGATTGCACGAATCGTTGTATTCAAAGATACATTATTAGCCGAGAAAAAACCGGAACTTTCCTTTACCAATCAGGACGGCAGTGTCTGGAAAAATGGGCGGGGAGAAGCTTTCGTAAGCCCGTTCCAGCATGAAGTATGGGAATACAATGTAGAATTGGCGAAGGAAGCAGCCATGATGGGGTTCCAGGAGATCCAGTTTGACTATGTGCGCTTCCCGGAAGGCTTTGAAACGAAAGATGATGAACTCCAATACGATCTCGGGGATTATAAAGATGAGAATACGGATGACGTACAAAAGCGGGTGAACGCGGTGACGGATTTTGTTGCATATGCCAAAGGGGAATTGGCAAATTATGATGTCCAGACATCGGTCGATATCTTTGGTTATGCAGCCACACTTGAGGAAGCGCCCGGTATCGGACAGAATTTCTCCAAGATTTCTTCAAACGTCGACGTGATTTCCTCGATGATCTATCCGAGTCACTGGACCTCTTATTTTGGCTTGGACGTCCCGAATGACCATCCGTATGAGCTTACAGCGGAATACGCAAAGGTAGAAAATGAAGTACTTGGCAAGCTGGAGAATAAACCGAAATCCAGGCCATGGATCCAGGATTTCGAAGCACCATGGGTATCTTCCAAACAGTACGGCAAGCAGGAAGTGGAAGAGCAGATCCAAGCGCTAAATGAGAATGGTATCGACGAATTTCTCATTTGGAATGCAGCGAACAGCTATACGGAAGATGTGGATTATACACCTTGATACAAAGCAGCAGCCTCCCGGTAGGGGGCTGTTTTGTTTATTGCGGGTCTCTGCGGGTATAACTAAGCTATGACGAATTATAAAAGGAGCTGCTTTATGAATTGGTATGAGAAGCTTAGCAAGTACTTTCCGGTAGAGGAGATGAAGTCGAGGGAGCATATGGAATTGCTGCTGAAGGAAAAAGCCGATGTATATTTCAAGGATGAGAGTGAGGACCATGTCCTGATGTATGCCGAATTCGACCATTTCCTGTTTATCGATTATCTATATGTTGCTGCCAAGACCCGCGGACAAGGAATCGGCGGTAAGCTGATCGAAAAGCTGAAGAAAAAGGGAAAGCCGATTCTCCTGGAAGTCGAACCCCTCCAGTATGAGGATTCCGATTCCAAGAAGCGGCTTCGCTTTTATGAAAGACTGGGGTTTCAGCATGCTCAGACGATTGGATACAATCGCCGTTCCTTGGCGACAGATAAGGAAAATCCAATGGAAATCCTTTATTGGGCGCCAAATCAAGAAACAGAAGAAGAGATATTCGATGCTATGCGGGATATGTACGAACAGATTCACACATACAAAGACAAGCAGCTATATGGGGAAGCTTATCAGCCTTCGGATGAAGCATTGACATTCTCAAAGGATGCTGCAAAGGATAGCATTTTTGATGCATTGAAAGAAAAACAGAAATAATTTATCAAAATGGGTTTTAAACCTTGAGGGAAGGGTAAACAGGAACCATAATAACGATACAAACGTATATTTGTGTAAAAACTGTGGTATATTTCAGGAAGTCTTTCAATAACTTGACCGCTGTAGTATACTTGTACATAGAGAGATTAAATTAAAATTATTTTAAATAAAATCTTTCCATGGGCAATGAAATAGAAACATATTCTGTATTGAGGAGTGAAGTTAAATGGTAACACTTTATACCTCACCAAGTTGTACATCTTGCCGCAAAGCTAAAGCTTGGTTAGAAGAGCACGATATTCCGTTCACAGAGAGGAACATCTTCTCCGAGACATTATCACTTGAAGAAATCAAGGAAATCCTGCGTATGACAGAAGATGGTACCGACGAGATCATCTCTACACGCTCAAAGGTTTTCCAAAGCCTAAATATGAACTTAGATCAATTACCATTGAAGAAGTTATATAGCTTGATTCAAGAAAACCCTGGCTTGCTGCGACGTCCGATCATCCTTGATGAGAAACGTTTGCAGGTCGGTTATAATGAAGACGAAATTCGCCGCTTCTTGCCAAGAACTGTGCGTACATTCCAACTGCGTGAAGCACAGCGCATGGTCAACTGACCTTTCACAGATAAAAGACGCGGATCCACTCGGATCCGCGTCTTTTTCTTTGTGCCATTCGGATGACAAATTATCTGAAATGCGCTACAATGGACAGAATCCCAAGGGTCATTCGCCTTTTTTCGGCAAATGTAAGCCTTTCTGTTTTCCATGCGGGAGGATTTATCATAAAATAGAAACATACACAGAAAAAGTTAGATTGAGGGTAAGGGAATACGGGAAGTGTAAAGGCAAGAGGGCGTTTTTCACCTGCCACTTTACTGGAGGGAGAGAAAACCATGGAAATAGAAAGAATTAATGAAAATACAATCAAATTTTATATATCTTATCTGGATATTGAAGATCGCGGCTTTGATAAAGAGGATATTTGGTATAACCGCGAAAGAAGTGAGCAATTGTTCTGGCAGATGATGGATGAAGTCAATTATAAAGAAGACTTCAGTGTCGATGGTCCGCTTTGGATTCAAGTGCAGGCTATGGATAAAGGGTTGGAAATCGTCGTCACAAAGGCCCAGCTTTCAAAGGATGGCGAAAGCCTGGAGCTGAATGTGGACGATAAAGCCATTCAATCATCGGTGGAAGAGAAAGTCGATTCTGTTCTTGAAGAGAAATTCGGCTCCCATCAAGAGGATGGGGAAGAAGAGGATGCAGGAGAGCTATCCTTCATCATTCAATTCAGGGATTTCGAAGATGTGATCCAGCTCAGCCATTACTTCGAGGAGACATACGGCATCGAGAACAAATTATTCCACTACAAAGATAAATATATGCTTTATGTGGAATTTGATGACACAGTACTTGGAGATGATGAGCAGGAGGACGTCTTGAGTCAAATCCTGGAGTTTGGATATGATTCCCAAACTACAATTTACCGATTGGAAGAGTATGGCAAGGTGATCTTCGCCAATGACGCACTTACAAACGTGAAGAAATACTTCCCTCGTAGATAGACATTCACTTACGGAATGTCTATTTTTTTTGCCCCAAAATGCGTTTTTATAACTGTTTTTCCGTATTGCCTGTTTGATGGGATATACTGTCCTCAAGGAGGTGAAGCATATGCTGCAGGCGGAATTGGAGGATGGGCGGCTGGTGCTGCTGGCTGCATATCGGACAGAGCGGATCCATGAATTAAGGAAGTGCCGCTTCTTCTGTCCTGCCTGTAAAAAGGCCGTCATCATTCGTGCAGGCAGGAAAGTGATTCCTCATTTTGCCCATGAGCAGATTCAAGATTGCGAATTAACCAGAACCGGGGAAAGCCTATATCATATGCGCGGCAAGCTGCAGCTTTTCCGCTGGTTGAAGAGGCAAGGCTATACTGTGAAAGTGGAGGAACGTATCGGGAAGTCGGAAAGACGGCCTGATTTGCTGCTTCATACTCCCGGAGGAAGGCTTTTGGCAATCGAATATCAATGTGCATCCCTATCGGATGAAGAGTTGTACAGACGGAATGAAGCATATGGATGTAATGGAATCCTGCCGATATGGATACTCGGCGGTAATCGGATGAAGCGTACATCCACGTATATGCTCGATCTTTCGAAAAGAGATCAGCGCTTCCTCCTGCAATACAAGCGGGATATGCCTTTACAGCTTTTGTACTATTGTTCGGATAGTGAAGCTTTTTGCAATGTCCAGCATATCCTTTTGACGGGAAAGAAACGGACTGTCGGTCAGTTTTATTTTCGTCCTCTGCAGCAAATCCATTTCCCTCAGCTTTTTCAAGCCCTTCCGAAAAACGTCCGCCAAATTGATCAAGTATGGACCGACTTTCAAGCGAAAATGGCAGCAAGGCCGCTGACGTACGCTTCTGCCCATCTGAAGCGATGGGTCCTGCAATTATATGAACGTGGTGTATCGCTTCAATCCATGCCTTTGCATCTATTACATCCCGTCGAATCCCAATACCATATGTCCGTGCCACCGTATGTATGGCAGACCGACCTATGGCTGAAGCAATTGGATCCCTTGCCTATCATGAAAAGCGTCACGCTTGAGCAGCTGAAATATGTCAGCAGAAGGTGGGAAGCCCTGAATAAGCCGTTTGCGATTTTTGCAGATCTGCATCCGGTTGAATCCTATATGGACCGTCTGTGCCAGCATGGATGGTTCGAACGATTGGGAACGGATGCTTACGTAAAGAAAAGGCATTCTCCATTTTCAGGAATGACATAATCGTTTTCTTCGCATGAATCTGCCGCTTTTATATATAATATAAGAGAGAAAATGCTTATAATTGAAGGATTTTCCCTACAACTATACGAAATAGTCTTTGGAACAGAAAAAGGCAAGCAGCAATGGAGGAGGATGTTCGTGTCAAAATCAGCTAAGTCTTTACCGAAAAGAAGCGAGGTACCAGTAGAAAGAACCTGGAACCTGGAGGATATATTCGCGACTGACGAACTATGGGAGGAAGAGCGCAAGGCGCTGGCCGAGGATGGAGACAAAATCTCGGCGTTCCAGGGCAAGCTTGGTGAGTCTGCAGAAACCTTGTACGAAATGTTCAAGCTGCAGGATGAGCTATCCGAACGCATCGGCAAGCTTTATACATATGCGCATATGCGCTATGACCAGGATACGACGAATGGGCATTATCAAGCATTGCAATCAAAAGCGGAACTATTGATCACACAGATTTCCAGTAAGATGAGCTATATCGTTCCGGAATTGCTTGCAATTGAGGAGGATCGCATACAGGAATTCCTGGCAGGAAATGATGATCTCAAGTTGTACGAGCATACGTTGAATGAAATCAGCCGTCAGCGGGCTCATGTGCTGTCTGAAAAGGAAGAGACCTTGCTCGCACAGGCATCCGAAGTGACCGATAATGGCTCCGCCACATTCGGAATGCTCAATAACGCGGATTTGACCTTCCCGAGCATCAAGAATGAAGAAGGAGAAGAAGTGGATGTTACGCATGGGCGCTACGTGACATTCCTGGAATCTCAGGATCAGCGCGTCCGCAGGGATGCATTCAAGTCCATGTATGATACCTTCAGTCAGTTCCGGAATACATTCGCTTCCACCCTATCCGGTACGGTGAAGAAGAATAACTTCTATGCAAAAGTAAGAAACTACGAGTCAGCTCGGCAGTCGGCGCTGGATAATAATAATATCCCGGAGCAGGTATACGATAACCTTGTGGAAGCGGTGAATGAGCGTCTGCCATTATTGCATCGCTATGTGGCACTGCGCAAGAAAGTCCTCGGGCTTGATGATTTGCATATGTACGATCTCTATACACCTCTTGTCAAGGACGTGGATATGAAAGTATCCTATGAAGAGGCGAAGGAGCTTGTGCTTAAAGGACTGGAGCCTTTGGGAGAAGATTATCAGTCCATCCTGAAGGAAGGCTTTGAAAACCGCTGGGTCGACGTGGAAGAGAATAAAGGCAAACGCAGCGGTGCGTACAGCTCCGGAGCATATGGCACGAATCCATATATCCTGATGAACTGGCAGGATAATGTGAACAACCTTTTCACATTGGCACATGAATTCGGTCATTCGGTGCATAGTTATTACACGCGGAACAATCAGCCTTATCGCTACGGCAATTACTCCATATTCGTTGCCGAGGTTGCATCCACTTGCAATGAGGCTTTGCTGAATGAATACATGATCAATAATGCGGACGATGAGCAAGAGAAGCTGTATTTGCTGAATCACTTCCTGGAAGGATTCCGCGGTACTGTCTTCCGTCAGACGATGTTTGCGGAATTCGAGCATATGATCCATAAGCACCAGCAGGATGGGGAAGTGCTCACTGCAGAGAAGCTGACATCCATGTATTATGATCTGAATAAGAAATACTTCGGCGATGGTTTGACAATCGACGAAGAAATCGGTATGGAATGGGCGCGTATCCCTCATTTCTATTACAATTATTATGTATATCAATATGCAACTGGCTATGCAGCTGCAACTGCCTTATCCGCTAAGATCCTGGAGGAGGGGCAGCCTGCAGTCGAGAAATATATCGGATTCCTGAAAGCTGGAAGCAGTGATTACCCAATCGAAGTATTGAAATCTGCAGGAGTGGATATGACGGATAAACAGACGATCCTGTCTGCACTCGATGTATTCGAAGCCAAATTGGATGAAATGGAGAAACTTTTGCAGAAATAAGAGGAACCGACGCTATCGCGTCGGTCAGGCTGTCGAGAAAGTCTCGACAGCCTTTTTATTTTGAGTTCACTTCTTTTTCTTACTTTTTTATAATAGAAGAAACGACTAAAAGGCGGTGCCAAGATGTTAAATTCCAGAGAGAATGACCAAACAGCTCTTGAAATCGTAACTATAGAAGAACTTGTCCCTGAAAACCACCTATTGCGTAAGATAGAAACCCACATAGATTTCTCCTTCATCCGTGAAAAAGTTCGTCCTTATTATTCGGCGGACAATGGCCGTCCTTCCCTAGATCCTCTTGTCCTCTTTAAAATGATCTTTATCGGCTACCTTTTCGGTATCCGTTCCGAAAGGCAATTAGAGAAAGAAATCCAGACAAACATTGCTTACCGTTGGTTTTTAGGACTTAAACTCACGGACCCAGTCCCTCACCACTCTACAATAAGCTGGAATCGTTGTAATCGATTCAAGGGCACAGATATCTTCCAACAAATCTTTGATGAAATTGTAGAACAGGCAATGAAGCATCGTATGGTTGGAGGACGCGTCTTATTCACTGATTCCACCCACTTAAAAGCCAATGCGAATAAAAGAAAGTTCATCAAGAAGGAAGTACAGGAAGCTACTCGTTCATATCAGGAAGAATTGGATAAAGCAATCCAAGAAGAACGTACAAAACAAGGAAAAAAGCTTTAAAGTCACGAGAGGAGGTGACAGAAACGAAAGTAGTGAAAGAAAGCACGACTGATCCAGAGAGTGGCTATATGTATCGAGAAGGAAAGCCTGAAGGCTTTTTCTACTTAGATCATAGAACTACGGATATGAAATATAATATTATTACCGATGTCCATGTCACGGCCGGAAATGTGCACGATTCACGGCCTTATTTGGAGCGCCTTGAACGACAGAAGGAACGCTTTAATTTTGATGTGGAAGCTGTCGCTCTGGACTCCGGTTATCTCACTACGCCAATCTGTCACGCCTTGAATGAACAGAATATTTTCGCTGTCATCGGTCACCGACGTTTTCATCCTACTAAAGGATTAATGCCTAAATGGAAGTTCAAGTATGTCCCAGAGAAAGATCATTATGTTTGTCCAAACGGACAAACATTACCTCTGCGAACAACAAATCGAGAAGGGTATAAAGAATACGCATCTGACCCTAAACAATGTACTGCTTGCCCACTGTTGGCCACATGTACGAAATCAAGAAATCATCGAAAAGTTATCACAAGGCATGTTTGGGAAGGTAGTAAAGATTGGGTGCGGGAAAATCGCCTGAGCCACTCAGGAAAGTTATTATATAAATTGCGAAAAGAAACGATAGAGCGAAGCTTTGCGGATGCGAAACAACTCCACGGGCTTCGCTATTGTAGGTTACGAGGAAGAGAAAAAGTGCAGGAACAGGCGCTGATGACAGCGACCTGTCAGAACATAAAAAAGATAGCCAACCACCTAGCAAAGCTAGGATAGGTAGGTGGCTGGCTATCTTTTTTATAAAACAGCCCTTTAAAGAAAGCAGAAGAGTATCGAATAAAAAAAGATTGTAGAGAAACTGGGATTTCTCTACAATCTGAACCGACGCTATCGCGTCGGTTTTTTTATGCCTTTGTATGTTCTTTTTCGGGTAAAGAAATAGCAAGCGGCAAGCAGCGATAAAAATAATACAGGCAAAGTGATGAGCATGGATACGAGATGAAGCAGGCCGAGAATATTGAAACATAAAGCAAAAATGACACAGGCGATCAATAGGATGCCGATTCCTCTCATGATAACAACACCTCCGACTACCAACACTTTATGCAGCCATATGAAAGACTAGACTAAACGAGCTTGTGACTTTTTTGTGAAAATGTGCACATAATAGTTGCTATTCCATCGTATATTTGGTACATTATATTTGTGAGAAACATCACAAACAAGTCCCCTTTGTTTGGATTATTGTTCTCCCATCCCCTCAGTAGAAGTTATACATGCAAAAAGGTCTGCCATTAGGCAGGCCTTTTTGTATTGGCTCCTGTATCAGGGACTGGAATTGTGACGCTGCTGTTTCATTGGAGGGGGAAGGATGCTGATGTTGGACAAGCCTTGTCTGCGTACATACCATGGATGGCCATTCAGGTACCCGTGGGATGCTTTTCTCCCGCCATTATAAGGAGGCAGCTTCCGGTCATCCACTGCCTCACAGGCGCTCTAAAGCGTGTTCTGGGAGGTGGTTTTCAGCTTGAATTGATGGAATACCATGAAACGATGCCGGAAGTGCCAGTTGACCGGAAACTTTAAGTCGAAGCTTTCCGATGCATGCCGATCTTCGACCGTTTCCAGCCATCGAAAAACAGCCGCACGAGTGTACGGCTGTCAGGAATGAGTGCAGCAAAACGTTATTCAGCTTTTGAAGTAATATTATATTTCCAGAAAGTATCATGTTGGATGGGGATTCGTTCGACCATTTGTTTCAATTGCAGCTTTTTCATTTCCTTTTCTGTCTGGGCATTCGTCCAGTCATAGATCAATGAAATCTCCCTGCTGCCGACAAATTTATAGCTGGAGAGGAATTCCTCCACAGGGGGCTTCTCTGCCGGCTGCGGGTCTCTTTGCAGCATCTGGTGCAGGACGGTGACATACACGTCGTAACTATACAAACCGGAAATCTTGATACCGGAATCTTCCTCGGATTCATTGAAGAATACGATGGAGGGGGATTCGTCGATTTCCAATTCCTTCGTCAGCTTCACATCGCATTGGAATGCTTTCTTCGCTGATGGGGAGTACATATCCTCGCGAAACTCCTCCAAATCAAGTTCAGCGATTTTAGCGCATTCGATCAGGATCTCATCCGCTGTGATATCTTGCTTGTTCAGGAACAATGCTTCCTGGATCGTCCGCAGGAAGCGGGTGCCGGCTTTTCTTCCTTGCAGCTCTGCTGCTTTTATTGCAAGTGAAGTCCGCCACGGGAAGGAAACGGCATTATTCCATAAAATATTATCGGGCTGCAGGACAGCCTTCGGGTACGTGCATTCATTCCGTTCGCGTACAAGCGGCTGATAATCGCCGGTCAATATGGTACGCAAAGTGAAGTATTGTCCATATTCCATTGTTAGTTTCTTGAGAAAAGGCTCGAGTGACCAGCAATCTTCGCAAAGCGGATCGATAAAAACGTAAATCTCCACGGGTTTCTTTGAGGAAGGAAACAGCCCGCAAAATCCGCCACAGTCATCCTCAAGCCTTTGCTGTTTTGAATTGGAAGATTCCCAGCTCATATCGATTCTCCTTTCTCTTCGTCTGGTGTGTTCATCATATGATGTGCGGTAAGCGCAAGTCGTTCAAAGATTATGCTTTTATAAGGTTCCTCTATGTCAGTTTCCGCGAGGGCAGCTGCCATGCAGGAAAGCCATGCATCCTTACGCGTAGGTGTGATTTTGAAAGGGAGGTGCCGATATCTTAGCTTCGGATGACCATGCTCTTCTGTATAGAGCGGCGGCCCGCCTAAGAATTGTGTCAGGAACTGCTGTTGTTTGCGGCGGGTCTCCGTCAAATCTTCCGGGAAAATCGGCTTTAAATCCGGATCCACTGCCACTCGTCGGTAGAAGGCATCCACCAGGCGTTCCAATGCTGCCTGTCCGCCAATACCATCATATAATGTTTCAGCTTGATTCATGATTCTTCCTTTCTAATGCAAAGAGCAATCAACATAACATCTGCCCTATATGGGGTTGACTGTAATTCATTTTAGCAGGCTGCCATTGGATTGGGCAACTTATCTGTTTTGGAGGCTGTCATAGAAGCGCTGGATCTTGTTCGGCGTCTTTCGCTTCCCTATGCCGTGAGCGTCAAGAAGAGTTTGGAACACATTCTCCCCATGCTTATAGCTGCTGGCTTCCAGCTCCAATTCGTAATCGACGGTGTCACCATAGATGCTTTTATCAAGGACAATCGTGGTATCATTATATGATTTCTCCCGCCGGATAGTCTCCAGGGAGCCGCCATAATTCAATTCAGCAGCGGATATGTCCATTTCCTTGAGCTGCTTGCTGATATCAGGGCCAAGCGTGATTTGCCCTTGCAGCCATGCTTTGGCTTGCTCCTCCGTCAAATCATCATGCGTTTCCAGCAGCCCATCTCCTTGCGGCTGTTTCAGCGTGGATTGAAATCTCCCGTTTTTTTCCCTTATCCGCAAGGCGGATCCTTGTTGTTTCAACTGAAAGTCCTTTGTTTCGAAATAATGGTTGACCTGCTGGATGACAGGTGCGCTTTCCATTTCCAATGCATGATATAGTTTCTTGAATTCCGCTTCCGTGAGCAGATTCTTGAATTCGATTTCGATTTCTTGCGGCATACTGATACCCCCTGCGCGAACATCTGTGTTTTCGATTGTAATGCCAAGCTGCTTTTATGATACACTGAAAGCAGATAGAATGCATCTGGAACAACTAGACGCTGCTGGTAAGAAAAGGGGCTATGTAGAGCATGAATTGGGAAGTATTTTTAGCACCATATGTACAGGTAGTAGAAGAACTGAAAGTGAAGCTGAAGGGGATGCGTGCTCAATTCGAAAATGAATCACGTCATTCTCCCATTGAGTTCATCACCGGACGGGTGAAACCGATACGAAGTATTCTCCAAAAAGCAGCGAATAAGCAGGTCACAGTCGATGCACTGCATCAGGAAATACAGGATATTGCAGGGCTGCGGATCGTGACACAGTTCGTTGATGACATCTACACGGTTGTGGGCATGCTAAAAGCACGCAATGATTTCAAAATCGTCAATGAAATCGACTATATCGTGGAAACGAAGGAAAGCGGATACCGTTCCTATCATATGATCATCGAATATCCGGTTGAAACGATCCATGGAGAAAAGAAAGTACTTGCCGAAATTCAAATCCGTACACTTGCAATGAACTTCTGGGCTACAAATGAGCATTCCCTCAATTATAAATACGATGGCCAGATACCATCTGAATTGAAGACAAGATTGAAAAGAGCCGCTGAAGCTGCATTCCGGCTGGATGAGGAAATGTCCAAAATCCGGGATGAAGTGCAGGAAGCACAGCGGATTTATCATGATCAGCAGCAAATCAAAAAGCATAAATAGGGGTGTTAGCAGGGATGAAATATACGGTTCTGTCACGGGGAGATGAGAAGTCGGACCGCATCAAAGAAACGATTGTCGAACATTTGGCTCATTTCAATTTCGAGTACGATGAGAAGGAGCCTGATCTTGCGATATCCGTCGGTGGAGACGGCACTTTCCTTGAGAATTTCCATACATATGTCCATCGGCTGGACAGCACGGCATTCATCGGGATCCATACCGGTCATTTGGGGTTCTATGCCGATTGGGTACCGGAAGAATTGGAAAAGCTGCTGCTGCAGATTGCCAACAAACCATACCACATCGTGGAATATCCGCTGCTCGACATTTCCATCACCCACAAGGATGGGAGAGTGGACGAGCATCTGGCATTGAATGAATGTTCCGTCAAGACACCAGATGGTTCGGTTGTCCTTGATGTATCGATCAAAGGCGAGCATTTTGAAACATTCCGGGGAGATGGACTCGTCATTTCGACGCCTTCCGGAAGTACAGCCTATAATAAAGCGCTTAATGGAGCCATCATCCATCCTTCCTTGGCATCGATCCAAGTGACGGAGCTTGCTTCCATCAATAACCGTGTGTTCCGGACGATCGGTTCCCCGCTTATTTTGCCGAGCCATCATCCTTGTACGCTCCGGCCGACATTGGATAAAAGTTTCCTGATTGCCATCGATCATATGACCGAAAATCATTCGGATATCGAATCGATCACCTGCTCGGTCGCGAAGCAGCGTGTCCGTTTTGCCCGCTTCCGGCCATTTCCATTCTGGAAACGGGTGCATGACTCATTCATTGCAGATAAGAGGTAGACAATATGAAATTAAGCTGGACCTTGGCTGAGGAGATCGTCATCAAGGATTTCCTGAAGTCCCAAGGAGTTTCAAGAAGATTATTCAAAACATTGAAGGAGGAGCCCAAGCTGGTGACGCTCAACCAGCAGACGGCGCCTCTTTGGCATGTCGGCAAGGCAGGTGATAGCTTGGAAGTGGAGCTGCCAGAGGAAAAAGCAGGTTCCTATATGGAGGCAGAGCCGCTGGATTTGCCGATCGTCTATGAAGATGAGCATGTACTCGTATTGGATAAGTTGCCTGGTGTTGCGGTGATTCCATCGATGAACCAGCCGTCAGGTACGATTGCCAATGGCTTGCTGTGGCACTATAAGGAACAAGGTCTGCCGTATACAGTTCATATCCTGACAAGATTGGATCGTGATACATCGGGACTGATGCTGGTGGCCAAGCATCGTTATGCCCATACGCTCTTGGCTGCTGATCAGAAGCAAGGGGAAATCCAGCGGTCCTATGCTGCGCTGGTGGAAGGCACCATGACAGAATCTTCAGGAACGATAAATCGGCCGATCGGCAGGAAGGAAGGCTCGATCATCGAGCGGGAAGTAAGAGCGGATGGACAAACGGCAGTCACATACTTCCGTCGCCAGGCTTCCTTCAACCGCCATACACTGGTGGAAGTAAAGCTTGCCACAGGGAGGACACATCAAATCCGCGTCCATATGGCAAACATTGGTCATCCATTGGCTGGGGATACACTATACGGCGGAAAGACAAACGTCATCAACCGGCAGGCTTTGCATTCCCAGCAGCTGCGTTTTGTCCATCCATTTACGAAACGTCTGCTGACTTTCCATTCCCCGATTCCGGAGGATTTCCTAATCGAATGAGCGGAATTTCTCTTCGACGAATGGCTGCTGCGAGGGAACGCTGTGCAGACTGCGTTCCGGGAAGCGGCAGGCAGTCAGCTTGTTCCCGAATACACAGCCTGTATCGATATTGATCGTATGATGGATGATGCGGGCATCCAAAACAGGAGTATGGCCATAGATGACCCAGTCATCCCCATGATAATGCTTGGCCCAATCCAATCTTACCGGACGGCCCAGCTCGTCCATCTCCCCAGTCGTGTCCCCATAAAGGACAAAGCTTTTCACTTTTTTCCCTTCTTTGCCGATCAAGGACTCTTTGATTCCGGCATGCGCGGCAATAGCACCAAGTTCTGGAATCCGCTTGTAAAGCGGAGCTTTTTTATAGAGCTGCATAAACATATTGGACAGCTTTCGCCGTTTGTTCGGCGGACTGTTCTGCAGTTCTGCCACCGTAGTTTCCAAGCCGTGCTTTACTTGGACATTATTCCCGACCAAATATCGGTAAAGCTTATCACAATGATTGCCTGGGACATAATAGCCGATTCCTTCTTCAACAAGCCGATACACGAGTTCAATCACGCCCAATGAATCGGGACCGCGATCAGTCAAGTCACCAATGAAAAATGGCTGCCGATTTTCAGGGTGAACAGGCAGTCCATCCTCCAGCTCATAACCTAATTCATCAAAAAGCTCGTGCAGCTCAAGGTTGCAGCCATGAACATCCCCGATAAAATCGATCTTCATATCTATCACTCCTATACAAAAAGGGAAAGCTTAACGTAGCTTTCCCTTTTTTCATATGGCTTATTTCTGTGTTTCGAACATGTATGTCCGGGTCCTGGAATGAATGTTGAGCACGATGCCGATTGCAATCATATAAGCAAGTGTCGAGCTTCCTCCGTAACTGAGGAATGGGAGCGGAAGCCCTGTAATCGGAACCAGTCCCACCGACATCCCGATATTCTGGAATATTTGGTAGGTGAACATCCCGATGAACCCTGCTGAAAGATAGCTTCCAAACGGTTCATTGCTTTCCAATCCTACTTGGATCATCCGATAGATGAGGATGAAGAATAGGAAAAGGACAAGCGCCGATCCGATGAATCCAAACTGCTCAGCGATAGCGGAGAAGATATAATCCGTATGACGCTCCGGAATGGATACTTGGAAATTGGAAGCGCCTTTGCCGAATAGTATCCCCGATCCGATCGCCATCAGTCCCAAGCGGTACTGGTAGCTGGAATCCGGGTACTTTTCTGGGTAAAGCCAGCCTAGGAAGCGGCTTTCAACGTGCTTGAAGATCGTCTCCTGCAAGAAAGAACCAACTTGGTTCGGGAAGATGTACGACAGGATGACAAGAAATGCAACGGCACCCAATACAATCCCGAGTATGGTCAAAAGGAGCCGCCAGCTTATTCCAGAGACCAGGATGGTTGCACCAAGGATGGCACTCAATACCAAGAAACCGCCAAGGTCAGGCTGTGACGCAACCAACAGCATCGGAGGCAGTGCGACGGCAAGCAGTTTCCCAAGCAGGAACAAGTCCGATTTATTCGTGCGGATCGTATTTTTCTCATTATGGGACATGATCACATGCGCCAAAGCAATGACGACAAATACCTTTACGAATTCAGATGGCTGCATCGAGCCGATACCAGGCAGGATGAACCAGCTTGTCGCACCATTCGCTTCATTGATGATGGCCGATGGGAATCGGAAGAAAAGCATAAGGAGCATAACCATACCGATTCCATAAAAAATCCATACAAGCTGACGGAGCCGGTCGTAGTCAAGCAGCATCATGACAGCAATGACAACCCCTCCCACAATGTACCACATAATCTGCCGCGGCATATATTGGGTCTGGGCTGCAATCCCTGATAGAGTCGGCTGCAGCTCATATAAAGTGAATGAAGAGACGATACCAAGCAGTATCAATACTAATATAATTGTTAGATCTAACCGAAATTTGTTAGAATTCATACACAAAACCTTTCTTTCGTTCCTTCCGCATCTCTAGCTGCTTTAAAAAGCGATTAGATTTTGCAAATGAGTGGAATATAATCTTGTTACAGTTTACAACAAAATGACCGATAAATTAAGTGTACTCTATTAAAGTTTCTTAAACCTTTAATAAAATAGGATATTTTCCGTTGACAAACTGCTGCACGTTACTTACTATTGAAATTTCTTGCAAGCAAGGAGGCAGGCGTATGGATCATTTGGAAAACCAAGAAATCTTACTATACCAAAATAAAATCAGGGAGGCACTAGCCAATCAGCAGATCGATCAATTTCGTGCAGAATACCTAGAGCTGCACCCGTATGATCAGGCTGCCGTGTTCGAGGAACAGCCTGAAGAAATCCGTAAACAGATTTATTCCTATCTGTCACCTGATGAAACAGCGGAAATCATGGAAAATGTCGATCAGGAGAATGCGGATATTTATTTCACAGAGATGTACTCGAGGTATGCGGCGCAAGTATTGGCGGAGATGTCAGCCGACGATGCGGTGGATATCCTGAAAGAAATGGACAAAAATAAGGTTGCAAGCTTCATCACCATCATGGAAAAGGATGCAGCAGATGAAATAAAGCATCTGCTCCATTATGAAGATAAGACAGCTGGAAGTATCATGACGACGGAATTCGTCAGTGTCAGTGCGGCTGATACAGTGCGGGAAGCAATGCTGCATCTCCGGGCTGAAGCGCCGGATGCCGAAACGATTTATTATACGTATGTAGTCGATCAAGATAAAAAATTGGTAGGCGTCATTTCCTTGCGTAATCTGATCATAGCCGAGAAGGACTGGCTCATTTCCGAAGTGATGAGTGACAGGATCGTCAGTGTCTCTGTCGGGGATGATCAGGAGCACGTCGCGCAAATGGTGCGCGATTATGACTTCCTGGCGCTGCCGGTCGTTGACTTTCAAAACCATATCCTGGGCATCATTACCGTCGATGATATCCTGGATGTCATGGAAGAAGAAGCAGACGAGGATTACAGTCGTTTAGCCGGTGTCAGTGATACGGAAAGAGGGGAGGACAGTGCCTTCGTTTCTGCCCGTAAACGGCTGCCGTGGCTCATTGCACTTCTATTCCTTGGTATGATAACGGCAAGCATGATAAGTCAGTTTGAAGATACACTCAGCAAAGTTGCGATTCTTGCCAGTTTCATCCCAGTTATCGGGGGGATGGGCGGCAATACGGGTACACAAGCGCTAGCTGTTGCAGTACGAGGCATGGCAACGGGAGATGTGGCAAAAAGAGGGAAAATGCGCATGGTGATCAGAGAGGGTCTGACAGGCATCATTAACGGTGTCATCTGCGGCATTATCATTACATTGGTGGTAATCATATGGCAAAAAAGTTTTTACCTGGGGCTGCTTATCGGGTTATCTATCCTCTCGACCTTAATAGTAGCAACTTTAGCTGGGGCTGTTATTCCGCTCATCATGCATAAGCTGAAGATCGACCCGGCCGTCGCTTCGGGTCCTTTTATCACGACGATAAATGATATCATATCAATCTTGATTTATTTCGGGCTGGCAACAGCCTTCATGGGATTTTTACCACAATAGAAAAAAGGAGGGTCCGGCATGGAGCATGAATCCATCATATCCTTAGTCGTTGTCATTTTGGCAGCATTCCTTACACCAATTCTCATGAACCGTCTGAAGCTCCGTGCGCTCCCTGTAGTCGTAGCGGAAATAATCGTCGGTCTTATCATCGGTCAAAGCGGTTTTGACCTAGTCAATCAAAGCACGTGGCTGGACACATTGTCCACCCTCGGTTTCATCTTCTTGATGTTCTTGAGCGGACTCGAAATCGATTTTTCTATTTTTGCTGGGAAGGATAGACGGAAAAAGGATAAACAGCCATCTCAATCGCCGTTCGTCATATCGGTTATTGTATTCCTTGGTATCCTCGTCTTATCGATTGGGTTGTCATATGTATTCGTCCTGGCTGGCTTTATCGATAATGTCTTTCTCATGACGCTGATCATCTCCACCATTTCATTGGGGGTCGTTGTACCGACATTGAAGGAAGCGCAGATGATGAAGTCGACATTCGGACAGACCATCCTTATGATAGCCGTCATCGCTGATTTGGCTACGATGATCCTATTGGCGGTGTTTGCTTCCATCTATGGTGATGAAGGAGGCAATATGTGGCTGCTGCTCATCCTATTCGGAGTTGGTGTCCTTTTGTATTTTATCGGAAAGATTTTCCAGAAGCGTTCCTTCATCGAGACAATGTCCAAGGGAACCGTCCAGATAGGGACACGAGCGGTTTTCACGCTCATCATTGTACTTGTGGCCGTATCCGAGTCTGTCGGTGCGGAGAATATCCTGGGAGCATTCTTGGCCGGGACACTTGTTTCGCTGCTGTCCCCGAACCAGGAGCTGGTCCATCAGCTGGACAGCTTCGGCTATGGTTTCCTTATTCCTATATTCTTCGTCATGGTAGGGGTCGAAATGGATTTGCGTTCATTGCTGACAGATCCGCAAATATTGACCCTTATCCCATTGCTTCTGATTGCACTGCTTATGTCAAAGCTCATTCCCATTCTCTACTTGCGAAGGTGGTATGACTGGCGTTCCGTGATCAGTGCAGGGACCATCCTGACATCCACGCTTTCATTGGTCATTGCAGCAGCTGCCATCGGGAAACGGATCGGTATCATCGATGCCAAAATGGAAGGGGCACTGATTCTTGTAGCTGTGATCAGCTGTATCATTACGCCTTGGTTCTTTAAGCGGTTCTATGTGCGTTATGCGGATACGGATAAAAAGTACGATGTTGGCTTCATCGGTGCCAACCAGCTGACGATGCCATCCGTCCGGAACTTGGATGGGCACCACTACAGGACGCATCTGTATCACACGAAACAGGATAAAATCGATGAAAGTCTGGCGCATCCGGAATTCGATATCCAGGAGCTGGAGAACTATGAACCTGCACAGCTGGAAAGACTGGGTGTATTCAATGTGGATATCCTTGTCGTATCCACCGGCGATGAAGCCCAAAACAAGGACATCGCACTCTATGCGAAGGAATCAGGTGTCGATCGTGTCATCGCACGTATCGAACACCCTGTTCTAAGCGATGAATTAAAGGATAAGGGCGTGGAAGTGTTCTCTGTCCTTCTGTCGACCAATTTGCTGCTGAAAGCCCTTATCGAAGCGCCGAGTTTAATGAATATCCTGACGAATCAGGATAATGCCCTCTATCAAGTATCGATGCAGAATGCTGCTTATGAGGGTGTATCGCTCCGCCGCTTTCCCTTCCATGGGGATTTGATCATCGTCCGGATTTTCCGCGGCAAAGATTCCATTGTCCCGCATGGGGATACAGTATTGCGGATGGATGACCTTCTGATCGTGACCGGATCAGGGGAATATATAGAAGATTTGCGTGAGCTGCTTGAATGAAGACTGTCTGCGGACAGTCTTTTTTCTTTGCTGATTCTGGGCACACCAATCGGTCCGGTGCATATACTGAGTAAGAAACTATGCAGAGGAGGACATCGCATGTCCAAAGGAAAGGTACGGCGTCAGCAGCCGCTGCTGTTCATTGCCCAGCCGAAGCTTGATCTGCCGCAAGCAGAAATGCAGCAGGCTTATCGTACGACAAAGGATGACAAGAAAGTGACAACAGGCGATGCTGAATCAGTGACGGCTGTAGAATCTGCTGAAGAAAAGCCAGCAGAAGAAACAGTCAGGAAAACGAAAAAAGGGGACTTCAAGGATCTCTCTATTTCCGAAAAGACTAGATACCTGTTAAATCTGCCATCTCAAATTCCCCGAATGAAATGTGAGATAGTAACAGAGGAAAATAGCTTCATAGGAACTATATCGGGAATAGAAGAAGATGTGATACAGTTCAAATCAATCAGGCGTCCATTCAAAAGAGAGATTAAGTTATCCAGTGTCAAGGACATAAAGCTGCTTGGGTTCTAATAAAAAAAGTTCAATCTTGTTTTCCAAGATTGAACTTCTTTTTTTAAATGGTCGGAACTCCTGGTGTTCCGGAATTTCCATTGAAAGCAGAGATTGCAGGAAGCGTTGTGATATGGCAGAAGCAGTGTAAATCGACAGTGAAGCAAAGACCAGTCGCAGTTAAGTTTGCCACTGCTTGATCATCGATGCTATCAGGTGTCAAGTCTAAGTCCGCTGGATCGCGCAGCAATTCAAGGACAGCACAATCGTCTTCGTATACAGTCTTTACGCGGAAATAGAAGCTCGCTGCAACCGGACCAAGTGTTCCAGGTGTAGCCCCAGGTACAACTCCTACTCCCCGGAAAGGTGAACCGTCCTTGTTATAGAGAATGAAAGGTACTGTATCGAAACCAGTGGATCCTCCCCAGTTGCCAAGAAGATCATTGATGGATTGTTCCGCGCTTGTGGCACAGCATTCCGTGTAGATATCCTTTTGCGCATTGGCGATTTCTTTAAGGATGTCCTTGACGCAGCCTGTGCCTTTTTCACATCCACAGCTCATGATGTTTAACCCCTCTCGAATTGATAAAGTGATGACGTATCGTCTTTAATAAGATATGAGATGCCCTATGTTGTGTGTGGGCGATTTACACCTTTATGGAATAAGTCGTGGGTGAATATGGAAGAAAAAAATGCAATATAGGCAAAAGCTGCACACCATAAAGTCCATGGAACATAAACTATTTCAGAATTGAGTTTAGGAAAAGGAGTGATAGCATGTCTGAAGAAAAAAAGGTTATCCATGTCAAGAATCTTATCATCAAAGCCGATAAAGTGATATTGGATACGGACGATAAAGAAAAAGAAAAGCATGGCCGTGATCATGATTTCGATCCGATCTTCGGCCATCGCCGCAAGAGAGATGATCACCGCGATAACGGACATGATGAAGATAAAGACAAAAAACATGATGATGATAAAGATGACGATGAGGACAGGAGACGCCGGAATTTCTGGTTCTGATCAAAGCAGCTTCGGCTGCTTTTTTTATATGGTTAGACAAGGAAGAAGAAGGGAATAGAAGAATACATAAAAAGGAAAGGAAGGGATGTCATGAGCTGGACACTGCCAGTATCTGCAAATCAATACATGGATTATCAAAACAGGCTCAATGGGGTAAGGAAGAGCAGCAGATATACGATTGAGCGGGCGAATCCGGTTGTGCAGGATGGAAAGCCCGAAACGTTTGAGCGATACGTCCAAGATCGGCTTGCCCATCAAGCCTCGCTACAGCTCCGGGAGAGAAAGCAAGCAGACAAAAAGACGCCCTTTGATAGACAGACATATAGTCTGCTGACTGGAAAAGGACGTCATATCGATATGCTTTGTTGATTCAATGATAAGCTCTGGTAAATAAACCATTCGTGTGTGTCCATTCTGCATACGCCACATCTGCCGCTGTATCAAACCCTTGCTTCTTGATTTCATCCCTCAGCCACTCCAGTGATTTCCCGCAATTGATGACATTGTCCTCGATGATCTCCCCATCAAGGATGAAGGATACAGGAAGTGGATTGGGCTGTTCCTTCAGCTTCAGATCATCCCGTGTCGGTGTCTGATAGGCGCTCTTTTTCAATACACTCAAACTGCCATCTGCTTCGATGATGGCATAATCGACCTCGGCAAGGGAAAAGACATTATTGGCCCGAAGCTGATGCATCAATTGATTGAAGTCCATTTTATTCACTTTCATATCCTCATATTGAATTTCGCCTTGCGAAATGATGACGGATGGCTTACCTTCCAAGAATCCGCGCGTTCGTTTGAATTTCTGTGTCAATTTTTCAACGATCAGCATGAGTATCCCCCATGTGATGATGGCCACTGCAATATGAGGGATACCAGCCTCGGGATCGAACAAAGCATTCCCGAACAGCTCCCCTGCTGCAATTGCGGCAATGAAGTCAAAAGGCGTGATTTGGTTCATTTGTGTCTTTCCAAGCATTTTCGTCAATAAGAAAAGACCAACGAATCCAAATATCACTTCTACAATTATCTCTCCATAAACTCCCACGTACCGTCACATCCCTTCTAAGAGAAAGCATGCCCAAAGGTGGAAGAGCTATACGAAAAAAGACTCCCAAAAGGGGAGCCTCACAGCTGTTTCGTCATTGTCTTATGCGGGATGCCGGCATCCATGAATTCATCGGAAACGACTGTATAGCCCAGCCGTTCATAAAAAGGGATCGCCTGGGTCTGTGCATTCAGTTTCGCCTTCTGCATGCCGCGTCTTTTGGCCTCGTCCTCCATGGCGCGCATCAGTTCATTGCCGTAATGCTTGCCCCGGAATTCCTTCAGGATACAAATGCGTTCCATTTTAGCGTAGCCGTTGACGAAGCGCATTCTGCCGGCCGCTCCAGGAATATCATCTTCATACCCGACAAAGTGGATGCTCTCGTTCTCCAGCTCATCGATTTCAAGATCCGCCGGCACTTTTTGTTCTTCCACGAAAACCAATGTTCTCACTTGGAAGGCATCCTGCTGCTGGCGGCTGTTTTCTGCAACGATTATGTCCATTCTTCATTCCTCGCCTAATGTAAAAGTTTCTTTCACGATCCATTTGTCGTCCGCTTGCTGCTCGAGCAAATGGAATTGTTCGGCTTGCTCTTCATATTGGAATTGCTTCAGCTTCAGCGTTCCATACAAATCCCCATATTCCCCGCTTGAAAGATTCTGTGCAATCGTGATATGGGGGACGAATGCATATTCTTTCTCACCCTCGAAGAAGCCGTGGTAGAGCTTCTCGTGCAAGGTTTTAAGCTGCTCAGAAGGAGTCACTTTGAAATAAAGTGTATTATGAGCAGGTGCAAACGTGCTGACTTTTTCTATTTTATAGGAGAAGGGAGCTGTTTCGCGTGCAATCCGTTTGAGCTCGCTCACTGCATCGATGAGATCTTCTTCATTCAATGTGAATGGCTGCCTCACCTTCATATGCGGTTTGATGAGTGCATACGCGGAATCGTATCTTTTGCGGTACGAATTGGCTTCTTGCTGAACTTGCTCAGATGGGAAAATTGCAATAGTGTAGTTCATCTAAAGTACCTCCAATTAAGAATGAATAGCATGCGTATCGTTTGCTTCTGTCCCTTATTATACCAGAGATAGTGCCTGCTGTATGCGGCCAACCGTTCAGCCGAAAACGTCTGTCAGCACCTGTTTCATATCGCGCTGCCAATACTTCCATGTATGCTCTGCGTCCTGCAGCTCGCGGTAGGTATAATCGATATCCTTGGAGCGGAAGTATTCCTGTAAGCTTCGATTCGGTTCCACAAAGTCCATTTCTTTATGGAAGGAAGTGGGGACAGAGGTCTCATTCGTTCCGACCGTATGGTAAATGGACAGGCTATCCAGCTGCTTGGCCTCGCGCACTTCCCGCATGACAGCTTCATCCACCAATGGAGACTGCATCACGACGCCTCCGAAAGTATGCGGGAAACGAAGGGCGGCAACCAGCGAGAGCGTGCCAGCAAGGGAATCGCCCATCAGTGTCCTGGTCGCTCCCATATGTAAAGTGGGCAGGTCATCCTCCAGCACTGGCAGCACCTCATGCAATAGAAACTGCAAAAATGCTTCGTGTTTCTTTCCGTCTGGATGATATTTATCGATTCGGTCGTTCCGATCGCGGTAATGGATACCAGCAAAAACCGTATTTTTAATCTGTCCGTCACTGTGCAGCTGATCGCTTAACGTCGCTATCCGTCCCATTTGGAAATAGTCGTTTCCATCCTGCATGATGCATAGCTGGTATTTATACATGGGGGAGAAGGACTCCGGCTTATACCAGCGTATCTCCAGGCTTTCGTCCAAATAGATGCTGTCGATCATGGTGCTTTCCATCTTGCCATTTCGTTTCATCTGCTAAACCTCGCTTTATGAAAGGGTTGTGATGCCATTTTACCATGAATGGGAAGGGGAGGAATGAAAAAAGCAAATGGCGTAAGCCATTTGCTTATCAGGCTGTGATGAAGAATCGACGCAATAAACCATACCGCGGTGAAAACATCCATGTCAGCAAAAACAGGATCCCGCCGGCTGTACTCATGGATCCGGAAATCGAAGCATCGAGCCATAGTGCGCCATAATAACCGATCACGGCACTAAGGATGCCGAAAATGCAGCTGTACAGGAGCATGGCTGATAATCGATCCGTGAGTAAATACGCACAAGCGCCAGGTACGACGAGCATACTGACGACAAGGATGGCACCGACAGCGTCAAACGAACCAACGGCCGTGATGGAAACAAGCCCCATCAGCAGGTAATGGATCAAAGTAACCGGCAAGCCGAGTGTCAGAGCGAGTGCTGCATCGAAGGAAGTGAGCTTCCATTCCTTATAGAAAAGCAGGATGATGAGCAAAGCAAACACACTTATACCCAAAAGCATCGCTGTTGCCTTTGGTATCTCGAAGCCGAATAGGATTTGGGTATCCCATGGAATGAAGGCAATCTCACCCATCAGCGCATGCTCGACATCCAAATGGACATCCTTTGCAAATAATGAAATCAGGATGACTCCGATGGAAAAGAAGGTGGTAAACACGATGCCGATACTGGCATCTTCCTGGACACCGGCATGATGAAGTGATTGGATGGCGAAGGTCGTAACAAAACCGATGATCGTTGCACCGATCAGCATGTAAATCCCGTTAAGACTGTTGGCGATCAGGAAGGCGAGCACGATTCCAAGCAGTACGCTGTGACTGATGGCATCGGCAAGCATTGCCATGCGCCGGACAATCAGGAAACAGCCGACCATGCCGCAGCTGATGCCGACAAGGCAGGCAGTAAGCAAAATCCAGCCTTCGTAGGTCATATCCCTTCCTCCTTTAGGTGTTCCGTCCGAACCCGGTGCGCCGTCAGTTTTTGGACAAGGCCGTGCTTACGGCCGAAAGTGAAAGATACTATAAAACAAAGGGCCGCCGTGACAACGATAAGGGGACCTGTTGCCAGGCCGGTGCTGACTGTACTGATAAGGACGCCGGCAATGCCGGAGCAGGCTCCGATTCCGCCAGCGATGATCACCATCGAGCCAAGTCGATCCGTCCAATACCGGGCACTGATCGAGGGAATGATGAGCAAAGCAGCCATGAGGATGACACCGACTGCCTGGATGCCGATCACGACTGTCATGACCAGCAGGGTGGAGAAGAGCGTTTCGAGCAAACCGACGGACAAGCCGCTATTCTTGGCAAAGCCGGGATCGAAAATCAGAAGCTTCCATTCTTTGAATAGAAGGAATGCAATGAGGATCAAAATGCCGGCCGCACCACCCATCGTATAGACATCAGTTCTTGTCATGGCTGCTGCCTGACCGAAAACGAAGTTATCCAGACCGCTCTTATTTCCTTGCGCCTGACGTGTGATCCGGGTAAGCAGTACGATGCCCATACCGAAGAAAACGCTCAGCACCATACAAATGGCAGTATCTTTCTTTATCCGTGTCGTCATCGTGATCAGCTGAATCAAATAGGTTGCCAAAAGGCCAGCAGCTGCAGCGCCTATCAAAAGGACCAGCAGCTGCTTTTCGCCTATGAAAAGGTAGGCGGTACAGATCCCGGGCAGCGCAGCATGCGCCACAGCATCTCCAATCAAGCTTTGCTTCTTTAGCAGGGCAAAGCTTCCCAGGACGCCGCTGGCTATCCCAAGCAGCATCGTGCTCAGGACCACCCATTGTGTATTCGGCTGGTGCAGCAGTGCATGCCACATTTCCTGCAGCATGTGATCACCCTCCGATCCGTTCGTCCGGCGCAGGGAAGAATGCCAGTGCGCCGCCATATGTTTTTTGCAGCAACTCTTTGGTGAATACTTCTTCGGTCGGGCCATCCGCGATTACGGTCCTATTTAACAGAAGTGTGTGATCGAAGTATTCAGGAACGGTTTGAAGATCATGATGGACGACAATGACAGTCTTACCTTTTTGCTTCAATTCCTGCAGCAAACCGATTATCGCTTTTTCAGTCTTGGCGTCCACTCCGACGAATGGTTCATCCATGAAGTAAACATCGGCATCCTGAACAAGTGCCCGAGCCAGGAATACACGCTGCTGCTGCCCGCCGGAAAGCTGCCGGATCTGTCTATCGGCATATTCCTCCATTCCTAGTTTTTGCAGCGCTTCCCTTGCCAGACCGATATCATGTTTGGAAGGCCGCTTGAACCAGCCGATATGACCGTAACGGCCCATCAAGGTGACATCCAGGGCATTCGTGGGGAAGTCCCAGTCCACCGATCCTCGCTGCGGTACATAGCCTACATTGCGATTTTTTGGATGGTAAGGCTTTCCTAGTATCGAAATCTCCCCTGAAGACCGCTTGATCATCCCGAGGACAGCTTTGATCAAAGTCGATTTACCAGCACCATTCGGACCGACAATGGCCGTCAGGGTTTCCTTGGGGATGGACATGCCGACTTGTTCCAAAACAGTCTTTCGGTCATAAGCAACGTTTAAATCCTTTATTTTCAAAGCTTCCATCTGTCCTCCTCCTATCTCAAAGCTTCTGCAATGGTGTCGACATTATGGCGGTACATGCCGATGTAGGTGCCTTCCTCTGTCCCTTTTTCACCCATGGCATCAGAATAGAGTTCGCCGCCGATTTTTACGTCATGACCAGCTTCTTTGGTCCCATCGATCACGGCGTTGATCGATTTCTCGGACACACTCGACTCCACGAATACTGCCCCGATTTTTCGCTCTGTCAGTGTATCGATCAATTGTTGGATATCAGCTAAACCGAATTCGGAGTCGGTGGATAATCCTTGTAGCCCCATCACTTCCATATCATAAGCCTCGCCGAAATAATGAAAGGCGTCATGAGCTGTGACGAGCACCCGCCGCTCCGCTGGAATGGATGCCATTTTTGCTTCAGCATAGCTTTTCAGCTCATCCAGCTTGTCGAAATAGGCAGCTTCATTCGCCTGGTAATCCTCCCTGTTATCCGGATCTTCTTTTATGAATATATCCGTGATATTACTGATGGCAGTTTTCCAGATATCGATATCGAACCAAATATGCGGATCTGGAAGGCTGGCATCCTCGGCATCCGATAATAGCGTTGCGTCATCAACAGCTTCCCCGATTGCTATTGCAGGTATCTCTTTTGGCATATATTCGAATACCTCGAGCATTTGCCCTTCCAGGTGCAGGCCATTGTAAAGGATCACATCGGCGTCCTGGAGTTTTTGGATATCGCTCTGTGTCGCTTTGTATAAATGGGGATCGATTCCCGGCCCCATCAGACTAACGACTTCCACATGCTCGCCGCCGATTTGTTCGGCAGCATCAGCGATTTGAGCGATAGTCGTGGTCACGTGTAATTTCCCTTTCTCAGGACCGGAACCAGAAGCAGAATCGGAAGCACCACAGCCAGCAAGTAAAAAGACAGCCAGTAACAAAGGTACGAAAGAGAATAGCTTTTTCACATAAGACACTCCTTTGACGAATTGGATTATTAGCCACATGCATGTGTTTTTCCTTAAGGCAAAATTAAAGTATGCAAATGGGAAAGTCAAGTGCATGAAAGAAAAAAATAATCATGACAGAAAATAAGTTTACTTAAGGCAAAATACGACTTATTTCACATGGGAATTATGGTAAGATGATGGAAAGGGGATGATGCCAGTGGAACAGATAAAAGGAATCATGCAAGTATTGAAGCTTGCCGAGAAGCTTAAATTTGAAATGAGGCATAGCTGGCTTTCAAACGGCAGGCAGGAGAGTGTCGCGGAACATACGTGGCGCGTCGGCTTGATGGCTGTACTGTTGGAACCTTACATAGAAGAAAAGTTAGACATGGCAAAATTACTGAAGATGATCATGATTCATGACCTTGTGGAAGCAGAAGCAAAGGACATACCCGCTTTTGATACGCTTTATGATGCAAAAAGGAAAGAACAGAAGCGTTTGGCGGAGGAAAAGGCAATGGATGATATCAGGGCGATGCTTGCAGAAGAACCGGGGAAGGAGCTGCAGCTGCTTTGGCAGGAATTCGAAGCGAAAGGAACATTCGAAGCCAAAGTGGCCAATGCCCTGGATAAGCTGGAGGCTCAGCTGCAGCATAATGAAGCATCGCTGGAAACATGGCTCGATATAGAGAAGGAGATGATTTATTTGTTAAAATCGCATACCGATTTTCATCCGGTGCTGGAGGAACTGCGGCAAGTGATCGTGGCAGAGGCAGAAGATAAGCTAAGGGAGACTCCTGAAACTGCAGGGTAACAACGTGATCAAGGGCATAAGCTACATTACTTTCATTGTCAGGGATCTCAATCGGACTGCAGACCTTTTCCAAAAGGTTTTGGATGCAGAAGAAGTTTACGGCAGCGGTATCAAAAGCCACCCCCTATATACTGGGAAATTATTCCGGGAAGGCGGACAATGGATTGCTGTTATGCAGCCAAGGGGAATTGTCAATCGGACATATCATCATGCTGCATTAAAGTAGATGCAGATAGAATGGGAAAGGCGGGTCTGGAAATAAGACCGACACGGACTCGGGCTTTTGAAGGGAAGGGGAAGTCCATCTACTTTTACACAACCTTTTCGAACTGCATACCGGGACACGGCAAGAACGATTGGAATCGTATAACAAAGGGGAAAGCTAATGCAATCCAAAACAAATCGACCGGCAGCTGCCGGTCGATCTCGGAGAATATCAAGGATGGATGATCTCCATTTCATCCTTTTCAGGAGTTAAGCAGGTTTCAGTAGGTCGAATCATACCGTGACCGAGTTGAATTCCGGCATATTCAAACGAATTGTCTTCTTTTACAATTACTAAGAGCTCCATATCATCCCGCAGCGATATCCCCACTGGGTCGTGAAACTTTTTGCCCAATGTTTACTTCATATCTGCTTCCTCCGTGTAAGGATGGAAGAGATGAGCTCTTTTCCAGTCATATGTAATAAGATCTCCTAAAAATACGGTATTTGTGTGTTCGTCCTTCACTTTTTCATTCAAGCTGACTTCCAAAGTCCTATCATGCTTGACATGGAAGTAAGGCAGGGCGACATAAACCATCCCTGCAAAGACAATCATCATCCCGAGAATAATGATTGATTTCCTTTTCTTGATGATGGGCATCGACCTCCCTTTTTTACAGGATATTACTATTATGACAAAAAACATCTGGTTTGATTGGCAAAAAAACAGAACACGCGGATAGCATGCTCTGTCCATGAACCTATACTATTTTTTAGTTTTCCATACCCGGCTTATTGGCTGTGACCCTATTGCTGCCGTCATCATTTTTCCTTCTTAAGAAAAACGCCATGATCAAACCAATTGCCGACAGAAGGACTGCTGCAAGGAAGGCAGCATCCATGCCAGTAATTTGGGCATCGGCAGGATTTGTGAAGTCGCCGTATTTTATCGTATTCGTCATGATGGTGATCAGAATAGCCGTACCGATCGAGCCGCCAACCTGTCGGAATGTATTGTTCATCGCCGTCGCATGCGGAATCAAATGGTTTGGCAAAGCATTGATCCCGGCTGTCGTGAGCGGCATCATGACAAGCGCTGTACCAGCCATGCGAAGCGTATAGATGATCACGATGAAGGAAAGCGACGTATCCAGTTCGAGGAAAGCAAATGGAATAGTCGTCACTGTCATCAGGAAGAAACCGATAATTGCCAGCAGCTTCGCGCCGATCTTATCAAAGATCGCCCCCACGAACGGAGAGAGGATACCCATCATGATCGCCCCTGGAAGCAGCATCAATCCGGAATGGAATGCACTGACATCACGCAGGTTTTGCGTATATAACGGCAGGATCGTTTCTGTCCCGATCATCAGCCCGAATACGAGCATACCCATGATCGTCGTAATCGTGAAGGTGAAGTTCTTGAACACGCGGAACTCCAGCAATGGTTTTTCCATCTGCAGCTGTCTGATGATGAACAGGATCAAGGACAGCGCCCCTATGCCGAGTGTGCCCATGACCTCCCAATTGACCCAGCCGCTCGTACCAGCGGAGCTGAATCCATACAGAATACCGCCGAACCCGATGGATGAGTATACGACAGAGAGCACATCGATCTTGGATTCCTTCAATGTCGTTACATTTTTCAATACGAAAATGGCCAAAACCAAATCGATGACAGCAATTGGCAGGACGATATAGAACAGGTAATGCCAAGAGAAGCTATCGACGATCCAGCCGCTGAGCGTAGGACCGATTGCCGGAGCAAATGCGATGACGAGCCCGAACATCCCCATTGCCGTCCCGCGCTTTTCCGGCGGGAAGATCGTCAGGAAGACAGTCTGCATGAGCGGCATCATGATACCGGCTCCGATTGCCTGGATGATTCGAGCCACCAGCAAAAGACTGAACGCTGGTGCCACTGCTGCAACCAGCGTTCCGATGCTGAAGGTGGTCATCGCAAACAAGAACAATTTCCGCGTCGAATATTTCTCAATCAAGAATGCTGTAATCGGAATCAGGATCCCGTTTGTCAGCATGAATGCAGTTGTCAGCCATTGTCCCTGATCTGCTGTAATATCAAAGTCACTCATAATATGGGGCAAAGCCGTAACCAACAATGTCTGGTTCAAAATCGTCACGAAAGCACCGATGATGAAAATCGTCACCGTCGCCATCCGGTTGACCTGAGCAGTCTGTTCAGCCATTTATATTCCTCCTTACAGCAGTAACCGAATGGCTCGGATACTTTCTTTTAATCTGCTATGTTGATCTAAGTAAGTCAGCAGTGCATCAATCAAATAGGGAGCAGGCTCCTCCTTAGCCAATTCCTGCTTCAGATGAACCACAGCCTCTGTCAGCGAACCATCTTTCAGATCGTTTACTGTAAGCTCATGTATTTGCTGCAAGAATGTGTGCAGCAGTTCCTCTTTTCCAGGAGCCTCGGGCAAATCCGCATGAAAATGAAGCTGGATATGCCGCTCATTCAATAGGGGAGCGCGGCTCAGTTTATCAGCAATAATAGCGTCCATCACCAGCTTGATTTCATGCGCAACCTCCGCCGGCTTTTTCAGGATTGCGCCATCCGCCATCATTCTTAAATAAGGATTCAGCAGTCCAAGCAGATTGAGTGTCATATCCCATTTGTACGGTTCTATCTTGTTTCCATAAAGATTCAACAGCATGTCCTGATGCCATTTGATAAGAATGCCCCGGACATTGTTCATATGCTGCTGAAGATCTGATGATTCCTTGAAAGGGGGAGAGAACATCAGCATTTGGATCAAATGCTTGTTCTCCTTGAAAGACTCGATCTCCATCACAATCTTCCGCTCAAAACGAATATCCGGCGTCAAGCTCTTATCTGCCTCGATCAAAGCAGCCTTATTCCGCAGCTGCGCATGATTGTTTTCAATCAGCTCATTCAGCAGTTCCTCCTTGGAACCGAACAGTTTGTAAATGGAGGCCTTCGATATCTTACAAGCCTCCGCTATCGACTGCATCGACACCTGCTGGAACCCAAACTCCGCAAACTTCCGCTTCGCGGCCATTAAAATCTCCGTTTTTTTATCCATTACATTCCCTCACTCAAAACCCATAAGTTTTATAAAAACCGGTTGGTTACTTTTGCTACTATACGCCCCTTAAAACGGAAAGTCAACACAGTTGTTTTATGTTACCCGAAATAACTTTTCCTAATAGTGTTGACAATCTTGTATATATCTAATAGAATAATACAAGACGTTACATTACATATCGATTCCGTAGCTCAGCTGGGAGAGCACTACCTTGACAGGGTAGGGGTCGCTGGTTCAAGTCCAGTCGGAATCACTAATTGAAAAAAGGCTGGAACCCTTGGTAGGCAAGGGTTCCAGCCTTTTTTGCGTTTTAGGTAAAGAGTAGTACAAAGGTGTTAGAGGGGCAAATGCTAACATTTTGCTAACATTCCACTGATAAAGGAGAGTATGAATTTATTGTTTGATGTTTAATTTGAAAGTCCTTGTGGGCAAAATAAAAGATGGAACGGATATTCCATCTTAATAATTCCATCTTAATAATAAAGGAACGTATTTAATTAAAGTTGACCACCATTGATAACTTTGTACTCATAAGTGTTCGATCTTTCTATTTCAAGCTTTACAGAAGAAATCTTGGCTATATCGGACTCTACAAATTCCACTTTTTCTGTGTTGAAAATACAGATGTTAAAACCATCTTCTAATGAACTGCTATACCTTATACCTTCTATTTTAAGATTCTTTGCCAGTTCAGATACATATTGAGTAGGAAGATAATCTAAATATCTTGTGTCTTCATCAATTGGCTTTGAAAATTCACTATTTAGGAAATTGGTGAGAAGATAAAAATCTAATTGTTCACTTAGAGTAGGTTTTTCAAAGAATGTTCTATTGTCGAAACAAGAAACTTCAAGAGTATCATTAGTTTTAACATTTGCGACTGATACTTTTTTGTGTTTGTGCGGACGAACTTCAGCAATAGCAGTTATATCATTTTCTGCAACATACAAGTATGAAATCCCCCGAGGATTAAGTCTGCCCTCATTAACAAGATGTGAAGGAGGAGCCATAATTTTATCTCCTGAAAAGGCTACCTCCATATCTTTTATTGTTACTACTTGCTCACCTGGGTATCCGTGTCGTTGTTCTACTTTTATTTTATCGTATCCCAATCTTGCTCTGAAATAGTGCTCATTTTTAGTTAGTGTATATTTATTTTCTATAAGTATATATCTTAGAGCTTCCGATAGCCTCTCAGAAATACCAAAACCAAATCTATTGGAATATTTGACGGCATCTTTGAAATTTTTCCATTCACCAACAAGGGATGAAAGATGGTATGGAACTGCAAAATTCCCTTGGAGGTCTTCAAGGTTCCTTAAACCACCTGTCATATGTATGATTAAATTATCTATAACTTCTTGAGGTAACTCTGGATTGAATAGGTTAATTTGCTTTGTTAGGAACCTTTGTATTCTAAATCCACTATCACTTTTATTTAACCGTAATATTAAACGTTTAGGATAAGCGAAAATACTTGATTTTATATCACATATATTTAAATCTTTACCTTCACAAAAAGAGCAATCTCCAATTAGATTTAATTTAATTATTTCATATGAAATCTGTTTGTTATTAATACAATTGATACAGCAATTCATACATTGTGAACCCCTTTAATTTTTTATTGTTTTCTAAAATAACGTCTGATGAATGACTCTTTTTTCTTGTTTGTATTAAGGGTCATCTGACTTATTATACCTAGCATTCTGGTTAGTTCCTGCTCAAATTCAAGTGTCACATCATCTGTTCCAGTAAATGCGTGAACAAGCTCGTGCAAAAATGTTCCAGTAAATGCTTGGATATTCGAAAGTTGACTACGTTTAATGATTATTCGTTTATTAGCAGGTTCCCATAAACCCAGTGCATCGTCTCCGCTGTAATTATCCGGCCGCATTGTCTCAGAAATAACAATCGTTTTTACTGCTTTTCTTTGATGTGGGAACCAGTTTAAAATAGTGTCTTTATGATCGAACACTTCTTTTTCCTTATTACTAAGCTTTTTATAATCGACTAGCTTAAACTCAAAATTCTGATTCCATTCAGCGGCGAAAACATCTAAATTACGGAATTCCTTGCCATTTAAGTCTTTACTGGATTGGAGCCTTAGCGCAAGATTGTCCGGAACCGTTACTATCCGAATATCTTCTTCTTTAGCGTAATCTATATATTTGCCGCCATCCATCAAGTCATACGCGGTCAAGAACAATACCTTTTCCTTACTACTAAGTATTTTACAGGCGTGAAGCTGCACGTCTATCCATTGCAATTCATCGCGCGTTACACCCGTTTGCATATTCTGTAAGTCATCAACTAGTAGTTCAGCAGATTCGTTGCTTGTACACTCAAGCAATATTGATTTAACTCTGTCAGTATAAGCGCTTCTGCCAACATTACTTCTTTCTCTGTTTAGAGATTGTAGGAGTTTCTTTGTAGGAGATGTAATATTGTAGCTGAACAAGAAGTTCTCCTCTTCTGCTACACATATTCCATTTACATATATTCTGGCGCTCTTTTTACGACTAACATATATAGAACCATATTTAGTTTCTTCAATAAGTTTGTCACCAGAGTAAAGTAGAAAGAAGTCCTTTGCATCATTTATATCGCTATCTTGCAGACCCGAGAAGATAAATTCTGTACCAACCATTTCAGGATTAGTCGGTTCTTTTACAATAGCGTGCAATGTTACAACATCTTCAAAGTCATCTTTTGGAGCCTTTTCAATAGTAATATCGCTGTACTTGGAGTGAATTAAGACCCCAATCTGCCGCCGATCAAAAGTAGCTAGTGCATCTTTCAAACCTACGCCGAACTTTCCAATAACCTTATTTGGATTCTCTGTTTTTTCTGTATTCTCGTTTTGAGTGAGATGCTCATATCTTAGACCGCGGCCATAATCTTTAATATGCCACAAGCCATTGTTGTCCTTTTGTATGAGCGGCTGCTTAGTGTTACTTAATATAGATTCATCAAGTGCATTTGCAATAATCTCTCTTAAGGCGTGGGCTATAGACCAATGTTCTAAAACCTTTTCGATATTCAAATCGAACTTCTTCACAGTGTTCCTTCTCTCTAATTATGTCTTTTTTCCTATCTTTGGTATTAGGATATAGCTTTTAATAATAAAAGAGAAGGTGTTTTGTGAATTTTTTTCCTTCATTCCATAAATAGATCTTTGCTCAATGCCTTACTAAAACGGTCAGCAGCATTGTTATTCTTATTTGGGACTAAGTGCGCATAAGTCTCCAATGTCGTTCTCGGATTTGTGTGGCCTAATCGACTAGAAACCTCTACAACGTCTATACCTTCAGATAGAAGAATAGAGGCGTGGGTATGTCTCAAATCGTGAAATCTAATTTTGGACACTCCGGCTTCTTGGATTAATCTTTTCATCACCCTTGTTACATTACGCAAATCTTGCTCTTTACCTTCATTAGTGCATATTATAAGGTCATTTTCTACATAAGCATTTCCAAATAGCTCAATAATTTTCTCTTGTTCTTTTTTATGTTGAAGAAGAGTTTCTGCAACGTCTTCACTGATGGTTATATTTCTTTTGGATTTTTTAGTCTTTAATTCTTTGTGTAAGTATCCCTTACCAGGAATATTGGACAGTGAGCGTCTTACATTTATAACTCTTCTTTCTAAATCAATATCAGCCCATCTAAGGGCTAAGAGTTCACCTTTACGCATTCCGGTATGAATTGCCAAAAAGAATAAAATATATAGCCGCTCATTTCTTATGGTTGTTAAGAACTTATTGATGTCAGCAGAATTCCATATCAGGAATTCTGCCTTTTTTATAGAAGGAGGATCAGCACTTGCTACAGGATTTGAAATAATCATATTCCATTTTTGTGCTTGTCCTAGGGCCTTATTCAGTAAGTTATGCAGCTTACGAACTGTACTTGTTGAAAGACCTTCATTGAGTTTATATCCGTAAAAATTGTCTATATCCCTAGTGGTTATTTTAGAAATTTGTTTGTTTAGAAATGGATTATTGTTAAGAAGGTGTTTGTTAATCGTATAAGTGCTTATGCTTATAGTTGTTTCACTAACCCGAAATCTGTAATGTGTATTGAGCCACTTTTGCATAAAAATTGAAAAGTTCTCTTTTGATGGTGAGTGAAAGTCTTCTTTTTCTAATACATCTAAAGCCTTTCGTAAAGCTTGTTCTGCCTCTTTCTTTTTCTGAAAGCCACCCTTGGATTTTTGCTTTCTTTGTCCGGTTTCAGGATCTCTCCCAACGTCAATAACGTACGTATATGTCTTGCCGCGTTTATAAATATGACCTTTCATAAATATTGACCACCTTAATAGATTAATAGAGTAATAATTGCAGGTTTGACAATATTCAACTGATATATTCAATGAATTTATCTTTTAAGACCCTTTTTACTCTATTTGTACCATTGAGCTTGATTAGAGGAAAACCGGGAGCGTTCATAAGAGCATAGGCTGTTGATTTTGAGACTTTTAGTATGTCCGCGACATCTTCAGCGGAGAGTATCATAGGGTAATCTTCGTAATTCTTGTTCATTTATATACTCCTTTTTGTACTAATTAGTTGATTGTAAAAATTTTCTTCTAATAAAAATCGAATTATTCTTCTGCTTATAATGATAGAACCATCAAAATAAGAAGTGGAAAAAACTTTTTTATTAAAGCTCTGCTTCTAATGATAGAACTATCGAAATAAGAAGTGGAAAAAACTTTTTTAGCAAAGCTCTGCTTATAATGATAGAACCATCGAAATAAGAAGTGGAAAAAACTTTTTAGCAAAGTTCTGCTTATAATGATAGAACCACCAAAATAAGAAGTGGAAAAAACTTTTTCAAAAAGCTTGGAAAATAATATGGAGGGTGAAAGTTAGGTATAAATCTTTTGTTCTTGGAAAATAACTGTTCTAAGAACAGGGGGAATGTAAGAATGGAATGGAGTAAAGAAAGAAAGCGAGAGTTTATAATAAATTCTCAGGGTTATTTTGTAAGTACAGATTTAATTGTTTGGGTGTCTGTTAGAGAAACACTAGACAGTAATTCATTCCCTGCTAGGAAGACATTCTATTTTATAGACTGGAGTAACTATTTGATTAATCTTAAAGAGAATGTCTCTTTCTCACAGGTGTATACAGAAGGACCAGGTCAACAAATTTTAGGAAATAAAATATCTTATACAGATTTTTTTCTTGAAGTGGTTGATTCTAGTGGCCGCCGCTTACTTAGAACAAAGTGTGGAAAACTAAAGAAAGTCGACGTTACTTTTGCTAACCAGAATCCTACTCAAAAACAATTCTTAAACTGGGGATTTGTTAGTAAGCCTAACTTAATTCGATATTTTGTTGAATACCACCAAAAAAAGTGCGGACAATTTCGTTTTATAAGCTGTGATATAGAGGAGCACAACCGTCGAGCTGCTTATAAATTAAAGAGGATATGTAATAATTCACCCCGATTCAGTACTGACCGAGACTTAGAGTTTAAAAAATACAAAAAAAAATTAGCAGGCGCTGAAGTACTGGCGCTATGCAGTTTTTACGAAGATTATATCGCCTAAGGCGATATTTTTTTATTTACCCCTTGAAAATCAAAAAATATCGCAATATAACTTATTATCTAGTTTTATTAAGGGGAGATATCAATTGAGTGATCTAAATGTGAGCAAAGAATGGATTGAAGCAATCTTAAAGGTATCAGAAGAGGCTGGCGTCAATAAAAAGGTCATTCAAGATTTTATGGTTGATATTCTGGGGGATAAAAATGAAAAGCTTAATTAATCTTATTGAGGAAAACTTACTGAAAAAAGAAAATACATACGAAATAGTAGTGCCGATAAATAAAGCAGAAACTATAGAAATACAATTGGAGCTTAATATAGATTAATAGTTTATAAATCCCCCTCTATGCCAATACTTGTCTTAAAAGTATTAGAGAGGAGAAGATTTATGTCTGAAATAAAGATACTAAAAGTAACAACAAACGAAGAACTAACAAAAGAATCATTTCATTTCATCAGAATGATTATATATCGAACAATTATTAAAGAATTGGATATCGACTTAGATCTCCAGGCGGAGTTAATGTCACCAGATTTTTATCAAATTTCTAAAGGAGAAAATCAAAATGATACATAATGCATTTCGAAAGGGAAAAGTAGCTATTTACACTAGAGTTAGTAGCAGAGGTCAAAGTGTGGCGATGCAACTAAAATTAGCTAAGAACTATGTAGCTTCTAACAATCTAACGAATATTGAATTCTTTAATGATTTTGCTGTTTCTGCGAATAAGGTAGAAATTAAGAAAAGACCTGAACTAAAGAAATTACTTGCACAGGTTGAAGCAGGTAATATTTCAATAGTAGTAGTCTATTCGAGAGACAGATTGGCAAGAAATTTTTATGAATATATGAATATTATAAAGCTTCTAAACAAGCACAAAGTCGAAGTAGTTTTTACTGCAGTTGAACAAAGTCCTTATACTGTTGATGTAGACTCCGAAGGCATGCACGGCATCTTTACTCAAATGGATGGCCGCAATATTGCAAATCGTTCACGTGACGCAAGAAAAATTCGCCCGACACAAGTTTATGGTTTTGAGAGAGTAATAACCACCAAAGATAAGGTTAAATTTATTGCCAATAAAGACAGTGATTTTCTAAGAAGACTTTACGAGTCTTTTATAAAGTCGAGCGATGGATTAGAGGTACTCAAAGTAATAGAAAATTTCGCCGCCGAGTTAAGAAGTAAAGATTACTTGAGAATTATGAAATATTTAAGAAACCCTTTTTTCGCTGGTTGTGCGGATATTAACGGTAAGTTACAAAGATTGGATCACGTAGAAGAATTAGTGTCAGTGGCTGATTTTAATAAGGTACAGTTTAAACTAGAGAAAAACAGAGACATAATTTATAACGCACTCGAGGAATATTCAAAAGAAAATATAATTATTCCAGAATGCGCGATTTGCAAAAGAAGTATGAGTAGAAGAAGAACATTGTCCAATCCTGCAGTATTCTACTGCAGGAGAAAACATAAAGAAATTACAATAACACGTCAAGCACTATTAGAAGAAGTAGAGGTAAAGCTGCGCTCTTATGTATCAAATTTAAATCTAAAAGAAGTGTACAAAGAATGTAATGCAGTAATAGTAGAATTACAAAAGCAATTGAACACGTTAAAAAATAACAAAAGAATAGAAGTAGATAAACTCCACAACAAGATAGTCAGGAATATTATGAGAGATGAAATAAGTGATAATCTATTACTCTCTGAAAAAGATTTAATGAACCAGATTGATGAAATCGATCAGCAACTCATTCGATTAAAAGAAGCAAAGATGGAGTTATCTGATTTAGCTGAAATTGTAAGGGATCATCTGAAGAAAAGATTACAAGTTACTAATACGAAAATTCTAATTCAGTTTTTCATTTCATCTATAGAAGTAAGTGAAGATTTCATAAGGATGTTGTGTAATTTTGGAGACTATGTACAGGAGGAGATTGACAATGCAGCAATTATTCTTTAATTATAACTATCTCTATAATGGAATTAACCTTCACACAGATATAGCTATAGATTTGCCAGATCTTAATATAGTAACTTCAGAGGACAAGACAAATTTATATCCTTTGGGGATTGCTTATATACGGTGGTCTGATCAAAAACAATCTGATAAGCATTCTTTAGAAATCCAACTAAGATATATAGTGAGTAAGGCGAAAAAAGAAGGCTATCTCTCTTTAGTGTTATTTATTGATAAAGCTACTTCAGCGTATCATACAATGGTTTATAACCGTAAGAGTGCTACTGAAATGATAAAGTTTATAGAGGCAAATGAGACAGCTCAAGCTTTATTTTTTTATGATGAGTCAAGAATATCCCGCTCTATTACTGATATTAATGATATATATGTAACGATAAAATCATTCCGTAACGGGTTTAAATTCTTTTCAAGCTTAGATGAAACGGAATGGGATCCTAACGATCCTATAACACAATATAAAGTTGTAAGAGCTCATAGTGAATCAGAGAAAAAATCGAATACAGCGAAATCATATATCAAATCTATATTAGAAAGAGAGAAACCAAAGCGACCAGGGTCAAAGGCACCCTTTGGTTATAGTTACAGCAGCGGGACAAGAGAGGAACTAGTACCAAATGATGAAGCTAAAGTAGTGGTACTAATCTTTCATTTATATAGTAACGGATATAGCGATAAGGATATTGCTCTTCTTCTAAGCAAATCTCCTGTTCTCTCCCCAAACAATAACGAAAAATGGGAGGATTCCAGTGTACGCTATATCCTCAATAATCGCTGGTATATTGGTGATATGACTTGGAATGCACGTACTGGGTACCATAATAGTAAAAGGAAGCAGTTAGAACAGATTAGCCTTTTCCAGAATCACCATCCCGCATTGATTAGTGAGGAAGTATGGGAGATTACACAATCGTTCAGGAAAGATAAGTCTTTAAGAGGCCGTTTTAATAGTCCCTTTATCTTAAAGGGGATAGTTAAGTGTATGAAATGCGGTAGGACCCTCGCAACCAAGAATGCGACGCCATCGGGATCAAAAAAGCAGTACAACTATTATAGTTGTGTCAACTGTAAATATAATGTTGATAAAGAAGATCTTGAGTCTAAGGTTATTGCCAATCTGTCTTCAAGATGGAATGGATCTTTATATAATTACAAGGATGTTTATAATCAAACCATAACTCAATGGGCGAAGAATCTTAAAAATAGAATAGAGAAAATTAATGAGGATTTGCAGAAACTAAGATACAAGTTAAGTGTAATGGAAGGAAGGTATACTCGTATCATTTCTTCTGCAATTGATAAGATAGAGTTGGAGAAAAAGGAAGCTGAAATGGTATCCCTTAAGTTACAAAAACTACCTGCTGAATGTTTCTTTGAAGAAAAGGTAATGCGGTTTTCCAGGGATATCAATGAATACTCTTCAAGAGAAAAGAGAGCATTCTTGAGGTTAGTTTTAAATTGGGTTTCTTACAATGTTGAAAGAACAGGTATTCAGGTTGATTACAGATTAACGCCATTCGTTGAGATTGAGGATTATATGAATTCTTTAAGTGAAGAGACCAAAGGAATTGTATCACCATAAAATTAAGGTCGTTCTTTAAAAGAACGACCTTTTAAATTGTCCAAAAGAATGATTGAATTTTATCCGCCACAAATTTTAGCTGCTTGTATTACCGAGGATAAAAAATGAATACTACTTACATTACCGAAAAAACTTTCAAGATTAAATAATGAAAAGTGAAAGAAATTGAGAAAACCATTGATATCAAGGGTTTTTGGGAGCAGTCACTCGGTTTTATAAGCATCGAGGGATACTAAGACACGTGTATTGCCGAATTACAATTCAAGTATTGCTTATATTACCGAAAGTATTAAATACACAATTCAAAAAGTAAGTTAGCTTGTCCTCGTATAACCAGTCCTTTGTTTTCTTTAAAAGTGAGGGTATTATTACTATCTTGTAAGTTGCGTGAATAATTAAGGTATGTTTTTAATGATGTGGTGATGATTAAATATGTTTACAACATGGAAATGTATAGGTATCAAGGAATATGGCGGTAGATATAGTGTTAAATAAAGGTAAGTGAAATTTAACAGTGTTCTAAATATATTAAAAAGAGCTCATCATTAACTTTAAATATAGATATAGGATGTTTGCAGTTCAATCTGCTACTTACGCTCATTCTCTTGGGTAAATTTCGTTTTTAAGGGCATAACAAGAGAAACGAAAATTAACCCAGGAGGAAGGAATAAACTTGTACGCTTATGACAGTGTTATTTTAGCGCGGATGCTTACCTCTTTGACGCTTTGCTTTCATATTATTTTTGCCACAATCGGTGCCGGTGTTCCTTTATTGATCTGTGCAGCAGAATACGTAGGAATCCGGAAGCGTGATCGTAATTATGTATTATTAGCAAGAAGATGGACAAGAGGATACGTTATAACAGTTGCTGTCGGTGTAGTAACTGGAACAGCAATCGGCCTTCAGTTATTTCTGTTATGGCCTACCTTCATGCAAATTGCCGGTCATGTTATTGGACTTCCGTTATTTCTGGAAACCTTTGCTTTCTTCTTTGAGGCGATCTTTTTAGGAGCCTATATCTATACATGGGATAGATTCAAGGGAAGGTATACACATTGGTATCTATCTCTTCCGGTTGTAATTGGCGGGGGGATGAGCGCGGTGTTCATTACGAGTGTAAATGCTTTTATGAATACACCGCAAGGTTTTACGCTTGAAGGACGAACGATTATGTCGGTGCAGCCACTAATGGCAATGTTGAATCCGGCAACTCCTTCAAAAGTATTCCATGTGCTCACATCCGCATACATGATGTCAGGAGCTATTCTTGCCGCGATTACGGCATTCTTTATCTTGAAATACGGAAACAATAAGTATTATAAGAAAGCACTTAAGCTGACTATGATTATAACGCTGATTTTTTCCATCTTCACAGCAATAGCTGGTGATACTTCTGCTAAATTTTTAGCGAATTATCAGCCTGAAAAGCTTGCCGCTGCTGAGTGGCATTTTGAGAGTGAAAAAGGAGCAGACTTAATCCTCTTTGGCAAGCTGACAGAGAATAATGAAATAAAAGGGGCTATTCATCTGCCCAAATTGCTTAGCTTCTTGGCTTTTGGCGATTTCAATAGTGAGGTTATAGGTTTGGATAAAGTGGATGCAGATCTGATACCGCCTTTATGGATACACTATATGTTTGATTTAATGGTTAGTTTTGGGGCTTTCGGTATTATGATCAGTATGCTTTTTATTATTTTTATGTTTTGGAAAAAACGAGACCAATATAATAAGTGGCTATTGAGGGCAATTGTACTTAATGCGCCTCTCGCAGTTCTAGCTCTTGAATTTGGCTGGATTTATGCGGAAGTTGGACGACAGCCATGGATAATGCGAGGGTATATGCGTGTAGCCGAAGGAGCAGTCACTTCACCATATGTTCATTATGCATTCGCAGCATTTTTGATTTTGTATGTGTTATTAGGTACTTTTTATGCACTAGTGTTAAATCGCCTATACAAAAAGAATCCGATTCAAAAAGAGTGGGAGATGCGCTTTCCTGATACGCTGTTTGGAGGTGATCAAAAATGAACTACGAAATAATAGGGTTATCAGCACTATGGTTCTTCCTGTTTGCTTACTTAATTATTGCGTCAATTGACTTTGGAGCCGGTTTCTTCGCCTATTATGCAATGCAGACAAAAAAAGATCATATTCTTAATCGCCTGATTGCCAGATACCTATCTCCCGTGTGGGAGATAACGAATGTATTTTTCATTTTCTTCTTCTATGGTCTAGCCTTCTTCTTTCCAGATGCCGGATATTACTATGGGACAGCCATGCTGATACCTGGAACAATAATTTTATTATTGATTGGTATACGCGGTTCTTTTTACGCCTTTGAGAATTATGGATCAAGAAAAAGTAAACTATATACATTCCTATATGGAGCTAGCGGCCTATTTATTCCAGCTGCAATCTCGACTGGTTTGACGATATCTGAGGGAGGATTTTTACGTCATGAAAACGGCAGCGTCTACTTGCGTTACAAGGAGTTGCTGACAAATCCATTTTCATGGGCAGTTGTATTTTTAGCAGTTGTATCTGTACTCTACATTAGTGCTAACTTTTTGACGTATTATGCTAATAAAGCAGGGGATGATCAGGCGCGTAGATTGCTCCGGTCTTATGCGCTTTTCTGGGCAGCGCCGCAGATTATTGCAAGTCTGACAGCATTCATCTTTATCAGCAGACAAAATCCGGAGCATTATAATAATATGCTGGATCTTTGGTGGATGTTCGGGCTGTCTGTATTGTTCTTTCTCATTGGAATATATTTTGTATATAAAGAAAGGAAATATGGCCTATCTTTTATCTGTGTCATGCTGCAGTTTTTTTTCGCTCTCTTAGGGTATGGAATTGGTCATATGCCATATTTGCTTTACAATGAGATTGAGATTACGGTAGATGCCACATTACCAGCATCAGCAGCAGCTTTGTTGATTGCTTTTGCTGGAGGCTTGCTCATGCTAATTCCTTCCTTGATCCTTGTGATGCGGATGTTCCTGTTCGATGCGGAGTATGTTAAAGGTAAGAAATGATAAGCCTTGAGCGTTTGGAATAAATTATTGTAGTTTTTGAATAGACAGTAGAGGTAACCAAATATAAGTCTATAAAGGAAGAAAATAAAAACCGGCTATTTTGGCCGGTTTTTTTACGTGAATAAACACATATTTGCAGTAGTTATAGGTTTGAAGAAATGTAGCTATATCTCATTAAATTTATTGAATAAATACCGAATGGTGCAAGTATTCACACCATCCGGTTTAATAATTAAAGATAAACTCGGTAAAGGAGTCCTGTCAAAGTTGAAATACCCATGCAATTATTGGACCAAAGACAGTGCCTAGCAACGCACTTAATGTCATCGATACAGAGCTCATTGAAACGGCTGGTTCACCATATTCCATTGTTCTTGCAGTACCTAAGGCATGTGAAGCACTGCCCAGTGCAATTCCTTTTCCTACATAGCTAGAGATGCGTACCAATTTGAGGATCAACGGACCAAGGACAACTCCAGATATACCTGCAATCATCACGAAGATTGCCGTCATAGATGGTATGCCTCCTAATGTATCCGTTAGCTGCAGTGCGACAGGGGTCGTAATTGATTTAGGTATTACCGAAAGAACTAGATCATGATTACCGCCAAGCATTTCGACAAATAAAATACCACTAGTCATTCCGAGTAGAGACCCGATACAAACTCCGGTTAAGATAGGAGCTATATTTTGCACAAGAACCTTCCGATTATTATAGAGAGGATAAGCTAGTGCTACCACACCTGGACCAAGCAAGGCATTGATCCATTTCCCCCCAATCATATAATCATCATAGGACATATTACAAGAAACTAGCAGAATGATTAAAGCTACAGAAGTTGTAATGACCGGGATGAAGAATGGGTAGGGATACCGCTTATATAATTTAACACACATGTAATAAATAACGACTGTAACAAAAACTATACTGATTGCGAAGACTATTTGGTGCATGATTCTCTCTTCTTCCCTTTATTGATTTTGTTTTCCATGAACTGGCTTACTATTCCAGCTGAAATGATAGTTATGATGTTGCTCAACACTACCACTATTGTAAGGATAGCTCCATGGATGGAGAAAAAGGATGGATAGTCCATTACACCAACCATTGCAGGTATAAATAATAATGGAAAGATTGCTAACAAGAATCCCGCTCCATCACTGATGATGCTGACTGGAACTATTTTGTAGGACAAACAAAATAGCAATAGAATCAACCCAATGATACTTCCGGGAAGTGGGATATGAAGCAAACTGTGTAGTACAGTTCCTAGAATAGAAAAAACAGATAATATAGTAATTTGCAAAATAATACGTATTGCTATCATAAATAAATGAAGCCGTCCTCTTATTTACAAAGAAAAACAGCCTTCCCCCTCTCAAAACTAAATAGGAAAACGCTTTATTATTTGAATATTTTGTTGTATAGTACAACTATATACTTGTATTATACAACGAAAAGTTAATCTGTCAATCTTGTCAAGAGGAGGAGAACCAGAAATGCCATTCAAAGAAAGTAACAAAATTGAGCGTATTGAGTATGAAATGACCACATTAGTCAGAAGAGCTGTATATAAAGATAGCTCGGGCAGTAAGATAGGAGACTTGGACCGAGCCATATATCTTCTGCTCAGAGAACTTGAGGCACGTGGCCCGGCACGTTTGAAGGATTTGGCGGAATTCTTCAAGTTGGATACTTCAACCTTATCGCGTCAAGCTACTTCCGCGGAAGCTAAGGGCTTAATTAGTCGATTACAGGATCCGAATGACAAGAGAGGTAGCTTATTTCATATCACAGATTTAGGAATAACAAAATTAACGGAAGACAAAAAGAAGCGGAGTAGTCGATATCAAGAAATGTTAAAGAGTTGGTCAGATGAGGAAATTGATATATTCGGGGACCTTTTAATCAGGATGAACGAAATTCTTGCTGAATGACTAGAATAGCGTCTAGTTTTTAAAAATGTTCATAATACAGCCATATACTACATTTAGAAGTAGTTGACATAACCTTTTATCATAACTAACATAATAGCAGTGAGAAGATAAAGTTCTATTCTAAGTTGGTTATTATCTTAGAATAGAACTTTAAATAATATTAAAAATAGGAGTAGATGAAAGTGACATGGGTTTTTATAGCAATATTAATTGTGTTTAGTTTAATAAAGATTATTCCAGCTTCCCTACCTAGTTCAGTCGTAGAGAAAATTTTAAATAAATATAAGATACATCCTCAAATAACACCGGAGAACTGTAAAGTGAAATATGGTGATGTACAATTTATTGGCGGAAGAAAAGATGAAATTATACAATATTTTAATGATGCTAATTACCTTGAGAAGTATTATTTTGCACCTGAGAAAAATGGAGAGCCCTTGGTTATTTCCGTAACTGAAGGAAAAAGGTTTACCGAATACAGCCTGTACGTATCTTCAGATTATATTAATGTGTACAAGAAACAAGGTAAGAAAGAAATTGCCTACAGTATACGGTCTGCTCAATTACTAGAGATAGCAAGTTAGTAAAAAAATATAACATGTGTATCATGATATAAAAGCCTATTGCCAAAGAGTTATTTGGCAATAGGCTTTTAGTTTTTTTACGAATATCATTATAATTAACAGCCATTGTAAACATTAATATAGTTGCGTTTCCTGTATATGGTATTTTATCTTACAATAAAATACTAATTGATAACGATGTATGATTAATAAAATTTTTAGTTAGTTCTTCCTTATTTATTAAATTTCTAAGATTATCTATTTGAAGAAGTAATATCTTTAAAAATTCCTCTCTTAATAATTATTTTTGTTTGTTAACAAAGCTGTGACTATTACGCCACAATTTGTTCAACATTTCACATTCCGATACAGATAAGCGGGAGTATACTATAACAGGACATTGTGATGTATATCACATGGTTTCCAGAAAAATCTAGTAGAGAAAGAAGGCGGCAAAATGGATGTAGTAGAACTTTCACGAATCCAATTTGCTTCAACAACATTGTTCCATTTCCTATTCGTTCCACTAAGTATAGGATTGGCATTAATTATTGCAATCATGGAAACATTGTATGTTGTCAGGAAACAAGACAAATACAAAAAAATGGCGAAGTTCTGGGGACACTTATTCCTTATTAACTTTGCAGTGGGTGTCGTAACCGGTATCCTACAAGAATTCCAGTTCGGAATGAACTGGTCCGAATATTCCCGTTTCGTAGGGGATGTCTTCGGAGCACCGCTAGCTATAGAGGCATTGTTAGCATTCTTCATGGAATCTACTTTCCTTGGTTTGTGGATTTTCGGCTGGGATCGTCTGCCGAAATGGGTGCACGTGTGGTGTATCTGGATGGTTTCCCTAGGTACAATCTTCTCTGCATTCTTCATCCTAGCTGCAAACTCATTCATGCAGCATCCAGTAGGTGCAGTACTGCAACATGGCAGACTTGAGATGAGTGATTTCTTTGCAATTGTATCAAATGGTCAGCTATGGGTTGAGTTCCCGCATACAGTTTTTGGCTCCTTTGCAACAGGAGCATTGTTTATTACTGGTATTAGTGCCATTGCGTTGTTAGGTAAGAGGCACGTGGAGTTTTATAAAGAATCGTTTAAAGTTGCAATCGTAGTTGGTTTAATCAGTGGTATTGGTATAGCATTGTCCGGTCACGAGCAGGCGCTGTACTTAGTTGAAACGCAGCCAATGAAAATGGCTGCTAGTGAAGGGCTTTGGGAAGACAGTGCTGATCCGGCTCCATGGACTGTGATTGCTAATATTAATACCGAAGCCAAGGAGAATACAGGTGAGCTTAAAATACCATATGCTCTAAGTTTCTTGTCCTATGGAGAGTTTAAAGGTTCAGTTGAAGGCATGAATACCCTGCAGCAACGTTATGAAGATCTTTACGGGCCAGGTAATTACATCCCGCCAGTTAAAACTGCATTCTGGAGTTTCCGTGTCATGTGTGCACTTGGCGGTGCAATTGCTGTTCTTACAATCTGGGGTGCGTACTTGTATGCCAGAAAAAAACTTACTACTAGCAAATGGTATTTAAGATTGATGGTTATTGCAATCAGCTTTCCATTCATCGGAAGCTCTGCTGGATGGATTATGACTGAAATTGGGCGTCAGCCATGGGTTGTGTTTGGATATATGAAAACAGAAGATGCGGTTAGCGCGGGTGTTAGTGCTGGAGAAGTTTTATTTTCCCTCATTACCTTCTGTGTTTTGTATGTCATTCTATTTGCGGTCATGATTACACTATTTGTCCGTGAAATTAAAAAAGGTCCAAATCATGATATCGAGAAGACAGATCCGATAGCAGATCCATACACGAAGGAGGGTCAACATGCTTTCTCTTAATGAATTTTGGTTCATTCTCGTTGCTGTTCTTTTCGTTGGCTTTTTCTTCTTGGAAGGTTTCGACTTCGGTGTCGGGATTGCAAGTAAGTTTGTTGCCAAAGATGACTTAGAAAAACGAGCGTTTATCAATTCAATCGGACCATACTGGGATGCCAACGAAGTATGGCTCATCACAGCGATTGGTGCGATGTTTGCTGCTTTCCCTAACTGGTATGCGTCCATGCTAAGCGGATTCTATCTCTGTTTTGCCTTCATCCTATTTGGTTTGATTGGGCGTGGGGTTGCTTTTGAATTTCGAGGAAAAGTGGCGCATCCAACTTGGCGTAAAATATGGGATTGGGTAATTTTATTTGGTAGCATCATTCCTCCGCTTACATTTGGTATTATGTTCACTGCCTTAATACAAGGATTGCCGATTGATGAGAATATGACAGTTCATGCAAATGTAACTGATATTATTAATCTCTATACAGTTCTGGGTGGCGTAACACTTACAATGCTTTGTTTATGGCATGGACTTATCTTCGGTACACTAAGGTTGGTGGATAATTTGCGAGAGCGTTGCCGCCGTATTGCAAAGATATTGCTGCCAATTAACGCAATCTTGCTGATTGCATTTCTTGGGATGACATCTTTTAAAACAGATATGTTCAGTGTCCATAGCAATATTTTAAAATATTTATTTGTGGTGGGTGTTATAGTTTATATCGCATCAGCCTACTTCATCACACGTAAACGTGATGGCTGGGCATTCCTAATGTCAGGTTTGATCATGATCCTGCTGATTGCTTCCGTATTTATCGGATTGTTCCCGCGGGTGATGATTAGTTCGTTAAATGAAGCTTATAGTTTGACTGTGAAGACAGCTTCTTCAGCAGACTATTCTCTTAAGGTCATGAGTTATATTGCTTTGGGGCTTTTACCATTCGTGATAGGCTCTCAAATCTGGAGCTATTACGTTTTTCGTAAACGGGTTGATCATCGGAAACACATGGAATATTAAGTAAAATAAAAAATGGAAATTATGTACTGGTGGTTCTCCGCTATAAGCTGAAACTATTCTGGTTAAGGTAAAACAGTTTTCAGGGACCGCTAGTATCTATTCCACGATAGAAAACTCATTAAATATAATAATTTTATTGTTATATGTAATTTATTAACTAATCCGACACAAACTGAGATAGAATGGACGTTAATTAGGTCTATTATTATTAATATAATTACTAATACGGTTTCGAAATTTTGTGAAGTATTAAAATTATATTATTCTAAGTAACTGTATCTTACTTACCAAAGGAGTAAATTTATAATGCAGGTCTTACAAAAAACACAAAAAATAGTTCGCTACCAGCATCAAGATGGGAAAAAACACTTCGGTATTGTTGATGGTGAGACAATACTACAACTGTCTAGCAGTTTTACTGAACTTGTTGATAACGAAATAAAGTATGATGGAGAAAAAGTGAAATATAGTGACGTGAAGGTTTTAGAGCCTGTAGAGCCTTCTAAAGTGATTAATTTCGGCTGGACTTATGCGGATCATGCAAAGGAAACTGGTGGAGAGCCAAACCGTACAGAACCTTTTCTATTTTTAAAGCCATTATCTTCACTTATTCCAGACAAGGATAAAATCGTTCTTCCTCCAAATGACTTAACCAACCAAGTAGAACTTGAAGGAGAAGTAGCCTTGGTCATAGGAAAGCGCGGAAAAAATATTAAGGAAGAAGATGCGCTTGATTATGTGTTTGGCTGCACAATATTTAATGACGTTACAGCGAGAGATCTTACAAGAAAAGATCCCCAGTTTACACGTGGCAAAGGGTTTGATACGTTTGGACCTTTAGGTCCGTATATTGTTACCGGAATAGATCCTACAAATTTACGGATTGTAACGACATTAAACGGTCGTGTTGTCCAAGACGGAAATACCAATCAAATGTCCCTCAGCATTCCTTATTTAATCAGCTGGATCTCGCAAGTAATGACACTGGAGCCAGGTGATATTTTAGCTACGGGTTCACCATCTGGGAGTTGTCCGATTAAAACTAGAGACGAAATCGTTGTAGAAGTGGAGAAAATCGGAAAATTGTGTAATGTTGTACAGTAAAATGTGACAATATTCTTCATGACAATGTTGAAAAAATTAAATAGGACCAACATCAAATTAACGCTTATCAAATGGCTCACTAGCAACACATAAATATAAATAGTTTCTAAAAAACAGGAATAGAGAATAGCGGATTAACTATGTAAGGATAGGATATTATATAAAGTTAGGAGGATAGAGGCGCAGTGCACTTATCTGAATTTGAACTTTTTAATAGGGAGCTAGTCCGATTAATGGACGATTTCGAAAGGTGCCCATATTATATTATGAGGAAGCTTATTAACCGAGACATTATATTATTAAAAAGAGCAATTCAATATGAGAATAAAAACAACTCTCCCTTTCTGCGCAACTAAAAAGGGAGAGTTGTTTTTATGGGGATCTCCTTACTAAACAAGTATCGATTATGAGAGTTGGAACTGAGACAATAATAAAAACAAAGATATTCGGCATTAATTGTTCGGCATACAATTACAGCATTGTACGGTATTCTTATAAGTGTTATGATTATTCGAAATTAACTGAATATATGAGAGGGGCATGTACATGCACGGTAAGTATGCAGAACGAGCTAAATTAACGAGACATTCTGAAACAAGGGAAATTCTCAAAGTTACTGAGCATCCAGAAGTAATATCATTTGCAGGAGGACTTCCTGCCGCTGAGTTATTTCCAGTCGAAGAATTGAGGATAGCTTGTGATGCTGTACTTAAAACTGATGGAGCAGCATCTCTTCAATACAGTACAACTGAAGGATATCTACCACTCAGAAACGAGATAGTTAAGCGTATGGACACAATTGGAATTAAAGCAAATCCTCAGCAAACTTTAATTACATCTGGATCTCAACAAGCTATTGACTTACTAGGAAAACTCTTTCTTGATGAGGGTGATACAATCATATGCGAAAGCCCTACGTATTTAGCGGCAATTAACTCTTTCAAGGTGTATAAGGCTAATTTTGTGGAAGTGGAAATGGATGAAGACGGTATGCTTATGGAAGCATTGGAGGAAAAGCTTCAGAAAAACTCTAAAGCTAAATTCATTTACACTGTACCGGATTTTCAAAATCCTACAGGTAGAACTCTTAAACTAGAGAGAAGAAAGCGAATGGTGGAACTTGCCAGTCAATATGACTGTTTAATCATAGAAGATAATCCTTATGGCGCTGTGCGATTTTCTGGAACTCCTCTTCCTCCAGTAAAGCACTTTGACATGGATGGACGGGTAATTTATCTTAGTACCTTTTCGAAAATTTTCGCTCCAGGTCTTCGATTAGGTTGGATTTGCGCAGATAATATAATAATTGAGAAATTAGTTGCGTTTAAACAAATTGCAGACTTACATTCTGATAGCTTTTCTCAGCGTATTACAGCTAAATACTTGGAATTGTATGATATAGAGAATCATATTAAAAAGATTAGAGTTGTATACAAAGAAAGGTGCAAAACAATGCTTGAAAGCATCGATCGATTCTTCCCAGATAATATATCCTACAGTAAACCAGAGGGAGGTTTATTTATTTGGGTAGAGCTTCCGACATTTATGGATTCAAGTAAGATTTTTATGGAGTGCATGCAACATGATGTGGCTATAGTTCCAGGTATATCTTTCTTCCCAAATAGCACAAAGACCAACACACTACGTCTTAACTACTCCAATACAAATAGCGAAACAATCATTGAAGGCATTAAACGTATAGGTGAAGTTCTAAATCGAGAATTACAAAAGTACAACCGTATCAATAAAGTAATATAAGACAACGTTCATTAGAGTATATACTTGACCACTTTATAGGAAAGACATTTTGGATTGGGTTAGCACTCATCCTATCAGGAATTTGGCTAGTCATAACTGAAGAAAGGTAACATTATTTCTTAAAAGACTGATATCGATCTTGATATCAGTCTTTTGTTTGTACACTCTTTAATAAAGAAGATTGTCCATTGTTCAGGTTCTAAAGATGATGAGAATTAATACAATAATATCTGGAATCAAACAGGATATTGATCAAAAGTCCAGGCAGTTAGGGTTTCCATTACATGAATTAAAACAACTAGTTATTATAGAATGCTGTCGAAGAGATTTTCGGACTGGATCCCTACGTTTTAAATCTATTTCCTCACAATTAAGCGGCGGACAAAAGCAGCGTGTATGCCTTACTGTTAAAAGTACTCTGTTGTTTCAACAAAAGAAACTGATTTTTTAATTTATTATTCAAATTTTTTTAGATATAATCTGTTAAAGGAATGATTAATCAATATTAATATTGAAGTCTCAGAACGAAGGATAGGGGGAGGTCTGATGAAGATAAAAAAAACGAATGATATTAAGGACAGCCCTTTCACAGTTGAATATAGAGAAAAATACATTAGTTCAATATGGCATAAGGACGACCCATACAAGATGAATTGGGTGGAAGGAATACGACTATGGGGAACTATTGAAGCACCTAAAGGAATCGAAACAACAGTAATTCACAGTTTTACTGATCATAATACTTTAAAAGAAGTTTATGAGTTTAAGAATAATAGTGAGTTTGATTTTTTTTCAAAGCTAGGGGATACCTCAATCTACACAACTTTTAATGATGATTATGACTCAGCAGATATTTGTACTGTGAAGAAAAGTCATGCTCATATTTGGTGTGGTGGAGAAGTGAGTTATGTTATGGGGTTGAGAATGGTAGTGGAAGCGCCACATCTAGGTTTAATCTTAACAAAAGGAAGTTTAAAGTCATATAGTGTTGAGCGTGATTTATCATTAATCAGTAATGATCGTGGAGACTTTTTGTTACATGTAGCTCCGTTTCAGTTAGCACCTGGAGAATCTTACATTATTGAATGGGAACTATTTTGGCATAAAGGAAAAGAAGACTTTTATAATACACTTCTAACTTATCCCAATTATGTACATATACAAGCTGAAAATTATACTTTATTTGAACAAGAAGCAATCCAGATAGATATACTACACCATGAAGATTTAATAAACCATGAAATCGAAATATCAAGAGATGGAAAGTCAATTGAATTTAATAAAGAAAAAAATATGCTGGAAATCAGAGAGAAAGATTTGCCCCCTGGAGAGTATTGCTATTCTGTAAAGATAGGTGGAATTATGGCGGAAGCAAAGGTACTGGTGCTGCCTAAAATAGAAAAATTGACGCAAAGCAGATGTGAATTTATCGTGAATAAGCAACAATACCATAAAATTAATAGCCACCTAGATGGTGCCTTACTAATTTATGATAATGAAGATCATCAAATGTTTTATTCTCACTATCATAATCATAACGGGGGCAGAGAAAGATTTGGAATGGGAGTATTACTTGCTCGTTTTCTAAGAAACAATGAGAATGAGCAAATTGAAAAAAGCTTAATAAAATATATAAATTACATCAGAAGAGAGCTTTATGATGAAGAGACAGGTATGGTATTTAACGATATAAAAAGAAATAACGATATTCATCGGTTATATAACTATTCTTGGTTGGCGGTCCTGTTTAAGGAGTTATATCTAACATGGAAGAGTGAAGAATACTTAAAGGATATGGGGAAAGTGTTATTGGCGTACTATAAGCAAGGCGGAGCTAATTTTTATCCGATTGAAATGCCAATGTTTGAAATGCTTACCTTACTAGAGGAAGCCAAATTAGATACTGTGAGACACAAGATTTTAGTTACTTTAATGAACATGTAAATACTATCAATCGTTATGGTATTAACTATCCCAAATCAGAAGTGAACTTTGAACAGAGCATTGTAGCGCCCGCTGCAAATCTTTTACTTGAAATGTATAAGTTAACAGATGATAGTGAGTTTCTTTGCGAAGCAAAAAGACATGTAGAAATATTAGAACTTTTTAATGGTCTACAACCCGATTATCACCTCTACGAAACTGCCATAAGGCATAGGGATGGATATTGGTTTGGAAAAAGTAAATTGTATGGGGACACTTTTCCACATTATTGGAGTGCCTATACGGGACGTGTATATCAAAATTTAGCTGAGATAACTAACGATCCAGAATACTATAAAAAAGCAGAGTCTTCTCTTCGAGGTGTATTAAATCTGTTTTCATCAGATGGAAGTGCATCCTGTGCAAAAATTACTCCGTATAAAGTAAATGGAATAAAAGGTGGGTTCTACGATCCATGTTTGACTATCTTGATTAATAATGACAAAATCTTGCCGTAAGGCATTTTTTTCTTTTAGTTAAAAATTAATAGATGTTCATAAAAGTACACTTTTACGAATACTCTCATTCTAATTGAATAATAACTAAATCGACATTCAAAAACCTATTAAAATATTTTTGAACGTTCTTTATTTTAGGTGACTTTTGCGAACGTTTTAATAGAATAAGACGTTGAGGAGTAATAATATGGAGGTGAGAAAGTTTGGATACATACGAGTAAGCAGCAAAGATTAAAATGAAGGTCGGCAGATACAGTCCATGAAGAACCAGGGCCTGGATAAACGAGACATCTTCATCGATAAGCAAAGTGGAAAAGATTTTAACCGAGTCAACTATCAGCTGCTGAAACGGATCATCAGAAAAGGCGATATTTTGTATATTCACTCGTATATTCACTCCTTAGACCGGTTCGGTAGGAACAAGAAGAAATCCTGCAAGAGTGGAATGATATAACAAAGAACAATTCAAGCTGATATCGTTGTGGATATGCCCCTACTAGATACGACGCAATACAACAACAGTATGGGAACTTTCATTGCTGATTTGGTATTACAGATTACCTCCTGGATGGCCCGAGAGGAACGTGATCGAATTCGAAAAAGGCTGCGTGAAGGAATAGATGTTGCACTGCAGAATGGTGTGAAGTTTGGTAGACCGAAAATCGAAACGTCAGAGGAGTTTAAAGTATATGAGCTTTGGAAATCAGGAGAGATAACAGCAGTTAAGGCGATGACGAATCTGGATCTAAATAAAACTACCTTTTATCGGTTGGTTAAAGAATATGAATCTGTAGAGCATATATAATAGAAGAAACTCGATTTTCAGCCCTTCCATGCTTATAGATTTTTTAAAAAAAGGGGGTCCGAATTTAACTGGCTCCCCTTCTACTTGGTCTTAAGCGTAGGTGTAAAAACATCTTTTTTGGGATTTTCTTCTTTGTTAAAGAAGAAAATCATAAATGATATTGTAACAAAAATTATTTGATTACAAATAAAGTTAATTACTACTCCACTCCAAATGCTGTTAGTCCACCTTAGTATAGTTTCACTTACATTGCCATTATCTAATAAAACTTGAAAGAATATAGTGAAAGATACAGTTATAAAACCAATAAACAATGAAAGAGAGGTAATGATTATAAATTCAAGCTTTTCTCCTTTTTCACTCATTAAACCCTGGATTGCTTTGGTGTTAAAGATGGACGCTAATACACCGATGCAAGCTCCGTAAAATCCTAAACTGATACTCGATATGAGTAGTATCCCTTCCAAGGCTTTATCATAACCTTTAAAATTATACAGAGTTGAATAGCGAAACATAATTAATGATATAATAACAGAAATAACTATAGCAGCTAATTGTAAACGGTAAGACAATCTCAAGCTATCTCATCCTCAATACTTGTAATTTGTAACCCCCGTCATCAAAAATCTCTATCATTCTTACAAATACGCTTTCTGGATTTATATATCTATCTTCGATAAATTCAAAATCCGTAAAAGCTTGCAATTTATGATCAACTAAGTCTATTGGCTCTACGACTCCTTCCTCATCCTCTCTGGCTCTTATTTGAAGTTTTTGTACATCATTTCCTACATCCTCTATATACTCCCTTAATATTTGTCTTGCAAAATCATCATCAATTTTTCCATCTCTTGTAGTTCTTGAATTAAATGAGATTTCTATAGTCTCGACGTCTCTATTATTATTAATCCCTAATCTCTCCATTAATCCAGTAACTCTTTGTCCTGTGACTTTCATATGTATTTTCCGATATGCAGATTGATTCAAAGCTCTTGTTCTAGCTGTGTTATCAGATACCATTGCAAGATGAAATGTTCCATTTATATTTTCAGTATAACTATCTATTATTGTGGAAAGAAATGTTTCTATTCCTGAAGGACCTAATGAATTTCTGTTCCTTTGTATCATTAAGATATGATGCTCAGCATCATAAAGAATATTAACATCAATTCCAATATACTCATTATCAGCTAACTCAAGTGCAGTAGATTCACCATGTAAGGTGGTTCTCGAAGGCACTTGGTAATCTAGCTTATCAAACACTAAATGGTAATATTGTCTTTCTACATCTACTTGTACGCTTGATAGCCTTGCTGGTTCATTATTATAACTATAGTTTATCTTATATTCTATAGGTCCTAAGCCAGCATCAATTCTCCTTTTTGCATCAAAGTATTCATTTCTTATATTTTCAAAAATATCTGATAAATCAAATGTTATGGTGTCCCCATTGTGTGTTTCGATCACGGGTTTAAAAAAGTTAAAACCTATTGTTTTTTTTCTTGGCATTACTTAAGAACCCTCCCTCTTATGGATTATGTCTAATTCGACATAATAACTTAAAATCCTCCTGTATTTAGAGAATAATCTACAGTAGAATCCTCAGTTACATTAATGGAAACTGATCTTTGCTCTTCAGCGTAGCAAACGCTGTTCGTTTGTTTACTCCAATGCTTAAATTATCTCTTGAAGAAAAAGTGAAATTTATGGTTGCAATGGGTTCTCCTAACGAGAGCAAGAGATTAAAAAATTGAACGAACTCGGATTTACAGTTATTTTCCGAGAATCTCCAAATCCAACCGTGGAAGGCGCAAAAATAGCAGAAGTGGCAGGCGCGGACATTATTGTTGCGACAGGCTTTGAAGCGTGGGGAGCCACTCCAAACGTTCAAATTTAAACATTGTCGATAGTCCCTATAATAAAAGAAGCAGTAAGTATACCGGGTATAGCAACAGGAGGCATTGTAGACAAGCACAAGGTAGGTTAATGAGGCATTTGATGCAGGTGCAGAAGGTGTTTACCTTGGGACGAAGCATAACACTCAGAAGAGTGCCGCTAGTTCCTGAGCGAAATTATAAGACGGAAGCCGTCACATAGGGCGCGCGAACCTGGATTGGAGGTTTTTAATTTCACTTTCGATACAAGGGTTTCAGGCTTTTTATATTTTGAGGTTAATAGTAGCGCCGGGTTGTTAGAAGGGTAAATGCTCAGGGAAAAGAGTAGCATAGTCTTCTAGGCGACCCTAACAAAATGATTTGGTTCTTTAGAGTATTGGTAGGAGCCCGTTCTAAATACATAAATCGAAGGTGTATTCCTATCGCATCATATTCATTTATTGAGGATAAGAGAAAGTCTCTTTCCTCTTTGTATTCTTCAGAAAGGATAAATTTGACGACACTATTTTTGATATACTAGTAGTTAATAGCGATTGGAAATAATAGGCGGTTTTTGCATCCGTAATTTATTTAGCTTTATGGAGGAATCTATATGAGGTTATCCGATAGATTTATCGTGCAATCTGTAGTAATTGAAGGGGAGGAGTATGGCTTGAATGAGGTATTCAAATCGATAGATGATGGAATACAAAAATTAGAATTTATTGCAGATGGAATACTTCTGGGGATGTTCCTAATGGGATCAATTACAATTTTAGCTGCGGGATTATTGACTTTTATAATTTGTTTCCTAGCTATGTTTCCTTTTAAATCAAAGGAGGAGAAGAAGTCTTTTTGGAAGACACAGGGGTTTGTTATGTTAGGCTTTGTAATTGTTGCTGCTTTGGTATTTGGTATTCCATATGCCATCCTTGCTTAAAGGAGGAGCTGCATTTTTCCAAACAAAGAGCCCCCGAAGAGATTTGATTCATCCGTTAGTTTCTATTAAATATTTAATTAAGGAAAAGGTTAGTCCATAAGAGAAGCAAAATTGAAGTAAAGGAGAATTTTATGATTTTAAAAAACAGCAAAGTTGTTTCATACGGAAACAGTTGCTGTTTTTTGAGGGAATTATTTTATTTCTGCGCTTTCTTTGTACCTAATAACTATCTTCTGTTGTTTGTTACTTTCTACTTGCTCGCTAAAGTTACCTACGACTTGAATTATTTTCATAGTAAGGGACATATATAAGCCTTGTTCTTTCTGCTTTCGAAGTGTTGCGGCAAGACCTAGTTGTGCAGCTATTTTACCTTTTTGGCCTTCTCCTTCAATCGTACTTTTCGCCAAAGCATAAAATCTTTCGTCCTGGCTCTGGATATCATCAGCGAGGTTCTTCAGCATCCTAATTTTATGGCTGTGATCATCTTTCGGAATTATTTGAGTCATTTCATAGTCTGTGAATTCCATCCATTAGATCCCCCTTACCAAATCAAACATTTGTGATAGCTTTTCCTCTTCCGCAAATAAATCTTCTACAGCTTTTCTATAGTCTTCTATGAGCTTATAGCCGCTATCCACACTCGACTTCATTTCATATATCTGTTCATCCAAATCAGCTTTTTCTAGCGGAAACACGTTATCCATCACCTTTAGTGATTCAACTTCATAAAGGGGATATCTGTGCATCCAACCTCGACTATATGCGTACCCTTTGGGATTACTTTCGATGTGATATATTTCGTCGAGTATTTTTTTTCGTTCTTCCTTGAAAGCTAACTGTATTTCTTCGTGAACAGTTTTTTCCAGTTTTGCAATGGCAGACATCTTGTTCTCAAATATTAACGCACCTTCGCGGTATAACCTTAAAGCAGCTGACATATTTACTTCAATTGGTTCCCCGCTGGCACTGGTAGTAGTATAAATTAAGTCTTTCCCCGAATAGCTTTTACTTCCGCCAGCCAAAGCAATAAGCATTTCATTAATACTGTGGCTATCCTTAATGGATTCCAGCCTTTCTAAAAATCCACTGTTTAGAATATTTTCAATTGAACCCGTAAATGAACCCTTAAGTTTCTGAAATGCTTTATACAAGCGATAGTCACCGTACAGATACAACTCATTAAGATTTTCGTTTATGTCTGCATTTTCATAAATAGCAGCATACGCCTCGGATAAATCTTTTTCTAAGTTGGCAACTTCTTTTATCATTATATTTTTTTGGTCTTCTGTTATATATCCTTCTTCATAAAGCCGGCCGAATATAGTGTCAGCATTTTGGGTTATTACAATTACCTTTTCTAATAATGGAGGTAAGTTATCTTTTAATGCCTTTATTGTCTCATCAAATTCATCGTGATCGAATGCGTACCATTGTAAAACGTCCATATTACCTTTAATTCCTTCGAGGTACTCCAACTTTACTCCAAGAAGCTGAGAAGCAACTTCATTTACGCCGCCTTTATTATCAGCAACTGAATAATCAATCGCCAGGTCTCTGAAGCTTGCTATTACATCATCTGGGATATCATCAATTAGATTTTTAATTCCGTCAACTTCTGGATTCGTGTCTATCATTTCTACATTACCAAATGTAACAAATCCGGCTTTCTCTGTAACAGCAAACAGCGGATCATCCTTGGAGATTTTTTGATGAATTTTTACTGGAGAATCTTTGTAATAGTCTTTTGTAAATTCTGCGAGATCATTAGAAGGTATATTAGTTACATTATCAGGATTTTTAATTCCGAAATGTTGATTAACTGCTTCAAAAAAAGTTGGGTCATAATCATATACTTCGAGTGGAGGTAGTTGAAGCCCGTTAACTCCATATATTTCATCAAATGTATCATCTACAATACCAGTGATTGTACTGTTATGGTTTCCCAGTGAATGACCAAAAGAAACAACTTCTGTATCATCTTCTATGCCAAAGTGATTCTTAGAATCATCTACAAAAACTTTTGTTGCTTCAGCCTGTTTTGTGGATTTTCCTGCAAACGGCCCTTTTATATTTTCATTCCAATCAGCTCCATCTACAGAACCTTGGTTTATCACATATAACTTTTCTTCTCCACCTTCAGATACTAAAAGTGAGGTGCCATCATAACCCGACTCAAGATTAGATGTATTTTTTGAGTCAGATGAATGATAAATTTTGACCTCTCCCTCAAAAAGTTCGCCTGTTTCTTCTAAATAAATAGATTTAAATTTTACCTCTAATTCATCAGGTTTCAGATTGTCGTACTCTGTATTTGTAAGTCGCATCCACACATTAGTTGTTGTGATTTTATCCAATGACATAAAAATCACTCACCTTCATTCTGCGTCAACTTTATGGATTGGAATATATTTAATACCCTTTCTTTTTCATCCTCTACTAATTTTGAGCACTCATCTGAAGAAAGGTTATCACCACAGATCATACTAGTGAATATCTGTATGTTCTCTTTATTATCATTCCAAATCAATGTTGCAAATCCAGGATTGATTCCATCAGTATAATCAGCAACTTCAATGTTCTGTCCCTCAAATTCAGTGTTTTTTGACTGAAATTGAAGTTCTTCATTTTTCTTAGCGGACAGTCCATCCTTAGTTGACTCCACGTCACTCATAAAACCATAGTATTTTAATTGTATAGTGGTGAATACGTCAAGGCTTTCATCGATATGAGATATAGTGAGAAATTCACTGTCATTCTTTGAGGATTTATTATAACTTCTCTCAACTATATTCATATCTCCTGGGAAATCCATTGTAAATTTCCCGGACTTCGCTTCAAACGGGTAATATCCTTCTCGAACCGGTTCTGTTGATGTAAGAAAATCACGAGTAAATTCATTTTGAAATGCCGGTACATCCGGTAAATCTTGTGGATCCATCTCGGAAGGTGAAGCAGATCCTTTTCCGTTTGACATACTACATCCTCCTAACACAAACGCTGTTAATAATATTAGTATTAGAAATTTAGTTTTCACAGAGTAATACCTCCGCTCTTATGATGCTTACTGCATAAAATTATACAAAAACAGGTACTACAATCACAGGGATATAGTGGATATTTACAAAAAACCGTTCTTTTGTCTTGGGTATAATTACCATTGAATATGAAGATGTGAGGATACGACGTTGTAAGAATACGTTTTATTTAAATGGCCATAAGCAGTATATGACAAATTAATCTTCAAATAGTGAAGCCTGCATTTGCAATATGTATTGAATCATAGTAGACGAAGTCGAGACTTTTTGAGGATAACTGTATTAGTGCTGTTTTTCTGATTTCACTAATACAGATGGACAAAGGGCTATTTACTAACGTCAATGCTAACGTAATTATTTTTTTGAACTGATTTTAACGGAATTAAAGGACTATATGGTCAAAAAAACCCCTTAAAATACGCTATTTACGTCTATAACAAAATTGACAGGGTAGGGGTCGCTGGTTCAAGTCCAGTCGGAATCATCATTGAGAAAGCCTATAACCATTGCGGTTATAGGCTTTTTGTATCGTGATTAATGATTTATATTCTGCAATCTTCTATAACGACCGACCAAATTAACTTTTACCAGTTCGTATTTCTAGAAATGCGTTTCCTGTTTCATTCTCCATCTTTTTAGTTAAGTGAGCATATAAGTTCATTGTTGTTTTATAATCTTTATGGCCTAATCGTTCTTGGATTGCTTTTACGCTAAACCCTTTACTAAGTAGATAAGTTGCAGAGGAGTGGCGTAGGTCATGGAATGATATATCTTTGAGATTGTACTGATTGAGCAACCGTCGCCAAAATTGTGAAGCCGTATGCGGTGAATAGGGTTTACCATCAGCATGAGCAAAGGGAAGATTTAACGTTTCACCATAAACATCTTTATAACCTTTGTACTCTTCACGAATTTTCATAATTTCTCGTTTACGCTCTTTTCGGTAAGCCGATATTTCTTTCATAGTTATCTCATCAAAAGTCACAGTTCATTCCTCGTCAGGTTTTGTAGACTTTACTCTAAGATCATACTGTTTTGTATATTGTACAGATCGTCGAATATAGATGCAGTTATTTTCAAAGTCTATACTTTATCCATATCTATTCCTAAAACCTCTCCACGATGTAAACCACCTGTTTTAAAAAGCATTTGATAGATTTAGAGAATTTGTCTGCAGAACAACTGCGGACGTTAGGTAGAGATGCAGCCTATCGAATCGGTACGCATATGACTGCGGACGATCCTATCGAATCATATGTAAGCAAACAACAAGAGATTCTGCGGAACGTACAGGCAGAACTGGAGAGGAGAAACAAATGAGTGCACAGGCGGCCGAGTCACTTACACCCGAACAAATAAAAGCAGGTAAAGACCGGCAAACCTTCCTGGTTGAGGAGCTGAATAGGTTCAGGATTACCAGACAAGGCGACCGGCTTGTTAAAGATATGAGTCTGCCGGAGTTAGAACATCTGTATATACGGGAGAGAATCTTTCAGGCGAAGATGTACGCCAGACGGATAAGAGAGGAAGAGTTGCTTGGCTATTAACTATGGAAAACGCGGGATGGAATTTGAAAACCTGCTAAATTACACAAACAATCTGAATTGGACTAAGAAAAAAGCTTTAATAAACAAAAGGCCGACACCCTATTTATATTCTTAACAAAATTGACAGGGAGAGATCGCTGGTTCGAGACCAGTCGGAATCACTAAATTAAAGCTCGGAACTCATGCTACGTAGGGGTTTCTGGGGATGTTCCTAATGGGATCAATTACGATTTTAGCTGCGGGATTATTGACTTTTATAATTTTTTTCCTATCTAGGTTTCTTTTTAAATCAAAGGAGGAGAAGAAGTCTTTTTGGAAGACACAGGGGTTTGTTATGTTAGGCTTTGTAATTGTTGCTGCTTTGCTATTTGGTATACCATATGCCATCCTTGCGTAAAGGAGGAGCTGCATTTTCCAAACAAAAAGCTCCCGAAGAGGACTGGAAAGAACTGATTTGGATCAACAGATATATGAAATGAAGTCGAGTGTGGATAGCGACTATAAGCTCATAGAGCGATATTATCAGTCACAACTACCATATGCAACTGAAGACAAGTGCAAGGATTTAGTAGAGTTAGAAAAGAAAAAAATACTAGAGATTTACTTGGTTAAGAGATATCTGTGTATCCATCTTCTATTTATCCTGATATTTCTTCTTTACTTGTTTCTTCGCTGCTAATAGATATGTATACTACACGATTTCGAACTATTTTATGTATAAAATTATTGATTGAATCGGTACTTTGGTACTGTAGGGATTTCTCTTAAGGGACTTACAGACCTCGACTTAAGTATTGTTTTTTTATTTAGATATCAATATTATGGAAATGACTGGATATTTTTAATATAATTTTTTAAGACAAAAGCAACTTCATCATTGGGGGTTAGGCTTAGTGAGAACTAAATTCGTAATTGTTCTTATTTTAACAACGTTGATTTTAGGAGGGTGTAGTATGGGCGGTGATAAACAGTCAGGATCTCCTTCTGAAATGAATTCATCTGAATTACCGGATGTTGCAGCATTTCAGGATGAATTCACTCGTGACTTTATACAAAAATCTGAGCCTACAAAGGAAGGGTACTACTCATTTAAGTCCGGATCGAACAGTTTTACAATGGACTTTCCAGAGAATTTGGTTGTCATTAGAGAAAGCTACAATAAAGATGAGAATGATGGGAGTGAAATGATTGAGCTCTCTTTACCTAAATCTGAAAGAGATAAGATAGATGCAGTACCTGTAGTGAAATTACATTATTATGATTTTATGAGCAGTGAAGAGAACAGCAAAGAGAGTATAACAGCACGAAGTAGCGGTACACTTGAATTTAAGTCCTTAGAGTCAGTTAAAAGTGATCAGCATATACAATATGCTGAAAATAAAGATGGTATTTATCCAGGGTTATCTGGTTTAGTATGGAATGACAATAATCAACAGATTCAGATATTCGCTTCTGTTGTTTGTAAGGAAGGTTTAAGTGATGAAGAATGTGAAACGAAGGCTAAGCCAATAAAAGACTCTTTAGTTGAGATATTAAGCTCTATTCAATTCCTCAAAGAAGGGAATGAATGATATTAATGTCTTTGGAAAAGATCACTTCAACAGATGTGTGGTTAAGACTGGTTAATACAGAATATGAAAATTTATCTTCTTCAAAGCTTGAAGAGAAGTTTAAATACATTTATCTAGAAGAAACTGGAGAGGTATTTGATGGTGACTTGGAAGTACTCCATTCATCAGATTCTAAAACGGTTGATCCTGAGAAAACAGGTTATGATGGTACCGCCCTTCTTGTTTCAGAAGGAGGAGAGAAAGAGCTATATGTAATAAACCAAGGAACCCAGTCAGACACTTTTGTTGACTGGGCTTATAACATAAAAGGAGGATACTTAGGACAGACTGTTGACCAAGCACAAGCCGCTAGAGAATTTACTTTGGAAGCTAAAAGATATTTCAATATTAACGATGAGGTTAAAGTGAATGCTTTGGGTCATTCTCTTGGGAATCAGAATGGAACTGTCACAGGTATCTCAGACGGAACTTATGATAGTGTTTATGGCATCAATGGATTACAAGTGTCACCATATGCCCAGTACACGTATGACAATAAATTTGCTGAAGCCGTAAATAAAGAATTCGGGATTGTAGCTTCAGATGAAATATACGATATTCCGAAACAAGATTTAGTAAATTTTACTAAGGAGTTCTTCGAAGAATCAAAAGTAAATATCCATCAAGTCATCTCCACAGACGACCCTCTCTATGGGATTACAGAAAAAGGCGGCTTAGTAGCACTTGGTGAGATTGAATATTTTGATACTAACCCAGAATTAAGCGGCATTAAAACGATTATAGACGATATTCCGGATGATGTACTGAAAGAATTTATTGATTTAGGAGTCGTATATGCTTCAGCCGATCAAAAAGGCGGCATTGCTGAAGTGCTGCGACAAACACTTGGAGTCAATTATGACTATATAAAAGATATAAATTCCTTTCCAAGTCTTGGTCAATGGTATTTACTAAATCAGTCGGAAGTGGATGAAACACTTAAAGCAATCGATAGTAATCTCCCCCCACTAATAGATAAGCTTAACTTAATAACCGACAATTCTGAGGTTATCTTTGGGAGACTTTTTGAAGAAGGCTATATAACGGAAGAACAAAAGAAAATTATGATTGATGAAATCTCAAAACTTGCACAAGAACTCGAATACGTGCAGAATGCTCTAACTTTTAATGTTGATACAGACGAAGAAGGTAGGTTCCTTGATAAGCTGGCTGCTGATGGTGCCTTAGGAATGGTAATTTATAATCTCTATAATGCTTATAATGACGCAATGAAAAATATTAAAGACAGCGGGATTTTGGATAGTTTAGCAAGTATAGTTGATAGTCATAGCATTAACGAATTATTAAATGCTCGTACGAATGGGAACAAGACGTACGTGGGCAAGGATGTTATCTATACTTCTGAAGGTGTGAGTGGAGGAAAACCAATTAAGGTTAATATGTCTGCTGCACTAAGATTTTATAATGAAGGAATTGTTTCATTAGAAAATAAACTACAGTATATCAATAATCTAGAAAAGACTGTCTATGAAGAGTTAACCCACATCTTTAATAGTAGAAGATCGAAAATCATTAGTGGAATTAGTAGCATTGAATCAAGTCCGCGAAGTTATGCAGCGATGTTAGAAGAGCACAAATATATGTTAATGAAAATAAAAGAAGTGAGAATCATTGAGACTATACCGCGACTGAATATCTCGCATCTTGATGAAGATATAGAGCGGATGAAAAAGTCAGTTGCAACAGGCCGTGATTTCGTCGAGAGATATCGAAGTGCTATACTACAACTTTTTCGAGAAGAAGAAAATCTTTCAAAAATGTTTGATTTAGCGAGGGAGATATAATGCCGGAGTTTACTGTAAAATTAACAAAACCCATAATCCCTGAAGAAGACTTTAGTTATTTAAGAGGCACACTCTCCCGACTTGCAGAAGAGATTTTTGCGGAGGATGAAAAGTTCCATTCTTTAGCTAATTCAATCCTTGTAAGTAAGGGGCAGCAAGGAAAGATCATAGATGCAGTACAAGCAGAGAACTTTTTACGTCGTAGAGAAAATCTTGATATTGCTTCTATGTTTTCATTTAAGGTCATTGGTTTAGTGAACAGCTTCAGCGAGCAAATAGATGAAATGAATAAACCGCCGATTTATGTAACATATAGCGACAGCGATGATGCATCTTAAGTTTTAGTCGATCTCTGTATCAGTTCTGTTTTGTGGTAATGACTAGTACAGGTTCGTCTAGTGCCATTTGCTAACGTGTATGCTAACGTAATTAATTTTTTTGGATCATTTTAATGGACTATATGGACTTAAAAGACGGAAAAACCCCTATAAATACGCTATTTACGCTCGAAACAAAATTGACAGGGTAGGGGTCGCTGGTTCAAGTCCAGTCGGAATCATCATTGAGAAAGCCTATAACCATGGGACTGACCCCCGTTTTTGAGACAGGGATCAAAACACCTTCAAACAGCCAATTGTCGATATTGTATCGGTGATTGGTTATTTAGTTTCGTTTGAATACGAATATTGTTATAATAATGAATGTATTCTTCGACAGTACGCTCTACGATGGCCGTCGTAGTTCGATCGATACTGTTGAGATAGAACGTTTCAGACTTTAGTGAGGAATGAAACGATTCGATGGTGGCATTATCAGCGGGCGTTCCTTTCCGGGACATGCTCATGGTAATGCCTTTTGCTTTTACAGCTTTCTGATACTCATATGATGTATACACCGACCCTTGATCACTATGTAATGTGCAGTTCTCAGGCAGTGTTCTTATCGGAATCCTCTAATTGAAAAAGTAAAGAATATTTTTAGGTTTATCATTAAGTTCATTTGATATAACATATACTATGACCCACATCATTCACTATTTCTTTTATAATTTTGGGCAATTATAATAGAGGGTATATTTGTAGGCTGCTTTGCTATCAAATAAATAGAACAACGTGGGTAAGATTGGCAGCAAGGGGCTTTGATATGGAAAGAAACAATCGATCGAAAAATGATTTACAAAAAGGTTTGAAAAATCGCCATGTGCAGATGATTGCACTGGGCGGGGCGATTGGAACCGGTTTATTTTATGGCTCTGCGTCTTCCATTGGATTGGCAGGTCCGGCTATCCCGCTTGCTTATCTGGTGGGCGGCTTGATGATTTTCCTGATCATGCGGGCCCTGGGAGAACTTTCTGTCGATAATCCAAATTCTGGCTCCATCAGTTACTATGCTTATGAGAACTTAGGAGACTTTTTCGGTTTCTTCTCGGGATGGAACTATTGGTTCAATTACGTTGCTGTAACGATGGCTGAGTTGACGGTCGTCGGTGTATATGTCCAGTATTGGTTTCCGGAAGTGCCGACTTGGGTGACAGCATTCGGCTTCCTGATCATAATTACTTGTATAAACCTATTAAGTGTCAAGTTATATGGTGAATTCGAGTTTTATTTCGCTCTGATCAAAGTGATAGCCATCATTGGCATGATAGTGCTCGGCCTGGTAATCATCTTCACTGGTATTGGAAATGAAGGCGTACCGACTGGATTCTCCAATCTTTTTGATGAAGGAGGGTTCTTGCCGAATGGGATGGTAGGCGTTCTACTTTCCATTGTCCCCGTGATGTTCAGCTTCGGCGGCGTTGAGCTTGTAGGTATAACTGCAGGTGAGGTGGAGACACCTAAGAAGACGATTCCCAAGGCAATCAATCAAGTTGTTTACCGCATCTTGATCTTTTATGTGGGTACGATGATTGTGATTACGTCTATCTTCCCATGGAATCAGATTGACGGGGAAAGCAGTCCATTTGTCCAAATACTGGATGGTATCGGTATCCCGGCAGCAGCTGGAATATTGAATCTGGTTGTTTTGACGGCAGCTGTGTCGGCGCACAATAGCGGTTTGTACAGTAATGGACGCATGCTGCATTCCTTGGCGAAGCAAGGCAACGCCCCCCGGTTCCTGCACCGTGTCGGGAAACGGACAGGTGCACCAGTACCAGCTATATTACTTTCTTCGGCAGTGGCAGGAATTGCTGTCATCATTAATTACTTATTCCCGGAAAAGGTATTCGGCTACGTGATGGCTACTGCGACTGTTGCAGGTGTCATCAACTGGATCATGATCATTATCATTCATTTGGCATTTCGGAAGCGCATAGGGAGGGAGGCAGCAAGCAAATTATCTTTTAAGCTGCCGCTGTATCCTGTCACCAATTATGTCGTACTCTTATTCCTCGTAGCGGTACTTGTCATCATCGGCTTCATGCCGGATTATCGTTTGGCTCTTTATATTATGCCAGTATGGATACTTATCCTTGTAATAGGATATAAGCTGAAGAAAGAATGAATGATGCGTGTCCCTCCTTACAGGGACACGCATTTTCTTTAATGCATTGCCGTGAGAATGAAAGCTTAGCGATGCAGCCCCTTTTTAAACTAACTGGGGGCTGCATCTATATAAAAGCATGAAACGATTCGATGGAGACATGATCAGCGGTAATGCCTGTTGCTTTCATAGCCTCCTGATGCTCCTGTGAGATGTGGACAGGACCTTATAATGCATCAATGGATCAGCCTACAAAACGGCCAAATAGCGTCAGTACTCTTTTAGTCGCAAACTGAGAGCGGTTGGTCCGCATCTTGCTTAACAGCAGTGTTATGCAGCTGAACCTAATGGGCATACGTGGAAATCAGTCGTTATCCACACTCAAAATATGACTTTTGCCATCAGCTAGCAGGGACATGGCAAAAAGTAATATAAAAGTAATGAGGAAAAAATGATAGCTAATACATATACCGCAAGTCAGAGCTGGAAGACTGATCAAATGCAAGTTTTTTATTAAGGGGTTCACTTTTATCGTGATGGAAGATCCATCCTTGACCTTCATTTTATCACTGTTCCAAATGCCTTGGACGCTGGTCCTTATATCGACAAGATTGCTGTCTGGTTCAAACTCATACGTCTCGCCATTTCTAAGCTTGGTCAGCATCTGATCATTGACATATAATTTAATATGGTCTAGACCACCGTAAAAATTCTTTTTTCGTGTTATTTTAATGGCCATGTAGGGAGCAGCCTTCTTTCTATAAAAAATCACCTTCATAATATATCATTATCTTCCAGTAATTACTATGCGGGTTCGATCTTTGATCAGTAAAGGAGAGGCTGTGGCAGAGATCTTGGAGCTATGACCGTAAATAAAAGGTTTAGGGGAGAAGTCGCGGGCTCATAAATCAGTCGGAATGAAAAAGCATGGAATCCTAGATGTCAAAGGATTCCATGCTTTTAAGATACAGGGGCCAACACGATGAACTGGATAGGGAAGCAGTGGTTGAATCACCTCAATCTCTACTGGTAATCAGTAACACTGATTACCGGATGAAAATATAACTGAACAGGAATGGTGCAATCTCATTTATCGCCCAGCTATTCAGTGATCAGCCATTTTATTTCCTTGTTGCCATCAGCTGCGATTAATCGAATCGTTCAGCTTCGTGCGATATTTGTCCTTCCAGGTTTTCGTGTCCTTTGCTAGTTCATCACAGAAATCGGCTACGTCTTCACCTGTAAGATCTGTGACTTTCCTGCCTTCAGCAGCACCTTGCTCTAAGAGGTCGAGAATGCCGCCGAAGATGCGGCTGATGTCCTGCCAGTCGGAAAGGCCGCTTGAAGCCCACATATATTTCTTGATGGCGCTGTACGCATCTTGGTACTCGTTTGGAAGTGCATTCGCACGTTTCTCCATTGCCTTCCATTCCCGTTTGTCATCCAAATCTCCGATAATCTTTTTTATGATGCTCATTTTATTTCTCCTTTTGATTTGTTTTGAGTTCGTGAATTTTGCTTGAAACGAATTCCCATTTTTCCCAAAAAGATTTGAGTCTCTCCTGCCCCGCTGCATTGAGTTTGTAGAATTTTCTCGGTGGCCCCATGGTGGATGCTTTTTTCTCGATGTCCACTAGATTGTTTTTCTCAAGACGCATGGTGATCGTATAAACTGTCCCTTCCACTACATCGGTGAAGCCAAGATCCCGCAGCTGCTGTGTAATTTCATAGCCATAGGTTTCACCGCGGCTGATGATTTCAAGAACACAGCCCTCCAGCACCCCTTTCAGCATTTCTGTAATATTTTCCAATTCTGCCCCTCCATTTTTCGTTAACTATACTTATTGCTATGCAACACTTATATTCAGTGTTACTGATATTCGTCATTACTTATTACTGGTATATAGTAATACATAATACCTGGGCATGTCAAGAAAGCATGAAATGATCCCGACCTGCAGGAGGAAGAGAGGAGATCTCCATTTCAATTGAAAAATCCGAATGGTGCATATCTGGAATGACACCATTCGGATTACCGATCAGATTATTGGAATTTGAGAAGAAAGATAAAGCCTTGTCAAAGCTGAAACAGCCATACGACTATCGGGCCAAAAACGGATCCCAGCAGAGCGCTCAATGTCATCGAGACCGAGCTCATCGATACAGCCAGTTCGCCATATTCCATCGTTCTTGCAGTACCCAATGCATGGGAAGCACTGCCAAGGGCAATGCCTTTGCCGACAAAGCTGTGCACACGCACCCATTTCAGGATCAAAGGTCCGATCACAACGCCGGAAATACCGGCGATCATGACGAAGATAGCCGTCATGGATGGAATGCCTCCCAATGTGTCCGTGAGCTGCAATGCTACGGGAGTCGTGATTGATTTAGGGATGACCGAGACAATCAGATCATGGCTGCTGCCGAGTAATTCGACGAATACGATCCCGCTGCTCATGCCGAAAAGAGCCCCGATACAAACGCCGGATAGGATCGGCGCTATATTCTGCAGGAGGATTTTCCGGTTATTATAAAGAGGGTAAGCCAGTGCCACTACACCTGGACCAAGGAGGGCATTGATCCATTTCCCTCCAACCATATAATCCTCATATGACATATTGCAAAGCAGTAAAAGGATGATCAGGACGGCAGTGGTCGTAATCACCGGGATGAAAAAAGGATAAGGAAAACGCTTGTATAATTTCCCAGCCGCGACATAAACACCGACTGTCGCCAGGATTATACCGACTGCGAGGATGAATGGTTGCATGCTGTTCTCTTCTTTCGCTTATTGATTTTCTTTTCCATGAACTGGCTTACTGCTCCAGCCGTAATGATGGTAATCACAGTACTTGCGATCACAACGGCTGTCAGGATGGCGCCATGGATGGAGAAAAAGGATGGATAATCCATGATCCCGACCATGGCCGGGATGAATAGTAAGGGCAGGATTGCCAGCAAAAATCCAGCTCCATCACTGATGAGGCTGACTGGGATCCATTTGCATGATAAACAAATGAGCAGCAAAATCAGTCCGATTATACTGCCGGGAAGGGGGATGTGAAGCAAATTATGCACCATAGTCCCTGCCACTGAAAAAACGGACAAAATCGCGACTTGTATGATAATACGGATGGTTCTCATAAATAAAGCCATTCCCTTGTACCCACAAGAAGAATAGCTTCCCTCCTTTCCTATCAATAACGCTTTATTATTTGATGATTTTATTGTATAGTACAAGTATATATTTGTATTATACAATAATGTGTCGGTTTGTCAATATATTGCGATTGTCATGAGGAGGAAGGAAATGAAGCCAACGGAAAGGGAATCAATTGAACGTATTGAATATGAAATGACTACATTGATCAGGAGGGCTGTATATAAAGACAACTCGGAGAACAAGATAGGCGATTTGGAACGAGCTGTCTACCTGCTGCTCCGGGAGCTGGAGGCATGTGGCCCGGCACGATTGAAAGCCCTGGCAGATAGCTTCAAGCTGGATATATCCACTTTATCGCGTCAAGCTGCTGCCGTAGAAGCAAAGGGACTGATTGCCCGCTCACAGGATCCAAACGATAAAAGAAGCAGTATATTTTATATAACGGAGCAGGGGAAAGCAAAGCTGAAGGAAGACAAGAAGAAGCGGATCGGCAGTTACCGGGAGATGCTCAGGAACTGGTCGGATGAGGAAAGGGAAATATTCGGAGAGCTTTTGTTCCGTATGAATGAGGCCCTTATCGATTGATAGTCACTTATCCATGTCGGGCCAGCCAAGGTGAATATTTACAAAAGAGTCGATCTGGGATTACGCTATCTTCTGTACGCAGGAAGCTATGCGCTGTTTTGATTATTGCCCTCGACGGTTTTTAATCTTTTTTTACAAATGGAAGCCTATAACCATAGCGGTTATAGGCTTTCTGCATGATTAGCATATTCGCTTAACTCCCTTTGTTTTAGGGTTAATCCCATTGATTTGCTGACAGTACGGCATCACAGGTACGAAGTTATCGTCTGACTTTTATCCCGATCATTCCGGTTTGTCCGTCCATAAGTTTGTTGATAATTGTCGAATGATTTCTTCTTTATTATACCCAAAACATGTAGCGAGAAAATTAATTTATCGTTAAAATAATTTTAATGGAGGTGTTGATGTTGGGAAGATCATTTTATGTATTATTATCAGGGCGAGTCATAACAAATATCGGCGACAGCATTTACGCTATAGCGGCCATGCTTTTGGTTTATCAATTGTCTGGTAGTTCTTTTTATACAGGCTTGGCCGGATTCCTTACTATGGCACCCCAAGCCCTGCAATTTCTATATGGACCAATTGTAGATCGCTTGAGCCACTATTGGATACTAATCCTAAATCAGCTGCTGCAAGGGGGCATTTTATGTTTCATTCCTATCCTGTATTACTTTGATTTCCTCACAGTTTGGGTTGTCCTGACAGTCATGCCGATTATGTCTGCAATCCAGCAATTAACCTATCCTACTCAATATGCTTTAGTCCCCAAAATTGTCAAAGAGGAAAAGCTAGTCAGAGCCAATTCGCTTATGAATATCACGTACCAATCTTTGGATATAATTCTCACTGGCATCTCAGGAATCTTTATAACCATTGTCGGTATGATAGCTGTCTTCTGGATAGATGCAATTTTTTTCATGATGGCAGCATTGCTATTTAGTTTTTTGAGGATAAACAAATCCAGCAGCAAAATGAAAAGAGGGAAGGGTTCTTTTCGGGAAAGTATACTTGCTTATAAGAACGACTTATTCGAGGGATGCAGAAGTGTTCAAAAAAGTATTATCCCGAAATTTTTACTCGCATCAGCAGTGGCGAATTTTATGATTGGTTCTCTGACTGCAGTCTTACCTGAGTTTACCTCGGATAGAGGCGGTGCGCATTTATATGGTTTTTATCTAGGCGGGCTGTCAGCTGGGTTGCTGTTAGGGGCAATGGCAGCAAACTTTCTTGAAAGGTTTCCAATAGGCGTCATTACCATCGTTGGATTTGCTTTATCCGGTTTTTCCTGGATTTCGGCTGGATTCATCGAAAATAATTTGATTTCTTTGGTAATGTTTTCTGCTAGTTATATAACCATCGGCATGACCAATGTGATATTCATTGCTGTGATCCAGCAAATGGTACCCAGCAGTCACCTCGGAAGGGTTTTCTCTTTGATTGCAAGTATGACAGGCATTGCAGCCCCATTGGGGTCTCTTATTGGAGGAGGGATGGCGACAGTTTTAAACAGTACTATCATTTTCGTGAGCGGAGGTGTGGGGCTGCTGTTCGTAGCTGCCTTTTGGATCATCAGTAAACCTTTAAGGAATTTCCCTTCCAAAATGAATCTGTCAGCAGCGTATCATTTTAAAGTCGCTCAAGTAAAAAGTCACTCCTAAGAGTGATTTTTTTATCCTTCCAAGTACGTAAGAATGATGTATTTGGAATGTAAAAGTTCCTTCTTTGAGTTTTCCTTATCCCTTTCAGAGATTAAATCACGTATTTTTTTATTCACTTCTTTCCATTCATCTCTAGTCAAGGAGGCATTTATCAAGCTGGCCTCTGAATGGGGGGAGGAAGGATTATTCTCTAAATCATTATATATAGCTGATAGAGCTGCTTCGATATGGGAATGGAGTTGAGTAAAGATATAATCTTTATTTCGGGAAGCAGTTTCTCCAACCCAATTGAATTCATCGTTGAAATCAGGGGTGTTTGCAGTATATATTTTTTGAGTCAGATTATTCACTTTCTCCTCTCTTATTACCTTTATCAAGTTTATTTCCTCTAATTGATTGATATGATAGTAAAGCCTGGATGGTTTCTCCTCCAGATCCTTGGCTATCTCTTTAATTGTTTTCTCTTTGCCTTGCAGGGCTCTTAAAATTCGCATCCTTTGATAATTGAACAAATTTTTTATTAGATTCAGTTCCTTTTCATCCATGATTGAGCGCTCCATTTAGTTGATTTATTACCTTAAGATTAACCTAGTAATCAAGAAATATAAAGGTGATTGATTCCCTTAAGTTTTTAATGGAAGACTTATGCCGAGAGGAGAAACACTTCAGCTGAGCAGCAGCAAACTTCCTTTACATAACAAAAACTCCCCGTCTTGATCTACGATAAGCGGAGAGTTAATTTTCATATTGAATTGCTTTTTTTATTTAAGCGATGTCTTGGTTAATGTGCTTCTTGATGTAATCATTCGGACATCTTTCAAAATCATGCATTAATCGGACTAGCTCCCTATACATTAGTTTTTTTTTCAGATAAACGCACCTCATCACTATCCTCCCAACTTTATTTATATCCCCGATTTAAAAGAAGTTAAACCTTGTTTCTTAAATTTTAAGCAGGAGTTTTCTCTATAATTTTATTGCAAATGCAATAAAATTGATTTACTATGATAGCAAACATATCAATCCGATAGAGGTGTCCATATGAAAGAAATCCTGAGGGAAATCGGAATGATTGCCAGGGCTTTGGATTCTATCAGCAATATCGAATTTAAAGAATTTGACCTTGCCAAGGGACAGTATTTGTACCTTGTGCGTATAGTGGAGAACCCAGGAATCATCCAAGAGAAGTTAGCAGAGATGATCAAGGTGGATAGAACGACCGCAGCGCGTGCCATAAAAAAACTTGCGGCCAATGACTTCATTGAAAAGCGGGATGATCGGCATAATCGGAAGATAAAAAAACTGTTCCCGACCGAGAAGGGAAAAGAGGTTTACCATTCGATCATCAGAGAAAATGATCATTCCAACATGGTCGCACTGAATGGATTTTCTGAAACTGAAATCGAAAGCCTTTTTCAGCTTCTGCAAAGAGCGAGAAAGAATGTGGAAAAAGATTGGGAATATGTTAAAAAAGGAAATAAAAGAGACTATTGATGTCATGAAGGAGCAATCGTCAATGCCGATAACTATCAGAAGATGCAGCCTTGCAGATCTATCGATGCTGCAAAAGATTAGTATCGAAACATTCAATGATACATTCAAAGAACAGAATACACCTGAAAATATGAAGGCTTATTTGGATAAAGCATTTACTTTGGCACAATTAGAGAAGGAATTGATGAATGGCGCTTCTTCGTTCTTTTTCATCTATCAGGAAGAGGAACTTGCTGGTTATCTTAAAGTGAACACCGGGGAAGCGCAGACTGAAAAAATGGACGAAGAGTCTCTTGAAATTGAAAGGATTTATATAAGGACGAAATTTCAAAAACAGGGGCTGGGCAATCACCTGATGAATAAAGCGGTGGAAATAGCGGGGGACTTGGAGAAGAAGATTATCTGGCTCGGGGTATGGGAAAAGAATCCAAATGCAATTGCTTTCTATGAAAAAAATGGATTTGTAAAAACTGGAGCACATTCTTTTTATATGGGGGACGAGGAACAGACGGACTTTATACTGACGAAAACGCTTTGAAGTTGTACACTTCATCCACAGCAAGGAATATCTCGATTAGTCGGCAAAAAGAGCATGCTTTGGGCATGCTCTTTTTAATGCAGTGTACGAAAAGCGCAGCCAGTGAGTGAAAATCAAGAGCGGTTCTGGTTTCGAGTCGAATTTATATAATTTTCAGCGTCAATTTTAGCTTGCTGCGTGACTGCTGCAGAGATGTCGTCCGAAGAATGAAAAAGATCTTTAGGCGTTGTGATGGTTATAATGACTACAATAAGCAAACCAAATAAAAGCAATAACATCTTACGTCTCCTTTTACTTTTTTCATTTTTCTCATTATAAATAGCTCCTGTGTACATTATGTGTTGTTTGAAGGAAATGATTGTAAATAATATTTTATTTGACATGAGATCGATTCCAGGATGTATGCTTCAGACGTAATTACTGCAGGAGAAGGGAGAATGATACGGAATTAATGTATCTGCCATTTTTACAGATTGTGGTTGCGAATGCGTGTGAGCGTACACAAGCAGTAGCCAGTTTTTGCGAATGAAGAGAATTTGCTTACCATTCCAAAGATGCTTTTAGCTGCTGGTGAGCTAAAATTTATGCACTTATTAAACTAGTTTAATAAGTAGCGGAAGGGGTTTTGATGTTGAAAATTGAACATATTGCCATTTGGGTGAAAGATATCGAAAAGATGAGAAAGTTTTATACGCATTATTTTGGCGCAAAAAGCAACAGCTTATATGTAAATGAAAAGAAGGGCTTTTCTTCTTATTTCCTTGCCTTTTCCGATGGTTCGAGATTGGAGTTGATGAGGAAGGAGACGATAAATGGACAATCGACCCCCGATCATTTAGGGTGGGCACATACTGCATTTTCTCTTGGCAGTAAAGAAGCGGTGGACAGTTTGACTGAAAAACTTAAGGCGGACGGTTATACAATCAAGGGAAATCCGCGCACAACGGGAGATGGCTATTATGAGAGTGTCATAGAAGATCCGGAAGGAAATATTGTCGAAATCACCATATAGAGGGGGACAGTCGGTGATAATCCCGCCCGCGTTAAGTATAAAGGGAAGTGTTCAAGTTGGATGACCGGATGACGATGCAGGATAAGGTGAAGATGAAAATAACAAAGGGAATAAGACGTTTGCTGATGGATCATCATAGGATGTCCAAGGCAGAAATTGCCGAGGCTCTTTCGATAAGCTTTCCCACTGCCGGCAAATTCATCGGGGAGATGGTAAACCGAGGAGAAGTACTCTCCTTGGGCCTTACTCCATCGGCAGGAGGAAGGAGAGCGCGCAGCTATGCTTATAATCCGGACTTTTCCCATGCATTGCTGATTTATCTTGAAAAAGAGGAAACGAAGTATGTCATTACTGATGCACGTAACCAAAAAATCCTTGAAGCAACTGCAGAGAGCTTATTGGAGCATGATCCTTCTGATTTAGCTGCATTCCTGCAGACAAAACTTGCAGACAACCCATCCATAAGAACGATCGCGATGGGTATACCCGGGGCCGTGAACGGTGAGAGGGTAAGCTATATCCCGGACTATCCGCTTTATGCAAACCAAAATATAAGTACCGCTTTGAATTTGCCAGTTGGTTTAACCATTGAAAATGATATGAATGCAGCAGTCATTGGTTATCAGAAGAGAAGGGGATTGTCGAATGAAGTATCCCTCGTGTACCTATACATGGGGAAAAATGGACCTGGTGCCGGCATTCTGATCAATGGGAACCTGGTGAGGGGACATACGATGTTCAGCGGGGAAATCTCCTTCATTCCCTTGTGTGAGGATAACAGATTCCTTCCCGGGACCAGGTTTGAAAAGAGAGATGAGAAATCTGCAGCGTTAATCTCAAAATTGATCCAGACCATCAGCGCATTGTTGAACCCCTCGCATATCATTTTTCATCAGGGAGAAGTCAGTGAAGCATTCTTGAATAAAGCCGCTGAAAAAACAAAAGAATATTTTCCAGCAGATCATCTGCCCGAATTGTGCATCAGCGACTGGGATAAAGATTATCAGGAAGGGCTATGGGAAATAGCAAAAAGGAATTTGATCGGCATGGGGGATTCATTCGTGAATGGTTTTGATTGATCATGCCATTGACCCGGCGTTATTTCGTCTAAGGGAGCAGCCATGAAGAATAAGATCGTTGCGGGTGTACTAGGGATTTTATTGAGTAATTTAGGAATTCACAATTTTATTTAGGGAAAATCTGGATGGGGATTCTGTATTTAGTATTTTCATGGACCATCATTCCAGCTATCGTAGGTTTTGTTGAAGGGCTGATTTATTTCAGTCGGATGAAGATTTCGATGCGAAATATAACAGATGAAGGATCGGCAGCTGCAGCAAGCAGCAGCCGGTTTTTTCTCTTTTTTATGTATGTAACAAAAACGATTCAGATGCCCAAAGGGGAAAGACAGAATATCTGATTATAGTGCATAATAATCTTACGTATATTTTAGGAGATATTAAATGGACAACTATGCAGATCACCAAAACAATATAAAACAAGAATACAATAACATGGTGGCAGCAAGGATCCCGGGCTTGATTTGGATTTTCATCGCTTTTACTGCGTCTATGTTCCTGCAAATCGGGGCGGGCAGTTCGTTCCTGCATTATGGACTTTTCAGTTTATTGATACTCACTTTTAGCATATTATACTGGTTTTCCGACCGATTCCTGCCGAAAAGAGCCTGGATGTACTTTGTCGTACAGGGAATGATCGTGTATGGCAGTGCCTTTTTTATGTACGACCTCTATGCAACGATCATTGCATTGTTTCCTTTGCTTTTAGGGCAGGTAATAGGAATGGTCGGACAAAAACGGAGCGCTTTTTTTGTTATATTGATAGGTCTGTCCATCATTGCATCCATTATCATTGTTCCGAAAGAAAGCTTGTTCATTTTCTTTGTTGTTGCTGTTCCCTCCACGATCATCATCGTTGCCTACGCTGCCATCTTCTTCAAGCAGGTCAATGGAAGGATAAGGACCCAGCAATTCCTGCAGGAACTGGAGGAGGTCCATCATCAGGTCGAGAATTTGACGCTGCACCATGAGCGGCAGCGGATGGCACGCGATTTGCATGATACGCTAGCTCAGGGGTTAGCCGGTATCAAGATGCAGCTTGAGGCGATAAATGCCCACCTATCCAATGGAAATTACGAACGTGCCCAACAGATAACGCAAGTGGCGATAGAGGGGGCAGGAACGGTGATGGCGAATTCCCGTCTTGTAATTGACGACTTGCGGCTTCATGAAGAAAGCACGGATTTGGAATATATTTTACGTGAGCATATCCAGCAGTTCGCGGCGGCTACCGGCATAACTTGCAATTTTGACTTTGCGATCGTGCATTCCGTATCCCCGACAGTAACAGAACATTGCTCCAGGATCGTAAGTGAGTGTCTGCTGAATATTGCGAGGTATGCCAAAGCTAGTAAAGTCGCCATAGCTGTTTCATCCACGCAGGAAAAGGATGTACTTCTGGTGATCACTGATGATGGAGTTGGTTTTGACGTGGATGAAAGTCTGCATAAGCAAGGTCATTATGGATTGATCGGGATGAAGGAGCGGATGAGGATTTTGGGAGGAGATATCAAGATAGACAGCAGAATCGGGAACGGAACAAAAGTGACAGTCAGCATTCCGTTGAAGGGGGAAGTACGGTGACGCATAAAGTACTGATAGCAGATGATCATGTAGTAGTCAGGGAAGGACTCAAGCTGCTGATAGAAACAAACCGAAACTATAAAACCATCGGTGAAGCAGGGAATGGCTCGGAAGCGATCGAGCTGGTAAATGAATTGGAGCCGGATATCGTTTTAATGGATCTATATATGCCTGTGATGAGCGGGATGGAAGCGATCCGGAATTTATCCGTCACACATCCCGATCTGCCTATCATTATTTTGACGACATATAATGAAGACCAATTGCTGGCAGAAGGATTCGATTACGGAGCGAAAGGCTATCTGCTGAAAGATACCAGTCTGGAATCTTTGTTTCATTCCTTGGATGCTGCGATGAGCGGGAAGACGCTGATAGGGGATGACATGATGAAAAGAATCCGAAATTATCAGGAAAAGAGACGGAACCTAAAAGAAAAAGTGCAGCTTTCCCGTATGGAGATCGTCATCCTCCAAGCTGTCGCAAGGGGCATGACCAGCAAGGAAATTGCATTTGATATGGGCGTTTCGGAAAGGACCATCAAATCCAGACTTACAGGGATATTCAATAAGCTTGGTGTGGATTCTAGAACGGAAGCGGTAGCAGTAGCGATCGAAGCGGGACTGATTCATCTGAATCACAATAATTTATGATATTTTTGATGATTTGCCCAAACGTACATCCCTTCTGAATTCCATTCTTCTAAAATGATGAGGTAAGTTAGATATCAGAAGGGAGATTTTTATGTCAACATTGTTATATAAGCTCGGTAAATGGAGTGCATTGCATAAAAAGACAGTATTGGCAGTGTGGGTTGCACTGATCGCGATCATTTTCTCCGTTGCCTTGGTCTTGAAGCCGTCTTTCTCGGACGATATGAGCATACCTGGTACACCGTCTGAAAAAGCCAATGATCTATTGCAGGAGGAGTTCCCCAGCGGGCCTGATAAAGGTTCTTTGCGCATAGTATTCGGTGCCGAGGATGATGAGAATCTCACATCGGAAAACGCCCAGCAGGCGATTAGCGATGTGTTGACCAAGATAAAGGAAGATAAGGAAGTGGAATCTGCGGCAAGCCCGTTTGAAGCGCAAACCATCAACGCAGATGGAACTGTGGCTTATGCCGATATAACTTATAAAGAGGCTGCGGAAGATGTACCTGCATCTTCTTTGGAACATGCGAAAGAGAGTTTGAAAATTGCTGAAGACCAAGGGATGCAGGTGGAACTTTCGGGAGACATCATGCCATTTGAGCTTGAAATCGGGGGCATCTCCGAAGTGATCGGTATCGTCATGGCCTTCATTGTTTTAAGCATTACCTTTGCATCTTTCCTGGTTGCGGGTCTGCCGATTCTGAACGCATTGCTAGGTTTGATCACCAGCATAGGTTTGACATTGATCGGTTCTAGTATTTTCGATATTACATCTTTCAGTTTGTCACTCTCCGTCATGATTGGATTGGCTGTCGGAATAGATTATGCCCTGTTCATCTTCTCGAAGCACAGGCAGCAGGTGAAAGATGGAGTCGAAATCAATGAATCGATTGCGAGGGCTAACGGTACAGCTGGGGGAGCTGTGATATTCGCTGGTCTGACAGTCATCGTAGCCTTGTGCGGGCTGACGGTGGTTGGTATCCCATTTTTGGCAGCAATGGGAATCACGGCTGCATTGAGTGTGCTTTTCGCGGTGCTTGTTTCGATTACTGCCGGCCCTGCTGTCCTGGCTCTCATCGGCAGCAGAATCAATAAGGCGAATCGTCTTTTGAGTAAGTTCTCCGAAGAGTCAAAAGAACAAACAGAATCCAACGGCTGGGGGCGTTTCATTACGAAGCATCCTTTGATCATTGCTATCATCAGCGTCGTCATTCTGTTAATAATCAGCATCCCAGCTGCAGATATGCGGTTAGGGCTGCCGGATGATGGGATGAAAGCAGAAGACGATCCAGCGCGGCAAGCATATGACTTATTAGCAGATGGTTTTGGAGATGGCTTCAATGGAACGTTGGCTGTACTGGTTGATGCGTCCGAAACCACCGGAGATCAATCTGAACAATACCAAAAAGCAACAGAAGAAATTGCCAAGTTGGATAATGTAAGTCAAGCGACGCCTGCAATGCCTAATGAGGACGGGCGGTATGCCATTATCAGTGTGGTACCGGAAACAGGCCCGAATGACAGTGGTACTGCCGATCTTGTCCACGAAATAAGAGACCTTTCTTTGAATGATGGCGGGGAAGAGATCACGTTCCAGGTCACAGGTCTGACAGCAATCAATATTGATATCGCAGAAAAATTGAACGATGCAATTCCCGTCTTCGGTGCGATCATAGTCGGATTTGCTTTTGTCCTGCTGCTGATCGTGTTCCGTTCCTTGCTGGTTCCGCTTACTGCAGTGGCCGGCTTCTTACTCACCATGACGGCCACACTAGGATTCTCCGTATTCATCTTGCAAGACGGCAATTTAAATGGACTCTTCGGTATTCCTCAAGAGGGACCGATCCTGGCATTTCTGCCAATCCTGGTCATTGGCATCCTCTTCGGTTTGGCTATGGATTATCAAGTATTCCTAGTCAGCCGCATGCACGAAGAATATACAGTAACGAAGGATCCCGTAAAATCAATTCTTGCTGGTCTAAAGTACAGCGGGCCTGTCGTAACAGCCGCAGGTTTGATCATGATCTTTGTGTTTGCGGGATTCATTTTCGCTGGGGATTCAATGATCAAATCAATGGGATTGGCCCTGACATTCGGTGTCTTGTTCGATGCCTTCATCGTAAGGTTGGCGATCATCCCGGCAGTAATGAAACTAATGGGGCATGCAGCATGGTATCTGCCGAAATGGCTGGATAAAATCATACCGAATGTCGATTTGGAAGGTCATGAATTGTCCGAGAAACTTAGTGAACAGAATGCTTCTGATCCAATCGACCAGAAGCAGTACCAATCAAATTAACCATAAAGAATATCCAGCAGACCATGTGAGGTACATGGTCTGTTTTTTTTGGAAGTACCCGATTATTTAATTGGTTGCTGTTTCAATTACGGATTGAGGTCCAGTATCAAGTACAGTATAGTAAAACGTATAGCATTTGATAGTAGAATAGGTGGAAATCCAATGAATACAAGCCAAGATTTCATGAATGAGTGGCTGGCACTTGATAATTTACAAATGAAGCTGAAGAAGGAATTGGAAAATGTTCTGCAAAAAGAGTGCAGTCTATCGATAAAAGAGTTTTACGTGCTGTACCATCTCTCTAAGGCTCCGCAGAAAAAACTCCGTCTGCAGCAGCTTCAGGAATTGATCGGGCTGAGCCAAAGTGCCCTTTCCCGCTTGGTGGGGAAGATGGAAGCAGCCAGCTGCGGAGCTTTGCAGAAACATGTCTGTACGGATGATCGCAGAGGGACTTATACACAAATGACAGAATCAGGGGAGAAGAAACTGCAGCGAGGCCTTAGTGTATTCTATGAAGTAATAAGGGACAATCTGGCTCAATTTGATGCGGAAGGTATATGGAAGCAATTATTGCAGAAACTATAATATGACGTATTTTAAAAGTACCTGATAAGGTACTTTTTGTTTGTGCGCATCATTTGACAGTACAGCACCAAACACGATAAATTAAATGCATGCGTGATGCATATAAATGAATCCTAAGGAGTCTTCAAAATGAAACATTTATTCAGTACATACAAAATAAAGAATCTGGAACTGAAAAACAGAGTCGTCATGCCGCCAATGTGTCAGTATTCCGTCGATAAGAAAGATGGAATTGCCAATGAATGGCATTATCAGCATTATGTCAGCCGGGCAGTGGGCGGAACAGGCTTCATCATTGTGGAGATGACTGATGTAGAGCCTGATGGACGAATCACGGACTATGATTTGGGATTATGGTCAGATGAACAGGTGCCAGCTCTTGCAAGGATTGTGGATGCAGTGCACAGCCATGGAGCGAAGATCGGCATCCAAATCGCGCATGCTGGGCGTAAAGCAGAAGATGCACCTGAACCGGTCGCGCCATCTGCGATTCCATTTGATGAAAATTCCAAAACACCAAGAGCACTTACTACCGAAGAAGTAAAAGGAATGGTCGAGAAATTCCGTCTGGCAGTAAGACGTGCCGTGCAGGCCGGCTTCGATGCCATCGAAATTCACGGTGCCCACGGTTATCTCATCCATCAATTCCATTCCCCGCTTACCAATAAACGGGATGATGAGTATGGTCAGGATCTGACGAAATTCGGACGGGAAGTCATCCAAGCAGCTAAAGCGGAAATGCCAGGCGATATGCCGCTGATTGTACGTATTTCAGCACAGGAATATGTAGAAGGAGGCTATGGCATCAAAGAAAGCATCGAGTTTGCGAAAGCATACCAAGAAGCGGGAGCAGACATGTTTGACATCTCTTCCGGCGGCGAAGGTCAGATTGCGGCGCAAGGAAGACCTGGAACACATGCAGCTTACCAAGTGCCGCTAGCACGTCAAATCAAAGAGGCACTGCAAGTTCCGGTTATTGCTGTCGGAAGACTGGATGATCCAATCCTGGCCAACGCAGTCATCGGAAATGAAGAAGCAGATCTTGTACAAGTCGGCAGAGGTATGCTCAGAAATCCTTACTGGACATTGGAAGCTGCCAAGCAGCTCAGGAAAGAGACGAATGTACCGAAGCAGTATGAAGCAGGATTTTAATTAATTCAATAATGATACAAGCCCACCTGCTGCAGGATCAGGTGGGCTTTTTGTGTACACTTTCTAGAAAGAAGGCAATTATATGTATTGATTGTCCAGTGGCATATTTCTTCTCCTTTGTGGATTGTGAAGGGATAACCATATTTCGGATTCTTTTATCATCCATGGCCCCATTTTTTCTAGGTATGAACATAATTGATCCGTATCCGCAACAGGATTGATTGCATAATGGAGTGCTTGTCTCATGTTTTGTTCTTGGTCAGGAAAATGCTTGGCAAACGCTTCATATGCAGGATACAAATCCCGTGTATATCGTCTTTCTTTTTCCAATATCAGGGCAAGCCCGGCTCTGATGATGATCTTCATGATCCAAACACAACAATCCAAGATATCTTCTACATCTTCATTTCCTTGCAGGTCTTTTTTTGCTGTTTCCATGCAATGCTGTAAATGAAAAATATGATCATTGGCGAGCGTCTTATCAGCTTTATAAGAAGGCAGGTGACGTCCTGCATCATTTCCATATACACATATACTATGTGTTTTGATCATAAATGGAATGATGGAAAAAATCCTCGTATCATTAAATTCCTCGATGTGACAGAAGCTCAATTCCACTCCGTTTACACAGCTGAAGGCTTTGTTTAGCTGTTCTTCAGCTTTGCTGACCCACTTTAACTCCAGCTCATTTATTTCAATATTCGTGATGCAGATTGTATCTAAATCAGAAACACCGCATATTCCCAATCCGCGCGGAATGGATCCCCTGATATATACACTATGAAGGCTCGAGCCCAACTGGTCCTTATAAACTTGAACCACTTTCTTTATCAAATCAAAATATACTGGATCGACTTTTTCATTTTTTGCTTCATTTATTATGAAACCTTTATCGTCATTTGCGCAAAAATGCCCGATTTTTTTTATTTGTACCAAATAAACCTCTCCTTCGTTTTCGATTTAACGACTTAGCAATGGTTGCTGATAAGGACTCTTCTAAAGTATGAGAAACTGATTGATGGATCCTTCTTTGAAATACGTGCAGGCTGAAATATGTAATCCAAAATAAAAACACTATGATAGACTAATAGTGATTTGGTAATGAATGGATCTGCAGAAAGGGTGGTTCTCTTGAATATACTATGGGACTTTGATGGAACATTATTTGATACATATCCAGCTTATACCAATGCACTATCTTCCGTGATAGGAGAAGCAATCGATAAGGAGGATATCTATTATAATTTAAAAATATCTTATTCTCATGCAATAGAACACTATGACGTCCCGCAAGAGAAAGAGGCAGAAATAAAAACGCTCATAAAGAATTTAGTGCCGCGAGATTTAAAGCCGTTTGATCATGTCGAAGAAATACTTCAGTATGCCAATAAGAATGTCATCATGACCCATAAACATAGGGAAGGAGTCTTGGCTATCTTGCAATATTATGGCTGGGAGAAGTACTTTGCTGACATGGTAACAATCGATGATGGCTTCCCTCGTAAACCTGATTGTGCAGCTTATAAGTACCTGCATGAAAAACATGGTATCGATTTAGTCATCGGGGACAGGGAATTGGATTTGCAGCCTGCCAAGGATCTTGGTATCGCAGCATGCATGTATCAGGGTAAAAGCAGTATAGCTGATTATCACTTAAATGATTACGCGGATTTCTTTAAACTTGATTTGCCGGTTGCCGATTAATGAAAACCTTTGATTTGCCACTTCCTCACAAGAAAATCCCTCCTGTATAATTCACGTGATGGGAATTTTCGGTAATATTATGAGTGTATCATGAATCCAGTGGTTTTAAGTGAGGTCCAGGATCAAAAAGGAGGAAGAAGTCCAGTGTTTGTCATCAATGTGGAAGGAGCCATCCCCCGCGATGGTAAGTGGCTGCTGATCAAAAGAGGTGAAAAAGAGGAGCATGCGGCGGGATGTTTATCCATGGTTGGCGGTAAATGTGAATTGGAAGGTGCATCTGCTGATATCCTGGAAAAGACACTGAAGCGTGAGATCTTCGAAGAGATAGGGATTGATGTGGAAGGGATGACTGTGAACAGCACTTCCTTTGTTACCGGCAAAGGGACGCATGTGATCGATATAGTATTTTTATGCCGGCATAAATCCGGTGTACCTTATGCCAAGAGCAGGGAGGAAGTGGAGGAAGTAATGTGGATGACGACAGAGGATATACTGGTACATAAAGATGCACCTTCCTATTTAAGGGAGAATATTACATTGGCTGTGGATAAGCTCAACTCAAAAGAAAAGCTGTCATAACAGACAGCTTTTCTTACTCCTTCAAAGGGATAGCTTCTCGCATGTTGTAGTCATGCTTTACATAAGCAATGCCGTCCATGATCCTTCTGGCGGTGCGGATTACTTTTATTTCTGATAAGCTGGAGTATGCTGTCTCGGTCACACCTGATGGATGGGCAATTCTCAAACTGCCGGCTGTGTTTCTTGCCAGCTTTTGTGGCAGCGTACCCGTAATGGCACATGCAGCAGTCGTGCAAATGGCACCGGTTATGGCGAGTGCTTCATGAGGCTTTTGCATGGATAGCATACGCACATGGATATCCATATCCTGAGCGGAATGGGTGTTGTCGTTCATATCTATAAATGCTTTTGGTTTTCCTATCAATGCTAGTTTCGGAACTGCAGGGGAGAGCTTGGTAGCTTGATCCCTGCTTGCAAAACCGCACAGTTCAGCAGCGGCAGCGCGTATTTCCTCGCACTGCTGAAGTTTTGCTTCCGTAAAAGCATCAGGCAGGATGGTTCCTTCTATATCCAGAGAAGCAGCTTCAATAAAAACCAGGGGATTTGCAGCATCAACGATGGAACAGTCGATGCTGCCGAAGCTTGTTTCCAGTGAATCGGTAATATTCCCGGTAGGGAGTAATTCACCTGTGACGGATCCTTCTGCATCACAAAATGTCAAGGTTATCCCGGAACCATGACCCGGCACTCCGGGGATGGAGGTCGTACCCGACGTTTGTACGTTGCCATCCTTTACTGCTACTTCGGCAATGATCAGCTTTTTGGTATTCGTGTTCCAGATCCTCACCGTTGTGATGGGCTCTGTGACAGGGACGAGCCCTTCCTGAATTGCAAAAGGGCCCACCGCAGACGAAATATTGCCGCAGTTCCCGTTCATATCGACTGTTTCAGCTGTAATGCTTACTTGAGCAAAGGTATAGTGGACATCAAAGTCTTCTTCCGGTTCTGCTTTCCGTATGATGGCAGCTTTGCTTGTCAGTGAATTGGCTCCTCCCAATCCATCAATTTGCCGTTTATCCGGACTTCCCATCAAATCGAGAAGGAACGGCGTCCAATTCTCTTTTTCGGCAGGCATGTCTCTTTCATGAAGAAAAACACCTTTGCTTGTACCTCCGCGCATGTAGACAACAGGAACCTTTTCCATCTGCTCACGTCCTTTTTTGAAGGAATTAGTTTATACTGTCAGCATAGTCCCGGGTATTAATAAAATAAAATACAATTATTTTTCCTTTAGTTAAGATTTTTTTTATAACTGTGAGTAAGTACCTAGGAGGGTGCGTAATGGATGAGAAAGATTGGCTTTTATTGAAGTTATTAGGGGAAGAAAAGAGTGTCACAAAAGCTGCAGAGAGGTTGTTCACGTCTCAGCCCTCTTTGACGTACAGAATCCAAAAGATTGAAGAGAGCTTTCATGTTAAGCTGTTCACCAAACGGAACAGGGGAATCACATTGACGGCTGAAGGGGAATACCTTGCGGATTATGCGGTTGAGATGCTGCGAAAGCTGCAAGAAACAAAGGATGCAATAGCTAACCTGGGTAAAGAAGTGCAAGGTACGCTTCGTTTAGCGGTTTCCAGTAACTTCGCCCAATATAAGCTGCCTGGATTGCTGGCAAAATTCTCTTCCATCCATCCGAATGTCCAGTACAATGTACAAACTGGCTGGAGTACAAGGGTGATGAAATTATTGGATGGGGGAGATGTGCATTTGGGCATCCTGCGAGGAAATCATCGCTGGCAAGGGGTCAAAGAAATTCTGACAAGAGAACAACTATATATTATCTCCAAACAAAAAATCAGTATCGGTCAGCTGCCTTTGCTGCCTTTCATTAAATACAATACAGACACATCGCTCAAAACGATCATCGATGGATGGATCCATGAGCATTTGCAGCATGCACCGCTTACAGCAATGGAAGTGGATCGTCAGGAAACCTGTAAGGAAATGGTCAAACATGGGCTGGGATATTCCATTGTTCCGGAGATATGTCTTCGTGAATCCGACCAGCTGCATCGTATTGGATTGATGAATGATAAGAAGGAGCCATTGCTTCGTGATACATGGCTGATGTATGATCCAAAGTCGCTGGATCTCCAAGTCGTCAAAGCATTTATAGGGTTCCTTAAAACGGAACAGCATGTCACAATATAAAATTTATTTATGAGTATCGAAAAAATAGTTATATTTAACTTATCTCCTGCTATGTAATATGCTAAGTCAAATGCTTCTTCAAGCAAACTAATGAAAGCGTATTCAAGAGAGAGGGGAATGAGCATGCTGACTATACTTGGGTTTTCCATGATGATTGTATTCACTGTATTGATTATGTCTAAAAAGCTTTCTCCCATTGTTGCCTTGACGATCACACCGATATTCTTCGCTTTGATAGGCGGTTTTGGAGGAAGTGTCGGTGATATGATTTTGGACGGACTGCAAACGGTAGCCAGTTCGGCGGCTTTGCTGCTGTTTGCAATCCTGTTTTTCGGCATCCTGATTGATGCCGGGCTATTTGATCCATTGATAAAGAAAATCCTTGCGCTGGTAAAGGGGGATCCGGTCAAAATTGCGATTGGTTCGGCTGTTCTGGCAATGCTGATTGCATTGGATGGAGATGGAACGACCACTTATATGATCACGGTATCTGCAATGCTGCCCCTTTACAAACGGATTGGTATGAATCCATTGATAATGGCGACAGTTGCGATGCTGGCATTGAGTATCATCAGTGGTATGACACCTTGGGGAGGCCCGGCAACCAGGGCGATTGCCGTATTGGGGTTGGATCCGTCCGAATTCTTCATCCCGCTTCTTCCGACGATGATCGGGGGTATCATTTTTGTCATCTTTACAGCCTTCATGCTGGGTCTCAGGGAACGCAAACGCATCGGAGTATCGAAGGTAGAGTCGAATTCCTATGATCCGGAACCGTATATGGCAGCGGCCTTGGAAGGGGATTTACTTAAACGGCCAAAGCTGCGCTGGATTAATCTGTTTCTTGTCATAGCCATACTGGTGCTGCTTGTTATGGGAATCATGCATCCGGCAGTTTTATTCCTTATCGGATTTGTTTTGGCGCTGACCATCAATTACCCGAACCTGCAGGTGCAGAAGGAACGCATCGCCGAGCATGCAAGCAATGCGATCACGGTTGTCTTGCTTGTGTTCGCAGCAGGTGTTTTTGCCGGTATATTGTCTGGAACGGAAATGGTTAATGCCATAGCCGGCTCGATTGTTGCATTCATTCCGCCTTCCATGGGAGAGCTTTTCCCGTTGGTTGTCGCCATCACCAGTCTTCCATTGACTTTTGTCCTTTCCAATGATGCCTATTACTTCGGGATGGTACCGATTTTCGCCGAAGCTGCATCGGCTTATGGGGTTGATCCAATCGAAATCGCCAGGGCATCTATCCTGGGGCAGCCGGTGCACCTCATGAGTCCGCTTGTAGCTTCCACTATACTTCTTGTGAGTATGCTGAAGGTCGACCTTGGGGCATTTCAGCGCTATGCAGTCAAATGGGCTGTGTTGACCTCGATATTCATTATTCTTGTGGCTATGGTGACAGGGGCGATTTCATTCAGATAGATAGCTGATCATGTGAATGTCCATTCGGATAAAAATCCAGCATGGATGCGGGGCATAACCCGGCAAACAAGACACAATGATGGAATAAAAAAGCACCAGCCGCATCTTGGCGGGTGCTTCATTTTTATGCATGCACTTGTGATCTTTCCGCAGGGGCGTATGCATCCAGATAGCTGCTGCTCCAGTCATCGATGTGCAGCTTCAGGATTTGGTCGATGGCAAGCAGATTCTCTTTGCTTAGCGTCCAGTCTGTCACTCCCGTCACTTCATCGAGCTGTTCCGGTGAGTAAGCACCCCAGATGGCAGCATCGACGCCGTCCTGTTCCAGTACCCAGCGTATTGCGAGCTGTGCCATCGTCTTCTCGCGATTGGCAGCAAAGTTCTTCAATTGCTCGACTGCATCCAGGATAGCCTCGAACCTTCCGCTTTCGAATAAAGGATGGGAAGAGCGGAAATCTCTTTCAGGGAATGTCGTCGATTTGGTCAAGCCATCTGCCAGCAAACCATGTGCCATCGGTCCCCAAGCCAATCCGCCGATTTGATGTCGCTGCGCATAATCGAACCATCCCCATAGTCCGCGCTGCAGCATGTTGAACTGATTCTGGGTGACATGAAGCGGTGCTTCCTTTTGAAAAGCTTCCATCTCCTGCGGTGTGAAATTACTGACTCCGATGGCGCGGATTTTTCCTTTGCGGAATAAGTCGTTCATGACGCCGGCAATCTCTTCCATCGGGATTTCGTGATCAGGCCAGTGTACCTGATAAAGATCGAGATAATCCGTACCCAGGCGTTTCAATGTCAAATCAAGTTCCTTTTCTACATTTTCAGGTCGCATATCCCGGAACAGTTTTGTATCATCGGTCCAATTGACGCCAGGTTTTCCAGCCAAAATGAGCTCATCACGCGGAATGCCGGATTCCTGCAAAGCCCTGCCGATGAATTCTTCCGATTTTCCCAGTCCGTAATCTGGTGCGGTGTCAATCAGGTTGATGCCTTGGTCAATGGCTGCATGGACAGTCCGTTTCGCACTGTCTTCATCTGGTTCACGCTGCCACAAATAACCGCCCATGGCCCATGTCCCCAAAGCAATTTGCGTTACTTCCAAGTCACTTGCACCAAGCTTGACTTTTTTCAACGTGTTTCATCCTTTCTCAGGTGCTTTTGGACGTTGTGTTCCCGTCTTCAGGAAAACAAAACACATGAGCTAAGCATCGTTTGTTTCCTCGAGCGGATTCCGAAATGGATGGTGCTCATGAATGCGGGGGAATCGCCCTTTAATTCTCCTTTCTCACGGACTATTCTGAAGCAGCCTCATGATGCCTCGGCTTATCCAAAGGAGCAAGCGGAGTGGCAGGAAAAGCAGTTCCGGCACCCAAAACAGAAGCTCGACAACATCCCATTTATAATTTGGATTGTCTTCCTTTTTTCGTTTTCTCCTTCGTTCGCGCAGCGTCAATTGTCATTCTCCTTCCAGCTGAATTTAGTTGTCCTCATCATAACACAGCGGCGAACAAATTTTGTTATTTAAAGACGGGTGATTTCGGTCGCCTTGACAGATGAGGGCATCTGGAACACTATTGAAGAAAGCGCTTTCTAAAAGTCAGGCAATGATCTGGTAAAGGGGTGTCATGCTTGGATACAAAAGGACTGTGCAGGACGTTGATCGTTGATGATGAAATTCTTATTCGGCAAGGTATAAAACATTATCTGGATTGGGAGAAAGAAGGGTTCACGATTGTCGGCGAAGCTTCCAATGGTAGAGAAGCATTGGAACTGATTGAGAAGCTGGACCCGCATATCGTTGTCACAGATGTCGTCATGCCGATCATGGATGGAGAGGCTCTGATAAGGATCGTGAAAGAAAAATACCCGCATATCGGTCTGATCGTACTGAGCAGTTTCAGTGAATTCGATTATGTAAGAGGTGCTTTTCAAAATGGAGTCATCGATTATATCCTGAAACCGAAGCTGAATGCAGAGGTCCTGCTGCAAGCGCTGCGTCTTGCTGCAGGACAGTTGGAAGATTTTCATCTTAGCACAGGCGAACATGATAAAACATGGAAGGAAAAGCTGCTGCGCCTTTTTGAAGGGGTGGATACGTCTTTTCATGAAGAAATAGCAGCCTATTTCCCATCTAAGCATTTCCAAGTAGTTAGCATCAGGCAGGAGGCAAGCCAGGATGCAGGATCCATTCGCAATACGGCAATGAAGAACGGGAGCTTTTTCCCTATCATATCAGGTGCGGATAACGAAATTTCCCTATGGAACGGCGAGGAAATACTTGATGAAAATGCGTTCCCGGATGTCCCGGCTTCAGCATGCATCTGTGTTACAAGGCCTTTCGATGATATTTTGGAGCTGAAAGAAAAACAAAAGGAACTCGAGCAGTTGGAGAGCTATCGTTTTTATTTTCCGGATAAGGGTTATCTTTCGGAAGCGAGCCTTCCCCTGGATACTGCTGAAGAGTGTGAATTCGAAATGGATGGGTTTATCGAAGCGTGCAAGCGGGATGACTTTCAGGAGGCGTTTCGTCATGTACAGGAGCATATGGAGCGGTCGGCTAAAAATTATAAACAGGATATAGCCGAGTACAAAGCTTTTCTCAATAACGTCATGTTCAATCTGATTGTGCTGCTTGGCAATGGGAAGTATCAGACGGAGCTGCTGGAGAAGAGGAAGTATGATTACTTCCAGCGTGTTGTCCAAGCGGAAGATATATACAAAGCCAATAAAACGATTGCATCTTTTTTAAAGGAAGTGGAATGCCTTGTAAAAAGCGAAGGCGGCCAGGGACATATGCGAAAGCTGACCGCGTACATCAAGGAGCATTACCATGAAGCGTTATCGTTATCGGATATTGCGAATCATTTCCATTTCAGCCCTTCTTATCTATCCAATTACTTTTCCGCACATAGCAGGGAGGGATTCAGCGGGTATCTCAATCGTGTCAGGATCGAGGCGGCCATCAACTTGCTAAGACAAAACGATATCCCTATTTCAAAAATCAGCGAACAAGTAGGGTTCTCTGATCACAGCTATTTTTGTCGAGTCTTCAAGAAGCAAACAGGCTATTCTCCTTCGCAATATCGACGGAAACGGATGATGAGCTGAGGAGGGGAGGACTGATGCATGTGATCAAAGACCGTCTCCATCCGAATGGTTTGTTCATGAAGATGTTCCTTGTGACAGTTGGACTCATCATTTTGGTGGCTATTGCAGTTACGTTTGCGACGATCAGGATGGCCGAGCAGTTTTTCGTCGAGAAGTTCAGCATCACAAATTCACAAATCATCAATCAGATTCAGTATGATTTTGAAGAATTGAATTACAGTATTGTGATGGCAGCCTCCAATGTGGATCAAAGCAGTACGATAGAGGCATTTTTATCCGAGGAAGAACCGGATAATGCGCGTATGCAAAGTCTTTTCCATGTCATGCAGCAGATTGATCATATCAGGGAGCGTCTTGGCAACCAGAATGTCGAGATTGCCATCGCTGATCGGGAGAGGATCACCTATACGACGAATTTCACGTATTGGCCGGCTTCCCCCGGCGTAATCCGGGGACACGAAATCACAGAAACGATCACAGAGCAGCCGAATAAGCTGCTTTATTTTCAAGATTCACAGGAAGCAAATGATAATTATGTAATCGCGGCGAAGGCTCTGCGCGATAGGGAAACGGAGCAAGCCCTGGGAGCTGTGTATTTTCCTATCAAAGAAGGGCAGCTGCGTTCCTTCTATACCGACTATGTAAAACCAGGGAATGATTTTTATGTGGTGGACAGAAATGGCAAAGTGGTTTCCAGCAGTCTGGCAAGCACGATTGGACAATCGCTGCCGGAGCTCAGTCAGCAAGCAGAGCGTATGGAAGCTGCCGGAGTCAGGTACCGGGAAATCGAATTCCAGGATACCAATCAGATCATGTTGGCAGAATACCTGCCTTATTTCGATATGTACCTTGTCAATATGGTGGACAAACAAACCGCTGTCGGAAACCTGATCGATACGAAACAGATAGTGTTATTACTTGCAGGAGTTGTTGTTCTTGCCCTGATCATTGTTTTCCTTGTAACGAAGCGTTTGACCAACTCGCTTTCCAAGCTTGTCAAGGATATTGAAGCAGTCCCGAAAAAAGGTCTGCAGCGTCGGCTTGTATATGAAGGAACATATGAAACGAAGCAGATTGGATCGGCTTTCAACAGTATGATGGATGAACTGCAAGTATATGTGGAAAGACTCATCGAAGCACAAAAGCAGCAGCGTCATGCTGAATTGGCTGCTTTACAGCAGCAGATAAATCCGCATTTTCTTTATAATACGATGGCTTCCATAAAGTTCTTGGTCCAGATGGGGGAACGGGAAGAAGCAGAAAAGACGATTGACGCGTTCATCACCCTGCTTCAGAATACTGTCGGCAATGTGGATGAGTCGGTCACAGTCGAGCTGGAAGTTGAAAACCTGAAAAACTATGTGTTGATCAATCAGAAGCGATATGGGGATAGAATACAGGTTCAATTCATGATTGCACCGGATTGCATGGAATATCGCATTCCTAAGCTGATTCTGCAGCCCTTTATCGAAAATTCATTTTTCCATGCTTTCAATAAGACTGCCGAAGGAACCATCTCGGTCCTCATTTGGCGTGAGGCAGATGATCTTATTTGCGAAATTGCTGATGATGGAGACGGGATGGCCGCCAATATAGAAAGCCTTCCTCATACGAATCGTAATCGGCAGCTGTTTTCGGGTATCGGTGTGAAAAATGTCCATGAACGCATGCAGCTGCTGTATGGACCGGACTATGGCGTATCCATTGCAAGCAAAGAGGGGCTGGGTACGAGAGTCAAACTGAGACTGCCAGCTTCAAAGGAAGAGGGGAAGAACATCATCTAGCATCATATCAGGCTCTTTATCTATATGCAGAGGGAAGAAGGGTACGATAAATAATGCAAATAACGAAAAATAATCCTAATACCAAACTGTAAGCGCTGTCAAAATGGTGATTTAATCCAAGGATCGCTTAATAATCTCCTAACGGGGTCCGAGAAGTGCATGCTACGATGGAATCAAGGAGATAGCGCTTACAAAAAAGGGGAGGTAAACGGATGAAGAGATTATTTGCACTTTTATTTGTTGGTTTGCTCGTTCTGTCTGCATGTTCTTCGGGTTCCAGCTCGGAGGCAGACGCTGATACGAACGATATCAAAGTCTGGGCATGGGATCCGAATTTCAACATAAAAGCAATGGAGCTGGCGAAAACAGCTTATCAACAAGAAAACAGCGAGCTGAATATCGAAATCATCGAAAATGCCCAGGATGATATTATCCAAAAGCTGAACACAAGCCTCAGCTCTGGAACGACAAAAGGACTTCCTAATATCGTGCTGATTGAAGATTATCGTGCACAAAGCTTCCTGCAGTCCTATCCAGATATGTTTTATGCAGTCGACGATAGCATTTCCACCGATGATTTCGCGAAGTATAAAATTCCGACAACCAGCTTCGAAGGCAAGCAGTATGGTGTACCGTTCGATTCCGGTGTGGCTGGGCTGTATGTTCGGACGGACTACTTGGAAGAAGCAGGCTACAGTATAGAAGATCTGCAAAACACAGATTGGGAGAAAGTGATCGAAATTGGAAAAGCCGTCAAGGATGCAACAGGAAAGCAAATGCTTACACAGGATCCGAAAGATCTTGGTTTGCTGCGCATGATGATTCAGTCAAGTGGGGCTTGGTATTTGGAGGAGGACGGTGTAACGCCTGACATTGCGGATAATGAAGCGCTGAAAGAGGCTTTCCGTCTGTACAAGGAAATGATCGATGCAGACTTGGTGAAGCCGCATTCCGACTGGAGCCAGTTCATCGCAGCAATCAATAATGGCGATATTGCCATGGTGCCAAGCGGCAACTGGATCACTCCTTCCATCAAAGCAGAAGCATCACAATCAGGGAAGTGGGCTGTCGCACCGTTTCCAAAGCTTCCTGGCATCGAGTCCGTCAATGCTTCCAATCTTGGGGGCAGCTCATGGTATGTACTGAACGTTCCCGGAAAGGAAAAAGCCGCTGAATTCTTGGGCAAGACATTCGGAGCGAATGTTGATTATTACCAGCGGTTTGTTGAAGAGGTCGGCGGTCTTGGAACGTACCAGCCTGCAGCAGACGGGGAAGCATACCAGGCAGAAGATGAATTCTTCGGCGGCCAGAAGATACTATCCGATTTCGCCGCTTGGACAGAAGAGATTCCGCAAGTCAATTATGGGCTGCACACGTATGTGATCGAAGATATCCTGGCGAATGAAATCCAGAAATATCTGGATGGCGAGGATCTGGACACAGTCTTGGAAAATGCTCAGTCGCTGGCAGAGCAGCAAGCGAAGTAAATCTATGGCCCTGGGACGCCGAGGACGCATTGGCTCCCGGGGCCTCTTTCGAAAGGAGTCCGCCTTCATGAATATTCCTGAAAAACTCGGGCCGGAAAAACTTGCCCAAAGACCAGCACCGCGTAAAGCCAGTTCCCTTAGGCTGAAAAATACAATGGTCGGCTGGTCATTTGTCACATTGGCTTCCCTGCTGATCGGAATCTTTTATTTCTTCCCGATGGTACAGGCGCTGCTATTATCGTTTCAATCTGGCAGCGGCGTGAATCTGTCGTTTGTCGGCTTCGAGAATTATATCCGTCTATTCCAGGATCCGGTTTTTCTGACAACGGTGAAAAATACAGTGATCTACTTGATCATCCAAGTACCTGTCATGATTTTGCTGGCTTTATTCCTGTCAGTTGTGCTGAATGACAAGACGCTGAAATGGAAGGGCTTTTTCCGGACTGCCATTTTCCTGCCCTGCGTCACGTCGCTTGTTGCCTATTCGGTGGTATTCAAATACTTGTTCGCGCCTGATGGAATCGTAAATATGACATTGATGAAAATCAATCTCGTTTCCGAGCCGATACAGTGGCTGACAGATCCTTTCTGGGCAAAAATCACCATCATCCTGGCCATCACGTGGAGATGGACTGGTTATAATATGATCTTTTATCTTTCTGCCCTGCAGAATGTGGACCGCTCCATCTATGAAGCTGCCAAAATCGATGGTGCTTCCGCCATCCAGCAATTTTTCAAAATCACGATTCCGATGCTGAAGCCGATCATACTTTTCACATCGATCACTTCGACAATAGGCACGCTCCAATTGTTCGATGAAGTCATGAACATCACGGCTGGAGGCCCCGGTAATGCGACCATGACCATTTCACAATATATCTATAATCTGTCCTTCAAGTACACACCTGATTTTGGCTATGCAGCGACTGTTTCCTATGCGATCGTGATCCTGATCGTCATATTCTCGATCATCCAATTCAAAGCGGCAGGTGATAAAAAATGAACCTTTCCAATAAAGTGATTGGTTATCTGTTTCTCAGCATCTGCGCGATCATCTCCATTTTCCCCTTTTACTGGATGATCGTCAGCATGACGAACACGTCTGCAGACGTTACAAGGGGGAAATTGCTTCCTGGTGGGCATTTTGTCGAGAATTTCAAAAACCTATTAGGGTCGGTCGATTTGGTGCCCGCATTGATGAACTCGGCGATCATCGCTGTTGCTACGACCGTCCTCAGCTTGCTTATCGCTTCCCTGGCAGGCTATGGATTTGAAATTTACCGCAGCAAAGCGAAGGATGTCGTCTTCAATATTTTGCTTTTATCCATGATGATCCCATTTGCTGCTCTGATGGTGCCGCTGTTTCGCATGTTCGGCTCCATCACGCCGGTTTTGCCGTTTATCGGAATCGATACATTGACAGCGGTCGTGCTGCCGACAATCACGACAGCCTTCCTGATTTTCTTCTTCCGTCAGAGCACGAAAATGTTCCCAAAAGAGATTTTGGAGGCTGGCCGGATAGATGGATTGAAGGAAATCGGTATCTTTTTCCGAATTTATGTACCGACAATGAAAACAACATACGCTGCAGCGGCCATCATCACTTTCATGGCTAGCTGGAATAATTATCTCTGGCCGCTCGTTGTCCTGCAATCTCCTGATAAACAGACGATTCCATTGCTCATTTCGAATCTTGGTTCCAGCTATTCGCCGGATTACGGCATGATCATGATGGCAATCGTCATCGCAACATTGCCGACAGCGATCATTTTCTTCTTCATGCAGAAGCATTTCGTCGCAGGAATGATGGGTTCAGTGAAATAACAGCTATATAGGGAGGAAGAGGGTATGACAATCAATACGGGTATCACCCCAAGTTTGGATTGGCTTAACGATCCTAGTGTGTTCGCCGTGAATCGCGTTCTGGCACATTCGGACCATGTTTACTACGAAACGCTGGAGCAGGCGGAAGCAAAAGGAAGCATGCCATGGCGTCAAAGCCTGAATGGGAAATGGAAGTTTCATTATGCCAAGAATCCCAACGCCAGGCCGGCTGATTTTTTCAAAGCAGATTTCGATTGCAGCTATTGGGATTCCATCTCGGTTCCAGCTCATATCCAGCTGGAAGGGTATGGGACACCGCAGTACGTGAACACGATGTACCCTTGGGATGGTGTGCACGATATCCGGCCGCCGCAGATTCCTGAGGAAGATAATCCTGTCGGCAGCTATGTTCGGCATTTCACCGTTCCCAGACAGATGGAAAATATGCCCTTGTATATATCGTTTCAAGGCGTGGAGTCTGCTTTCTATGTATGGCTGAATGGCAGGTTTGTCGGCTATAGCGAGGATTCTTTCACACCGGCCGACTTTGAACTGACGGATTACCTTCAGCCTGGGGAAAACAAACTGGCTGTCGAGGTGTACCAGCGCAGCACGGGCGCTTGGCTGGAGGATCAAGATTTCTGGCGCTTTTCCGGTATCTTCCGCGATGTGTATCTGTACACGACGCCCCAGCTGCATGTGTTTGATTTATCCGTTCAAGCGAGGTTGGATGATACGTACAGCAAAGGTTCTTTGAAGGCTGCAATGCTCTTCCAAGAGACAATCCCGGCAAGGGCAAGGATCATAGGCAGTTTATATGACAAAAAGGGCAGCTTGATGCAGGAAGCAGAAGGGCTATTCCAGGAGCAGACGGCTGTCGTGACGTTCAAAGTCGATCGGCCGCAGCTATGGAGTGCAGAGGATCCCTATCTGTACACACTATATTTGAAAATCTTCAATGAGGACGATCAGCTTGTCGAGGTCGTCCCGCAGTCCGTCGGCTTCCGGCGCTTCGAGCTGATTGATAAAGTGATGTGCCTGAATGGCAAAAGAATCGTTTTCAAAGGTGTCAATCGCCATGAATTCAATGCACGTACTGGGCGCGCCGTCACCGAGGAGGATATGCTGTGGGATATCAAGACGCTGAAGCAGCATAATATCAATGCTGTCCGTACTTCCCATTACCCGAATCAGACTCGTTGGTATGAACTATGTGATGAATATGGATTGTATGTCATTGATGAGATGAATCTTGAAACACATGGCAGCTGGCAAAAGCTCGGTCAGGTGGATCCATCCTGGAATATACCGGGCAATCTGCCCCAGTGGCAGGATATCGTGATGGATCGCGCCATTTCGATGCTGGAACGGGATAAAAACCACCCATCCATCTTGATATGGTCCTGCGGGAACGAATCATATGCAGGAGAGGTGATCGTCAATGTGGCGAATTATTTCCGGGAAAAGGATCCCAGCAGGCTCGTCCATTATGAGGGGGTGTTCCATGCACGCGAATACGAGGAAGCGAGTGACATGGAAAGCCGGATGTACGCAAAAGCAGCGGATATTATCGAGTATTTGGAAAAGGACCCGCAAAAGCCGTTCATTAATTGTGAATATACACATGCGATGAACAACTCACTGGGCGGAATGTACAAATATACGGAGCTGGAAAATCAATATCCGATGTACCAGGGCGGGTTCATTTGGGATTATATCGACCAAGCGCTCTGGAAGAAGAATCGGTATGGGCAGGAGTATCTTGCATTCGGCGGCGATTTCCATGACAGACCGACAGACTATATTTTCTGTACCGATGGCATCGTGTTTGCCGACCGCAGGCTCTCCCCAAAAATGCAGGAAGTCAAATATCTGTATCAGAACATCAAGCTGGATGTGAAGGATAAAAGCATCGTGCTGCGCAACGAAAATCTCTTTGCTGATACAGCTGCGTATGATCTGGTCTGGGCGGTCAAAAGAGATGGTGTGGCTTGTCATGAAGATAAAATCGATCAGTCGGTAAGTGCTGGGGGGCAAGCGGAATTCCCCCTCGATATTCCTGCTGATGTGATAGCAGAGCCGGGAACCTATACGATTGATGCCAGCATGAGATTACGTGAGAGCACGAGGTGGGCAGAAGCTGGATTCGAAGTCGCATTCGGACAATATGTATGGGAAAAGAAACCACCTGTCATTGCGAAAGCAGCAGGTCAGCTCCGGGTTGTCGAAGGGGATGTGAATATCGGGGTGCATGGATATGGCTTCAGTGTCCAGTTCTCGAGAGCGGCAGGGAGCATGACATCACTTTGTTATGATGAGGAGGAACTGATCGAGACACCCCCTTATCCGACATTTTGGCGAGCCAGTACGGATAATGATGACGGATATCAGCATAGCTATACTGCAGGGGTATGGCTCGCGGCAAGTGTGGCGAGAAGATGTACCGATATAGCGGTGGATGTTTTAGAGGAGCAAGTCGATGTGACATTCACCTATGCTTTTTCGATAGCGGAAAAACTGCAGGTTCAAACCATATATTCGGTTTTCCCTGATGGAGCCATCCGAGTGAAAGCGAACTGTCAAGGAGCAGAAGGATTACCTGATTTGCCAACTTTTTCCCTCTCATTCCGCACCTCTGCAGATTATCGTAATCTGGAATGGTTTGCGAAGGGGCCTGAAGAAAATTATGCAGACAGGAATCACGGAGCAAGACTTATCCGATTCAAGAATACGGTCGATACGAACGGTACGGCATATGTACGGCCGCAGGAATCCGGTACCAGGACTGGAGTGCGGTGGCTGAAAGTCACGGATGCAAAAGGAAGAGGGGCAGTGCTGCGCGCTTATGATCTGCCGCTCACATGTAATGCTTCCCCGTATACTGCCTTGGAGATTGAACAAGCAAATCATCCCTATGAGCTGCCGCCGATTCATTACACTGTATTGACTGTATCCGGCAAGCAGATGGGCGTGGGGGGAGATGATAGCTGGGGAGCGCCGGTACACCCGGAACATAGGCTGTCTTCTGATGATGATCACAGTTTTGTCTTTACGATTAATAGAGTATAAAGAAAGAGGCTGGGACAAAAGTGTTTTAGCCAAATAAAAACCGAACTATATTGCAAATCTTCATACGAAAATTTGCATAAGTTCGGTTTTTTGATTAGTTATCTATCCTAGCGTAGGGAGAACACGGAGACTCCTACGGGAACAGCGTGAGCTGAAGACCCCGCAGTGGTGACCTTTCCACGAGGAGGCTGAGGCCGTGCCCGTGGAAAGCGGCGTGTCCTGCCGAAGCGGCGCTCAAGAATAAGATTCGGTTTTAAGCACTGGAAAATTAGTTATGTCCCAGCCTCTTTCTGATCAAGCGAAGCTAGCTTCTTCGTATTGCAGCAAGGTTTTTGTCATGACAGGTGCTTGATCCTTTTTCTCTTTGCGCATGGCACGATGCTCTGCCACATGGGATTCACGGGAAATCCAAGCCACGAAATCCGCCTTCTTATCCCATTTCGTCACAATGGCATAGGCAACTGTATCACTTTTTTTCGTATCTTTGTTCCAGCACTCGGCAGAATGCAAGCCGGCTACATCAGTCAGCTCCTCCATCGTATGCTTCACTTTATTTATGATTTTATCTTTAGCGTCGATTGCACCTTCAAAAATAACTTGATTGACAAACATAGGATTGCCTCCTCATCAAACTTGTTCCTCTTTAACGCTACCAGAATTTCGAGGGACAGTCAATGAGAATGATTATCAATGTAGAGGGCTTAAAGGAGATCAGACTTCAAGACGACAAAAAGCTGCCGAGGATCGCTCGACAGCTTTCATTTGATCAATATACTTTGTCCCCGTTGAAGATGCTGTTTTTAACGACAACATAATCAACATTGCGGATTGCATCCAATTTTGTACCGCCAGCATAGGAAATGGAGGACTGAAGATCCTGTTCCATTTCAGTCAATGTATCCTGCAGGGATCCCTTATGCTCGACGAACATTTTCTTACCTTCGACATTGCGTTTTTCGCCTTTTTGGAACTCTGATGCAGAACCGAAATACTCTTTGTACAGTTTGCCATCTTTTTCGACTGTTTCACCAGGAGATTCTTCATGGCCGGCAAACAAGGAGCCGATCATGACCATCGATGCGCCAAAGCGGATCGATTTGGCGATGTCGCCATGTGTGCGGATACCGCCGTCAGCGATGATCGGTTTGCTTGCTGCTTTGGCACACCAGCGCAATGCTGCCAGCTGCCAGCCGCCGGTCCCGAAGCCGGTTTTGATTTTCGTGATACATACCTTACCAGGTCCGATTCCTACTTTCGTGGCATCGGCGCCGGCATTCTCAAGCTCCCGTACAGCTTCCGGTGTCCCGACATTCCCAGCAATGACAAAGCTGTCTGGCAGGTGTTTCTTGATATGCTGGATCATACGGATCACAGAATTGGAATGACCATGTGCAATATCGATCGTGATGAATTCAGGCACCAATGATTTGCTTGCCAGAGACTCGATGAAATCATATTCTTCTTCTTTCACGCCGACACTGATGGATGCAATCAGATTCTGTTCCTGCATGGTCCGGATGAACGCTTCCCGTGTTTCGGGTTCAAAGCGATGCATGACATAAAAATAATTATTTTTTGCCAAGTAAACGGCAATTTTTTCATCAATGATCGTCTGCATATTCGCCGGTACGACCGGCAGACGGAATGTATGGTTTCCAAGTGTGACAGTCGTGTCGCATTCTGAACGGCTGTTCACTACGCATTTTGCGGGAATTAGTTGAATATCTTCGTAATCAAATACATTTTCCATGATTATACCCCTCTAAAGACGAATTATTTTTAATGTTATCTTTCATTTCGTTCGCCCTTTGGTACTATACAATAATTCTGAAAACAAAGCAAAGGTTTTTAACCAAAAAAATAAAAAATGAAGCAGATGGGGTAGAATAATAGGAGAGGTGACGATAAATTGAAACTTCGTATGAAAATGACATATCGGACATCAAAGGGTGCGGAAGCAGAATTCATATCGGATTATATGCCGCCCGGAATCGTGCTCTTGCTTATGGAAGATATGCAGCAAAACGGCAGGATACCTGAAATGGAAGTAATGGATCAATATGAGACAGAATGGACAATGAAAGAATTGAGGAAGTACATGAAGGAATTAGAGACAGAGCCGCATCATGTCCGGATTCATGCAGATGGAGGATTTGATAAAGGAACTGGCAGAGCAGGGCTGGGGTGTGTTATCAACTACGAACAAAATCAGGATGAATTCCGGATCCGCCGCAATCAAGTGATGGAGCAGCTGAATTCCAACAATGAAGCAGAATATGCAGCATTGCATTTTGCCATGCGTATATTGGATGAAATGGGAGTGGAAAATCAGGAAATCGAGGTATATATGGATTCCCTCACTGTCGTCAATCAGATGGCCGGGGAGTGGCCCATTTATGAAAAAGATTTGAAATATTGGGCGGATAAGATAGATGATATCGTGAAAGATTTCGGGAATGCTGTGCGATATGTCCATGTAGACAGAAAGAAAAACAAAGAAGCCGATCAGCTCGCAAGCCAGGCTTTGCAGGATATTGAAATCGACAGCACTAAACAAAAATGACCGCCCAAGGCAAAGGCCGGGGCGGTCATTTTCATTTGGAAGTCTGTTGATTGATAGCTTCAATCAAACTGGTCTTGGTTGTACCAGTTGCTGCTTCCACTAGTGTCTGGAAACGTTCTGTCAGCAATTCTTTGTTTTTATACTCCTGCGGATGGTTCTGATTGTAGTAGAAACGGAAGACAGCTTCCTCAGGGAAATGCTGTTTACCGGTCTTGATCATGAATCCGACAGGGAGCTTATCATAAGCATATGCTGCTTTAGTTTCGGCTGGCTTATCAGCTGCTACTGTTTGATTTTCAGTTGCCAGCTGCTGCATTGCCTGCTTGATGAATTTCTTGCGTGCACGTTTCTTCTTGGAACGCATATTCATCTCAGCAAGAATTTTATCCAGACTTTCGGTTTTCGTAAGTTCTGTCACGACTAAAAACTCCTCTATTATTGTCTGCAACCTCTATCATATGATATTTTCGGAGATTTTAGAAGGCTAGCGTTAGAATTGCTAACTTTCTGACAAGTCATCAATAATAGTATGTGTCCGAATAGGTTGGATCTGTATCCGGAATCAAGGCGACACCGATGATCATGGCAATCATGAAGATGATGAAATAAAGGACGATGATTGCGGCCATGACAATGAATGTGGCAATGGCATAATTTCTCCTCGGATTTGTCCGGTCAACTGCCCAAATGATCAGCATGATGATATTGACAATCGGAATCCCTGTCAGTACCAATGTCCATACCCATTGCATGATTCTCATTTGGCTGTTGGTTTGATTTTCTCTTTGCTGAGGTTCCATGTATAATCGCTCCTGACTTAGAAAAATAATGACAGAAATAACTATAATGGATAGTTTCTGTTAATTCAACCAGTGTCAGGAACGCATAAAACATTGATATAGAGCCGTTTTAGGGACTTTTATCCTGATTTGCCGCTCGTTCGAGCATCTGCTTCATTTCCAGCATTTCCAGGCGCATCAGAGGATCAAACTGCCCTTCCGCCAGGGTTTTATCAATATATTTGATTGCATTGTCCAATTGGTGATCCATTTTATCCGCCCTCCTCTCCTGTAGGATTTCTCTACTACTCGGGTTTGTGACCACTTCCAGTATGATGGCGCATAATTGCATCCTTTATACTAGGTAAAATGCAGCTTGTTTACCGGGAATATTATGTTTCTATGGCTTGTCCGCGAACTCCTCTTTGTTTATGCTTGGTTTATCAGAATCATGGAGGTGATCGGATGTTATATGATGTCATCATTCTGGGTGCAGGAACCATGGGGCTGAGTGCAGGTTATCAGCTGGCCAAAAAAGGACAGAAGGTGCTGATGGTGGATAGCTATCATCCCCCCCATGTCCACGGCAGCCACCATGGCGAAACCAGGATCATTCGTTATGCATATGGAGAAGGGGAAGCATATGTACCATTTGCGCTCCGTTCCAAAGAATTGTGGAAGGATTTGGAGGGGAAAATTGGGCGAACAATCCTGGTGGAGACAGGAGTACTGAACTGCGGGCCTGAGTCGAGCCCTTTCATCCAAAATGTCCTGAAGAGCGGAGATAAGTATGCCTTGCAAGTGGAAAAGCATACTTCTGCACAGCTGCAAAAGCGCTGGCCGGGATTGACCATCCCAAATGATTACATAGGAGCCTATGAGAAGGATGGAGGTTATCTGCGGACCGATACGATCCTGAATGGCTATGCTGAGCTTGCTGTATCTTACGGGGCAGTATTAGCGGGCGGGCAGCGAGTACGGGAAGTAAAAATCAATAAAGGCACTGTCGCACTGACAACGGCTGATACTACATACAAGGCAAAGAAGCTGATCGTGACCGCAGGAGCGTGGGGAGGAGAAGTGCTATCGCAGCTTGGACTGCAGCTGCCGATTACAGTCATCCGAAAAACGTTTGCTTGGCTGCATGCAGATGCTATTTTCCAGGAAAGCAAGTTTCCTTGTTTCAGCTTCGATACAGAAATGGGGACGTATTACGGATTTCCGGATATCGATGGAACTGGACTCAAAATCGGCCGGCATGATACCGGCATGCCGATACACCCGGATAAAAAGGGATCACCTTTCCAAGATGCAGATACAGAAGAGCTGCTAGCCTTCCTATCCCGTTTCATGGCCAGGGGCACATTCCGTCTGCGAGAAGGGAAAACATGCATGTACAGCATGACACCTGATGAAGATTTCATCATCGATCATCATCCGGAACATCAAGAAGTCATGTTCGCCCTCGGTTTTTCAGGTCATGGATTCAAGTTCGCGAGTGCCGCAGGCGAAGCACTGAGTGAGATGGCAATGGAGAAAGAGCTGACAGTGGATATGGAGCCTTTCCGCCTGGATAGGTTCTGATAGGATCCCTAGTAGGTACTGATGAGAAAGCTGGGCAGTGAAAGCAGTCATCTTTGGATATGCAGAAGAAATCACATAGCAGAATGTATATATGCAGCCGTTTTGTTAAAGAATGGACATAAATCAAGGCGGGCTGCTGATTTGACATGTTATAATAAAGAAATATAACGTTTTATGATGAAGGAATAGATTATTTGTAAGGAGATGCTGTATCATGCCAGCAGGCGTGCGTTTGATTCTGATCATGGCGGTTGCCTTGCTTACTGTCGGGCTCTTGATCTTTGGGGCTGTAAAGAGTAAGCAGATGCGAGTGCCTTTCACCATCTTGGCAATACTTTTGGCATTCATTTATATCGTGTCATTCGTCGTATTATTTATTTTATGAAAAGCATGCACAAAATTGTGCATGCTTTTTTGTTTTTCTACAGAAAAGCGTACTATTTTTTGATATAGATACCTTAATTGAAATATTTTTGTAATGTTTTGTCACACTTTCGTATAGTATACTGTTTCCGGAGATTACTTTATTTTCTATTTCATTACAGATTAATCATACCAGGGCTATGGATAAACAATCATAATGGATTCACAGGGGGAACAGAAGTGAGAAAAAAATGGCTGCATATCGGTTTGGCTGCAGTGATCGGATCTGCTGCACTAGCCTTGCCGGTATCAGGAAATGTTGCATATGCCTATGAGGATTTGGATGAACAGCGAGATGAAGTCGAACGGAAAAAATCGGAGAACGAAAAGGAACGATCTAAAAAAGCAGAGCAGCAGGATGATTTACAGGCGGCTGCAGAAAAGCTTCGGTCCGATCTGGAGAAAATCGATGGGGAAATCAGTGAAACGAACACGAAATTGGCCGATACGGAATCAGAGATATCCGGATTGGAGAAGGATATCGAAACGCTGAAAACGGAGATTGCCGACTTGGAGGTCCGTATCGAAGAACGGCATGCTTTGCTGAAGGAGCGGATGCATTCCTTGCAGAAAAACGGCGGCCAAATCAGTTATTTGGATGTCATCATGGAATCCAAGAGTTTTTCGGATTTCCTGAATAGAGTAGATGCTGTCAGTACCATCATGGGAGCGGACCAGGAATTGATGGAGGCGCAGCAGAAGGATTTGAACGATATAGAATCCAAGAAATCAGAACGCCAATCGAAGCTTGAACGAGTGGAGGAGCAGGCAGTTATTCTGGAGGAGACCAAGCAGTCCTTGACGGCCCAACAGAAAGAGAAGGACAAGCTTATTGCGGATGTCATGAAGGAATATGATGTGACTTCCGAGGAGCTTCTCAGTCTGAGCGAGGAGGCTGACTTGCTTGCAGCCCAGGAAGAAGCAATCGCTGCTGAAGCTGCTTATCGCGACAAACAAAAGGCGGAGGAAGAAGCGCGCCGGGAAGCTGAACGCCAGCGTGCCGAGCAAGCGAAGCAGGAAGAAGCTGCCAGGATGGCGGCGGAGGAGGAAGCAGCGAAAGCCGCACAGGAAAAAGCAGCAGCTTCTGCCAGTGAAGAGGCAGCGAAAGAAGAGCCGAAGCAGGAAACCGCCGAGAAGCAGGCAGCTGACACGCAGCAAGTGTCCAAGCCAGCTTCGGCTCCGGCGGAATCGCAGGCGGATGTCACTCCACAGCAGGAGAAGCAGCCATCTCAGGCTCCTGCGGGCAATGGTACTTTCATCACCCCGGCGCCGGGCAGCATCACGTCTGGTTTTGGTCCGAGATGGGGTACATTCCATTATGGAATCGATATTGCGAAACGAGGATCCAATGTGCCGATTTGGGCTGCAGCTTCCGGAACGGTGTCACGGGCCTATTATTCTTCCAGTTATGGTAATGTAATCTTTGTAACACATTCCATTGACGGAAAAACATATACAACCGTATATGCGCATTTGACAGCTATGCATGTAAGTTCGGGTCAGCGTGTATCCCAAGGTCAGCAGATCGGAACGATGGGTAACACAGGTATGTCTCAGGGACAGCATCTTCATTTTGAATTGCATACTGGTCCTTGGAATGGAAGCAAATCGAACGCAGTGAATCCAATTCCATATTTGAATTAAAAGCAGCGAGAAATCCAACACCCCGAGGGTGTTGGATTTTTTTGTTAAGTGGTGTAAAGTTATAGGAATATATGGAAAAGGGGGTTCCTCGATGCAGCAAGCGGCATTGAAAGGGCTGACACGTATCCTTGCAAATGTGGAAGAGGTGAAAGCTGTATTTGTGAAAGGATCATTCGGGCGGGGCGAAGAGGACCCGTACTCAGATATCGATTTATATTGTCTGGTGGACGAAAAGGATGTACATCGATTTCTCCCGAAGAGATTGCATCTGCTGTCACAGTATAAGGAGGTTCTGTATAGCGAGGAGTTATTCATCATCGCGCCGCAGCTGATCATCGTGTACGATAACCTGCTGCATGTGGACCTGTTCACGGTCACCGAAGAATCGTTTAAGCAAAGCGATTATTTTCGGGTTCTTTACGATCCGGATAGCTTGCTGGAACCTTACAGACCAGAACAAAAACTTACCATGACAGATCGGGAATACGGCGATCAAGTAATAGACCTGACATGGTTTTTATTCCAGTATCGCAAGGCGGCGCTTCGCGGCAATGGTGTATGGGCAGCTGCAATGCTGCATCAGGTAACGGAACCGCTGGCAAGAATGCTGCTGCATCATCATTACCCGGATCGAGCACAGCTTGGATTGAAGAGGGCGGAACAACTTCTGCCGCCACTGGTATTTCGCGTGTTTTCCGACATTTTGGAAAATATGACGCCAGCAGATCATTCCAAGGCAGCAGCAGCTATCCTCCTGCTGCTTGAAAGAGAACGTTATTTCTTGGAGGAGCATGTAAAGGGAAAAGAGAGGGAGATGATTTACAGGCTGTTTCAAAAGCTGCTGACAGAGGGACTTAACACGTAAAAGAAGCCATATCCATCAAGGATATGGCTTCTGATCTATACAAGCTTGGACTGACCATCGGATTTCACTTTTCGTCTGTGCATTAAGCTTCTTCATCAGATATGTCGCTTCCTTTTCGTTGCGGAACAGCATATCTGAAGTAGAATTGGAATGTTTTAGGTAGGTTTTGGTTCCGTTTGCTTCTCGGACAATTTTATAGAGCATCGAACACACTCCTGACCTATTAAAATTGTATTTCTGATTCTATTTTCGCATAAGTTATGGCGGATGTATACAGAATATATCGAATATACTATTAAGTTTTTGTGGAATTTTAGTATAATCTGCATTTTTAACAAAGATGTATTGGTTGTATTGGGTATAAAGTCATCTTCATTCCTGGACATTTCTTCATTTGAAGGAATGTTTTTTTGCTATTCTACAATTATATGAAAATTGTAAATTATTTACATAAAGAATTATTAATTTGTGAAAGAATAGGAATCTGGCAGCTATTGCATTTTATTCTGTAATAATCTAACTTTTTACAACAATTAAACATATCTTCACATTTCTTTAAACACCAGCTTCACAAATAGCTTGTAAAGTTAACAATATACGAACAAATGAAAGGAGTAATGCTGTGAGGGTTCATCAATTTTCGTCAATGACAGCATGGTTTGAGCATCAGGAATTGGCAGTGCATATCGCAGTGGGGAACTGCATAGCTGCTGTCGCTCAAAGCAAAGGGGGTATCACATGAAGATCATGGTTACCAATGAAGATGGTATTTTCTCTCCGGGTGTCGAGGCAATGATCGAGACATTGCAGCATTTCGGAGAAGTCTATGTTGTATGCCCGGATCAGGAATTCGGTACAGTCAATCACAGCATCACGGCCCGACAGCCTGTCCGAGTCAAGGAAATGTTCCATTTTCCGGGAGTGGCAGGCGCTTGGAGCTTGAATGGGAGCCCGGCTGATTGCGTCAAGCTTGGGATGGAGGTGCTGCTGCCGGAGAAACCGGATTTCCTTTTCTCGGGAATAAACGCTGGTCCGAATCTGGGGCGGGATATTTATCACTCCGGTACAATGGCTGCTGCAGTGGAAGCATCCCTATATAATATTCCGGCTGCTTCCGTCAGCCTCAATAGCGGCTCTTTGAAACATGTGAACTATTCCAAAGTCAAGACGCTATTTTATCAGGTTGCTGAGGTGATGCTTCAGCATCGGGCGAAATCGGTCGGCTTTTTGAATGTCAATCTGCCGAATATCGACAAGCGCCAATTCAAAGGAATTCAAGTGATTCCGATGGACATGAGTGTTTCGAGGTATCGTTTCGTCGGTCTGCATGATCCGCATGGGGAAGTATATTATTGGCTGAAGGATCAGCTGCAAGAGCTAGCGACCTTCCATCCGACAAGCGATTATCTTTTATTGAAAGAAGGATACATAACTGTTTCACCGATTGAATTGCGAACGCATTATAAGCGGAAACAGGAGCAAGTGGAACGCTGGTTCAAGTCCATGGAGACGAATACATCGGAATAAAGGAGAGATTGGGATGAAAAGAAAATGGATGGCTGGTTTTATGGGAACTGTATTGCTTGCACTGACAGCATGCGGCCAAGAGGACGCTGGAAGCTCTGCAGGGGCTTCGGATGGAGAAATCGCCGGCACACTCAGTTTCTACACATCCCAGCCTGATGCGGATGCACAGAAATTGGTGGAGGGCTTTGAAAAACGCTATCCGGAAGTGGAAGTGGAAACGTATCGTTCCGGTACGGAAGAAGTGATTTCCAAGCTGAATGCCGAGAAGATGGCAGGGGATGTACAGGCGGATGTCCTGCTCGTGGCAGATAGTGTGACCTTTGAAGATTTGAAGGAGCAAGATATGCTGCAGGCATATGAGTCGGGGGAATTGGCTGGAGTACCGGATGAATTCGAGGATAAAGATCACTATTATACAGGTACGAAAATCATGGCGACGGGTATTGTCGCCAATACAGAGTCCGGTGATGTCCCCACTGGCTGGGGTGCGTTGACAGAAGCTGATGCAAAAGGGGAAATCGTCATGCCCAGTCCGCTTTATTCCGGTGCTGCGGCTTACAATCTGGGTGTTTTGACAAGACAGGATGACTTCGGCTGGGGATTCTACGAGCAATTGAAGGAACAAGGAACAGCAGTTGTAAAAGGGAATGGGGATGTGTTGAAATCGGTTGCTTCCGGTGAGAAACGATATGGCGTCATCGTCGACTATCTCGTTGCCAGGGCCAAAGCCGACGGATCTCCAGTCGAGCTTGTTTACCCGGAAGAAGGTGTTCCTGTCATCACCGAACCGATCGGGATTACCAAGGATACGGATAATGCTGCAGCGGCCAAGGCATTTGTTGATTATGTCTTATCCGAGGAAGGCCAGGAACTGGCGGCAGAATTGGGATATACCCCGATCAGGGAAGGAATCGATGCCCCTGAGGGATTGAAGACTTACGACGAGATGACAGTATTGCAGGCGGATACGGAAGCATTGTATACGTCCCGCAATAAAGACAAGCAGCAGTTCGAGGATCTTTTCGGCAAATAAGCAAAAGGAGGGCCACCCATGCAACTGACGATGAAATCAAGGCTGCTGGAAGGAGGCGGTCATACCGCTTTCCGCGGGTTCCCTGCTCTGATCGGGATGCTGATTCTCTTCTTCTTTTTCCTGCTGCCGATCATACGGCTCGCCTTGATGAGTTTCACCTCGGCAGAAAGTCTTTCGGTCAGTGCTTATTCTGAAGTGCTCCAGGAGTCCGTTACATGGAAAACGCTTTGGAATACAATTTATATCGTCGCTGGCAGCACTGCTATATCGATGTTTCTTGGGATCGCGATGGCTGCAGTGATGGCATATACGGATGTGCAGGGCAAGTCGCTGATGCAGCTGTTCATCTATTTGCCCTTCATCATCCCATCTTATATCACGACGCTGGCTTGGGTGCAGTTTTTCGGCAGTTCAGGCCCGCTTGGGGGTCTGCCGGATTGGCTGATACCTGATTTATACAGTCCCGGGGGCATTATATTCGTACTTGGGATTTCGCATTATCCGCTTGTTTATTTGATGACAGTGCAAGTGTTTCGCAGAATCCCCCGTGAGGCAGAGCTTGCAGCTTTTGTTTCGGGAGCTTCACGCTTGACCTGCTGGAGGAAAGTGATCCTGCCGATGGCTCTGCCGGGGATATGCAGCGGGGGATTGCTTGCGTGCCTTTCCAATCTGGATAACTTCGGGGTGCCTGCCATCCTCGGTATCCCGGCTAATATACGTGTACTCAGTACTTATATTTATGAGCAGGTCATCGGATATGGACCGAGTGCCTTCAGTCGGGCTGCAGTACTTTCCGTGCTGCTTGGTATCGTTGCGATAGCCGCCACTTTGATCCAAGTGTGGTTCCTGCGGAGGAGCAAAGTCACGGAAACGACTGTGCCAGACTATGAGCCCCGCACCCAGCTTAAGCCATTCGGGCGGAAACTGATGCAAACGGTGCTGTGGATCTTTCTTTTGGGCACCAGCCTGGTGCCTTTTTTGGCAATGGCTGCGGTCAGTCTGGTTCAGGCATACGGTGTTGATTTGACCTGGCAGAATCTTTCCCTGGGAAATTACCGCTATATCCTTTTCGAAGATGAAAAAGTGCTCCGCTCCTTAAGCAACAGCTTGCTTCTTGGATTCATAACGGCTGTCATCTGCTTGCTTTTCGGAACATTGTTCGCTTATTACCGTTCTCATAAGCAGGGCAGATTGCCGAAAGTGATGGAAGCAATCATTACGATGCCTTATGCGCTTCCTGGTACCGTATTGGCGCTATGCATCATTTTGATGTGGATGCAGCCCTTGCCAGGATGGTATCCAGGTGTATATGGAACACCTGCCATCCTATTGATTGCCTATATCACTCGCTTCTTTGTCCTGCAATTCCGCGGCAGCTATACAGCCTTCAGCCAGCTGGATGCACGGATGGAGGAAGCAGCCAGGACAAACGGCGCGGACTTTTTTGCGAGATGGAGGCAAATTGTCCTGCCTTTGATCCTGCCGGGTGTCCTTAGCGGTGCCTTACTCGTTTTCCTTACATCACTGACGGAGCTCACCGTTTCCAGCATGCTTTGGTCCAGCGGTGCCGAAACAGTGGGTGTGATCATCTTCAGTTTCGAGCAAGCAGGTTACAGTACTTATTCGACGGCATTTTCATCATTGATCGTGTTGGCGATCCTGATTGGCGGCATCGCTTATCTCGTTATGCAGCGTAAATGGAAGCAAAGGGGGAGATCAATGTGATCAAATTGCAGGGATTAGAAAAGCACTATGGCAAAACCGCTGCTTTAAGCCAGATCGATTTGACGATCCAAGATGGAGAATTCCTTGCAATACTTGGTCCTTCTGGCTGCGGCAAGACGACTTTGCTTCGATTGCTTGCCGGCTTTATGCAGCCCACGGCAGGAACGATTCGATTCGACGAAACAGAAGTAGCCAACTCCAAGTACTATAGCAAGCCTGAAAACAGAAATATAGGCATGGTCTTCCAATCCTTTGCGCTTTGGCCGCATATGACAGTCGAAGAGCATATCCGATTCGCATTGAAAAATCATCGATTTTCCAAGAAACGCACAGCCAAGGAGCAAGCTGACAGGGTGACGGAGGTTTTGCGGCTTGTCGGGATGGAGTCATTCAGGAAGAGATACCCGGCAGCTTTGTCGGGAGGCCAGCAGCAGCGCGTTGCCCTGGCACGGGCGATTGCGCCGGAACCAGACATTCTGCTCATGGATGAACCGCTCAGTGCCTTGGATGCAGAATTACGTATCAGCATGCGCAAGGAAATCAAGCAGATACATAAAAAGCTTGGTGCCACCATCATTTATGTCACCCACGATCAAGGAGAAGCGCTGGCGATGGCTGATCGGGTGCTTGTCATGCAGCGTGGACGGATCGAGCAGGCAGCTGCGCCGGAAGAGATATATCAGCATCCGGAAACACCGTTTGTGGCTACATTTGTCGGCAAGGCAAATTTAGTGGAGGGAACATGGGAAGGCAATCACTTCATTCCTCAAGGCAGTACCTATCGCTGGCAGGATAATGGTGTTTCGGAACAATTGAAACAGCAGCAGCTTTACCCAGTCAGACCTGAAGAATGGCAGCTGCTGCCGGCTGAGGCAGAAGGATTGAAGGGGGAAATAATGATCAGTCAGTTCCAAGGAACCGAAAGACATTACGTGATCCGTGTAAACGGCAGGGAATATCAAGCATCGCTTCCTATATCCGTTCCGGAATGGAATGAGGGAGATACGCTGACTTTACAGGTCAAAGGAATGGTGCCGGCAGATTCCCGCGAAAAAATACTCCTGCGTTGACAAAAATGGACTCCCGGATCGAGGGAGTCCATTTTCTTTGAAGGAAAATAAAAATGGAGACAGAAATAATGAGATAGAGGTGATGCCGTTGAAACGGGATATGTCCATTATCAGGAGTCTCCTGCTTGATATCGAGGCGGAATACACAGAAGGAGGTTTTGCACTGGAAGTGACGGAGGAGGATGAGTATTCCGAGGAAGAAATGAATTATCATCTGCAGCTGATGAAGGAAGCGAAGCTCATCAAGCTGGAAACTGTATTCGATGAGGAAGAAGAGGAAGAAGAACTGCTCATCTACGGATTAACCTGGGAGGGGCATGAGCTGCTGGACAGCATCAGGGAAGAGGCAATTTGGCAGCAGCTGCTCGTTAAGCTGAAGCGGGAAAGAGGCAGTATGCCATTTTCCGTATTGCGGAAGCAGGCGGCGAAAGCAGCAGAGTCATACTATGCATCTGAATAGAAATGAGGAAATCATACCCTTATGCTCTTATAATCAAATTTATCTTTAAAAAGCATGTATTTTCCCCCTGGATCATATGATAGGACCAGAAAAAGGGATTGCCTCTCACGCAGAAGATATCGACAAGCATACAACCTGAGGGAAAGGTGTGGTGAAGACTTCCGACACATCCGTACTCGTTATCATGTGCACCAATAACAGATGATCTTCACCGCAAAAAAGGTGATTCTTGATATGAATTTTCCGGGAAAAAAGAAGTTTTATTTTCGAACAACCTGGCAAAACAAAAGTATCAAAATAATGGGAGGGTTGGGCATGCTCTGCATCTTTTCCGCAGCAAAAGATAAATTCCGGGAGGATTATCAGAAACAGCGGCAGACAGGACAAAAGCAAGATGCCAAGAGAACTGCAGCGGTTAAGAAATAAGGAGTGGACTGCGCACTCATAAAAACAGGCGTATAAGTACAGACTATAGGTAAAAAGCAAAAGAGGTGCAGATTGTGCGCAGTCGGTCTACATTCATCAAAGGATTCATGCTCGGGATTGTCATTGCCCTGGCAGTATGGCTGGTCGTGACTTATATAGCTTCCAAATTCATTTGATATGACAAAACACAGCTCTTCTAGAGCTGTGTTTTGTTTTGTTTGCGGGCGGCATTATTTTCAAATTCAGTTTCCGGATGACCATAATCACCATTCATCACTTGCTCATCCTGATCCAGCCCGATAGCTTCAGCTGCTTTATCACGCTGATCTGAATTATTTTGTTTTTGCTTCATATATCCACCTCCTGCCGATAGTGTGGCACTCCTGCCGGTAATTATGTAAGGACAGACAGGCTGTCCCTCTATTTTAACGCTGTTGGGGGGAATAATAATAATTGTACGGATAAGGTGCCGGATATGGATAAGGAACAGGATATGGCACCGGATAAGGTGTGTTGTATCCATATTTATAACCATATCCAGGACCACTGATCAAAGCACTGCCAAGAAGTCCGCCAGCCAGCCCGCCAATGAACGGGATAAAAGCAAATCCGAATCTCTGGTCCTCTTGGTTCGTTCGATAGTCTGCTGTATAAGTCGATTGTCCATATGGATGCAAATAATAAGTGTAGCTCATCAACATTCCTCCTATTCCTTCACAGTATGCATGAAAGTCCAAGTGAGGATGGGCAAGTATCCGGCACAGGAGGAAAGTTTTCCAGGAAAGAAAGTCATTTACAGGACTAATTCGCAAAAAGGTTCATACACTAGTGATGATATGTCCATGTTTGTAAGACTGGATGACTGGGTATTAAGTTGATCATGTACTTATATGACGCAGAAAAGGACTGGATTATGCAGAAACTTCTTACGCTTTCATTATTGATTTTCTTCTTTGTCAGCAACCTTTGTCTCGTTCTATACTTACCATTCCATAATCTGAACCAGGATGACAATCCTGCCAAGGTCTTTGCAGATGCAAGGACACAGCCCGTGCTGCCTGAAAAGGACACTCATTCCGTGAAAGGCCCTCATTCCAGCGTTTTATCTGATAGAGATGATCAGCATTCTGCACACTTGTCCGAAGCGGTCATCGAACAGAAACAATATACTGCCGAAGAAATAGAGCTGCTCCAAAAATTGGTCCAAGCTGAAACAAGCGGAGAGGACTATATAGGTAAAGTAGCAGTGGCCACCGTCGTACTCAATCGTATGGAGAGTGATGAATTTCCTGACAGCATTCATGATGTGATCATGCAGGAAGGACAGTTTCAGCCTGTAAGCTCTGGTGTTATCTGGGAGAGCCATCCGACTGATGAAACGGTACAAGCAGTGGCTGATGCACTTGTGCGAAGGGATGATATGCAGGATATTGTCTGGTTCATGAATCCCAAAACCGCCACGACAAACTGGATAGCCGAAACACAGGTGCAAGTGAAACAAATCGGCAACCATGTTTTCTATCGTTAAGATGGACAGGCTCATCCAAAGCTACACAATCCTTTTGATTATTTGCCGATATCTCCGACGAAAAGCATGTTTTACATCTTTCCTGTCCGGAAAAAGATTAGGGAAGGATACAGGAAGGAGTTGTCAGCATTGGGTAAGCTGGATAATCAAATTGCAGTTGTGACAGGCGGAGCCACTGGTATTGGCAGAGCCACTGCTTCCCTATTCGCTGAAGAAGGGGCTACTGTACTGGCTGCAGATATCAAGGAAGAAGCATTGAAGGATCTGATAGAATCGATTCAAGCTGCCGGAGGGAATGCAGAAGCATTTGAAATAGATGTTTCCGATGAAAATAGCGTGCAGCGATTCGCTGATCAAGTGAAGGAAAAATACGGAAGGGTGGATGTGCTTTTCAATAATGCCGGCATCGATCAAGAAGGCGGTAAGGTACATGAGTACCCGATTGAGTTATTCGACAGCATCCAGAAGACAGATTTGCGGGGAACCTTCCTGATGAGCAAGTTCCTCCTCCCGCTGATGCTGGAAAACAAAAAAGGCGCAATCGTCAACAATGCCTCGATGAGCGGAAGCTTCGCTGATCTGGACAGGTCAGGCTATAATGCAGCCAAAGGCGGCATCATCAACTTCACGAAAGCCACCGCGATAGATTACGGCAGGCAAGGCATCCGGGCGAATTCCGTTTCTCCCGGTACAATCGAGACGCCATTGATCGATGAACTGACAGGGACGCAGGAAGAGGAGCAGGGGAAAGCATTCCGTGAATCAAATAAATGGCTTGCTCCGATGGGAAGATTAGGTGCTCCAGAAGAAATAGCCAAAGCTGTCTTATTCCTTGCGTCGGACGACAGCTCCTATATCACAGGGCAAGACTTGATCGTCGATGGCGGGCTGACAGCTTATACATGGCCAGGTAAAATGGTGATGGATGACAGCTGGAAGGAAACGACGCAATAAGAGCGGGGGATCCCTGCTCTTTTTTGTGCAGGTCGTTTGACAGGAAGATTGGCAAGGTATATGATTGATGTGTCAATTATTGACGCGTCAAATATTTTACAAAGGAGATAAGCCGATGACTGCTTGTTCTATCCGTCTACAAATTTTCCTGCAGCTGCAGGCAGTGAACAAGGAGCTCTGTTCGAAGTTCGAGGCTTGCTTAGGAGCCAGCACCTCACGTGTGGAGATCCTTCATTATCTGTTGCAGCATGAGGAGGTCACCCAGTCAGCACTGCAAAGGGAAGTGAATATCGATGCTGCAGCTGTCACAAGACATCTAAAGCAGCTTGAAGCGGCCGGGACGATCATCCGCTATAAAAAAGCAGATGATCAGCGTGCTACATGGGTGAAGCTGGAGGATGAAGCAAAGCGGCACATCGAGCAATCCTATCAGGAAAAGAGCAAGTTCGTGGAAGAAACGCTATCGGGCTTTTCGGAAGAAGAACTGGCTCAATTCCTGCGCATGCTGAGCAAAGTAAGTGAAAATGTCTCACGTGTCACAAAGAATCAGCTGGGAGGAGAAAATGAATGAACCACATATATGATAAAGAGGCCTTCCTGCAAATCGTGCAGGACCGCCGTTCCATCCGTCTTTATGACGAAGAAGTTAAAATCAGCAAGGAAGAAATGACCGAAATACTAACAGCAGCAACAAAAGCTCCTTCTTCCGTTAATCTGCAGCCGTGGCGCTTTGTGGTCATTGAGACTCCGGAAGCAAAAGCGAAGCTTGCTCCGCTTGCCAGATTCAATCAGCAGCAGGTCAAAACCTCCGCTGCAGTAATCGCTGTTTTTGCGGATATGAATAATCTTGACTACCTGGAAGAAATCTATGGAAAAGCGGTGGAACATGGTATGATGCCGCAGGAGGTCAAAGATCAGCAAGTAATCTCGATCCGTAATCTGCTTTCCGGTATCACGGAACAGCAAAATCGGGAAACAATCCTTATCGATGGCGGTTTGGTGTCCATGCAGATCATGCTGACTGCGAAAGCATATGGTTACGATACAAATCCGATTGGCGGGTTTGAGAAGGACCAAATCGCCGAAGCATTCGATTTGGATAAAAATCGATATGTTCCTGTCATGCTGATTTCCATCGGAAAAGCGGCAGATGCAGGCTACAAATCCTACCGAATGCCGGTAGAACAAATCACAGAATGGAAATAAGGAGAGAGAAACAATGATCATCATCCACGCTAGAATGTCAGTGAAACCAGAGAAAAAAGAAGAATTCCTTCAGGAAATCGAAGCAGTCATGGAAGGAAGCCGTGCCGAAGCTGGCAATAACAGCTATGATCTGTTCCAAGATCCAAAAGATGCAAACAGCTTTATCATGGTGGAAAATTGGAAGGACATGGAGGCTGTGCAAGCACATAATGCCAGCAGCCACTTCCAAAAATTCAGCAAAGCTGCCCAGGAAATGCTCAGCGCACCATTGGCAGCAGATGTTTATCAAGGCGAGAAATTGAATTAAAGAAAGAGGCTGGGATAAAAGTGTTTTAGCCAAACAAAAAACCGAACTATATTGCAAATCTTCATACGAAAATTTGCATAAGTTCGGTTTTTTGATTAGTTATCTATCCTAGCGGAGTGTTTTACCGAAGCGGCGCTCAAGAATAAGATTCGGTTTTAAGTACTGGGGAATTAGTTATGTCCCAGCCTCTTTCTTTTTTTTAGAGCTTTGCCCCCCTCATAATCAATGCGTTCATCGAATGGATGGCTAAAGGATTGTAATTGCAGGCACCTTTTTATATAAGAAGCTGTCTATTTCTTCAACTTAAACTCTGATATTCTCCTGGCAAAGCTTATCTAAAAGTTCTTTTACGGAAGTTTCCTTATTTAGGGACCGAATGCCCTGGCCGGCCCATAATGACATTTGCTCCGGGTCATCCTCCAGAGCAGCTTGCTGTCGCATGGGCTTCGTGATTGTATTTTGATAAGGATAAGGGAGGACTCTTTGTTCATCAAGTTTCTTATCTTCCATCCAGTTATTCACAATGCCCCGGGCTTCTTTTCCCGAAAAAAGTTTGGTCAATCTTGTAGCGGTTTCCTTTTCTGCGAGTATTTTTTGTTTGTATGCAGGATGCGCATTGCTTTCGTGACAAGTCAAGAAAGCCGTCCCTACTTGTACACTCTTGGCACCCAATGTCAATGCTGCATTCACACCTCTATGGTCCGTGATTCCGCCAGCAGCAATGACTGGGATATTGATTGCATCTGCAGCCTGCGGAATCAAAGCCATTAAACCTATACCAGGATCGCCTTTCGTTTTTAAGAAGGCTCCCCGGTGCCCGCCGGCTTCACTACCTTGAAGCACAACAGCATCCATGCCGCATTCTTCCATCAAGATTGCTTCTTTGACCGATGAAGCTGTCCCGATCAAGCGGCAGCCAGCTTTTTTCAGCTCCTTGACAGCATCTTCAGGAGGAAGATCAAAAGTAAATGAACAATATTTGACCCCATTTTCCAGTATCAATTCAACTTTTGCATAAAAGTCATCCCATTCTTCCTGGATCCTTGTAAAAGGACTTGCTTTCTCACCTAGTGGAACATTCTGTTTCCATCGCAGTACATCTTCATCATGAGGAATTCCATTGTCGGATGGCACGAATAAATTAACCTGAAAAGAGCCCTCCGTCAGTTCAAACATTTCCTTGATTTGCTCTTCCAAGGTCCCGGGTGTAAGATATCCTGAAGCCAGGCTTCCTAATGCACCATAATTGGAAACAGCTGCTGCGAGACGCGGTTTGACAATGCCGCCAGCCATTGGCGCCTGAATGATAGGCTTTGTCAACGAGAACGCTTCCATGAAATCATTCATGCATAATCCCCTCCCATATAAGTTAAGAATTAAACTTCCCGAATTTCATTTTCAATTGAAACCGACAGCTTGACAATTCTTGTTTTGCCAAAAGAAATAGATGGGCTGGCATGTACTTGTTTTCATTATAACGCTTTTTCCTAGTTCGAGTGAAAGCTGTTCGGAACAATGTATATAGCAGTACGGAGTTGAAAGCCTCACCTAGATGGGCTTCTTGAACAGAGGCTGCATTTACAGCGGCCTCTCCATGTTAAATGTCGTTTGCAGCAGCTCGTAATATTCTTCTTCATCTATCTGTCGCTTCGAAGGGACGCCGTTTTGCCATTCTGTAAAGGAAGAAGGTGTCAGAACGTAAAGGCCTTCGTTGATCCGTTTTGTGAGCAGCTTGCCTTTGTTGAAAGGGGAATCGGGATGCGTCTCGATAATTTGCTGCATATGCTGCAGTTCTGCCAAATCGGTGATGGTATCTGCTGGTGAAAACCGATAACCTATGCGCCAATCCTCATCGCGATCCGCTAATTTCAGTTCCAGTATATAATTTTCCATTGCACGCTCAATACGGAATTGTCCATTGGCAGTTTCCACGGCATTTCCTGCCAGTGGTACTGGGGATAAAGGTATATTCGCACCAAATCCAGCATCCACTATATATTTTTCGCCATCATGTTCCAGTAGTATCGTTGCATGGGTATTGCCTGTGATGCTCCAATCATTCCTTTTCTGGTCAAATATACAAGCAGACAGCAGCGTGACATCCCATCCGCCTTCTTTTAAATAATGATATAAAAGGGTGTTCAGTTCATAACAGACACCGCCTTCGCTTTGGATAAGTATTTTCTCCTGCAGTCCTTCTTTCGATAGATGACTTTGCCGCTGTTCGATGATCCGTAAGTTCTCAAACGGAATTTCCTGGGCAAATTTTTGTAGCAGGACCGGCAGCGTGCTGAATGAGGGGGCTTCATTCAGCTTGATGCGCCGCTGGAATAAGGTTTTGAATGTTTGCATTGTGATTCCTCCTGACTTAACCATTATAAATACTCCTATAATTAATTGCTTGCATCGTGTTTTTCCATCCTTTATAATGACCTGAGTGTAAATATGGGAAATAGTTTTCTAGGGTTCCGCAGCAGCTAGCTGGTCTGGTCCGAGAGAAAACGCACAGCATCGCTGTGACACGGAGGGACAAAAGCCTGGGAGATTGCTATCTCCCGGGCTTTTTTGATTGGAGGAATCAAGATGACAAAACAATGGCTCAGTGTCGTGCTGGCTGGTCTGATCGAAGTATTATGGGTCATCGGCTTAAAGCACGCAAATAATGCAATCGAATGGGCAGGGACGATCATTTGTATCCTGCTGAGCTTTTATTTGATGCTGCGGGCAAGCAAGCATATGCCTGTCGGTACGGTATATGCGGTATTCGTCGGCATCGGATCGACCGGAACGGTGATTGTGGATATGCTGTTCTTCGGTGAGCCGTTCAAGCTGGTCAAGGTATTATTGATTGCAGTTCTGCTGGCCGGTGTGATCGGGCTTAAGCTTGTGACCGGGAATAATCAGGAGGAGGGTGCCTGATGGCTTGGATTGTGCTGATTGTAGCTGGTTTGTTCGAAGTGCTGGGAGTCACGATGATCAATAAACTCAATGAGAAACCGAGTTTTGCGAATATAGCTTTGTTCATCCTCGGCTTTGCCGGGAGCTTTGGCTGTTTGTCCTACAGTATGTCCTACCTTCCGATGGGGACGGCTTATGCTATCTGGACCGGCATAGGAACTGCCGGAGGAGCAATCGTCGGAATGCTTTTCTTTCAGGAATCAAAGGATTGGAAGAGACTTGTTTGTATTGCGATGATACTTGCTTCGGCAGTAGGGTTGAAATTAATAGCTTAAGAGGAAAGGGGTGTGCGGATACACCTCTTTTTTGTATTTGAAATTGAATTTGCCAGCATATAATTTGATGAAAAAAATGTAAAATATCATTATTTGTCTTATTTCTCCATAAAACATCAAAATTCCAGTTTATAAGACTTTTATAATGGTTCGAAATCATTTCTTATTGCTGTATGGGGTTATAATCCTGGGCGGAATCAGGACTTAACGCTCAATTTCTGGTAATCATTTCATCCTCCGTTGACTTTGAATAGTGCTTTCTTTAGGATTTATTTGAGAAGGTACTGGGTATACATTTACTGGCAGTGCTACAACCTTCTGTAAAAAACTTAATTAGGAGCTGAGCAAATGGGACAAATTCGTATGACCCCGGAGCAGTTACAAGCCCATGCAAAAAAATATGGTAATAGTTCTTCACAGATCGATCACATTCTTTCTGAACTATCTGCATTGCAAGTGCAACTTCGTTCAGAGTGGGAAGGTAGAGCATTCGATCGCTTTGATGATCAATTCGTACAGCTGCAGCCAAAAGTCAAGGAGTTCTCACAGCTTATGCTTGATATCCAGCAGCAGCTTGAGAAAACAGCTCAGGCAGTACAAGAGCAAGACGAAGCATTATCACAAAACTTCGGATTCAGATAAGCATCCATCCGGCTGCTGTTTGACCGTCGCATTACACGACAGGGTGGGCTGCATGACGCATGCGTTATGTGGCCCGATTACTGTTCAAAAGAGCTAGGCAGTCACGCACGTAGGACGATATATTACGTAAACAGGAGACACCAGGAGTTGAGTGTATATTGAAGAAGTTCGATAAGAGATGGATATTATTTTTGGTACTGATCGTACTGCTGGCATCTGGATTGTCTTACTTAACTTTACATCAGGAAACGACCAAGACAGCTGAACAGCCCCAGACACAGAATATGTCAGTGGCACTTGTCAATGAAGACCAGGGAGCCACTTTGAATGGAACCGAACTGGCATTTGGGGATGCCTTTGTCAATTCTGTCAGTGAAAGTGATGACAATGAGTGGTTTGTCGTAAGTCGCGGAGTCGCGGAAAGCGGTTTGAAGAATAATACATACGATATGATGATCGTGATTCCTAACGACTTTTCGGAGAAATCGCTGAATATAACGGCGGAAGCACCGGAACAGGTCGTGCTGCAGTATAAGATCAATGCATCCGAGAATCCGCGTATGAAAGAACAGGCGGAGAAAACGGCAAGTGATATACTGAATGATTTTAACAGAAGGATCATCGATGTCTATTTCGCCAGCATCATAGGCAATCTGCAGAACGCGCAGGACAATATCGGTCAAATGGTCAACCGCCAAGCAGTATATACGAACGCTTATAACTCCGATATATTCCAGCCGTTGTCCGGATACACCGACCAATTCGGTATGGTAAGGGAAAATACCGAAGTATCCAAGGATAGTTTTACAAGCTTTGGGGAGTTATTGAATTCCTACGAGGAACAGCTTGCCGATGAAAGTCAATTGGGAGAAGACTTCGTCAGCAGCTTGGATGAAGTGATGAATATAAAGGAAGCAAATAATACGAATCTACTAAGCTTCCAGGATCAAATCAATCAATTCAGTCAGGGATTGACTGCAGGGGAAGTGGATCAGCGCCTGGATCAGCTGGTTTCAACGAATGAAGCAATCAACCGTCAGTTTGCTGCAGCCCAGCAAAATGCCGCCGATTCGATCATGCGCCAGCCGGCAACCCCTCTTAATACAACAAATATCTATTCTGGTTCCGTTTCCCTACAGCGACAGCTGCAGGATTCCTCTGAAAGAGTCGCTTCCCTTCAGCAGGATATTGATGCATATCTGACAGAAAGCAATGAAAAATTCCGGGCTAAAATCGAAGACAGAATCAGGAATACGATTGATAAAGAGCTGGCCGAAGACCAGAACTTGAACATCAACATGCTGTTCGAAGACCCCAATCAAGTCGCTCGGAACAGGATCAACCATGCAATCGGAAAACTGCCATCTTTGGAGATTGAGGACTTTCAGGATGTAGGATTACCGGAAAGTACTGTGGATGAGATCGGTAATGTCATTCGAATGACGAAAAAATATCAAAGTGATTTCAAGCCCGTGAATATTGATCGGGACCCCTCTCCGACGTTGAAAGATGAGTTTGAGAGATTGAATGAAAAACTGACCAAAGAAGGTGTCCAGGTAACGGATACTGTTCACATTCCTGAAAATAAAAAAGAAGGTCAGATTTTCCGTCTGGAAGTCCCGAAAGGCTTCTCTGTTGAATATTTGGGCATCCAGCTTCCTGGGGAAGAAGAACAAGGCTATACGGGATCCCTGGTGGACGGAGAAGTGAAACTGCCAGCAAACCGTGAAGGTGAATTCAAAGTCAGCCTTACATTGAAAAAGGATGAAGGAAGCTTTGATGTATATAAACCGATTGCGTGGAGCTGGACGTTAGAACAAAAGGATTTAGAAGATGTCGATAAACCAGATGAATTAGCTTATACACCTGCAGCAGGCAATCTGCTTGCAACCACACAAGTGAACAACGGCGATCAAGCACCTGAGGAAGGTAAAACGGAAGAAGAGCTTCCGGCAGAGGAAACACCATCAGACGGCGGGGGAACTTCGCCTGGGGGTGGAACTGAGCCGGATGAAAATGCAGAAACGCCAACTGATCCCCCGGCAGATGATCAAGAAGATAATCAGGGGGGGAATGATACGGAAAACCCTGATGATACGATGGAACCAGGCACGCCTGATGATTCCGCCGACCAGCCGGATGATGATAAGCCGGAAGAAGAAGAACCGGGTGAAGAAGAAAAACCTGAAGAGCCAGAGAAGCTTTATATCAAAGACCATACCATCCGGCACGAAATCAGTACGCCGGTGGAGGACTTGGATGATACGACAGAGACATTGATCCATACAGTGACCAATACCATTTCTGCCTATCAGGAACTAGGCTCGCAATATGAGAGCTACTTTGGCTTTGGTCTGCACAGTCTGCCTGATGATTTTGGTTCTGGCAACCTGAGGGATCTAGCTGACAAAGACTCCCTGTATTACCTGTTCAACAAAAAAGACATCAAGGACTTGCTCGCAGACTACATGACAAGCCAAATCACCGGCAGCGTAACGGAACAGCTTCGCACACCTGCAGAAGCATTCCGTCAGAAGGTTGGTAATTACCAAACAAAAGTACAGCAGGCCATTGCAGATGCTGATACACTGACCAGCCAGGTTGCCGCTGCAACGGAGCAAGCGGCTGTCTTGAATGAGAATGTGAGCCAGACATTGGAGGATGTCGCTGCTTGGCGTGAACAAGCACTTGGACTGCTGGAGGAGCAGGAAGAGATTCAGACAAATGCACAAGGTGAACAGGAAGCCGTGCTTACTTTGGGCAGCGAATTCCAGCCGCTGCTGACTTCGAGTCAGACGTTAGCCCAGCAAGCGCAAAGCAACACGGACACGGCTGATCAAGTCTATGAGACCTTCGAGAATATCGATACACAAGCAAGGGAAATCGAGCAGAGCGGCACTGACATAGTGAGTGATGCAGAACAGCTTGCTTCCAATCTGACAGACAAATTGTCCAATGATCAGGACTTCGCCGAGAACTTCACCGAAGTGCTGGCAAACAGCCGGGTTGGCGACAGGCAGAATGAGAATCTCTATGACTTCCTTTCCAATCCTGTTCAAACAAGCAATGAGGGTACGATTGCAGCGCAAGGTAAAACAATTTTCACACCTTACTATCTAGTGCTGATCAGTTTCATCGTCGTCCTCTTTACGGCTTATGTCATCTCAACCTTGCATATGAGACGCAAGCAAGACGACCAATTCGCAGCAGATACATCACTGATGATACAAAATGCCCCGATCACTGTCATCACAGCAGGTATCGGATTGCTGGAAGGTATCGTCATCGGGATCGTTTCGAGCTACTATTTGCCGATTGACGATCTGAATAAGCTGCAATTGACTGCTGTCATGGCCCTGCTCATCATGGCGATGCTGCTGGTGGCGACGTACTTGCTGCGGCAGGTGAAGATGATCGGTATGTTCATCCTGCTTGCGATTTTCAGTCTGTATCTGTTCTTTACAGATGCAATCGGGACAGCAAGCACAGCGTTCCCGACAATCGAGAAGTTTTCTCCTCTGCAGTACATGGAAACATTCATGCTTCGTATTGTAGAAGGCTCGGTCAACTACGTCGTTGCGATCTTTGTATTGGTAATCGCAGCTGCGGCAGGGGCCCTGGCCAACCTATTGGTGCTCAGCCAATCGGAAAAAGGAGTAGATAATGCCGATGACGACCAAACGGAAGTGGGTTGATTTGGCGTTCATATTCACCATCTTTCTGCTGATGCTTCTGCCTATCGAAGCATCAGCAGAAACTCATTCTGGTGAAGAGGAAAGTGAACGCGGTGGCCTTCAATTGCAAATCGACCGTATCCAAAAAGAAGATGTGAAAACAGATTTGAAGGAAACAGAAAAGGAAAAAGTGTTCCCGGGATTGTTCAATGGCGAAACGACAGATGAAATCCGGCAAAAAGCTGAAACGAAAAGGGAACAAGCAGAAGCTTTGCAGGATAGAGTCTTTACACTTGAACTCCATCAAAAATCCCCTTTGGAAGAAGTGCAGAAAACATTGTTCACTGCAGATTATGTCTTTGAAGCAGCGAACGGTCAAAATGAAGCAGATGAGCCTGAAAAGGATTCAGGAAATGGTGTATTAGTATTCCTGATCGGAATTGCACTTGCATTATGTATCGGCCTATATATGCTGATGCGAAAACTATTGGATTAGGAGAAGGACGATGGTCAATACGAAACATATCAATGTCACGATGGACTTTCAGCATATCTTCGGGGAAGGTTCTGTGTATGATTTGCGCATTCCCACTCAGCTGACGGTGAAGCAGCTGCTCCATCATGTGATGGATACATTGCATTTGGATCAAAGTGATACCTATTCGACGATTAAAATCATAACCAAGCACCTTGTCCTGGCGGATGATGACTACCTAAGAGACTATCCGGTGACAGATGGCGATATACTTGTAGTCTTGTAATCTATCAAGCCGTCTGTGCTAATTGTGAAGGAGCCAGCAAAACATGAATGAGAAAAAAATGGAATTGGATAATATTACATATACGCTGAAGCAGGAAAAGCAAGCAGTCCATATAACGCTTCCAGTATCACAAACCTCGGTGAAGGATATCCGGCAGCTGCACTTGATGCAACAGCCTTCCGACCTGTTTGCACCTATGGAGATACAGGAACAGGAGGATACTTTTGAATTCATCTATACCATCCATCCCGATCGTAAAAAGTGGTCCGACATCCAGAAGCTGCGCCAAAATGATAAGCTGCGCGTTTTGAGCAATATTGGCAAGCTGGAGCAATTCCTATCAAGTCGGATCACTTTTTTCCTTCATCCTGACAATCTCGTATTTGATGAGAACTTGATGCCGCAGGTGATCCATCGCGGTGTCCGTCATATCGCACCCCCATTCGATATGCAGTCAGAGACATTCCTTAAACAATATAAATGCATGTGCATCGCCATGTTTTCCAAGAAGTACACATTCGATCAGCTTTATCATGGCTCCCTGGAGAATGCGAATGAGTCCGATTTTGAGAAGGGCATCCAAAAGCTTGAATCGATCGAAGCATTGAGGCGCTTCCTTCTGGAAAATTACACAAAGGAACAGAATAAAACAGATAAGACGATGAGCTTTGTACCGGCGAAACGGTTCCGATTGTATAAGCGTTTGTCGATCATCATGATCACCCTCAGTGTTTTGCTTGCTGTCCCGCTCGTGTACTTTGCCCTGATCAAGGAACCATTCCAGGATAAGCAATTGGATGCCCATGGGGAGTTCCTGGCAGACAACTATAACAAAGTCATTTCGACATTGGCAGAAGAGGATCCGGAAAAGCTTCCGAGCCAGACAAAATATGCACTGGCGTATTCCTATATCCAGGTGGAAGCATTATCGGATGAGGAAAAAGAATCGATATTGAAGAATGTCACACTGAAAAGTGACCAGGATTACTTGCTTTATTGGATCTACAATGGACGTGGTGAATTGGATACTTCTTTGGATAAAGCCAAATATCTCGATGATCCGCAGCTGATCATTTACGGATTGATCAAGAAAATCGAACAAGTGAAAAACAATCCTGACCTTTCCGGGACGGATCGGGACAGTCAAGTGGAGGAGCTTCAAAATCAGCTGGATCAGTTGGTGGAGGAATATGATTTAGATCCTTTAGGTGAGGAATCCGATCAAGAATCAGCTTCAGGAGAACAGCAGAACGCAAAAGAAGAAAAAAATGACCAAGAAGAGAAATGATGTCTATCAGCGATGGATGGAGTGCACAGAGAGGAAGAAGGAAAGATGGCGCATAAAATACTGCTTGTAGCTTATAAAGATAAACTGCATAAATGCCATTTGCCGGAACGATCAGCTCAAAGGCTGACTATTGGGAGCAAGCGCAAAGATCAGGTGACTGTAAGCGGGCTGACAGCGGAATCAGTACTGGAATGGGATGGCCGGAGATTAACCTATGAGCAGGAAGAGATTCGCACTGCAAAGCAAATAGGGGAACTGCATCTTCATTTGCTTGACGCTGACAAAGCCAACGTGTTTGATATTGCCGGCCAGCAAACGATCACATTTGGCGCGGCTGCCTATGATGATATACGCAAAGCGGATTGGAATGCTGATTTCGTCCTTTTGCGGGATGAAGGAGAATCCGATTTCCGTTTGGATGTACGAAGCGGGAATGTCTACCATAACTATCAGCTCCTGAAAGATGACGCAGCGGTCGAGGACGGAGATATTTTATTTGCTGATGGTGTCTTGCTGACAGTATATGGAGATGCGATTGAAATCCTATCCGATGGGAAGATGGAAGCGTCATTCATGGAACTGATCGGCCAGGAGAAACCCTACGCAGGGGAGTATCCGGACTATCATCGTTCACCGCGTATCATTTACCGGGAACCGGAAGAGAAACGGACGATTGCAAAACCAGCCAGCAAACCAAGTAAACCGAGTGAGCAATTGGCGAGGAATATCGTACCGCCGCTTGTCATGATTGCGGCTTTGGTTGCAATTTCCCTGATTCAGCCGCGAGGGATTTTCATTATCGTAATGGTGCTCGCCACAATTGTGACGGTTATATTTTCGATCACGTCTTATGTGAAGAATGTACGGAAATACAAAGCGGATATGAAGCATAGGGAAGAAACGTACAAAAAATACCTGAAGCGTAAAACGAAGGAACTTTATCATGCGAGTGAGGAACAGAGACATGCGCTGCATTACCATTACCCTGATGTACAGAGGATATCGGAAATGGCAGCTGCCACGGAAGCGCGAATCTATGAAAAGACAATCTATCATCATGATTTCCTGAATTTCCGGACGGGATTGGGACGTGTGGACACCAGCTTCGAGATTTCATTCAACGAAGAGGAATTCACCCAGGATCAGGATGACTTGATGGATGAAGCGAGGCATTTGCTCGAGCAGTTCAAGGAATTGCATGATGTCCCGGTCGTCACTTCTTTAATGAAGGGACCTGTCGGATATATAGGACAGCGCAGGCTCGTGCTGGAACAGCTTCAGCTATTGGTCATGCAACTAGCATTATTCCACAGCTATCATGATCTGCAGTTCGTGACGATTTTCCCGGAAGAAGAGAAGGAAGAATGGGATTGGATGCGCTGGCTGCCGCATGCAAGTGTGCGTGATATCAACGTCCGCGGCTTCATCTATCATGAACGTTCGCGTGATCAGGTACTTCACAGCCTCTATCAAGTGCTGAAAGAGCGGAAGCTGCAGGTCGATGAAAAAAGCAATTCCAATGAGAAGATTTATTTCTCCCCTCATTACGTCGTGCTGATCACCGATGAGAAACTGATACTGGATCATACCATCATGGAATTCTTCAATGAAGATCCGAGCCAATATGGTGTATCGCTCGTCTTCGTCCAGGATGTCATGCGTGCATTGCCGGAGCATGTGAAGACTGTCATCGATATCCGTGACAGCAGCGACGGAAAGATCATCCTGGAAGAAGGGGAGCTCGTCAATAAAGCATTCCAGCCGGATCATTTCCCGAAGGATTTCGATAAAGAAACTGTTTCCCGGGCATTGGCACCGCTGAATCATTTGCAAAACCTGAAGAACTCCATCCCGGAACAAGTGACCTTCCTGGAAATGTACGGAGTGGAAAAAGTCGAAGAGCTGGCAATCCAAGCTCGCTGGCGCTCCAATGAGACATATAAGACACTCGCCGTGCCGCTTGGACTGCGGGGGAAAGAGGATATTGTCCAGCTTAACCTCCATGAGAAAGCGCATGGACCGCACGGATTGGTGGCGGGTACGACGGGATCTGGTAAATCGGAAATCATCCAATCCTATATTCTCTCGCTTGCGGTAAACTTCCATCCATATGAGGTGGCCTTCCTCCTGATCGATTATAAGGGCGGAGGTATGGCGAATCTGTTCCGCAGGCTTCCACATTTGATGGGGACGATCACCAACTTGGATCGTGCTCAATCAAAGCGGGCCTTGGCTTCCATTAAAGCGGAGCTGCAGAAACGGCAGCGTTTGTTCGGGGAGCATGATGTAAATCATATCAACCAATATCAGAAGCTGTTCAAGCAAGGAAAAGTGGAAGAACCAATGCCGCATTTATTCCTGATTTCGGATGAGTTCGCCGAATTGAAATCAGAGCAGCCTGATTTTATGAAGGAGCTTGTATCGACGGCTCGGATCGGCCGTTCATTGGGAATTCATTTGATCCTGGCAACACAGAAACCAAGCGGGGTTGTGGATGATCAAATCTGGTCTAACTCCAAATTCAAATTGGCATTGAAGGTGCAGAATGCCAGCGATTCGAATGAAATCATCAAAACACCTGATGCAGCGGAAATCACCCTGCCAGGCCGGGCGTATCTGCAAGTCGGGAACAATGAAATCTATGAATTGTTCCAAAGCGCATGGAGCGGCGCGGATTATGTACCGGACAAAAACAATGAAGATCATGTGGATCTTACTATTTACAGTATCAATGATTTAGGACAATACGATATTCTGACGGAAGATTTAAGCGGACTCGAGCAGAAGGAGTCCATCGAGAAGATACCATCAGAGCTTGACGCAATCATTGACCATATCGCCGATTACACGGAGGAGCAGCAGATCGAACCATTGGCACGTCCATGGCTGCCGCCCCTGCCGGAGAAGATTTATGGACCGGAACTGCATCCAGTGGCATTCCGGGATGCATGGAAAGAACCGAAAAAGCCTCTTGAGCCAATGATCGGCCTGCTCGACCAGCCGGAATTGCAGCAGCAAATCCCACTGACTTTGAACTTATCGAAGGACGGTCATATCGCCGTATTCTCAAGCCCAGGCTACGGCAAGTCCACGTTCCTGCAGACTGTCGTCATCGATTTGGTAAAGCAGCATAATCCAGAGCATTTGCATGTATACCTGCTTGATTTTGGCACGAACGGTCTGCTTCCATTGAAAAACCTGCCGCATGTGGCAGATACCTTCCTTATCGACCAGGTGGAAAAGGTGGGGAAACTAACCCGCATGCTTGCAGATGTCATGAGGCAGCGTAAACAAAAGCTTAGTCAATTTGGCGTAGCCAACATAGAGCTGTTCGAAAAAGCAAGCGGCGAAACAGTACCGAATATTTGCCTTGTGATCGATAACTATGAATCTGTCAGGGACAGTGATTTCAATGATGATTTCGAAAAAGTCATCACGCAGATTGCTCGTGAAGGTGCCAGCATCGGGATCCATCTGATCATCAGTGCCGGCCGTCAGAGTGCAATGCGAATGCCGCTGCTGTCCAATATCAAGACCCAAATCGCGCTGTACTTGATTGATTCCAACGAAGCAAGATCGATTGTCGGCCGGACCGACATCGAAATCGAAGAGATACCAGGGCGGGGCCTTATGAAAATCGAGGATCCGGCACTATTCCAGACAATGCTGCCTGAACACGGTCAGGAAGTATTGGAAATCCTCGATCGGATCCAAGATTTGGCCAATGATATGAATGAAGCGTGGGATGGTGATTATCCGGATGCCATCCCGATGATGCCAGAAGGCGTCGTCGACTTCCAGCAGTTCAAGGAGCAGCGCCGTACGAAACGGATCGTGGAAGAAAAGAAAGTACCGCTTGGACTGGATTTCGAGGAAGTATTGCCTGTTGCCTACAATCCGGCCCTATATGATCATTTGACTGTCATCAGCGATCGAAAGGACAGACTGGATCGCATGATCAACTCGGTGGCAAAGAATATGACCTTATTGAAAGATGTCTATCAAACCATGCTGATCGATACGGAGGATCAGGATTTTGCTGGTATCGGAAAAGATATGCATGCATACGTTTCCGACAGCATTGGAGTCGCCACGATAAAAAATGAAATCATCCACGAAATCAAGCAGCGCAACGCAGAAGGTATCACGGAACCTATGTGGCTTGTCCAGGTTGCGGATCTGCAGGACTTCACCGAACGTGCCGGACTCACACTCGAAGAAGCGACACTCATGATGGAACGGGGAGCCAAAGCCGGCATCTACTTCATTATTTGCAGTGTCTACAATTATCTTGGCACCAGCTACGAACAAGTACCGAAGTATCTGCGCAGCCAGGCCATCTTTGGCCTTGTCGGCATGCGCCTTGGCGATCAGGACCTCTTCAAGCAGCCATTCATCCGCCAGGAGAAATATCCTGAACCGTATGAATGCTATGTCGCGATGGATCACCAGCATGTGAAGGTGAAAATTCCGGAATAGGAGGAGCTTATCCTTGAGTAAGAATCTGAGCATTTTGCAATCACGTAAGCAATCCTTGCTAAATGGAATCAGTGATGCAAGAAGCCAAGCCAACAGATGGGGCGATAAAATTAATCGCCTCCAGGAGGCTTCTAACCTTCTTCAGGCAGATATTACTACACTCGAAGCAGATAAAAATAAAATTGACACGCACGAAATTGATAAAAAGCGCTGGAAGGGGAAAGAGGAAACTCGATTCTCTGACGCTTATGCAGAATACCAAGAACAAATACAGCTCTTTGTAAAAAAAACGAAGCAAGCAAAAGAAGCAATTGATGATGAAATAGTCCGCTGCGAAGCGAACCGTGCTAACTGTCTGGCAGGTGCAGAGAAGCTGTCTGTATCTTTGAGCAGTTTAGAAGGTCGGATAAAGCTGGAAATGAAGAAGGAGTGAGTTTATGGGGAAAGAAGTAGCAATTAATATGGAAGTTTTCGAGACCAATGTCAGCAGTCTGAAAGCTTCGGCGGAAGCATTGCTTTTTAGCCAGCATAAAAGTTATATCCTTGAAAAAACAAATATTTCCCCTTTTACGAAAGATCTAGAACAAATGGTCAAAGCTATTGAACTTTTGGATAAATATAAGACATTACTTGCCCAGGATATCCAAACATTGAAAGAGGTAGGAGAAACAATACGGGACACTGACGAGCAGCTAGGAAAGAAATGATACAACCGTCCGCTGAATAAATTGTTCATGGGGGATTAATTAATGGGAAATAAAGTGGACATGCGTGAGGTTAGCCGCTTTTCGGAGGACTTAGCCAATATTTCAAGTAATATTACAGAGGTTCTGGAGCGAATAAATTCAGATATCGACAAAATTACAAAGATGGATTCCTTTAGGGGGAGAGCAGCTGCTAATGCAAAAAGTTATTTTACCAATGTACATGGACTGACTATAAAATTGTTTCAGGATTTATGGGAAGAATTAGAGGTGAATCTAACCAATCATATAGAGACTTTTGCTACTGTCGTGGATACAGATAAAGCTGCTATCATTGAGAATGATTATCTGGTAGAAACTTGTCAAGAAGTAGACACTCAACATGCTAAACTGGAAACAAGTGAATCTTCCATCCATAAAACAATTGACGGACTTCTGGATATTTGTAATGTGGATAAACCACAGCTTAAGGAAGCGACCACCCAGAAAGAAAAGTCGGAAGAGGTTGTAAAGACTATAAATGATAACCTGGAAAGTTATCATTCCTCAAACTATGGAGACATCGATAATTTAGCTAAAGTGATCGATCAAATAGGTAACGCAATGACGGAGGCGGGGAAGAAATCCGGGACTGATCGTTTTGAAACTGGCGCTGATTCATCATTAGCTAATGTCATGGCTGCTCTAAACAAGGCAACCACAAATATTACCTATATCAAGGATGCTGTATCTGGATATACAACCAATAAGCCTGTAATGCAGGCGGCAAAAGATTTAGGATTAACAGTATCGCGATCAGTTGATAAAACTACGGGCAAACCAATTTACCGTATCTATGCTTCAGAAGAAGCTTTAAAAAAGCTAGGGGTAGAACCGGATTATCATGCGAGGCAGCAACTGAAACATAAAAAGTCCGGTATAGCAAAAAAGCACTGGAGTTATGACACGAGAGTAAAGTATAAACAGAAAGCAACGTTAATGTATTATGATAAAAAAACAGGTAAGCATATATGGTCTACTACAGGTAAGCCTGTGGTGGAGAAATATCCATCGCTTAATGGTTGGAAAAAGAAAGCATCCTTCGGAGAAAAATTTGAATCCTTTAAACAAGACTGGAGTAATGGATTTAAAGGCGGGATAAAAGATACTTTTAATGTAAAATCATTAGTGAGTGATTTGGATGATACTGCTAAAGGTATGTCAAAGACAGCCGGAAAAGCAATAGCACCTCTGGGAGTCGGTCTTGGTTACTACAGTAATTATAATGATGCTAAGAAAGATGGTCTAAAAGGAACCGAGGCGCATGTAAGAGCTGCAGAAGATACTGCTATAGACACTGCCATAAGTACTGGTGTTCAAGCTGCATTTACAGCTGCAGGTACTGCGTTTATCCCAATTCCAGGTGTCGGGACTGCGATAGGGGTAGGTCTTGGAGTTGTAGCAAACTGGGCTATTAGCAAGGAATGGAAAAAAGGAAAATCTCTAACCGGGATGGTTAAGGATGGTTTTCATAAATTTAAAGGGTGGTTTAAGTAGCAGGAGGTAAGTAAATATGGGAAGACGAAATTTAGAGGAGATGGACTTCTGGGCTCTAAGAAATTCACTTGAAACACGTCAAAGTATATCATCTCTTGGAGCCGTACTGATTGTCTCAATCTTTCTTAATGCTATATTATTTTTGCTTGTGTACGTCGTAGTATTCGAATACTCTATCTATCCAAATAAAGAGGACATTTACAAGGCGCATCTATACATAACAATTGTATTAAGTCTTTTTGGGTTGGTTTTTGGATTGCCGTTCTTCTATAAACGTTACGAAAAGATTCAATATTTCATTTCTATAATTGTTTCTCAAAATTTGTTTGGGGCTTTTCCGCTTTTATTTGCGTTGTTTGCATTTGGGAATGTATACGGGATTTCACAAAATAATTTACTTATGATAACTAGATTGGCTTTGTTTGCTGGAGGGTTAGTTTTTGTAGTAACTAGCGTTCGTTTATTTCTACTTCTAAAGCGAGGAGAATACAGAGCTGATAGCCGTAAAGACAAAGTGAGAAAGAAGTGGGAAGATTTCGTCAGAGGTCATTTACCTGTCTTTATAGCTATAGGTGTTGGTGCAGTATTTATAATTCAATACTTATTCAGGATTATTCCTATAGCGAATTTCGATATCTTCATTATGGGGACGCTCTGTATCCTTATCTATATGACAATGCTATTTGTACTGCCAGAGCAGCTGGTAATTTTATATTGTAAGATTCGTTATGAAAGCTTTAATCACAATCGTAAAGGGAATTTAAAACCATTCGGATTTAAAACCCCAAAAAAGAAGAAAAAGAAGGCATATAAGATTAGGTAAGAAAATTAGGGGGACATTCATGTGACTATTGAAGCGAAACAACTCTATTTTTCAAATGTATTAATATATAAAAATACCATGTTGCGTGAAGACTGGCAAGAAGGCGTTGTGATAATGGAGAACTTTACCTTGAACGAAGATATCTATCGGAATGGTCCAGTTTTCTTTTCAGTTAAACCAGTGGAAAATGAACCTAAGTTTGGCTTGTTCGAATATTTTCTCCCAATTAATGAATGGGTGGAACTAGAGGAACATCCGAATTTTAGATTTGAGCCGGAATTTAAAGTGGAAGAGGCATTAGTCTTACGCCAGGCTTCAGAAGAATTAGATTTTCAAACTGCATACACCAAAGTTAAGGATTATGCAATTTCAGCAGGTATAGAATTGGAAGACACATATTATTGCTTTTTACTAGAAGTATATGAGGACATTATCATTGATGTCTATGTACCTATAAAGCGGGGCGATTCCAATTGATATCGAATCACAAGGTTGCCTATCGTAATGTAGCTTCTAAATATTATGCTTTCCATCCTGATGAAATCGATAAAGCTATTGACGATTTTAGAATGATATTGGAAGGAAGCGGGCTGCATTTGTCTGGTAACATGTTTTTCTCTATTATTAGTGATCCTCAGAGCGAAATTATGACAGCAGAGATTTTCTTAACAGTTAAAGAAGATACAATAAAAGGTCTAGTCGATCCAAAAGAAGATGTTAGATTTCGCAGTTATTTCACTTTAAGCCCAATGGTAATGACGAGAATAATGGAGAATTTCAATTATGAATCTCAAAAGAGATATTGGGATTTGATCGGCTATTTACAAGTGAATCGGTTAGAGCAGGATACACCAGTATTTATTGAATACAAGACAAGTATGTCTGGCGTTACTTATGTGGAGATGAGTGTTGGTTACAGAACACATATAGGAAAGGGAATTTAGTTAAATACAGTCATAAATATTGCAGTTTGAGAGACTGGTTTGGCAATACGCTGAAGCACTTGATTATAGCTTGCGATGGGAAGATGGTAGCAACTACTGATAGTTGCTGTGGTTTCATAGTATAACGCAGTATGTATGTAATTATAAGAGCGGTTGTCTGATGATTAATGCGACTGGAATAACGTAGGTTTTGTGTAAAAAGACATTGCTCAATTATTCGATCAGTTGAAAAAAGCACCTGCCTGATAGCAAAGTGAGGAGTGAGTAAAAGTGTTGGAATGGCTCTTCGGTACAGAAAATGAGCGTAAACGGGATGAATATCTCAAGCTATACAATAAGCTGGAGGACTTAAAGGCAGAGCACGACAAGCTGATAAAAGAAGCAGAGTCCTCCTTCTCCTCCTATAAAAGCAGTATGCCTTGTGTGGCGGAGGATGCGATGCCGTTCAATGATTTTCTTCCAGCGCAGGAACGGCTGGATGCAAAGTTCTCGGATTATATCGATAAGGAGATGGATTATCGGAGCAAGCTGGTGAGTGCCAGCAATCAGGCGTACGATCGCTATTTGTATTACAAGCGCAAAGCGATCGAAGAAGCAAAGGAGGATTGAGCGATGGCAGAGGATGTAGTGATCGATCAGGAGGGATGGAGCTCCGCCAAAGATGCTGCGGCTAAGCTCAAGGAATCATTGGATAATACGTATGCCAAGAGCGAGGAACTGCTGGCGCTGGTGCAGGGTTCGAACTGGAAGGGAAAATCACGTGACAGTTTCCTGGCCTATTTGGAGCTGCTCATCCAATATCATGCGGATTTGAAGGATGCAGCCAACCTGCAGAAGAAAGCGCTGGATAATCTGGAAGATTATAAGGCTGACTTTTCCAATCATAAATCGGTCAGGGAAGTGAAAAGTCTATGAGCCAGCAGGAAAATGACAGTTTTCATGTGACGGAATTATATTTGCTTGCCGCGGCTTTTGACGCAGAAGCCTTATTCGGTTTGCCTGATAAGAAAATCTATCAGCTTCAAGGAGAAGAGCCTTGGTCCAAAGCGCATGAACAGCTCATCCAAAAAGGAATCTTCACAGAGGAAGGCAAGCTGACAAAAGATGGTGCCGTCATCATCAAAACCTTGTATCAATACTTTTTCAGTCAGAAGTATGTACGAATCAATAATTTGATGTTTGCCTTCCGGGAAAAAGAAGCGGATGAGGTAATCATTCTGGCGGAGACGGAAGAAGGGACTTCCTATAGACTATATGTCATGGCAAAACCGCTCGTGCTGAAGCTTCTCGGTGAGAGGATGCCTCTTATGAATCGGGAGCCGCTTGAAGGAGAAAAGAACTTCCTGCAAAGAGAGCTGCTGCCTGAAGAGAAGGAAGCAGTCAATCAATTGAAAGCAGGCAGTGACATGGTCAATATCGAGCTGTTCCATCCGCGGGTGAAACCGCAGATCGCCCGTAATCCAAACTATTATCAGCAATGGCTTGTACTCACTTATGCTGGCAAACTGATCATGATTGATACGTATCAGAAGCAATACTACCAAGCGAGCCAATATTGGTTCTTGAAGCTTTTATTCGATGCTCTCGACTTTCCGTATCGACAGAAGGAGGTAAGGTGATTGCATACTTCACAAGGCAGTTCCGCAAGCAGTATCATGATCGATCCGACGGAGATCACAAACATATACAAGACGCTGCTTGCCATCATGACGGAATTGGAATCGAATGCTCTCCCGGCTATCGAAAAAATCAAAGATACGAATTTCTACAAAGCGGGGAAAGCCATGGAAGCCATGGAAGCCTATCCGGACGCCAATGAGAAATTCATGGAATTACAGGATCACTATGCTCGTATTTCCACATTGGTTATCCATACACTCGAGAAGATGATTGAAACCGACGAAGCAATCGCGGCAAAAATCATCGAAGCATTGGAGGTATAGCGATTGGATGTAAATTATCGAAGTAAGCAATGGGAGAATACGAGAGAAAGTATCCGAAGCTTCATTGAATTGGGTGCCTGGGGAAAAGGCGGCATCGATACGATGAAGGATGTCACCAAGAATTTGGAGAAGGCCAGTGACGCTGTAGATAAGTATGACCCCGATGGTGTCGTTTCCTTCTCGTATACAAGCGACAAAGATAAGTACCAGCGGCTCTATGAGGACTATCTTGTGCTGGAGAAATTCAGCGCAGACGTTGGGACCATCGTCGAAGACACGATCGATCAGCCTTTTTATGAAGATATCGATGAATTTGTCCAAACGGTCCGGGATGCCTCCATTTCCAACTATACAACCAAAAATCACATCGGCGCGGTCGAGGTGAAAAGCATGCCATATGGATATGGGGCATATTCGACTTATGAAACGGAGAAAACGGAAATCTCCATCGATGATATTCTTAGCGGAGATAATTATTACGCCGATCAGATCAAAGCTGAATTTGAAAAGTGGAAGGTCGAAAATCCAGATGAGGATATCAGCGAAGAAGACTATCGGACAGCTGCGGTCAACACGCGGGCATTCGAATATGAATCGATTGAAGACGACCAGTTCACGAAGGAATTCTGGATTAATATGGCCGCTCTCGTCGTCACTGTCGCTGTCACCGTAGTATGTCCTCCAGCCGGTGCCGTATTGGGAGCTGCCTATGCCAGTGTGGAATTGGGCAGTGCCATCTCCGGAAAGGACTGGGCATCCGGCCGGGAGCTTGACACATCTGAACGAGTGACACGCGGTATACTGGCACCATTGGATATCATCCCGGTGAACCGGGCAGTGACAAGCTTCAGCGGAAGCGCCCGAACAGGCAGTAAACTGCTGGGCAAAGCCGACGCTATAACACTGAATACAGGCAATCCAGGCACCCAAGGAATGAAAAACCTTGCAGATGATTTAAAACAGTTGAAAACTTCTTCAGAGACGAATAAGCTGGATGTAAGAGTGAAAAGTGATAACGTTGAAGAAACCGGTAAAGTCATTGAATTCCCTATCCAGGATACAACCAAGGTAGATACATCCGCTTCAAAAAACATCGGAGCTTCAGGAAATAATGTAGTAAATCTACAGGAAGTAGCGGAACAAAAAGCAAAAGAACGTATCCGCAATAGCCAATTGGCAGCCCGGGAGCAAGACAAAGTCCTGGAACTGCAAAAGGCAGCCGGAGCAGAGAATCTATCATTCAGCCACGGTAATATCGCCGGCAGCGTAAGTCCCATCATGATGAGAAATAGCGTAACAACCGTCAACAGCGTAGGGCCAGTGAAAGGATCTGCGGATGCAGGGCAGGTAAGCGGTGGCAATGTAGGGAGAGTGCATCCTGGAGGGACGAAGACTTCTGGGGTGGATGGAAGTGCTGTTAAGGGTACGGGTAATGTAAGAGGTTTAGATGATGTACCTAGAATAAAAGAAATTGAAGTTAATTTTAAAAGAAATGTTAAACATGATTCCGAAGAGTTTGCAAGACAATTGAAAGATCAAGAAAAAGGTATGAATGAACTTACAGTTGATGAGTATCTGAAAAATAGAGACAGATATATTGCTGAAGGTAGAGCAATAGAAGGAAATGCAGCTCAAAAAATGGCTAGACAAGAAGCACTTAAAGATAAAATTGCTGAACTGCGAAAACAAGGACTTTCCAGAGCAGAGGCGACAAAGCAAGCTTCAGAATGGCTGGAAACAAAAGCAGCACTTCATAATCCAGATCAAATAGCTGGAGGAAGAACAGACATTATTGGAGGTATGGGGGATAAAAGAGTAAATTCCTCGATAGGTTCACAATGGAAATATAGAATTGATGTTGTTGATGAGCAAATTAGGGAAATGGCGAAGAATATGTCATCTGAGCAGCTAAAGAATACTTATTTAAATGTGAAATTAACTCAATAATTAAAGGAGGGTATGTTAATTGGAAACTATATTTAGCGATTTTATAAAACATGAAACAGTTGATGATGATATTATTTTAAAATATAAGGATAAACTACCTGAAGAATTAATAGAAACATGGAAAAAATATGGTTTTGGTACTTTCGTAAATGACTTTTTAAAAGTTATTAATCCAGACGATTATTTAGATATTTTAGAGAGAAGTTATCTAAGGTATGAGCAGGCCATTCCTATTTTTACAACCGCAATGGGTGATATTATAGTATGGGAAAAAGATAAGTATGTAAATTTATTAAACTTTAGGAAAGGATATGTTAATGTTGTTTCATCCGGATTTGATTTCTTTTTTGATGACTTAAAAGATAATGATTTTATGAACGATGAATTAATGTGGCAGCCTTATCCTGAAGCGATTAGTAAATACAGTGCCCCTAACTATGATGAGTGTTTTGGATACACCCCTCTATTAGGTTTAGGTGGCGCGGAAAAAGTTGAGAACCTAAAGAAAGTAAAATTGAAGGAACATATTCTTATTATTACTGAATTTATGGGACCAGTGCAGTAATGTTCAAGACTATGTTAACTAAAAGCACTTGATTGCCTTATTAGGCAACAAGTGCTTTTATTTTTTGTTAGAAATTTAAACTTTGTATGACATTGATGATGCTTAATTGAAATTCATAACTCATAAAGATTGTACCATCATGAAGCATTGTTTTAACACTTTGAGGAACGGAATAAGAACGAGAAATAGGCGAGATGACATTTCACATGGCAGAGATAGTTATGATATGGAATTGCTGACAAACTAATAACGAGATTGACAAAGCTCGTGGCGATAAACAATAAGGTAACATGAAAGAGAGTTCTTATATTGCTTGTGCTTATAAATTTTGGGTTGTATTTTTCCTAGAGACGGTCTTATAATACTCGCTATTCGCTAAAAAGCGTTACGAAAATTAAAATTTATGTAACGGGAGGGTGAAAACTTGAACGTTATTGGGTATATACGAGTTTGAACACAAGGACAAGCAAAAGATGGATATAGCCTTGAAATATCAAGAAGATGAAATTAAAACGTACTGTAAGAAACAAGGCTGGAACTTGATACACATTCAATGGCTAAATGGAGTTATTAGACCAATATCAACGGCTTGTAATTGCCCTTAAATTAACGAAGAGAAGAAACAAGAAGCAAAGGAAGGTGGCTATGCAGGAGGAAGGGCACCTTTTGGTTACACGAAGCAAAAGGGTAATAAAGAATTAAAAATACATAACCAACATGCAGAAGTAGTGAAACGTTTATTTCAACTGAAGCAAGATAATAGAGATTGGTCACTTTCTAGGTTAGCAGAAGCCTTAAGTGAGGAAGGTTATCGAACCACGTATGGCAAACTATAAGAGTTTTAAGAAAAAAGATTTTATTTTGCGGGAATGCTCTAGACAAATAAAGTACCTTCAAGATTGAAAAAGAACCATTTTTACTGAAATAAGATCTGGAGGTGTTTTTTCTATGGGGATAAGAGTGAGTTATCCGTTAGAAATGAAACAGAAAAGGGTTGAGACGCATTAATGGCATTGTTCTAAAATGAGGAAGGTTATCTGGCAACATGAGTGAAAGATTTACGAAAATAACCATATGAAAAGCACCCCCAATTTTAGCTAAAGTCTGATAGGGGTGCAGTTTCATACATGCTCCTTTCACAATGGATTAATCAATTCCTCCCTATTATTCCTCGGTGAATTCACCAGCGTTGATACTGGATATGCTGTCAATTCCTCTGTATAAGGCTCCAGCAATGACTGCAATTTGTCTGGGTCATGTTCATGCCGGTCAAGCCACATGCCTTGAGCGTTGGCTGGCAGGATGACTGGCATGCGGTGATGGATCTGCTGCATGAAGCTATTGGCTTTGGTTGTGATGATGGTGCAGGTGAAGACATTGCTGCCATCCTCATCCTGCCATTTTTCCCAAAGGCCGGCGAATGCAAAGGGAGTTTTGTCTTTACGCTGGATGCGCATGGGCTGTTTTTTGCCGTCTTCGGTTTTCCATTCATAGAAGCTGTCAGCTGGTATTAGACAACGCTGGTGCTGGAAGGCTTTTTTGAAGCTGCGTTTTTCCAACAGTGTTTCGGCTCTGGCGTTGATCATTTTGCTGCCGATTTTCTTGTCGGGTGCCCATGGCGGAATCAGTCCCCAGCGCAGGCTTCCCAGCCGTCGATTCTTTCCGTCGTGGATGATGGCGGCAATCTGCTGGGTAGGTGCGATATTATAGCTGGGCTCTAGCGCTTCCATTTCAGAGACTGCGTCATATGTACGCAGGAGCTCTTCCCAGGGAGTGAGCAAGGTGAATCTGCCGCACATGGTCATCTCTCCTTTTTTTCATCCAGTATAACCCTTCTGCTTGTTACTGAAACGATCCAGAAACAACGATACAGAGAAGGAGGGCTCCCAACATGACGATGGCAAATGCCCAATCGGTCCAGCGTACGTGATAGGAGCGGTAAAATGTACGGTCCCTCTCGCCTGTGAAACCTTTGGATTCCATGGCAACGGCTGTACGCTCGGCTTTGCGGATGGCGCTGGCCAGCAGCGGGAGGGTGTATTGTTTGTACCTGGTAAAACGGCTGGTCTTGGTTCTGGCGCCTCGGATGAGATGGGCTGAACGGATTGTCGATAGCTCATCCTTTAATAATGGCAGGAAGCGATAGCCGGCCAGAATACCGTACGCAAGCTTGGGTGAAACACGACATTGCTGGATCAGGCTCAAGATGAATGCCACTTTGTCTGTAGTCAGGACGAAAAGCAGGGACAGCGTGGCATAGCTGAATACGCGGATGGCCAATGCGAGTGCATCCTGTACCGTTTCCTTCGGCAAATCCCAGAACAGGAACTGCTGGGTGATGGCTGGATTTTCTGGTGTCTTTGCAAACAGCAGTGTGGAAACCAGCATGCCAAGCGCGAATAATGTGAAGGGGAGCAGATAAAGAAGATATTTCTTTATCTGTACCCTCCCGAACAGCAATGTAACAGCGATTGTCCAGCCAATATACAGAAGGAGTGCGATCGGATCAAAAAGGAAAGCGATGATGATCGCTGCAAGCGTCACGGTTCCAGCTTTGACGCTTGGGTTGATGTTATGCATAAAGGCTCGCCTCCTGTTTGCGCTTTCGATAAGCTTCTCTGGCAGGGAGGGAGAGTCCATAGTCGGTCAGATTGGCCGTGGACCAAATGGTCCCTGGCTTGTCATCCTGTACGATGCTGCCTTGCTCGACAATCAAAACGCGTGTGGCATAACGATCGACCAGCTCCATATCGTGTGTAATCATGACAATGGTGCAGCCGCGCTGGTGATGTTTGCAGATCAGATCCATCAGCACGTCGGTCGTATGGCTGTCCTGGCCGAATGTAGGTTCATCAAGGACAAGCAGCTGTGGTTCCTGGACAAGCATCGTCGCCACGCTGAGCCGTCTTTTTTGCCCCTGGCTCAAGGCGAAAGGATGCCTGTCAGCTTGTGCAGCTAATTGAATTTCCTCCAGGATATCCTGGATTCTTCCCTCGTTTATCTCCTGGCCAAAGGCAATTTCTCCCCAGACAGAGTCGGTGAGGAACTGGTGCTCTGGATTTTGGAACACATAGCCTATTTGCCGGTAAAGCTCATCCGTTTTCCAGCGGCTGAGTCTTTTGCCGAGAAATTCGACTGTTCCGTCATTGGGTTTGAGCAGACCGGTCAGCAGTTTGGAAAGAAGCGTCTTGCCGCTGCCGTTTTTTCCTGTGATTGCCAGGAATTCACCCTGCTGGATGTCGAGGGACGGGATGTTCAGCAAGACTTTTTCTTGATGTTGAAAAACAGCATTTTCCATACGGATGAGTTTATCCCTGGATTGTATTGTTTCCGCTGCTGATGCCTGGAACTGCAAACCATCGGGAAGCAGGTTGATCGTAAGCGGCCAAGGCTTCGGAAGCTGTGCTTGCTTGGCGAGGCGAACAGCTTCGGGCAGCCAAATGCCGCGCCGCCCCAGTTCCTCATCATAAAGATTGATGGCATCATCCAGTGCACCATCGAAGAATAGGGTGCCGTCACGATCTAATAATAAAGCACGATTGACGATCGGCAGCCAGTAATCGATATTATGTTCGATGATCAGGAGCGTGATATCCTGTTGTTCCTGTAAACGGCGGATAGTTTGCACAAGATCTTTACTCGCAGCCGGATCCAGATTGGCCGTCGGCTCATCGAGAATGAGCAATTTAGGCTGGAGCGCCAGCACTGCTGCCAATGCCACCTTTTGTTTCTGTCCGCCGGAAAGGGTATGAATCCGGTCCTTTCGCCTGTGCTGTAAACCGACAAGATGGAGGACACGATCAATTTCTGCATCCATCATTCCTGCAGGCAGCTTCTTATTTTCCAGCCCGAAGGCAATTTCATCCTCCACCGTCAGCATGCAAAATTGAGTTTCGGGATCTTGGAATACAGTCCCGACCTCCAAATTGATTTTCCCGCTTTTGTAATCCTCGATATTCGTACCGGCAAAGAAGATGTCACCGCTCATTTCCCCGTCGAGCTCTTTCGGATATAAACCATTCAGGCAATAGGTGAGTGTGCTTTTCCCGGAACCGCTTGGTCCAAGAAGGAGCATGCTGTCACCTTCCAGCATCCTAAAGCTCAACTTGGATAAAGTGGGGCTGCTTTCTTCCGCGAAGGCAACGGTCAGCTGGTCGACTTCCAGAATCGGCTTTTTCATCCTGCTTTTCGCTGGCGATGCATTTTGCCGAGCGGGAAGCTCGTCAACGTTCCTGTTTTAGCCAGCGCCTCACTGATAGCTTTACCGATCAGGCCGCTAATGACAGCGCCGCTGATGATCCGTACTATCAACATAAGCGCAACATAGGAAGGATCAAGCGCGGCAAAGCCTCCGCGGAAGTATCCCCAGATGAAGCTTGTGATGGCGGCGCCCACGCCGGCACCCATCAATACGAACACATGATAAGAACGATAGCGTGTCATGGCAAATACAGCTTCTGAACCAAGTCCCTGCACGATAGCCGTAAGGATGACGATTGGACCGGCACTGCTGCCGATCAGCACCTCGACGATGCCGGCAATCGTTTCCGAAACAAGGGCGACACCAGGTTTTTGGATGATATAGGCAGCCACGATGGAGACAAGGAACCAGACTCCAAAGATGATATCGGTCCCGATCGGTCCGACAAGCCCCATCATCACCACGTTGACAGGCAGGAATAATAGATACACAATACCGAATACGACAGCAAGCGCAGCCATGACGACAATATCCTTCATCCGCCAGCTTTTCATTTGATCACATCCTTGGCAGAAGGACTGTTAGCTGACATGGTGACCGTCATGACGGTATGGGAAGATCCGGAGCTCTCCGTTTCGGTGAATACATGCTCCAATCCTTCAAAAACATCAACGGCATTGCCATCAAGCCGGGTGGAATAATGAGACTTGGATACAGCGATACCGTGAGAGCGCATATTCTCGATCTGGCTGTAGATGGTGTCCATATAATTGCCGCCGCCTAATGGATAGAGCGAGAATTTGGATGCGGTATCCAGCTTCATGCCTCCCGTGGTCGGAAGGTTGAGCTTGACCTCGTCTTCGGCCATATAGACATCTCCTGCAGAATCACCAGGACAGCCGATCGAGTAAGTGCCATTGAACACGACATGCTCACCGTCTTTGGCTGCTGCCAAAAATATAGCAGAGGTGACATCGAATACATGCGGAATCCTTCCGCGCACAAGCGTTGTCACATCATCCGTCTCGATCCATACTTTTGAGGTATCGACGGCTTCCAATGCCTCCAAAATGATTTCCTTGAATCTGTCCGCCATCGGGTAAACCGAAAAGCTGCAGCCTGCGATTCTGCTTGTTCCGCATTGATTTTGCATTTCCATAAAGAATCCTCCTGATTTTTTGCAAATAAAAAAGCGACGGCACCATAGGGCGCAGTCGCAGAATATACACAAAAGAATAGGACCATTCTGGCTGCACTTCCCCACGCTGGTATTATCCAGATCGAGTTCAAAGGGTCAGAATCACATGATTCCTCTCAGCCGTTGCCAGCTCCCCCAGTGCGTCGCTCGTTATGCAATTGATAGGTTAATAGTAAAAAAAGAAAAACGATTTGTAAAGGGTTTCTTGTTGGACCATCTGATTTTTTGTTGTGCATCAGTCGATGATGATAATCTTGACAAGCTATTTCTTTTTGATCGTTATTGTCCAAGCGGCCTCACCCAATTGCTCATATGCAGTTACTTCATGACCTGCTTCGGCAGCCCATCTGGGAATGGATTCGGTTCCCTGGGTGCAATCGAATTGCACCTCCAGCTCATCGCCGGAATGCAGGTCTTTTATGGCTTCCTTTGCTTCCACTAATGGGAAGGGGCAGACCATTCCCATTACTTCCAATGTTTTCTTCATTTGAATACACTCCTTTATGCTGGTATTGCATGTGTTGATTGTCTGGTTTTCTTACGCGGCCGTACATAGACAAAGTAAGAAGCTGTCCATGTTCCTAAAATCATGAATGCCAACGAAATCCATCCTTGCCACGTCATCATGGCAGTCATCACAAGACCGTTGCCGATCGAACAGCCGCCCGCTAAGGCTGCACCGAAGCCCATCATGATTCCGCCGCTGAAGCTTTGGATGGTTGTTTTCACATCAGGCAGCCTGAACCGGAATTCACCGCTCATTTTTGCTGCGAACAAAGATCCTATGAAGATGCCAAGCACAAGGAAGACACCCCAGTTGATGAAGCTCCATTCCCCTGTCACTAAAAATTGAAGGATATTTGCAGAAGGCGTCGTGATGCCCAAACCTGAGATGCGTCCGGCAGCAACACTCAATGGCCAAGCCAGGATAGCAATGAGCCCGATGAGAATTGCCGTTATGAAAGGATGCCAGCGCTTCTCGAATAGAATATGTGCCAGACCAGTTCTTTTTGGCTTCAAACCAGGAATCTTTACTTGTGGTTTGCGCAGCGTACGATAAACGATCAACCCGACTATCACAGTGAATAAGCCGATCAATATCCAATTGTTCACCCCGAAAGTTGCGGCGATGGAGTTATTCTCCAGCTGTACTTCTTTTACCGTTGTGTCCAAGGGCAGCAATGCACCAGACTTCATCATGGCAGCTGTAAGCATATAACCTGCCAGTGCAATCCAGCTGCCGATCAGACCTTCCCCGGCACGATACCAAGTGCCTGTTGCACAGCCGCCAGCAAAAACAATACCGATACCAAAGATGAAAGAACCGATGATTACCGCAATGATGGGCAGTGTACCTGCACTGAATTCAAAAACTCCCAAACTGATCAATGTATAAACGCCGATACTTTGAATGGCAATTGCAATCAGCAGGGCATAAAACATCCGGTTATCTTTCGCTAAATACATATCGCGAAAGCCGCCTGTCAAACAAAAACGGCCCCGCTGCATGACAAAGCCAAGCAGGGCTCCGCATAACAAGCCTGTTAAGATCATTTGGATCATCGAAACACCCCTTCTTAACCCGAGTATTCTTATAAGTTTTTATGATAATGCTTCCCTCCCTCAGAATCAACCCCTAATTTTGGTTTATTCTGAATTTGACGAGTGATGGTTATTTTTGCTAAGTGAAAATTGTGATAAAGTTGGTCAAAAGGGGGTAGTTGGGGTGAAGCGATTCATTTTGCTGTTCTTGCTGTTGGTTTTGTTCGGATGCGCAAGAGAGCTGGAACCGAGTCGATATGGAAATGGCATAAGCGGAACGAATCCGTCCATATCACTTGAGATAAAAGACAGCACCATTGCTGCTCCTATTGAAATACCTTACGTAGTTATGAATGAAAGTGATTTAACCTTGGCGGAGGGACGGGATTTTGTGATAGAAAAATATGATGACGCACAACAAAAATGGTTTCAAGTTCCTTTTAAAAGGGATAGTGCAGTCCAATCGGATGGCTGGATCATTGAGCCCGGTACCAATAGCGAAGGATCCATTGAAACGGACCTCCTTGATCACAGATTCACCGAGGGTGATTACCGGCTGATAAAGGAGCTTTCATCAGATGGGAAGGGAATAGTTGTATATGATGAATTCACCGTCGGGAATTAAGTTACCGAACAAGGAAGGATCAGCATATTTCGTGGGATGATAAGACAGCCATCCAAGAAGCTCTGGAAGGCAGTTTCATGATGATTATGCCACCATGAGGAGGGAATGGATCGTGCATCGGTTCATGCGGAGGGAAAACAATGTGTATGAACTGCATCCTGAAGCAGTGCGGCCAATCATTTTCTAATGCACGAAAAGATCTTCTTGCAGCTTGGCTGAGATCCTCTTTTTCATCATATCGACATTATTTAGCAGTGCGGTGTCATACTAAACATCAGAAGACAGCTTTCCAACAAAGAATATCCTTTCCGGCTATGTAAATGGCTGCTGAGAAGAAGGTGGGCAAACGTGAACAAAGCGAATAAGGCATCCATTGAGTCAGCTACATCAATGGATTTGCATTCCATACAAACATTATTTGATGAAAGCAATGCGGAACTCCAAAAAAGCGGGATATTTCAATGGGATGAAAACTATCCCAACCTGACTTACTTTAAAGAAAAAATTGAAGCCAAGGAATTATATGTACTGAAAAGAGAGGAACGAGTCCTGGGAGCGGTTGTATTGAATGAATGGGAATCCCCGGAATGGGAGAGAGTGGATTGGCGCAGCAAAAAAGGCAGCAATTTAATTCTCCACACTTTTTGTATACATCCTGAGGCACAAGGGAAAGGATATGGAGGAAAAATACTGCAATTCGCCGAGGAAACGGCATTGAAACAAGGGTATGCCGGTATTCGCTTGGACACCTTTTCCAAGAACCGAAATGCATTGGGTTTTTACGAGAAAAAAGGCTATGTAAAAGTTGGGAAGATTATATTCGAATCCAAGCCGGTGAATAATCAGTTGTATTTCTGTTTTGACAAGATATTTGCCGACTAAGATTTACTGTAAGACGGATTATTTGATGACTGAATTGTATCTAGGATAAAATAAATAGGCTTATCAAGGATATATGGGAAAGAGGGACGGATATGAATTTGTCAGGAAATACAGTATTGATCACGGGCGGAGCCTCCGGGATCGGTTTTGCTTTTGCGGAAAGGTTCATCAAAGCTGGCAGCAAGGTGATCGTTTGCGGACGCCGGGAAGCAAAACTCCAGGAAGCAAAGGAAAAGTATCCGGATCTTATCACACGCGTGGCGGATGTTTCATCGGAAACAGATCGCATCGAGCTGTTCGATTGGGTGACAGAAAACCATCCAGAGGTGAATGTACTTGTAAATAATGCGGGAATCCAGCAGCGCTATAATATTCTGACAGCCGATGCGAAGGATAACTGGAGTTATTTCAATCAAGAAATAACAGCGAATATCGAGGCGCCGATGCATCTTGCCATGCTGTTTGCGCCATATTTCGCAAAGAAAGATGCTGCAGCTATCATTAATGTCACTTCCGGCTTAGGATTTACGCCAATGGCGATCGCACCGATTTATTCGGCTACCAAAGCAGCAATGCACTCCTTTACGGTCAGCATCAGACACCAGCTCTCCGACACTTCTGTCCAAGTAATCGAGGTGGCGCCTCCAGCAGTGAATACGGATCTGGGCGGCGCAGGGCTGCACACATTCGGAACCCCGGTGGATGAGTTTGCCGATGCGATATTTGAACAAATGGAAGCAGGCAGCTTGGAAATGGGCTACGCCCGATCCGAAAAAGCCAGGAAAATGACCAGGGAAGAAATCGATGAAGCTGTCGCTGGTATGTACGAGAATATGAAGGGCTCGATTCAATAAAGCGAAAGAAGGACCCTATGGTGAACAGTCATGTTCACCATAGGGTCCTTTTATCATGCAGCCATCAATCAAAGCAATAATGGATTTTCTGGTATGGTTTACGGAATTCAATGACCTCTTTCCGGATTTTTTCCGGTGTTTTTTTATCCTCCAATACAGCTAAAATGAAATCTGCGATTGTGTCCATATCTTTTTCTTTCATCCCTAATCTGGTCACTTCAGTCGTCCCGATGCGCAAACCGCTTGGATAATCCCAATCCTCAGGCCGGTCAGTCGGAATGAGGTTTTTATTTGTAATGATATTCGCTTGTCCGAGTTTTTTGGCGATGTCCAGTCCGTTTCCAAAAGCACGGACATCGGCAATGACCTGATGTGTGCGGGTGAAGCCTTTATGGGCTCCGAGCATCGTCAGCCCTCGTTCCTGGAGGGCAGTCCCCAAGGCTTGTGCATTTTTGACAATTTGTGCCATATATTCTTCGCCAAAAGCAAGGAATTCTGCTGCCGCTGCGGCTAATGCAGCCACTCGATTCACTTGATGTGTTGCAGCCAAAGCCGGGAAGATGGCATCTGTTACCGATTTATTGATTTCTGGATCATTCCATACGATGATGCCGCTTTGCGGTCCGCTGAATGTTTTACCGGCAGAGCCAGTCATGATCACAGCACCTTCCCGAAGTGGATCCTGGAATTGTCCGCCGCCGATCAGGCCGAGCTGATGCGCACCATCAAAGAATATTTTTCCGCCCCATTCTGCCACGATGGCGGACATTTCTTTCAAAGGGAAGGGAAATAATGTCATGGATGCTCCGAGTGCCACGAGTTTGGGTTTGATTTCACGTGCTTTTGCTTTGAAAGCATCCAAATCAACTGTCAATTCTGCGGGATCCATCGGAACATCATGAATATTCAAGCCGCGTATACCCGCAGGACCGTCGTTACGATTGCTGGAGTGACCGCCTGTTGGCTGCGGGATCGTCATGATGTCATCACCAGGCTTGGTCAATGCTGTGTAAACTGTCAGGTTGCCAAGCATACTTGCGACAAGTCGGTGATCTGCATAATTTGATTTGAAAACTTTTTTCAGCAATTCCACACAGAGCGATTCAATTTCGTCGATATGAGTGGTTCCGGCAAACCAGCGCTGGGTGGGGCCGATATGGCCCTCAGCAGCTCGGGTGCCAGCTTCTGATGCCAGAAGGTTTCTGACTGTGGGGCTTGTCGGTGCCTCGGGAGCAAGAAGGTTAAGACATTCCTCTCCGCGCCAGATGGCATTTCGCTGTACTGCATGGATGACTTCCTGCTGCATGAGACGGGGAGAGGCGCAATTGTTGAGTATATCACGTGCCCTTTGCAGAACGGATGGATCATGTACCTCATGCTGCTGAACCTGTTCACTGATCGTAACCATGAAATAACCCCTTTCTTTAAAACCTAAAACCAATATATCAATTTGGTGGTTTTGTGTCATCATAGCATGGAATAAGCTGCCGTACTATTAGTTTGTAAGAAAAATTACCAATTAAATGCAAAAAAGCTGCTTTGAAGAAAGCAGCTTTAACTGGAGGTGTCGCTGGTAAGCTGACTGGATAAACTCAGCCAGTTTTGTTTCAGTAATCCTGGAAGATCGCTTTTATCCTTTTCGATCGACTGGATGATAGCATGATGCTGTTTTACCGAATTCATGCCATCGAATGCATTGAACTTCAAAAGTTCCAGCCGCCTGATCTTAGGCATCAGCCGCTCCAGCGCTACCATAATCTCTGGATTACGGGATGCTCTGAGAATCACTTCATGGAATCGATCGTCCAGCTGGATCGCCTCCAATCGCTTTTCTTCTTTAATGGCAGATTCAAAATCGGCATTTATTTTCCGCATATGTACAGCATGTTCCTCCGTCAAATGGGGAACTGCCAGGCGGGCTGCCAGCTCGTGGAGGGAGGCCACGACGGTGAAAGCATCCTTGGCTTGCCGTTTGTCTACCAGGCTGACCTTTGTTTCAGAACCAGGGGAAGAAATGATTAAACCTTCATCCTCCAATCGTTTGAATGCTTCTCTGACAGGGGTTCTGCTGACACCGAATTCTTCTGCCAATAGCTTGTCATTCACGCGCTCACCAGGCTCCAGTTCCAAATTGATGATTGCGTTTCTTAATTGCTGATACACTTGATCACGTAAAGATATGCGAGGGATTTGATTTATACTTTTCATAAAATCAATATATCACATTTGAGAGCGATGAACAGAGTGGCGTTTTGTCCTCGTCCATATAAAATTCGATTCAGCCGGCAAGGACGTAAGAACTTCCCTGCTTTCATTTGACTTATTATGCTTCAGCCATTTTACGAATACATTATTTGATATATGTGAAACATTTCTGTCTTCTATACCGTATAAGCGGTATGACTTCAAAAGGAGGAACAGGATGATTTTTCTTATTGCATTAGCCAGTCTTACGGGCTTTATCCTGATCGCTTTAGCGGATTTGGCAGCTGGAGGGGGAAGGGCAAAGCTTAAGCAATACTTAGCTGCAGGCATTGCAGCTTACCTTGTACTGCTCATCACTATCTATTTCGTTTTACCAGCATTCATCATTCAAAATATCCTATGGCTGAACGCAATCGGTATATTTTTCGCTGCGTTTGGGCTCCTGGCCGGCAAACAAGCCGAAAAGAAAAAGAGGAATGCAGGCATTTCGCTTGCGGGCGTACTATTAGCGTTGCTTGTTATCGGGGCGGTCGTTTGTGTGATTGCCAATTTTGCTGTGTATCAGTCGACATATGATCATGTCGTCAAATCGAGTGAGGAAGAAGCCAAGCCGCTGGATGAGGACAAGACACCCATCGCAATTGCGCCCAGCTCGGTCCGGAACAAGATGAATAAGAAAATGAGTGTCGTGCCGGATACCCAGCTTTATCATCTCGGCAGCCTTCAGACGCAGACGGTGGGCGGAACGAATGAATATATCGCTCCAGTTGAATTCGATGGGTTCTTTAAATGGCTGAAAGGCGGGGAAACAACGGGGTACTTTGTCATTGATGCGACCGATCTCGGCGCGCAGCCAGAGTTTGTCGAAGATGAATTATCCTATGTGCCGTCGGCCTATTTTCATAAGGATCTGAAGCGTATCATCTATTCTCGTTATCCTGCCTATATCCAGGAAGGAGAGGCACGGCTGGAGGTCGATGAAGAAGGAAAGGCATGGTACGTCCAGACTGTTTACCAGCCGAAATTATTCACTCGAAAGGCGAATGGTGACGATATCCAGGTCGTCGTGGTCAATCCGTATAATGGAGAGTCTGATATATATGACGCCGACCAGGCTCCTGATTTCATCGAGAACACGATTTCACCAGAAATGGCAAGCAAGCTGAACACATATTACGGAGAGTACAGCGGCGGATTCTGGAATCGTCATTTCGGGAAAGCAGGTGTGAAAATACCGAATGATAATGGCACGGAGCACGGTGTCACAGCTGTTTTTGCCGAGGACGGCAGTATCCAGTACTTCACTGACTTCAAATCACCGAAGGAGAATATCGACTCTGCGCTTGGTTATTCGATGGTCGATGGCCGTACCGGGGAAGTGACATTCTACGGCGGGGAGAAGAACAATGGCATCATGGACTCTTCGGGAGCTGTCGAAGTCGTCGAAAAAGAATATCCCGAAAAGAAATGGGAAGGGAAGATGCCTGTTCTGTACAATATCGATGGCAATCCGACCTGGGTGATCAGTGTGCTCGATTCCAATGGGATCTTCAAGCAGTATGCGTATGTGCGCGCGAATGATTCCGACTATGTCGTCTTCGGCGATGATGCAAAAAGCACATTGGAAGCGTATCGGCTGCAGCTCGCAGCAGATATAAGTACTGCCGAATCGACTGGGGATGCACCGATGCAGCAAGTGAGCGGGGTAGTGAATCGAATTTATATTTCCGGAAATGATGCCGGGGCGAAAACGGTCCAGTTCCTGCTGAAAGATCAGGATGTCATCTACAGTATCAACTCAACCGATGCACCGTACGCAATCTTCCTGAAGGAAGGCGACAAAGTAAGCTTTGAAGCTGCGGTGCAAGACGGGGCAAAAGCAGCCACAATCGAACAAATATCCATTGAGGGATTGGATTGAATGATAGAAGCCAGCTTTCATCACGAAAGCTGGCTTTGTTCAAAGAAAAGGGGTGCTGGTATGAGTAAAGAAACAGAAACTCCGGAAATATGGAGAGAAAGATTGAGGCAAGAAGAAGTGAAACAGAATCCAGCTGGCAATGTGAGCGATGCATTCAATAAGAATGAAAATGGCAATCTCGCTGATTTGGTCGGCGGCTTGAGCTGGAAAGTGACAGGAATCATCCTGATTGTATTGATGGTTTTTACGGCGGCATTATTCCTGAAAACTTGAAATATATCTAATTGATGCTGGAAAAGAAGCTGCTTTAAAAAGAGGCTGGCCACATTTCTTCCAGATTGAGCTGATACTTAATGCCGTCGCGCTATAAGAAATGATGCATGATTCATTCACGGCGGATGGTTGCATGATCATCATGATATTGCTGGATGTAAGCATGCAGTTCTTGCTCTTCATAGATATGATGTCTTTTAAGGTGCTGGATCATATAAGCCAGGACCACTGCTCTTTTTTCTGCTATGCTGGCAATTGTGTCAGCTTACCGTCCGAGATGAAAAAGTTTTTGACTGGCTCCAGCTTTTCTTCTGTATTGATCTGGTAGCTTGGATGGATTCTTTCCTTCCCGAGATGGAGGATGCTGGCTGCAAGTTTTTCCAGACGCTGTTCGTCCAAGTGAAAATAGATAGTATTGCCATCCCTGTGCTGAAAGACAATGCCATCCTCCCGCAGCTTTGTCATGTGCTGCGTTATAGTGGGGGTTTTTAAGCCAGGCTTATGTGCGATTGCCTGCCCATGAAGCGGGCCTCGCTTCAATAAGGCAATGATTCGCATTCGTGTGGCATCACCTACAGCTTTATGGAATCGGACTAATTTATCGAGCTGCATCTTTTCATCTCCTTTTTGGTTCAATTACTATCTAATTAGATTGACGTCAAATATATTTTGGTTTCGTTCGTTCCGGTCTTGGGTATAAAAAAGAAAAAAGGAAAGAGGCGGAAACTGTGCGGGCGATGCTCATCATCAATCCTTCCTCGGGGAAGGAAAAGGCAATGCAGTACGAGGAACAAGCAGTGGCGTTACTTGGAAAGCGGCATGAGCAAGTGGTGATAAAGTACACGGAAAAAGAAGGAGATGCGACCGAATTCGCTGCAGCTGCTTGTGATGGTACATATCAGACACTGCTGGCAATGGGCGGTGATGGGACAATCAATGAATGCATCAATGGCTTGGCTGAAAAAAGTCAAAAGCCCGACTTTGCTTTTGTTCCGCTTGGCACTGTGAATGATTTTGCCCGTGCCTTGAACATTCCTCGTAAGCCTGAACAGGCACTGGCTTTACTGGAGGAGTATCATACGAAAGCAGTCGATGTTGGCAAATTGGGAAATAGATATTTTATGAACGTACTTGCTGTGGGGGTGATTGCGGAAGCTGTGTATGATGTCACACCAGAAGAGAAAAGCAAGTATGGTCATTTTGCGTATTTGATGGAGGGGGCCAAGGCGTTCCGTGATAAAACTCCTTTTGGTATTCGAATCCATTCTGATGAAAAAGAAGTCTATGGCGGCAAAGCTTATATGCTGCTGGTTGCGCTGACTAATTCCGTCGCAGGTCTCGAGAAGTTTGCGGATCTGGCGGAAGTGGATGACCATCTATTCCATGTCTTCATTCTGGAGGAGTTATCCATTCCGAAGGCGGTCAAGCTGATACCTGACATCATTAAAGGGAATCTGGCATCCAATGAGCAAGTGGCTTATTTTCAATTAAGTAACATCAGCGTCGCTTCCGATACAGAGCTTGTCGTCAATATCGATGGAGATGAAGGGGAGCCGCTGCCTTTTACAGCCGAAGTCTTGCCGGGGGAAATAAATGTCATCGTACCAAAGGAGGTATGAAAAAACCTCACCTTGTCAAGGTGAGGTTGTCGTAGTTGAGCTTGAAGCATCGAGGGCAGGGAGCTCCAGCTGGTCACGCAATTCCTGTGTGGCATTGGCCAATGACGTTGGATCGGGAAGGAAAGCATAGGCATTATAGCCGGGGACGATTCCGTTGCCGCCTTGCCCTTCCAATTTCAGGCTTTCGATCGTCAAATCATTGTTTACGCCATAGGAAATGAAACTCTTCATCTCATCGAATGTCATATTCGTCGTCATGTTATTGCCGACAGCGTCGAGAAGGCTTGAATATTTAAGGACAGAGCTCATATCCGTCGCTTTATCCATCATCGCTTCGATGATCTGCTGCTGACGATCATTGCGGGCAAAGTCACTATCCTGTTTTCTTGTCCGGGCCAGGGCCAGGGCTTCTTCCCCGTTCAATGTCTGGACACCGGGCTGTAAGTGGATGGCGCCTTTTTCATCCTTGGAGTTCATTTCCTTCAATTCATATGGCACATCGACTGTGATACCGCCCAAAGCTTCGACTACGCTGATGAAAGCCTCGAAATTCACATCGATATAATAATCAACCGGCACTTGAAGGAGTTCTTCCACTGCTTCGGCAGTGGCAGTAGGGCCGCCATTGTATGAACCGTTGATTTTTGTATTGCGTTCCAAATAAGGTACATAGGTGTACGTGTCACGCGGGATGCTCAGCATCTTGATGCTTTTATCATCTTTATTGAAAGTGGCAAGAATCATCGTATCGGATCGTTTGCCGATATTATCCTGTTCCCGTTTGGCACTGGAATCGGATCCGATGAAGAGGACACTGACGCTATCTTTTGCAGGATCTACTGCACTGTCACGCAGCGTGGATTTTTCCCGGCCATCGTCCACGAAGGAATCATCGGCCAAATTCCCGGCTTTTACATAAAGATAACCAGCATATGCTGCCGGAATGAGAATCAAAAGTAAAACAATCAGAAATATATTGCGGATGATGCGCTTCTTGCGGGATTTCTTCCGCTTTTTCCGTGAGCGGCGCATCTCCTGTCTTTCATCATTTGGCATGTATGTGTTTCTCCTTTAATCTGCTAATCTGGAATTTTGTCAAAATATGTTTGGATATCCCCGAATCCTACTATACCATATCATTCGCCAACTGGGGTATCATTCTATATGATGGAGAAAAGAACCAAAAAGAAGCAGGTGATACGAGTGAAGCTGCAAAGCATCGAGGCCGCAGAAGAATTCATCAATGGCAATGGACTTGCAGTCTTGTTCATCTCCTCGCCGGGGTGCAGTGTTTGTGAAGCATTGCTGCCTCGTATGGAGGAAATGCTGCAAAAGTATCCAAATGTACAGCTTGGATATATCGATGCTGGCGAGGTGCAGGAAGTGACAGGCAGATTCCTGGCATTCGGCGCCCCGACTATTTTGGTATTCGACGAGGGGAAGGAACAGATCAGGGAAGGCAGATTTATCCGGATGGAGGATTTCGAAGCAAAGCTGGAGAAGCTCATTTCATTTCTCTGACAAATTATTAAGACTTTGTAAAGAAACATACTTTCTGCAACGAACATGATATGATTTTCGTAAATGGACTAGTTCCTTTCAGGGAGGTAAATCTATGTTCAAAAAATTCATCCGTAAAATAACAGAATCCGGCGGCAGCAGCCATCGCCGTGGCAGAAGATATGACTCCAGCGGCTATCGAGGCCGCCGTTATGATTCCAGCGGCCATCGCGGCAGAAGGCATTATGGCTCGAGCGGCAGCAGTGGATATGGCCGTAATCGCTATGGCGGCAGCAGCCGTTACAAGCGCCGGGGATACGGAAGCAGCAGTTAATCTGCTGCTTCTTTTGCTTTTTCCAGCGCATCGATTGCTTCCGAGGTGGAACGAAATGGTTCCCGGATGCCCAGTAACCTTTCAAGAACATGTCTGCATGCATTTGATAAAGTAAGCTCTTCCGTCCATGGAAGGGCTTTTTGATTGGTTTTCTCAAAGGTTGTGTATAGAAGATAAAGCAGAATATCCCCTAAATCGAACAGATCCTGCTCCAGACGATTTTGTTCAGCCGGGGTCCTTGGGCCGCAGAACTGTCTGGCCAGCCCAAAGTCGATCAGCGAGGCATGTCCATGTGCCAGCATGACATTCGGGATACGGATGTCACCGTGGTAAATGCGGCGATCATGCAAATAGGCAGCAATGTTTGCTATATCGATGGTCAGCTCAAGTGCCTCTTTTTCACGGTATTGTTTTTTTGTATCGAATATGTGCTGTTCCAGATTCTCGCCAGCAACGAAATCCATGACGAAAAAGTAGCCGTCATCCGTGTGGAAAAAGGAGGAAGAGGCTGGAATGGAAGGGTGATCCAATTCTTTTAGCAATTCGTATTCCTGCTGGAACATGCGGAAGTATTTCTTTCGTTTCTGTCGGCTGCGGCGAAGCTGTTTCACGGTACATGTTTGCTGCTGCACGATATCTTCGCAAAGATAAGTCGTTCCATAGCTGCCGGAGCCGAGTTTGCGGATGACGCGGTATCTTTCGGCAATGGAAGCTCCTTGAGGATATGTTTTATCGACAAGATAGCGGTGCAGCAGGCGAAAAGGTCTGAAAGCGTGATAGAACATGTAAAAACCCCGTTCTTTTTTATTTTCAGTATATAAGCTTGTCTGCGTGTTGCAAAGTCTGTTGTCAGAATATATAATAATATTAAAGTGATATCACTTTAATATAAAAATGTAGGAGTGACATGTATGAAAGAAAAACAAGCAGCTGCCTTGAATGGGTTCCTGGGTGTATTGATCATCCTCATATGTGCTGGTGCAGGTGTATTCAGTTTGGTGCAGCAGGCGATCATCCCGGCTATCCTGTTGTTCATGGTTGCCGTACTGCTGGTAACCGGCGTCGTCATTGTACCCCCTAATCAAGCCTACGTCGTGACATTCTTCGGGAAGTATGTCGGTACAATCCGAGCCAATGGTTTGTTCCTGACTATTCCTCTTACAACCAGACAGCGGATCACATTGCGTATCCGCAATTTCAATTCCAAGACACTTAAAGTGAATGACGTAGAAGGTAATCCGATTGAAATCGCTGCAGTGATTGTGTATCGTGTAATTGATACAGCGAAAGCGGCATTCAACGTGGATGATTACGAAGAATTCGTTGCTATCCAAAGCGAGACTGCCGTCCGGCATATCGCTTCCAACTATCCCTACGATAATTTCACTGGAACGGGCATCTCCCTGCGCGAGAATGGGGATGAAATCACTGGTAAGCTGCAAGCGGAACTGGAAGCACGCCTGAATGAAGCGGGAGTGGAAGTGATGGAAGCACGATTCACTCATTTGGCATATTCAACCGAAATTGCCCAGGCAATGCTGCAGCGCCAGCAGGCTGCTGCGATTATCGCAGCCCGTAAGATGATTGTCCAAGGGGCGGTCGGTATGTCGATGGATGCTGTTGAAGCTTTGAATGATGGTGAACTGGAGCTGGATCCGGAGCGTAAGGCGCAGATGGTGAACAATTTGATGGTGGCCATTGTTTCCGACCGCGGGACACAGCCCGTCGTAAACAATGGATCACTGTATTAAAGCAGGGGTGTTATGGCGAAGAAAAAGAGTTTTCCGTTGCGTATCAACCAGGAAATCTATGATATGGTACAGAAATGGGCAGACGATGACTTTCGCAGTGTGAATGCTCAGATTGAATATTTGCTTCGCGAACAGCTGAAGCAAGCTGGCAGACTGAAGCCGGAAAAAGAAAAATAGAGCAGGAGGCATCATGCTTCCTGCTCTTTCTTTTTTTATGCCATGCTGTTGGCGGGGAGATGCATTGTGAGTTCATGCAGCCCAGACAGCTTTTGAAGATCGAAGTTCCCACCGCTGATGACGATACCGCAATGCTTGGACTGTATACGCTGATGATGGCGCATCAAGGCTGCAAAGGCAGCAGCGCCGGCTCCTTCTGCAAGTGTTTTGTGCCGCTCGAGCAGCTGCAGGATGGCAGCTGCGATATCATGCTCCGAAACAGTGACGACATCATCCACATATTGTTGGATCAATGGCATCGTTACCTTGCCCGGCTCCTTGACGGCAATGCCCTCCGCGATGGTCGTGCAAGTTAAGGATGGTATCAGATGTTTGTGGAATGCATGATAAGTTGCACAGGCTGCCTCCGTCTGCACACCGATTATCCGGATGGAAGGCTTGATTTGCTTGGCGGCAAAAGCGATACCGCTGATGAGCCCGCCGCCTCCGATCGGAACGATGATGCAGTCGAGATTTGGCTGATCTGCCAGCATTTCCACTGCGATTGTACCCTGTCCGGCGATGATATCCACATCATCGAAAGGATGGATGAAGGTGGCTCCTGTTTGCTCCTGCTCTTTTTGGGCGGCGAGTAGCGCTTCCTGGAAGGTTTCGCCTGCCAGCTCGACTTTTGCACCATAGTTCCTTGTTGCTTCCACCTTCGGCTTCGGTGTATGGATCGGCATATAGATTTTAGCTGTGATGCCGCGTTTTGCAGCTGCTAAAGCAACGCCTTGCGCATGGTTGCCTGCAGAAGCCGCGATGACACCTCGTTTAGCGTCATTTTCCTTCATACTGCCGATCTTGAAGCAGGCACCTCGAACTTTGAATGCGCCTGATTTCTGTTCGTTCTCCATCTTCATATAAATGTTCCTGTCCAAGAGCCTGTCAAGCGTCGTGGAGGTCCTGATCGGTGTATGATGTACCAAATCCTTCAAAAAGTCTGCAGCTGCTTGTATTTTTTTCTGACTTAAGCAATCCCCAAAGCCTTCACGCTCCTTCAATTATGTGTCTGTTCAAATTGTGCTATCTGATCGGCATAGGTCAAGGTGATGCCGATCTCGTCCAGTCCATTCAATAGCATATGCTTATTATATGCAGGAATGTCAAAGACTGCCTGGAACCCCAGCCCATCATAGACTTTCTGTTTTTCTAAATCTATCGTGAGGATAAATTTATCCTGTTCTGCCTGTTTGAGCAGGTAGTTTACTTTTTCCTCGGATAGTTTGATGGCCAGTATGCCATTCTTGGTCGTATTATTATAAAAGATATCTGCAAAGCTAGGTGCGATGATCACTTTAAAACCATAATCCAATAGCGCCCAAGGAGCATGTTCGCGGGAAGATCCGCAGCCGAAATTATCACCGGCAATCAAAACGGACGCTCCTTTGTATTTCGGATGATTCAATGTAAAGTCCTGCCGTGGCTGGCCTTTCTCATCAAATCGCCAATTATAGAAAAGAAATTGTCCGAAACCAGATCTCTCTATCCGTTTCAGGAATTGCTTCGGTATGATTTGGTCCGTGTCGACATTGCGCTTTGGAAGCGGGTAGACAAGTCCATTATGTGTATGGATCGGTTCCATTTTCCATCCCTCCTTAGACAGTTGGTGCCGCAATTTGCCGGACATCGACAAATCTTCCTTCGATAGCTGCCGCTGCCGCCATTTCCGGGCTGGCCAAATGGGTGCGGGCACCGGTACCTTGCCGCCCCTCGAAATTCCGGTTCGAAGTCGAAGCGCAGCGCTCGCCTGCCGGCACGACATCATCATTCATTGCCAGGCACATACTGCAGCCTGCATCCCGCCATTCGAAGCCTGCGTCCTTGAAAACCTTATCCAGCCCTTCCTGCTCCGCCTGCATCTTGACAGTGAAGGAACCTGGAACGACCATGGCGCGGACTGCAGGGTGAACCTTTCTTCCCCGGATGACACTTGCTGCCTTGCGCAGATCCGTGATGCGTGAATTTGTACAGGAGCCGATGAAAACATGCTGGATTTCGATGGAAGTCAGCTGCTGGTTCGGCTCCAATCCCATATATGCCAGTGCTTGCTCGACAGCTGCCCGTTCGTCCTCATCCTCGATGAGTGCCGGGTCCGGCACATTTGCCGATATCGGCAGACACATACCTGGGTTCGTCCCCCAAGTCACCTGCGGTTCGATTTCTGATGCATCCAAATGCACCGTATGGTCATAGACTGCACCTTCATCGGTGGCAAGCTGCCGCCATTCGGAAACGGCTGCTTCGAAAGCAGGGCCCTCCGGGGCGTATCTCCTGCCGCGAAGGTATTCGAATGTCGTTTCATCCGGACTTATCAAGCCGGCTCGCGCCCCTGCTTCAATCGACATATTGCAGATTGTCATCCGTTCCTCCATCGACAGGTTCCGAATGGCTTCACCGGTGTATTCGAGTACATAGCCGGTGCCGAATTTGACGCCGAATTTACCGATGATAGCCAAAATCAGATCCTTGGCTGTCACGCCGGTTCCAAGGGTGCCTTCGATGTGCACATTCAGCGTCTTCGGTTTATTTTGCCAAAGTGTCTGGGTCGCAAGGACATGCTCCACTTCACTTGTACCGATGCCAAAGGCCAAGGCACCGAAGGCTCCGTGGGTGGAGGTGTGGCTGTCGCCGCAGACGATTGTTTTGCCAGGCTGTGTAAGTCCGAGCTGCGGGCCGATGACATGCACGATACCTTGATCCGGATGGTCGATATCGGCTAGACGGATGCCGAACTCAGCACAATTGGACCTTAGTGTTTCCATCTGTTTACGCGCAACCTCATCCCGGATCACCGACCTATGTATCGTCGGTACGTTATGATCGACAGTTGCAAATGTCCGCTCCGGCTGCCGCACTTTCCGGCCTGCCAGGCGCAGCCCCTCAAAGGCTTGGGGGGAGGTCACTTCATGCACAAGATGCAAGTCGATATACATGAGGTCCGGCTTATCAGGCTCCTGTACAACGGTGTGTTTTTCCCATATCTTTTCGATGATCGTCTTCGGTTTCTCCATTGTTCTCAAGTCCTTTCCTTACGAACTTACTTTTGCTGTCATCAGCTGATCGATGACAAGGGAGGTCATTTTTTCTGTACCGACGATTGTTTCCGGATTCCCTTGCATATCCTGGGTTCCGTATCCGCTTTCGAGCACTTCATCCACAGCTTTCTCCACGGCCTTTGCTTCTTTTTCCATGCCGAAGGAGTAGCGAAGGAGCATCGCTGCCGAGAGGATGGTGCCAAGCGGATTGGCAATATCCTTACCGGCTATATCCGGAGCGGAGCCATGGACTGGCTCGTAAAGGCCAAGTGTATCCTCCCGTAAGCTGGCTGAAGGGAGGAGGCCGAGTGATCCAGTGAGTACGGATGCTTCATCGCTCAGGATATCGCCGAAAAGGTTTTCGGTGACGATGACATCAAAGTAGGTTGGATTGGTAATGAGTTTCATGGCAGTTGAGTCAACAAGCATATGCTCCACGGTCACTTCGGGATAATCCTTGCTCTTTTCATCGACGATTTCCCGCCATAGCTTGCTGGATTCCAGTACATTCGCCTTGTCGACGGAAGCGAGACGTTTATTCCGAAGCATGGCACTTTGGAAACCGGTTTCGACTATCCGCTCCATCTCATACCTTTCATAATGAAGGGTGTCGACAACCGTCTGCCCTTCGTTGCGGCGTTCGCTCGGGGTCCCGAAATATAGCCCGCCTGTCAGTTCCCTTACAATCAATAAATCGCTTCCTGCGACGATTTCCTGCTTGAGCGGAGAGCTGGCAAGCAGAGAGGGGAAGGTTTTGACAGGACGCAGGTTTGCAAAGAGGCCTAAGCCCTTGCGCAGCTGCAGCAGTCCTTTTTCCGGCCGCAGATGAGGAGGATGCCGGTCCCATTTGGGTCCTCCCACGGCTCCGAGTAAAATGGCATCCGCTCCTTGACAAGCCTGGAGTGTATCTGCAGGCAGCGGTTCCCCGCATGAATCAATGGCAGCGCCGCCGATATTTTTTTCATCGAAAGTAAAAGTGTGGGAGAAAATGTCGGCAACCCGCAGCAGGACAGAAGCAGCTGCCTCTGTCACAGAAGGCCCGATGCCATCTCCCGGTAGCAGTACGATTTTCTTTTGCATGATCAGCACTCTCCAGGTCAGATTAGATTAAAGCTTGCACTTTTCTCAGCGTTGCAGCACGCAAAGCGCGGTTGACACCGTTGACAAAGGCATGGCTGGAAGCTTTCAAGACATCATTTGCCGTGCCGCGGCCGGTATAGTCTTCGCCGTCGACTTGCAATTGAACATGGACTTCGGCAAGCGCATCTTCTCCTTTGCCGACTGAATGGATACGGTAGTCCATCAATGTCACTTCTTCATCGATCAAGGCTGCCAATGTATTGTAAATAGCTTCCACGGTTCCATGCCCCGTGCGTGCAGTCTCCTTGATCCCTTGCTCAGGTGTCTGCAAGGCAATGGTGGCTGTCGGCAAATTTTGCGGTCCCATCGTCACTTGAAGGGCTTTCACTTCATATATCTTCACAGGGTCATGCTTTGTCTGGATGTCCAGTGCGATGGTGAAAAGGTCCTCATCCGTTACTTCTTTCTTTTTATCTGTCAGACGCTTGAAGCGGTCAAAAGCTTCCTGCAGCTGTGTCTCATCAAGCATGAATCCAATTTCTGCGACTCTCGTATTGAACGCATGCCGTCCGGAATGTTTACCGAGTACCAGATTGGTAGCATTCATCCCTACAAGTGCGGGCGTAATGATTTCATACGTTTTGGCATGCTTCAGCATCCCGTCTTGATGGATGCCGGATTCATGGGCGAATGCATGGTCTCCGACAATTGCTTTATTGCCTGGCACTGTCATCCCCGTCAATTTGCTGATCAAGCTGCTCGTTCGTTTGATTTCATGCAGGACGAGGCGGGAGGAGTGCTGATATGCATCTTTCCGGATATGAAGGGCAACCGCTATCTCTTCAAGTGCGGCATTGCCGGCACGTTCGCCGATACCGTTTACCGTGCCTTCGATTTGAGTCGCACCGCTTTCGATTGCGGCTATGCTGTTGGCGACTGCCATTCCCAAATCATCATGGCAATGTGCGGACAGATCTGCTTTTTCTATATTTCGAACGTGTTCCTTCATATAAGCAAACATTTTCCCATACTCGGCCGGGGCAGCATAACCTACAGTGTCAGGCAGATTCACGACTGTGGCACCAGCATCGATGACGGCCTCTGTGACTCGTGCCAAAAAAGGCAGCTCCGATCTGGAGGCATCCTCTGCTGAAAATTGGACGATCGGAAATCGTTTCTTGGCATAAGTGACCATGTCGACAGCCGTCTGCAGTACTTCCTCCGGTGTTTTTTTCAGCTTGTATTCCATATGGATAGGGGAGGTGGCCAAAAATACATGGAGTCGTGGCTGCTCCGCATCCTTCAATGCTTCCCAGGCGATATCGATATCGCTTTTCTTTGCCCGTGCCAATGCCGTGACAGCTGTCGTCTTGATTGTCCGGGCAATTTCCTGGACAGCGAGGAAATCGCCCTCGGAGGAAGCGGGGAAGCCCGCTTCCAATACATCCATTCCGAGGCGTTCCAGCTGACGGGCGATCTCAAGCTTTTCCAGTTTGTTCAGGTTGACTCCTGGAGTCTGTTCACCATCCCGAAGCGTTGTATCAAAAAATTTTATTTGAGCCATGGACAATCACTTCCTCAGCGGATTGTTTTTTCTTTCCTTGTTTGACGAATGGCATCAATTCACGGAGCTCACGGCCGATTGTTTCGATCTGATGGTTTGTTTCCTTCGCATTGATTGCGTTGAATTGCGGGCGGTTGGCTTGGTTTTCCAAGATCCAGCCTTTGGCGAATGTCCCGTCTTGGATATCTTCCAATACTTCTTTCATACGGGCTTTCGTTTCATCATTGACAACTCGCGGTCCCGAAACGAAGTCACCCCACTGTGCTGTATCAGAGATGCTGTAGCGCATGCCCTCCAAACCGTCCTCATACATGAGGTCGACGATCAGTTTCAATTCATGCAGGCATTCGAAGTAAGCAACCTCCGGCTGATAGCCGGCCTCTGTCAATGTTTCAAAGCCCGCTTTGACAAGACTGGTAAGCCCGCCGCAAAGGACAGCCTGCTCCCCGAACAAATCTGTTTCGGTTTCTTCCTGGAATGTCGTCTCCAAGATGCCGGCACGGCCTGCTCCGATGCCTTTCGCATAAGCAAGTGCTGTTTCTTTCGCTGTCCCGGTCACGTCTTGGTAGATACCGTATAGGGCAGGTACACCGGCTCCTTCCGTGTAAGTACGGCGAACAAGATGGCCCGGTCCTTTTGGAGCGACCAGGAATACATCCACATCCGATGGAGGTGTGATTTGATTGAAATGAACGTTGAAGCCATGGGCAAATACCAGGGCATTCCCGCTCTCCAGGTTTTGCTCGATGCTTTCCTTATAGATGGCGGGCTGAAGTTCATCCGGTACAAGCATCATGATGATATCCGCGGCTTGAGCTGCCTCCGATGCAGATCGCACATCATGTCCATCCTCGGCTGCCTGATTCCAGGATTTACCTTGACGAACGCCGACCACCACATCGAATCCGCTTTCCTTCAAATTCTGTGCATGGGCATGACCTTGGGAACCATAACCGATCACCGCGATTTTCTTTCCTCTCAAAACCTCTTCTTGAATATCATTGTGATAGATGACTTTTGCCATTGTTCATTCATTCCTCTCCATGTTTAATTGGTTATAAGTGAATACGTGTTTCCATCCGCAGCTTGCGGCTGATGCCCACGCAGGAAGGCCGTGACTCCGGTTCTTGTCAATTCCTTGATACCATATGGACGGACCAGCTCGAGGAAAGCCTCGATCTTATCCGTGTCGCCTGTTACTTGAATGATCATGCTGTCCTTGCTGATATCGACCACACTTGCACGGAAAGGAGCAATGATGCTTTGGAGCTCATTCCGGCTGGCAGGGGGGCATACGACTTTCACCAGTGCCAGCTCCCGGGCGACAATGGCGTTATCGGTGATATCGGCTACCTTCAGGACGTCAATTTGCTTGTGAAGCTGCTTTGTGAGCTGTTCCAGCTTCTGCATGTCTTCCACTTCGACGACGAATGTCATCCGGCTGACTTGCTCCACTTCTGTCTTGCCGACAGAGATACTATCGATATTGAATTGCCTTTTTTGCATCAGACCGGTTATCCGGTTCAGTACGCCGCTTCTATTCTGGACAGTGGCGGTAATGATTCGCTTCATCGACTCACTCCAATCATTTCATGCAGTCCTTTTCCGGGTGCTATCATCGGGAATACATTTTCCTGCCGCAGTACTCGGCAGTCGATCACGACGGCTTCGTCTGATTGAAGCATGGAGGGGAGAGCTGCAATAAGCTGCTCCTGTGTCTCCAGACGGATACCCTTGATGCTGTAGCTATCCGCCAGCTTGATAAAATCAGGCTGGATATCAAGCAGTGATTCAGAGTATCGCTCTTGATAGAAGAATTCCTGCCATTGCCTTACCATACCAAGGCTTTGGTTATTGACTATCAAGACCTTGACCGGGAGCTTCCTTTCCTGCAGCACGGAAAGCTCCTGCATCGTCATCTGGAATCCGCCATCGCCGACCACGCTGATGACTGTACTGTCGGGACTTGCCAGCTGGGCTCCGATGGCAGCAGGGAAACCGAATCCCATTGTTCCCAGTCCGCCGGATGTCACCCAGCGATTTGGCTGATCGAATCCGTAATATTGCGCTGCCCACATTTGGTGCTGTCCGACGTCCGTCGTGATGATGGCATTTCCTTTTGTTGCCTTGTGGACAGCTTCCATCACCCATTGCGGTATGAGTTCCTGCGCCGGGTTATTGTACCAAAGCGGGAATTCTTCCTTGTATTGCTGCAAATGATCGCGCCAGGACTGAATGTCTGGTATTTCGGCTTCTGCTGCTTGAAGTGCCTGCAGCGCTGCTTTTGCATCCGCCACCACAGGGATGGCCGTAGGGATGATTTTGCCTATTTCCGCCGGATCGATATCGATATGTGCAATCGTTGCCTGCGGGGCAAAATGCTCCAGGTTGCCAGTAAGCCTGTCATCGAATCGGGCACCGATATTGATCAGCAGGTCGCATTCATACAGGGCGCGGTTTGCGGCATATGTCCCATGCATCCCTGCCATGCCGAGAAACTGATCATCGCTGGCCGGAAAGCAACCGAGGCCAAGCAGGGTGGAGGCGACGGGCAGCTGGAACCGTTTGGCAAAGGCATGGATTTCTTCGGATGCCTTGGCATGCAGGATACCTGCCCCTGTTAAAAGAACCGGGCGTTTTGCGTGTACAATCGCTTGGGTAAGCTTTGTGATTTGGTTGCTGTTGGGCTTCGTTGTCGGCTGATAGCCTGGAAGGTGGATGTCACCCACGTCAGCAGAAGAGGCATAAGCCTCACCGGAGATATCTTTCGGGATATCAATCACAACAGGTCCCGGCCGCCCGGTTGTGGCGATATAAAATGCTTCCTTGATGATCCGGGGCATATCCTCCTGCCGTTGGACTTGATAATTATGCTTGGTGATCGGAGTGGTGATGCCAATCACATCCGATTCCTGAAATGCATCGGTACCGATGACGCTCCTGCCGACTTGACCTGTGAATACGACAAGGGGAAGGGAGTCCATCATGGCATCGGCGATTCCGGTGATAAGATTCGTTGCACCAGGTCCTGATGTTGCGATGACGACCCCGGGCTTTCCGGAGACGCGGGCATAACCTTCGGCAGCGTGGATGGCTCCTTGTTCATGTCGGGTCAAGATATGCTGGAACCGTGGTTCTGCCCGATACAAAGCATCATAAATCGGAAGCACGGCCCCTCCCGGATAGCCAAAAATCGTATCGACTCCAGCCGCCTGCAATGCCTCGACGAACAGATCTGCACCTGTTTTGGGAGCTTTGGCTGCAGGCTTTCTTTCCTGTACGGCTTGTGCCTTCACCTTCATGTTTTATCCCTCCAGTAGTTTTTGATATATAAAAAAGCCTTTTTTCTCCATTCAAGCAATTCAGCAAGAAATGGGGAAAAAAGACTTTGCTTTTCTCGGTACCACCCAAGTTCACAGCTCCCTTACGGTAAGCTGCCTCATGGAGCCGATCAATATCAGCTCCGTTTTGATAACAGGTGCCGTACACCTGGCTCAGCCTACTGATTGTTATATTTTCAGCTAAGCGCTCAGGGAGGAGAGATGACGGATTATATTGCCGGGATTCCAGCATCCCCGGCTCTCTGTGAATATAATGCCTCCGTCACTATGGTCCCGTCTTCGTGTTGGTTATATTTTCATCACACCGCCAGTGTTGGCGGATGTAACAAGCTTTGCGTACTTCGCCAGGTAGCCAGATTTGATTTTTGGCTCCGGCTGTTTCCAATTTTGGCGGCGTGTTTCAAGGACAGCTTCATCGACGAGTAATTCAATGCTGCGTGTTTCCAAGTCGATGAGGATAGGATCGCCATTTTCCACGAAAGCGATCGGCCCGCCCTCGGCAGCTTCGGGGGAGATATGACCCACCGAGATACCTCGAGTGGCACCCGAGAAGCGGCCGTCTGTGATGAGGGCAACCTCTTTTGCCAAGCCGCGGCCGGCAATGGCGGAAGTAGGGGAAAGCATCTCCGGCATCCCTGGGCCGCCTTTTGGACCTTCATAGCGTATGACAACGACATCGCCGGCCTGCACAGTCCCATTGGTGATCCCTTCCTGCGCCTCGTCCTGTGAATTGAAGACGATCGCCTCCCCGAGAAATTTCTTGATGGAAGGATCCACAGCCCCGACCTTGATCACACTGCCGTCCGGTGCCAGATTGCCGTACAGGACACTCAGTCCGCCGACAGGGCTATATGGATTATCCAGCGGGCGGATGACCTCTTTATTCAAGATTTCGGAGTCTTCCACATTCTCGGCTATCGTCTTACCGGTAATGGTAATCCGCTCCTTATGAAGAAGTCCGTCGATTTTGCAGAGCTCGTTGATGATTGCGCTGACCCCTCCGGCCAGGTGGACGTCGTGCATGGAATAATCGGATGCAGGACTGATTTTGGATAGGTAAGGAACCTTTTCGGCAATTTTATTGATATCTGCCAGATTGTATTCAATGCCGGCTTCATGAGCGATCGCGATTGTATGGAGGACGGTATTTGTCGACCCGCCCATGGCCATATCCAAGGCAAAAGCATTATCAAAGGTTTCTTTCGTCAAGATATCGCGTGGACGAATATCTTCTTTGACAAGTCGGATCAAATGCCGGGCTGCTTCATAAATCAGCTCATGACGCTCGTCGGATGTAGCGAGCAGTGTCCCATTTCCAGGCACTGTCATGCCGAGCATTTCCATCAAACTGTTCATCGAATTTGCAGTGAACATTCCCGAGCAAGATCCGCAAGTCGGACAAGCCAGTGTTTCGATCGTCGCCAATTCCTGTTCGGTCATTGTACCGTTTTGCACGGCGCCTACGCCTTCAAACATGGACACAAGGCTCAGCGGCTTGCCATCAGGACTAATCCCGGCTTCCATCGGTCCTCCCGAAACAAAGACGGAAGGTACGTTCGTCCTGGCTGCTGCCATCAGCATGCCGGGTGTTATCTTATCGCAATTCGGTATATAGAAGACGCCATCGAACCAGTGCGCTTGTATGACGGTCTCGGCGCTGTCGGCAATGATCTCCCTGCTTGGCAAGCTGTAACGCATGCCGATATGGCCCATGGCAATCCCGTCATCCACTCCGATTGTATTGAATTCGAAAGGAATCCCGCCTGCTTGGCGGATCGCATCTTTTACTACTTCGGCAAATTTGTTCAGATGCATGTGTCCTGGAATGATATCGATGTAAGAGTTGCATACACCAATGAATGGTTTTCCCAAATCTGATGTCTTTACCCCGGTCGCATGAAGCAAACTGCGGTGCGGAGCTCGGTCAATCCCTGTTTTGATCATGTCACTGCGCATGGAATCAAAACACCTCCCAGCTGCAAAAGTTCTCTTTTTCTTTATGTTTTTGAATGCGAAAAACAAATGGATTAAATAATTAGAAAATTCATTTATTTGATTGATTGTCAGTTATCATAACGCCTAACCAAAGCTAGGTCAACAGCTAATTGGATAAATTTTCAGATTCTTTAAATCATTCAAACTAATTGAAAGCGTTACCAATACGCTGGTAGTGGGGAATGTTTGTTAGATAATCTGGCAAAAAACTTTTTTATAGCTCTTGCTTTCAACGAAACGCCTATTTGGATATATATGGGAATATTTTAGGGATAAAGATCAGACAAAAATGAGAGGCATTTCATGTATAATCCCGGCAAAACGCATTCTCATCGCATCCTAAGCAGGTTGGAAACATATTGATTTGAAGAAGGCATGGGTCGACAGGTTCTTTAGGATGGGATTGATTGTGCCCTGAATTTCAATTGTGACGAAAAATATCGAACACTAAAACTTTTCAGTCAATATGGCGAAGCGTATAATAGAAAAGGTAGTTCAAGGGAGGTATACATATGACAAATAAATATGGACAAACATGGAATCTGGATGTGATTTTTCCTGGAGGAAGCAATTCTCCTGCGCTGGCAGAATATGCAGGGAAAGCAGAACAGGCCTTAAGTGAATGGAAGCAGGCTCTTGAATCCTTCCAGGTTCCCGAGCAAGGGGAGGATACGGAGGGCTTGGTGCGTATCCTGAAGAAATGGGAATCATCGGCAAAACACGTATTTGAGGTCGTTGCATTCGTCGAGTGCCTGGTGGCACAGGATGTAACGGATAAGAAAGCAAAGCAATGGTCCGGGAAGAAAGATGAACTGGTGGCGGCTTACAGCGGTACGCTTACCGGTGTCGATAGAGTCATTACACAAGTGCCGCAGCAGACATGGGAGCAGCTGCTTGAGCAGCCTGAATTGATCAATTATGCGTTCATCCTGGATGAGCGCAAAAAAGAGGCAGCACAGAAGCTGGCTCCTGAGCAGGAAGTACTGCTCAATGATTTGGCCATTGATGGCTACCATGGCTGGGGAAGCATGTATGACACGATTGTCGGCAGCATCCAAGTACCATTGACAATCGATGGGGAGGAAAAATATTATTCCGTCGGCCAAGCCGCCAATAAACTTGATGCCGCTGACAGGAAAGTCCGTCAGCACGTGTTTTCCAGAATGCAGGAAGCATGGACAGGGAAGGAAGACTTCTTTGCTGAAACGCTCAACCATCTGGCTGGCTTCCGTCTGCAGACATACAAACACCGTAAATGGGACAATGTGCTGAAAGAACCGCTGGCTTATAACCGCATGTCCCAGGAAACTCTGGATGCTATGTGGGAAGCAATCACGGATGAGAAGGATGCCTTCGTAAAATATTTGCAGCGCAAAGCGGAGATTTTAGGCTTGGAAAAACTGAGCTGGTATGATATCGATGCGCCGCTCTCCTCTGCAACGAAACATGTTTCTTATGATGAAGCTGCGGATTTCATCGTCAAGCATTTCCGCACATATAGCAGCCAGATGGCTGATTTCTCACAGCAAGCATTCGAGAAGCGCTGGATCGAAGCGGAAGACCGTAATAGCAAACGTCCTGGCGGCTTCTGTACCAGCTTCCCGGACAAAAAAGAAAGCCGTATCTTCATGACATTCAGCGGAACTGCTTCCAATGTATCGACGCTTGCCCATGAACTGGGCCATGCTTACCATAGCTATGCGATGAATGATGTGGAACAGCTGAATCAGGAGTATGCGATGAACGTAGCAGAGACAGCTTCCACTTTGGCGGAACTGATCGTTTCGGATGCTGCGGTAAAAGAAGCTGAAACGAAGGAAGAAAAAATCGCATTGATCGAGGAAAAAATTCAGCGCAGTATCGCTTTCTTCATGAATATCCATGCCCGATTCCTATTCGAGACAAGATTTTATGAAGAACGCAAAAACGGGCTCGTATCGGCAGCTCGCCTGCGTGAGTTGATGGTGGAAGCTCAGAAAGAAGCTTATAATGATCAGCTTGATGAATATGATCCGACATTCTGGGCGTCCAAATTGCATTTCTACGCAACAGACGTACCATTCTATAATTTCCCGTATACATTCGGTTACTTGTTCAGTACGGGTATCTATGCAAAAGCTGCCGAGAATCCGGCAGACTTTGAACGCTCCTACAATGCTTTGCTGAAGGATACTGGTCGAATGACGGTGGAAGACTTGGCAATGAAGCATTTACAGGAGGATTTGACCCGGAAGGCATTCTGGCTGAAAGCTATAGAGGTATGCAAGCGGGATATTGAGGAATTCTTAAGATTGACTGCAGAGTGATAGTGGGCAGATTGCAGAGGAATTGTTTTTCTCTGCAATCTTTTTGTCTGTAAGATAGAAAAAAACGGTTCCTCTGCTTAACCAAAGCAGGAAGAACCGCTTTTTCTATTCTGTTAACTTTGAAATCTTTTGGCTGATTTTGAAAATACATAGAAATATCAAGGACAATGATGTAACTGACATATCCAATGCTAGTGAATTTTTTAGAATAGCCATACAGGAGGAGTGTCATCCGGGCTGCAATAACAGCAGGCCGCTATATTTTTTCGATTTGATATTCACGCTCTGTGTCAATTTCAGCAGTTTGCCCCGGAGATTCTTCCGTTCGGATATAATGCCAATCACCGTACCTGGTGACATACTCCCAGCCTGCATCCTGAAAAATCGTCTTGTATTCATGGAGATCGTCATCGCGTGTGGCTTTATCATCCAGTCTGTAAATATTAGGAAGCAGACTCGATTTTCTCGAAGGTATAGAATATTTTATACCCGGCATTTCTTTGCATGTCAGACGAAAAAGAGCTTGGGTGTTCTTTTTGCAGTCATAGATCCTCCACCTCGATACTTTCAACCTTTTGCCGACTTACCTCAACCAAGTATTGCAGTCGATTCCACTCGGACTTCACAACCTGTTTTCCCAGTTCGGTAAGTACATAGCTTTTTCTTCGTTCTCCGTCTTCACCGGTTTTAGCGATGATTTTTTGTTTTTCCAATTTACTTAATGCCCCATATAAAGTTCCTGGACCCAATTTCACATCGCCTTTGCTCATCTCTTCTACTTTTTGCATGATGCCATATCCATGAAGAGGGGTGGTGAGGGAAAGCAATATATAGAAAGTTGTATGTGTAAGCGGCAAGTATTGCGTTGGTGAGGCTTTTTTCATTCGGTTACCTCCAATCAGCTGTTTCATGTTTGTCGGATATGCTGTTGCGAGTTCCTATTATAGCATATCAGAAACAGCTCATTTTTTAACAATGGACAGATCAGGGGTTGAAAATTGGAGCAAGAAGGATTAATATATCGGAGTGAGATATATTGTTAAACGATATAACGACACGCGATATAAATGACTTCGACTTAAGGAGAGAATCGTTATCAAAATAAATGAGTTATCAGTCAATGGCGGCATGGCACATGGTGATGCTGTCTCCTTTTACGGGAAAAACTATCAATCTCGCGCGACAAGAAATAAAAATGGTGAGATAAGTGTTGAGGTGAAACGGCCTAAATCATTACCGCATTGGTTAAATCATATGCTTCTGATTCCAGGACTCAGAGGTTTCGCCGATACCATCTATGGCTTCTATATGAAGTGGTGGGTAGGCCTTCTATTCCTCCTTGCCCCGATTGCAATGAATTATCGTATTCAGGCAGTATTCGACTTCTTCACTTCTCAATCAGGAGATGCTGAGGCGGGCTTTATTTCCGGAATGCTTATTGGTTTGATCATGATGACAATTATCATCAAAGTGACGCCCGTCAGCAAATATCATGCTGCCGAACATATTGTCCATAACCTGTATCTGCAGGGCCGGCCGCTTCATGCAGAAGAAGGGAAAAAGACCTCCCGCATTCATGAATGGTGCGGGACGGGATGCATGTTTTTACTCATGGCGTACACGGTGATCATGGTATTCATTCCATTTCCATCCTGGCTGAAGATCATGCTGTGGTTTCCTTTCTATGGAGAAGTGATGATGAATGAAAACAAGTACTTCCGATTGCTTGTCATGCCATTCAAATGGATTACATACGCATCTCAATTCCTGACAACATCAAAACCGAAGGAAGAACATATAGAGGTTTCCCTAAAAGCGTTCCAAAGCTTGTTGGAGAAAGAAGAGGAGGCATTGCTGAAATCAAATACAATTGCTTGATGGCAAAACATGCTGTGACGGGGGATTCTGGAAAAAGATGGGGCTTCATTTTGAGGAAGTATCCCATCTTTTTTCATGGAGTGGACGATATGATGACAAATGTCAGCTTTCTTCATGACATTCCTTTCTTACTTGCTGCGTTTTGACGTGATATCTTGTTAGCAGGAGGTGGTTTTATGCTGATGCTGCATCATATAAGTAAATCATTTCATGGACAGTCGGTTCTTAGAGATATTACGTTTCGAATGTCGGAGGGAGAGAGCATCCTCTTGCTCGGTGCCAATGGAGCTGGTAAATCCACTTTGATTAAGATCATTTTAAGGATGCTGCAACAAGATCATGGCGAGATGGAATGGTCGGGGACCCGGCCGCGGATTGGTTATGTACCGCAGTCACCCTCCATTATGGGGAATTTGACAATCAGGCAATTTATTTCTTATGTACTTTCCTTGCATGGCAAACGATCACACATCAGCACTGTTTTGAAAGATGCCGGTTTGGATGAAAAAAGTAAGATGCTGGCAGAAAATTTAAGTACAGGCCAGATGAAGCGGCTGTTGTTCCGATTAGCTATAGCTGCAAAGCCAAAGCTGCTCATCATGGATGAACCGACAGCTGGAATGGATTTGGAAGCCAAGCGTCTGTTTCGCCGGCAATTGTCAGCGATACGTGCTGATGGAATCGGCATATTGGTTACGACGCATATTCCATCGGAAGCAGAAGAGCTTACCGATCGATTGCTGTATCTGGAAAGCGGTGTGATAAGGGTGGATCGGGCCATTGAGGATATCAGGCGGCTTAGGCAGTCGATAAGCTTCCGTACAGATTCCAAGGATGAAAAGCTGTTATTCTCCCTGGGATACACGCTGCGGGACGGGGTATTCCAGAAGCTGACAGATGACGCAGATAAGGAACTGCAATTGCTTATCCAAAGGAATATCCAACTGAAGCAGCTGGAAATCAAAGGCGAGACGCTAAAAAGGTATGTGGAAGGGTTGAATAGGAAGGGGGCTGGCCTATGAAGTCTATTATCCTGACAACGGGCATGGAGTTACAGCGTATGATAAAAGATAGATATTTCCTATTTTTTTCTTTGCTGATGCCCTTCATTTTTTATAGTTTATTTACTTATATGAATAGAGGCGTAACGATCAGCGGAATGGATTTTGATTATTTTTTCCTGATCTCCATGACCTGTTATAGCTTGGTTGTGACTTCTGTGCAAACATTCGGTATCCAGATTATGTATGACCGCAAGCAAACCTGGATGGACTATCTTTTTACACATCCTGTCACAGTCTCACAGTACTTCGTTGCGCGCATCTTTACCCAACTCTTGCTCCATACATTCATTGTCACAGTATTCTTCCTTGCCGTAAATGCCTGGAAGCGATTTGACCGCCCTGTCGGGGAATGGATGATGACAAGTGTCTGGCTGCTGGCTGGCTCGATTCTATTTCTGGCGATTGGTGTCTTGATTGCACAATCCAAGAAAATACAGACAGCATCCGCAATAGCGAATATTGTGGTATTAGGGCTGGCCATTTTGGGAGGGCTTTGGATGCCTCTGGAAACATTCCCGGCATGGGTGCAGATATTCGGGAAGTGGCTGCCCTCCTACCAGTATGCATTTGGTGCATGGAGCATTGCATCCGGTGAGGGTATTGAAATTTCCAATATCATCATTCTGGTTTGTTATTTTTTGGTATGCTTTATAGGAGCAATGTCGCTGCACTACAGACAAAGGAGGTGAGTGTATAGATGAAAAAATTCCGCTTATTTCCGAAAGAGGAAGGCTATATACCGCATCTTTGGCTGCTGTATTTCTATTATTCATGTGTGAATCTATTTTTTCTGGAAGGTTTATGTTTTTGGCTTACTTTGCTTATACTGCTTGCTGTGTTTATCTGCTATCGGGAGATGTATTGGCGGCCTGAAAGAACGTTTGCTGCTTCCATGGTCATGATATTGCTAATCTCTTTTCTCGTTTTCCTCGTATCCGTATCTTATTTTTATATACTTTTATATGCAATGAGCATGTTATATGGAGTGAAGAAGTCATGGCAATTCTGGTCGGGTTATGCGGCAATCAATAGTGTGACAGCAGGCTTGCTGCTTGTAGATAGGATTGGTTTGACGAATCTGAATTGGGGGTATATATTGCCTGGTATTTTGATTGCCTTAATCGCTCCTGCCGCCTGGAAGGCACAGGAGACATGGAATCATAAATGGGAAGCAGTCAACCAGGAGTTATCCGAGGCGAACAATCGAGTAGAAGAATTAATCAAAGAAAGGGAACGGGATCGAATCGCCCGGGATTTGCATGATACAGTCGGGCAGACATTATCCACCATCTCGGTGAAAAGTGATATTTCGAAGAAGTTTGTATATCAGGATCAAGAGCGGGCGGAACAGGAATTACATGATATTCAGCTGCTGGCCAGATCCCTGCTCCGGGAGATGCGGGAAATCGTTAGTGATATGCGGCTGGTATCCTTACAGGAGGAATTGGAGGCAGCTCAATCCAGACTGGAGGAGGCGGGAATCGATTTTGAATTGGAACAGCATTTGCCTCCGATGAAGGATGGTTCGAAGGAAACTCTGCTTGCTTATATTGTCAAAGAAGCTGTCACAAATGTCATCCGTCATAGCCGCGCTACATTCTGTAAGATGCGCCTCATTCCGTCCGGAAGCGAACTCCAATTGGAAGTGGAGGACAACGGGATCTTTGATGGCAGGGAATGGCAAGAAGGAAATGGTGTGGATGGTATAAGGAAAAGAGTGAGGCTGATGAAGGGGAAAGTTCATTTCAAAAAAAGGCAGGATGGTGGATTGCATGTGACAATAAATGTACCGCTGCAAACCGAAGGGGGAACTGGGCATGATTCATATGCTGTTGGCGGATGATCAGAACATGCTTCGGGGTGCGATGGCAACGATGCTAGATTTAGAGGAAGATTTCTTTGTTGCTTGTCAGGCGGCTACCGGCGAGGAGGTTTTGCATGCGCTTCAAACCAAAACATATGATCTGCTGATTCTTGATATCGAGATGCCGAAATATAGCGGATTGGAAGTCGTGAAATGGTTGCGGGAAAATAACCGCCCCGAAAAGGTGCTGATGCTGACGACCTTTTCCACTGCTGCTTATGTCAAGGAAGCTATGAAGATGACCGTCGAGGGGTATCTCCTGAAGGATACGCCGAGTGATCAGCTTGCACATGCGGTAAGGGACATTGCCTATCATGGGCGCACCGTGATAAGTCCCGAGATAACGTATCAATTCGTACAGGGAATGGATACCCCGTTAAGTGAGCGTGAACAGCAAATCCTCCAGCTGGCGGAAAAAGGATACTCCACCAAACAAATAGCTGCAGAACTATTTTTATCGCCGGGTACAATCAGAAACTATTTCTCGGAGCTGATGGATAAGCTGGGTGCCCAGAATCGTTCACAAGCAGTTTACATAGCGAAGGAAAGGGAATACATATAAAAAACACAGCTCCTAAAAAGGAACTGTGTTTTTATGGATCAGTCTCTGGCATCAAGCATGGACTGCAGCTTTTTGGAAACCGCCAGCAGGATGATACCAACTATGATAGCTGCGGCACCGATTACACTGAATATCTCCAGATAACCGAGAGTTGCTGTCAATGCAGCAAGCTGTCCGCCGATGATATTGGCAATACCGGATGCTGCCATCCAGACACCCATCAATAGGGAAGCTATCTTAATAGGCGCTACTTTACTTACCATGGATAGTCCTACCGGAGATAGGCAAAGCTCACCTATAGTATGGAATAGATAAGTAAAGATGATGAATAAAATATTAGCTTTGTGCATTATATCCGTTTCATCACTGCCTGTATACAGTACTGCTGGAACCAGAATCATGAAACCTAATCCCAGGAGAATCATACCGAGGGACATTTTTGTCGTTGTTCGCAAATCTCCGCGTTTTGATTTGCTTAGTTTCAACCAGATTGCGGATATGATCGGAGCAAGGATGACAATGAATAGCGGGTTGACAGATTGGAACCAGGAAACCGGTATCGTATAGCCGCCAATATTCCGATCGATGAAATCCCTTGTATAAAGTGTCAGGGAAGTGCCTGCTTGTTCAAAACCAGCCCAGAAGAAGATAACAAAGACAAATAGAATCAGTACAGCGCCAGTACGTTTCTTTTCTGCTTTTGTCATTTTTGCTGCTGGAACACTTTTCGCGGCGACTTCAGTACGAGCAGGTTTTGTTCCGATATTACCTAAGTAACGTTTACCCAACAAGCTGAAAATCAACTGACCGATGATCATTCCGATGGAAGAAGCCAGGAATGCCCATTTAAAGCCAAAGTGTTCAATACCATCAGCGTCTACAGAGTGGAATAGATCTTCTGCAAGGAAACCAGCGATCAATGGGGAGAAGAATGCCCCCAGGTTGATTCCCATATAGAATATTGTGAAAGCAGCGTCTTTCCGTTTGTCTCTTGGGTCATATAGTTCACCTACATAGGTTGAAATATTCGGTTTGAAGAAACCATTACCGATGATCAAGAAAAGAATCCCGATATATAGACCCAATTGGCTGTTGAATAGAAATATTGTGAAATCTCCGATCGCCATTGTGATACCGCCGATCGTGATTGCTGTACGCAGACCAATATATTTGTCTGTCAGATAGCCGCCGATGATAGGCGTGAAATAAATGACTCCTCCGTATAAACTGTAAATGAAAGCAGCATGCTGTGTGCTCATTCCCAAGCCGCCGCTTATCACTGCGGCAGTCAAGTAAAGCATCAAGACAGAGCGCATTCCATAATAGCTATACCTTTCCCACAATTCCGTGAAGAAGAGAAGATACAATCCCTTTGGATGCTTCTTCCCCTGTGGGATTGTAGCTGGTGTATCCATTTTTAATCCTCCCTTTTTAAAGAACATTGTCCATTATACGTCATAGTTTTTCTCGAATTCAAACAATTTCGTTATATGAAGTAAAAGTAATAAAATTGCTAAAATTAGCACTTGGGTAAAATTTCATATATAGGAAATTTCAATAATAGTTGCTAGCGCTATCATTTTTCTATATAATAGATAGACAACAGAAAACAAATCGGAACCAAAAAGCCTGCAGGGGGAGCCATTCCGGCTGAGATGGACATATGTCCAGACCCTTTGAACCTGTGAGTTAGCACTCGCGTAGGGATGTAGCTTCTTTGATGGGGAAACAATGCGTAAGGGCCATCGGAAGGATCTCCCTGCGGCATTGTTTTTTTGTTGCATTTTTTTAGTAGGGGAGAAGCAATATGCAATCAAGAGGCAAGGTTTTATTTTTAGTGGAGGTGGCAATATTCGCCGCGCTCGCATTCGTACTGGACTTATTTTCATTTAAAGCATGGGCACAGGGAGGCAGTATCTCCTTGCAGATGGTCCCGATATTTTTGATGGCGTTTCGCTGGGGATGGAAAGGAGGACTTGCAACCGGGTTGATTACCGGGCTGCTTCAATTAGTCACCAACCCCTATATCATACATGTTGTCCAAGGTTTTTTGGATTATCCTTTGGCCTTCACTTTAGTTGGTCTGGCAGCTGTGACGGCTGGATCAGCTCGTAAAGCGGCAAAAGATAATAACCGAACCAAGCTTGTTGGATTCCTGATCATTGGAACACTGATTGGAAGTATTGGACGGTTCGCTTCACATTTTGTAGGCGGGATGGTCTTTTTCGGATCAGCAGCCGCTCCCGGGCAGAGTGTATGGGCATATTCACTTATATATAATGGCTCCTACTTGCTGCCGAGCTTCATCGCGAGTATCATAGTCATCCTCATTCTGGTTTTGGCCCAGCCGAAATTCATTTTGCCAAAGAAATGATAAACAGGCACTGTTCATCGGAACAGTGCCTGTTCATTTAAATAAGCAAGCATTCGACATTTTCCGTTTCGGTGACAATCAAGAAGATTTTCCCTTCATCCAGATCCTCCTCGAAATCCTCGGCTTCTTCTTGGGAAAAGCCGATTTCCTTCAGTTTTGTACGAAGCTCATCCCCAGGTTTACTGAACATGCTCCCGACCGCACTTTTGGCACCCATCTCGGATAGGCCGATTGTATTGGCGTCCACTTTGCTGGATACACGCTTTGTTCTGTCGTCATCATGTGACAAGACATAAATATTATCTTTGTTTACACCTTTTGTACTCAGCTGCTGAATGTCTTCCTGAAGCTTTTCGTCGTTTGTATACTCTTTCAGATAGGGTTTCATGTTCATCTCTCCTTTATGTTGATCTTGTATGGAATATCTACCCGCTCAGCAAATACTGAAACAATTTTGGTTTGATCATACGAAATCAGAGATAGAGATGACTTAGGTTATGATTGGTGGGTTGAGAACCGATCGAGGATAGAAATTATGAATCCGTGAAAGCCTAGGGAAGATACGTTTAGTTTCGTATGGTATAGGCAATACAGAACTAATCGATTGTAAAAGGAGAGAGCTGTATGGTGAATAAGACAACAGAAGTTTCGGCAGCAGAGGTGCTGGAGCTCCTGGAAATAGAGGGCGGAGAAAAAGTGATCGTCTTTGGTGCTGGTAACGGGGAGCTGGTTATACCGATTGCCCATAAAACGAAGGATCGTGTGACTGCCCTTGAAGAAGATGAAGCTTTATTGGAGGAATTATCGCTCCGTGCAGAGGAAGAGACACTATCGAATATCGATCGGATGCCGAGCGGAGTGGGCAGACTGAATTTTCCGGATGCATCCTTCCAGCGCGGGCTGGCAGCGTTTGTATTGGACAATACGGATGATCTCGAGTTAGCTGTTCAGGAGATATACAGAATCACCATCGAAAAGGGCATTGTTGTTGCACTTGGTTTCAGCAAGGATCAGAGTGCCGGCTTGCTTACCGATAAATTGTCGAAGGCAGGGTTTGACGTGACGGCAGGGGATCTGAATGAGGAATTATATTATGTAAAAGCATTCAAAGCATGAGAAAACCGCCGGAAGGGCGGTTTTTCTTGCGCATTGGCACATATATTCTTAGGAAACATCCCCTATCCAATACATACGAAAAGCATTAAGATAGAGAAAAGATATAACTGGTTACATAAAAGGAGTGGGAGCAGTGAAAACTTTCAAATTGGTGGAATTAACCTTATATTCCACGGATCAAGGATCGATGGAAGGGAAGGAAATGAAACTATCGGAGGGCTTGATCATCAATAAGGAGGAGGATAACGAATGGGTATTGGAAGCAGTCCTTGGCAAAGAGGATTTGGAGGTCGTACAGACATTATCTGAGGACCGCAAAGTCCTGCTTGCGGAAGTAAGGATCACAAAACCTGAGAATCGGCTGGCCTTGTTTTTGATACAAGTATTGGAGGTCAATGATTTAGGGGATGAAGGAAATGTAATCATGCGGGGCAGACTTGCAAGGGAAGACCGGCTGGATTTGCTTACTGCAATCAAAAAGCTTCGCAAGGATGGGCTGGAAGAGGGAGAAATCCTCTCAAGCGGAATCGGCAGAGCTGAGTAAGCAGTTCTGAAAAAGAGCTATTCTCCTTATACCATACCTGCTATAATAGATTACATTTGAAAGATGCAACGAAGGAGTTCATGTATGCGTACCTATGACCCGCGTTGGCGATGGCTCAACAATATTTCGCCAACAAGACTGATCATTCTTTTTTATTTTACGGCAGTTGTTATTTCTACCTGCTTATTGGCCTTGCCAGTAGCTCATAAAGAAGGAATGGATATCTCCTTCGTGGATGTACTTTTTACATCTGTCAGTGCCATCAGTGTGACTGGGCTTGCCTCTGTTCCCATACAAGAATATTTCAACACGACTGGAATCATACTGATTGCGTTCACGATGCAGCTCGGCGGAATAGGTGTCATGACGCTTGGCACCTTCGTCTGGCTATTGTTCGGGAAGAAAATCGGCTTTAAGGAACGCCGTCTAATCATGGCGGATCAGAACCAAATGTCGTTCCGCGGAGCGGTCAGTCTCATGCGGCAGATCCTGGTCGTTGTTTTATCGATAGAATTGATCGGATTCCTTGTTTTGGGAACCTATTACCTGCAGTATTTCCCTACAGCAGGTGAAGCATATTTTCAAGGGCTATTCGCCTCCATCAGTGCAACGACCAATGGAGGCTTCGATATAACGGGGCAGTCACTCATCCCTTTTCAGCATGATTATTTCGTACAGTTCGTACATATGCTTTTGATCATTCTCGGAGCAATCGGCTTTCCGGTGCTTATCGAGGTGAAGCAGTACATCTTTGCTTCCAAGGAAGAGCGCAGCTTTATTCGTTTTTCCTTATTCACGAAGCTGACAACCATAACTTTCATGGTGCTTATTATTGCTGGTGCAATTATCATAGCATTGCTTGACTCCAGGAATTTCTTTGTCGGGAAATCCTGGCATGAGACTTTGTTTTACTCCCTGTTCCAATCAGTGACCACAAGGAGCGGAGGGCTTGCAACAATGGATATTGCGGACTTGACTGAACAAAATCAGTTGTTCATGTCTGCGCTGATGTTCGTTGGCGCTTCTCCGAGCAGTGCAGGGGGCGGTATCCGGACCACTACCTTAGCATTGGTTGTCATCGCGCTGTACCACTTTGCCAGGGGGAATAAGCAGATCACGGTCCTTCGCCGGGAAATCCACCCGGAAGATTTATTCAAAGCAATCAATGTGACTATTTTCGGGATGATCCTGGTATTCGTATCTGCTGTCATCCTTGCTTCGATCGAACCTTTCTCGCTCACCGAAGTGCTATTCGAAGTATGCAGTGCGTTTGGTACAGTCGGCTTAAGCCTGGGGATTACGGCTGATTTGAGTGATGCAAGCAAGATTGTCCTGATGCTGCTCATGTTCCTGGGGCGTGTCGGTATCCTGACATTCCTGTATTCCCTGCACCGTAATTCCCAAGCAGCCAACTTCCATTATCCAAAGGAACGAATCATCATCGGATAAAAATTGCAAAGACGGCATCCGGAAAGGATGCCGTCTTTTGTTTGGTTATTAGCAGTAGAATGCTGCACCAACAATAATCAACAAGATGAAAAGTACGACGATCAAAGCAAAGCCGTTGCCACCGCCGTAGCCGCCGACATTACCGCCTTCATAACCGCAACCTCCGCCGAAACCGCCGAAGCCACCGTATCCGTAACCCATTCTGTTTCACCTCCTAAAGCTTACACCTTACTATATGGTGCAGCAGAGGAAGGCGTATGGTCGTTTGCCCATTTTTCAATATGATTTCCTTAAGTGCTGAATGGGGCCGGACTGTGACAAATGACTGGCTGGCCTAAGAAAATGGAAGTGATTTGCTTCGCCAGCTATTGACGAATGATAGGAGAGAAGGAGGATGTCTGTCGAGTATATATGTAAAAAGTGTGAAAAGTGGTTGATAAACTTTACTTTCATTCGATCTTTTGGCATGATAAGTAATGGAAAAGATTTGTAACTATAGAAGGAATAATGGTGATCAAATTGATATTGCCTGAACACGCCAGATATTGCCTGCAGCACTCCAATAAACTAATCAATTTAAATAGGCTGACGCAGCAGATTGAAGTACTGCGTGAGCAGATGGCGGAAGTAGCATTCGAAAAAGGGTTCACAAGCAGTGAATCGATAGCGAAAAGCCAGGAATTGGACAAGCTGCTGAATCTATATGAAGCAAAAAGAAAGATATAAAAAGGACAGGTGCCAAAAAGACCTGTCCTTTTTATTATGCCAATGCATTGGAATCGAGGAAGCGTTCCAGCCTGTCCATTCCTTCCTCTAGCTGCTCCATACTGTATGCATACGATATCCGCATATATCCTTCCCCATATTCAGAAAATGCATCTCCAGGCACGATTGCAAGTCCAGCCTGTTCAACCAGTGCCAATCCCAGCTCCAATGATGTCATCTTCTTGATTGGGAACTTCGGAAATATATAGAACGCTCCGTTTGGTTTCTCTACAGCAAGCCCCATCTTCGAAAGTCGCTCCAGACAATAATCCCTGCGTACGCGGTAGGCTTCACGCATTTCGACGGGATCTTCCAAACCGTTCGTAAGTGCTTCGATTGCAGCGTACTGGCTGATGGAGGTGGCACAAGTAGCATTATATTGATGTACTTTGAGCATATGGTCGCTCAGCCATGCAGGTGCCAATGTAAAGCCTATTCGCCAGCCGGTCATCGAATGGGATTTGCTCAGACCGTTAATGATTATCGTCTTGTCCCTTACCTGCGGGAAGCGGGCAATCGAGACGTGGGCTTCATCATAGGTCAGCTCGCTGTATATTTCATCCGATAGGATGAAAATATCCTTTTCAGCAAGAAAGTCTGCCATCACCTTCAACTCATCATAGGTAAGTGTGACACCTGTCGGATTGGAAGGGTATGGCAGGATGATGCATTTTGTCTTCGGCGTAATATATTGCTCCAAGATGGATTGTGTCAGCTTGAATCCATTGGAAGAGGTATCTGCCAGAACGGGGATGCCGCCTGCCAGTGAGATGAGCGGTTCGTAGCCTGGATAGACTGGACCAGGTAAAATCACTTCATCACCAGGCTCAAGGATGGTGCGCAATGTGATATCGATTGCTTGCGATGCTCCGACAGTGACGATGATTTCATCCTCTGCCCGATAGGCGGGGGCATATTTCGAATAAAAATCACTGATGGCACTCCGCAAGGTCATCAGCCCTGCATTCGGTGTGTATGTTGTCTGATTTGACTGAATCGCTTCGATCCCGGCTTCTTTGACATGAAGCGGAGTCGGGAAGTCGGGCTGGCCGATCGTCAGACTGATCATATCTTTTTTATCTGCCACCAAGTTGTAAAAACGGCGAATGCCGGAAATCTGTATGTTTTTAACATGCGAATTGATAAGCTGTTCCATATTATGTACCTCCATTTACATATTTTCTTAACATAATGTTCAAACAATTTTGATTATAACGTGATAGTATTGGGAATAGCTAAAGGAAAATATTTAGGAGGCTAATGCAAATGAGACCCCGTAAGCTTTCTTTAGAGGAATTGATCACGCAAAACAAAAATGAGTTATTGCAGGATGACCAGGCGATGCTTCGGATCGAAGAATCCTTGGATGATAAGTACGGCATCCAGTCTGATCATTTGGAATGACCATTGATACATTATACCATAGTGCAAGATTACAAGGAATCCCGTCAAGGCGGGGTTCCTTTTCTGTTTAAATCGATGAATTTTAGCAGAAACTGATAAGGGAGGGATGACAATGATGATTGTACCGGTGATGGGGCTGTTGGCTGTATTGTCCATATTTGCAGTGATTTTCTTTTGTATTCGCTGGCTGGTTAAAAAGCAATGGTATTCGATTCTGGCTGTAATCACAGTACATGTCCTATTGGTGTATTTGTCTGGGTTTGACTGGCTGTGGTGGGAGTCTTCAAAAAACAAGGTCCTTTTGGTGATGACGTTGATTTGCAGCATGCTCATTTTCGTTAAATTAAGTGTATTCGTAGGTAATAAAAAGAAAAAGCGTACAGTTTAGGGTCAGTCCCTTAGCTGCGCCGCTTTTTCTTGTCGGGCCAGGTGAACTGACCGAGTGAGGATGGCGTATAGAATGCCGATCTTTTAATGGATGGCTGCTGTTTTGTCCTGGTATCCTGCTGCGGTAAATCCAAATAGCCGGAAAGGATCCGCTTTGCCTGGGATAGGGATAGATTCGGCTTCGGATTCCGAAAAGTCTTGTCCAATTCTCCCAGATGCGGGAGTATCTTGAAATCTTCCTTTGCAGCTGGGATATGAAAGTAATAGTCTGCTATTTGTACCAGCACGGTGGAGTGCTGTCTGCTGAGTTTTGGGTGTTCAGAGAAATGCAAACCGATTTTTTTTGCTTTGTTCTGCTCCAGCAGCTTTGCTACAGCTTGTTTTTTCAGTTGATACAAGTGGCTTGGATCAGGAGCTGTCTTCGCGTGCCGATTCACAACGAACAACGCTTTTGCGATATCCTCTAATGTCCAGTTCACTTTCATTCGAGTAACCTCCTAGTGCAGGAATAGACCCTATCGGAGAATGGTACTATCGTACAAAAAAGAAGTACGATTGGCAAGCTCTTTTTTAGTTGATTTCCACATCTTTCGGTCCGTGCTGCAAGGAAATGACGGATATTTCCGGCGGGCAGGCGAAACGGATGGGCATTCTTGTCGTACCGACCCCTCTCGAGACGAAAACATGCAGGGGCCTGGAGCCGACTTCATAATAGCTGTCCACGTAGCGCCTGCCATAAGGAGGGACAATCACTTCCCCGTAAAACGGAATCCGGACCTGGCCGCCATGTGAGTGGCCTGACAGCTGGACATCCACTGGCAGATGTTTTACGTTCTCGGCCAAATCTGGTTCATGCGCCAATAATATAGTAAAAGAATCTTCATCGCTATGCTTGGTGGCAGCATGCAAATTCGGTGAACTGCGTATGATATCATCAATGCCAGCCAGCACGATATGCTCCTGTTCGCGCTTCAATAATGCAGCGGTATTATGCAGGGGGGTGAATCCTCCGGCTTTCATATATTTCGCAACGATTGCATCGCTTTCGTCGCGGTAATCATGATTCCCAAATATCCAAAACTTCCCTAATGGAGCTTGGAGTGCAGTCAGGCAATCGACGATTTCCTGCTTCCATTTCAGCCGAATGGGCCGATCGGCAAAATCACCGGTGAACACAATGACGTCTGCCTGCTGAGCCTGTATATGACGCACTAAGCGTCTGAGTTTTCTGATGGAGTAATGATAACCTAAATGCAGATCACTGAACTGGACGATCTTCAGTCCGTGAAAGGCCTTGGGGAGCCGTTCACTGGTCAGTGTATATGATTTCGTCACCAGTTTGGCCGGCTCGATATACCGTGCATATGTATACCCGATGCCGGCCCCGGCTAAAATCGTCCCTGCTGCTGCTGAAATCCAAGTCTTCTTCATGAATGCACCTTCTTTTTCGTAATAAAGGCACTCTTCCCCTATACAATGGGGAGAATGCCTTTTTTTCATTAGATGAGGAATAGGATGGCGAAGAAATGAAACGCCGATCCCGCCAGTACGAATAGATGCCAAACCGCATGATGGTATGGAATCCTGCGCCAAACATAGAACACAGCGCCTATTGTATAGAAAAGGCCGCCGATGATAAGATACAGGATTGTCTGCTGCGGCAAAACTGCCAGCATCTGTTCCCATACCAAAACGATCATCCAGCCCATCAAGACATAAAAGACTGTCGACATGATAAGGAATTTTTTCACGAAGAAAATCTTGAAGATGATTCCCGCAAGAGCGATTCCCCAAACAATGCCAAAGATCGTCCATCCAAGCGAGCCTCTGAGGCTGATCAGCAATAAGGGTGTATAGGTACCTGCTATGAAGAGGTAGATGGCTGCGTGATCGAAAATCTGGAAAACATCCTTCACTTTCCCCTCGGGCAATGCATGGACGATTGTCGAAGAGAGATACATAAGCAGCATTGTCGTCCCATAGATCGCTACGGAGACAATGACCCAGGGATCTTTCGTGAAGCTTGCCAAGGCGAGCGCAACAGCAAGCGCCGCGATACTGAGCAATGCACCGAAGCCATGGGTGATGGAGTGGGCTGCTTCTTCTTTTTTCGTGAACATGTAAGTTTCCAATTAATTACCTCATTTCTGCTTTGTTTCAGTATACTGCTTTTTCTAGCTTTACACCATAAAAACGGAGTCAATCCTGGAAATATTTTATGGTGCAGATGCCCAAATGTGACAGCTTGCGGACATTGTCGAAATTGGTAGCCTATAGCGGTATATGGTAAACTGGAAAAGGTGATTGACCTCCTTCTACTGCCGCTGACAAAAGGAGAGATCGAATGGCAAAATTAGAGTTGCAGGAACTCACCGGAATGACGGTGGAGGACTTGATGATCGAGTCTGAAAAAGTCGCTCATGTCCAAACGAATAACCCGCTGGAGCACGCTTTGCTTGTGCTGGTCAAATCAGGTTATTCTGTCATTCCCGTACTTGATCATACGTACAGGTTGAAAGGCATGATTTCAAAGACAGCAATCCTGAATGAAGTACTCGGCATGGAAAGGTTCGAAATGGAGAAGCTATCCGATCTGAAGGTGTCGGAAACGATGCTGACGGATGTGCCGGTGTTGAAGAAATCCGATAGCTTCCTGACAGCACTGAAGGCTGTCGTGAATCAAGCTTTCCTATGCGTGCTCGATGATGAGGGATATTTCGAAGGTATCCTGACTCGGCGGGCGATCCTCAAAAAGATGAACAGGTACTTGCATGAACAAGTGCATTATCATCCGGCCGCCGATAAGACCAATGTCTGAGCATATAAGTACAGGCAGCAGGAAAGCATGTCCGAAAATGCTTGTTGATTAGTAAAAGTTTTGATAAAGTAATCCCATACGTTGTTACATAGGAGGCAATAACCGTGAAAATGATGGACGCAAATGAAATCATCTCTTTCATTTCGAATAGTAAAAAATCTACACCAGTCAAAGTATACGTCAAAGGAAGTGGCCTGGACACGCTGACTTACCCAGAGAGTGTAAAAGCTTTCCCTGAAGCGAACACAGCAGTTCTATTCGGAGAATGGAGCGAATTGGAAGGCTTTTTGAAAGATACTGCAGCAATCGAGGATTATGTCATCGAGAATGACCGCCGTAATTCTGCGATTCCGCTCTTGGATATGAAAGGAGTCAATGCCCGCATCGAGCCAGGCGCAGTCATCCGTGATCAAGTTGAAATCGGTGATGGCGCAGTCATCATGATGGGTGCTTCCATCAATATCGGCTCTGTCATCGGTGAAGGTACGATGATCGATATGAACGTCGTAATGGGCGGTCGTGCGACTGTTGGCAAGAACTGCCACATCGGTGCCGGAACTGTCTTGGCGGGTGTCATCGAGCCGCCATCCGCTAAACCAGTCGTAATCGAGGATGATGTTGTCATCGGTGCGAATGTTGTAGTATTGGAAGGCGTCACAGTAGGTAAAGGAGCAATCGTCGCCGCTGGCGCGATTGTAACGGAAGATGTAGCTCCAAACACACTCGTTGGCGGAACACCAGCACGTGTACTGAAAGAAATCGATGACCAGACAAAATCCAAGACAGAGATTCGTCAGGAACTTCGTAAATTGAACTAAAAGGAAAAGGAGCAGCTGCTGCTCCTTTTTTTATTATCAGATAAAAGCAGGTGATTGTATGGAAGATATATTGATCAAAATCAGGCGGGATTTGCATCGCATACCAGAGCTAGGCTTCCAGGAAGAAAAAACGCAGGCCTATTTGCTGGAATATATCCGCAATCTCCCGCAAGAGCACTTGGATATCAAATTGTGGCGGACTGGCATCATCGTCAGGGTTGCTGGTTCAGTCGGCTCAAAAACGATTGCCTATAGGACCGATATCGATGGATTGCCGATCACGGAAGCCACTGGATTGCCATATGAGTCAGAGCATAAAGGTCGTATGCATGCCTGCGGCCATGATTTGCATATGACCATCGCTTTAGGTGCATTGACGGCTTGTGCCAAGGACCAGCCTGCACAAAACATCGTTTTCATTTTCCAGCCTGCAGAGGAAGGGCCGGGTGGTGCTTTGCCTCTAATGCAGAGCGGTATTTTAAAAGAATGGTGGCCGGATGAAATATTCGCGCTCCATATCGCCCCTGAGCTGCCTGTCGGTACGGTTTCCTCCAGGGAAGGCTTATTGTTCGCCAATACGAGTGAGCTGTTCATCGATTTCAAGGGCAAAGGCGGACATGCTGCATATCCGCATTTGACACGGGATATGGTCGTGGCAGCCAGTACCTTTGTAACGAATATACAAGGAATCGTCGCCCGGAACTTGGACCCGCTGCAAAGTGCCGTCATCACGATCGGGAAGATGGAAAGCGGCTTCGTTCAAAATACGATTGCAGAAACTGCTCGTTTGGAGGGGACGATCCGGACGATGGATCCCGGCGCCATTGCTTTGATCAAACAGCATATCGAGCAGCAGGCAAGGGGATTTGAAATCAGCCATGATTGTGAAATCAGCATCGATTACGGATCCAATTATTATCAAGTTTTCAATGACAGCGACAAGGTCGAAGCATTCCGAAATGCATTGGATAAGACATCTTTGACATTTAAAGCAGCCTCTCCTGCAATGACTGGAGAAGACTTCGGCTATATGCTGAAGGAAATACCGGGATTTATGTTCTGGTTAGGGGTAGACTCGCCGTATGGTCTGCATCACAGCAAGCTGCAGCCGGATGAACTGGCACTATCTTACGGAGTCGAAGCGGTTTCTGCTTATATCGATCAAGCATGATAAAAGGCGCAAAGCTTATTGCTTTGCGCCTTCTGCTGTCCGCTGAAGAAAAACTTGATGTGGATAAGGGATCTCGATGCCTTCTCTGTCGAAGGCCTCCTTGATTGCTTTCTTCATATCACGTTCTGCCCCGTACTGTTCATTATTGGCGGTATGACCGATGATCCGCAAGGTGACCTCCGAAGCTCCCAGTGCTTCGACGCCGATGACATCAGGTCCTTCTCGGAAGCGTTCGTCTTCCTTGAATGTATCACATATTTCCTGCAGGACGCTCAGTGCGTGATCAATGTCATCTTCATAGCTGATGCCGATATCGACCATCGCCCGCATATTGCCGCGGGAATGGTTGCTGATGCCGTTGATATTTCGGTTCGGGATGAAATTCAGTGTGCCATCGAAGCTGCGCACCTGTGTCGTCCGCAAACCTACTTCCTCCACCACACCGTTGTATCCAGACGTCGTTACAACATCGCCGACTTCGATTTGACGCTCCAGAAGGATGAAGAATCCAGTCACAATATCACTTACCAGACCTTGGGCACCGAATCCGATGGCAAGACCGATGATACCTGCACCTGCAATCAGCGGGCCGATCTGGATATGGAAGGTACCGAAAACCATGACAATCAAAAGGAATATCAAGGTGTACCCGTATGTATTGATCAGCAGCTTCTCGAGCGTTTTCATTCTGCTTGTCGAAATGCGCTGTTTGCTGCTTGCTTTACTCAAGCTGGAGCTGATCAGTTTTTTCCCGATGGCTCGAAGGATGAAGTACCCGATGATGATCAGCAGCAGCTGCAGGCCGATTGATATGGTTTTTTCAATCAAGCCATCATAGTTTAATTGTAGTCCGTCTGTCAGAAAGTTCATAGCCTGTCTCCTTTTTCGAATTGTTGCTCATAGGATGATACCCTCATGGAACGTTGATGAAACGTCCTGTAACAAATGACGCGGTTAAGCATATAGTGACACAGTATAAAAGGAGGGGAAAGCCCGTGATCGGCAGTGTTGCACCGCAGTTTGAGCTGCCAGCTGTCTTGCCTGATGGAAAAACGGCTGTAGTCAGCATGAAGCAAAGCGTTGATGCGAAGAAATGGCTGGTGCTCTTTTTTTATCCTCGTGATTTCAGTACAGTATGTCCCACTGAATTGAATGACTTAGCAGATCGGATCGATGAAGTGCGGGAATTGGATGCCGAGGTAGTTGCAATTTCCACTGATAGTATCCAATCCCATGCTGATTGGCAGCAAGTACCGCGCGAGCATAATGGGATCCAGCACATCAGTTTTCCGCTGGCCTCTGATTTCACAGGTAAAGTATCCCAAGCCTACGGTGTACTGGATGGCCAAAGCTATACATCTATGCGATCCACCATAATCGTAAATCCTCAGGGTGAAATTTGTTATTATTTGATGCATGCCGATTTGGTGGGGCGGGATACATCTGAGCTGCTGCGCGTCTTGGAAGCATTGCAGACTGGAGAAGCTTGCGGCGTAAATTGGCAGCCGGGTGATGAGCTGCTATCGAAGGAGGATGTCTCATCGTGATACCTCAATTACCGGATATAATCGACCAGCAGGCGGCAAATTGGCTTTATCCGCCAGATGCAAAAGCCGGAGGACGTCCGCTCATCGTTTATTTTTGGTCTGTAAGCTGTGCTGTATGTAAGGAGAAACTTCCTCTGTTCCTGGAGTTTGCAGAATATGAAGGCCGATTCTTCGATATCTTATTGGTCCATGTTCCTCGCTCGGCAGCGGATCTGGATAAGCAATTGATCGACGATTATGTGTTTGAAAATAGGATCGGGCTTCCTGTCTATCTCGATCAAAGACACCAAATGAAGAATATATTCAGGGTCCAGAAGCTGCCTAGCATCGTTTTACTGGACAGGAATGGCAGGATCCGTCATAAACAATCCGGCGGAAACCTCACGACATTGCTCTTCAATCAGCTTGATGGATTAAAATACAGCTAGCATGCTTCCTGCACATACATGATTCATGGTAAGCTTGCTCTATCAGATAGTAAAGGATGATCGATATGAGCAAGCTGCTATACAGGGAAGACGCATTCTGCAAAGCTTGGCAGACAGAAATAGACGATACATATGAAAAGGATGGGCTTTATTTTGTTTCCCTGAAGGAAACAGCATTTTATCCAGGAGGCGGGGGACAGCCCGCTGATCAAGGGACAATTGCTGGATTGGAAGTAAAAACGGTGGAAAGCAAAGATGGTGTACCGTATTACGGACTGGAAACAAGACCAGAAGGTATGGTCGACTGCAGCATTGATTGGGAGCACCGATTCGATTTGATGCAGCAGCATACTGGACAGCATCTGCTTTCTGCTGCTTTTCGTCTGGTATCCGGAAGAGGGACGGTTGGATTTCACCTTGGGAAAGAGGATGTCACAATCGACTTGCCGGGCGATAGGCTGACGGAGGATGAGCTGGCCTCTGTCGAACAGAAGGTCAATGAGCTTATTTATGATGATCGGAAGATATCAAATTATTATGTGACTGCCGCTGAGCTCGCCGAGTTGCCCGTCGTCAAGCAGCCGACCGTCACGGAAGATGTAAGAATCGTTGAAATAGATGGAGTAGAATACAACCCTTGCGGCGGAACGCATGTTGCCTCCACTGGTCAAATCGGAATGATCAAAATCCTTAAAACAGAGAAGCAAAAGCAAGGGCAGCGTATCTATTTCCAATGCGGGAAGCGTTCTTTGGAAACCACCAGGGAGATGTTCGCCATCGTGGATCAAGTCGCCGCGCAATTCCAGACGGGCAGCAAGGATGTCCTGACACGGATCAAGAAGCAATCAACGGATCTCCAATCAGCTGTCAAAAAGGCAGAAGAGCTGGAAAGACAGCTGGAAGTATTGGAGTTGCGCGAGCTTGCTCAAACGGAAACGAGCGTGATTGCCCGTTCCTATCAAGGGAAAAATGTCAAAGCACTGCAGCGCATGGCAGTCACGCTGCTGGAGGCTGGCAAGCAATTTGTCATCCTCTCGAACCTTGATGAACAGAAGCTGGTCGTATCCCATGCACTTGAAGGTTTCCACTGCGGGAATTTGTTCCGTGAGTCCCTGCCCGAATTTGGAGGGAAGGGCGGCGGCAGCGCCCAGACTGCCCAAGCGAGCTTTCAAAAAAGAGAGGATATGGAACGCTATATACACTTCCTGCAGGAGCATTACCAAAGCATCGTATAAACGATGCTTTTTTCTATGTGATGAATTCAAACTTTTTTAAATTATCGTTAATTTCCCTCTGGTAAATTAGTTCGGAACCCGATATATTAGAACATGCGACTATCCGTGGAGGGGGAAAGGTTTTGGATATATTCAAGAAATTGAAGGAGTTTTATTGGCCTTATCGACGCAACTTCTACTTATCGCTTTTATTCATTGCAGTGGTGACGGCCATTACGGTCGTCTATCCGATCATTTTGCAGATCACAATCGATGATGTTGTCCTTGGGAATCAGTACGGGCTTATTCCGATCATCTCGGCTGGATTCCTCCTATTGATGCTTTTAAAGGGTGCAGCGAATTTCCTTCAGCAATATCTTGGGGATTTATTCGGGGTTCAGACCGTATTCAAGATGAGAAACAGCCTGTACCAGAAATTGCAGCGCCTGAGCTTCACGTATTATGATAATGCGCGCACAGGCGATTTGATGTCCCGATTGACCGCGGATGTCGAAGGAATCCGTTTTTTCCTCTCTGCAGGAATAGGCCAATTCCTGCGGGTTGTATTGCTGATTGTGATCAGTCTGGCTGTCATGTTCGCATACTCCGTACCGCTTGCGCTTGTCACGATGGTTTCCATGCCCTTTCTTGCTGTTGTGGTCTATCGCTTCGATAAGCGTGTCCATCCTGCTTTCCGCAATATCAGGACATCACTCGGTGTACTCAATACGCGTGTGCAGGAAAATATCAGCGGGATGAATACAGTCAAATCTTTAGCCAGAGAAGAATTCGAAATTGACCGTTTTACTGCTGACAATTCCACTTACCGAGATAACTACATTTTCACTTCAAAAGTATGGGCGAAGTTTTTCCCGCTCATGGAGCTGATCGGAAATATTTGCATGGTCCTCCTCATTTCCTATGGAGGGTATCTGGTCATTTCCGGAAAGCTGGAGCTAGGTGCGCTCGTTGCTTTCTTCAGCCTTGTTTCCTATATACTAGGGCCGCTTGCGAACCTTGGTTTCATCATCAATATGTTTTCCCAGGCCAAAGCTTCCGGAGAAAGGCTGCTGGAAATCCTGGAGGCAAAGGAAGATATCGGACAGCGGGAGCACCCGATCGGCATAAAGCGAATCAGCGGTCACGTAACGTTTGATCAAGTTACCCTTCAATATGTGAAGGATGACGATATGGCTTTGAAGAATATCAGTTTCGATGCCCCTCCAGGGAAAATCATCGGGCTTGTCGGAGGGACTGGTTCGGGTAAGACGAGTATCACACAGCTGATCACCCGTTTTTATGAACCTACTGCAGGGAGTGTCCATATAGATGGAAGGCCTGTGCAAGATTATGATTTAAGGATTCTGAGGCAGCACATCGGCTTCGTCCTGCAGGAGGCATTCCTCTTTTCGACGACAATCAAAGAGAATATTGCATATGGGAATCCTGATGGAGTCAGTTTCGAGCAAATCGTTGATGCAGCCAAGCGTGCACAAGCACATGATTTCATCATGGAGCTGCCTGATCAATACGATACGATGCTTGGCGAACGCGGAATGGGCCTGTCCGGAGGGCAGAAGCAGAGAATAGCGATTGCCAGGGCGCTGCTGATCGATCCGAGCATCCTGATTTTGGATGACGCTACAAGTGCTGTCGATATGCAGACGGAAGTGAAGATTCAGCAGGCATTGAAAGAAGTGATGAAAAATCGCACAACCTTTATCATTGCCCATCGTATATCGTCTGTAAAGCATGCAGATGAAATCCTTGTGCTTGATGATGGCGAGATCGCCGAACGGGGAACCCATGAGTTTCTGCTGCAAAATGGCGGCTTATACCAGCGTATCTACGAAATCCAGTATCAAGATCAAAACGCGATCATGCGATCGGCACAGTAAGGAGGAAGCCCATGGAAAATCTGCAATACAAAAAGCAACGCCATACGAATAGATTTCATTATTCCCAGGACCAAGTGATGGAAAAGCCGTTCGACTGGGGACAAATCAGAAGGCTGCTCGGGTTTATGAAGCCCTATAGCAGGAAGCTGCTGCCGGGGTCGATCGCTGCGATGCTGCTGTCTACGATCATCAGGCTGATCATACCGATTTTGATCGGTAAGGTGGCGATTGATATGGCCATAGCATCCGGGGACACGCAATTCCTCATTTATTTGGTAGCGGGGATCGGCGCTTTATATGTGCTGAACTATGTGGCAAATATACTGCGGATCAAATGGGTCAACGTCCTTGGACAGCATGTTATTTATGATCTGCGGAAGACGCTTTTCCGTCATATCCAGCATCTGTCGCATCGCTTTTTTGATACGCGGTCCGCTGGTTCGATTCTTGTACGGATACTTAATGATATCAACTCCTTGCAGGAGCTTTTCACGAATGGAATCATCAATCTGCTGACTGATTCCATCATGCTGATCGGCATCATCGGGATATTGTTCTTCTTAAGTCCAAAATTGGCCATTGCAGTACTGGTCATCCTGCCGCTCATGTTCTTCATTTCCACAAAGCTGCGGCAAAGCATCAGGCGTTCCTGGCAGCAGGTCAGGATGCAGAAATCCCGCATGAATTCACATCTGAATGAAGCCATCCAGGGGATCCGTGTGACGCAGTCTTACGCCCAGGAGCCGGAGAACACGGATTATTTCGAAGCGTTGAATCGGGATAACTTCGAAAGTGAGCGGATCGCCACCAAAAAGAGTGCGTATTTCGGTCCGTTCGTAGAGATGAGTAATGCAATCGGGACAGTCATTCTCATTGCCTATGGTGCACATTTGATTTTAACGAATCAAATCGAAATCGGGACATTCGTTACCTTCGCCTTCTTCTTGGGCATGTTTTGGGAACCGATTTCGCGATTGGGGCAGATTTATAATCAGCTGCTCGTCGCGATGGCTTCCTCGGAGCGTATCTTCGAGTTCCTGGATGAAGAACCGAATGTGGAAACTCGAGAGGATGCAAAGGCATTGCCCGACATGGAAGGTGATATCCGCTTTGAAGAAGTTGTGTTCGCTTATGATCAGGATCGGATTGCGCTGCATGAAATCGATTTGCATATCAAGGCAGGACAGACGGTCGCGCTTGTCGGCCATACGGGCTCGGGAAAATCGACCATTGCCAATCTGATCAGCCGTTTCTATGACCCCACTGCAGGCAGTGTGAGGATTGATGGAGAGGATTTGCGTGATGTAAGACTCGAAGATATCAGACGGCAGATCAGTGTCATCTTGCAGGATACATTCATTTTCTCAGGGACCATCATGGAGAATATCCGCTTTGGCAATCCTGAAGCAACGGACGAACAAGTGATGGAGGCAGCACGGGCTGTCGGGGCGGATGATTTTATCCGCCGTTTGGCAGATGGCTATGATACAGAGGTGGAGGAGCGTGGAAACATCCTCTCGGCAGGAGAGAGGCAGCTGCTGTCCTTTGCCCGGACCATGCTGGCTGATCCCCGGATCATCATCCTTGATGAAGCGACTGCCAGCATCGATACGGAAACGGAGCTGAAAATTCAGCATGCATTGCAGACCTTATTGAAAGGGCGCACAGCCATCATGATTGCCCATCGCCTATCCACGATCAGGGAAGCGGATAATATCATCGTATTGGAACATGGACGTATCTTGGAGCAGGGCAGTCATGAGGTGTTGATGAATGGGAGAGGCAAGTATTTCGAACTGGTAAAGACTCAATTCCAGTCTGACGGAAAATGACAAAGAGCGTATCTCACCGGAGATACGCTCTTTGTTTTGGGTAGTTTTCATTTCTTTGGGCATAACAAGAGAAGCGATTATCTTTACAGAAAGCAGGGATACATTTTGTTCGCTTATGATAGTGTAATTTTAGCGCGGATGCTCACCTCTATGACGCTCGTTTTCCATATCATCTTTGCGACAATAGGTGCGGGAGTTCCATTATTGATATGTGCTGCGGAATATGTCGGTATCCGCAAGCGGGATCCCAAATATGTATTGCTGGCAAGGAGATGGACAAGAGGCTATGTCATCATCGTCGCAGTCGGCGTTGTCACCGGAACTGCGATCGGTCTGCAGCTGTTTTTATTGTGGCCGACCTTCATGCAGATTGCCGGCCATGTAATCGGATTGCCGTTATTCATGGAAACCTTCGCCTTCTTCTTTGAAGCTATTTTTCTTGGGGCCTATATCTATACCTGGGATCGATTCAAGGGCAGGTATACACATTGGTATCTTTCGCTTCCGGTTGTGATAGGCGGGGGGATGAGTGCTGTTTTCATCACCACTGTAAACGCCTTTATGAATACACCGCAAGGCTTTACCTTGGAAGGGCGCACCATCACGTCGGTGGAACCGATAATGGCGATGCTCAATCCCGCGACTCCTTCAAAGGTGTTCCATGTACTGACTTCTTCCTATATGACATCCGGAGCCATACTTGCCGCCATCACGGCATTTTTCATCCTGAAATACGGTAACAATGCGTATTACAAGAAAGCGTTGAAGCTTACCATGATCATGACGCTGATTTTTTCCATTTTCACCGCGATTGCAGGTGATGCTTCGGCTAAATTTTTGGCAAGCTATCAGCCGGAAAAACTAGCGGCAGCGGAGTGGCATTTCGAGACCGAAAAAGGAGCGGATTTGATTCTGTTCGGCAGGCTTACGGAGGATAACGAAATCCAGGGTGCCATCCATCTGCCCAAGCTGTTAAGCTTTTTATCTTTCGGTGATTTCAACAGTGAGGTCACTGGTCTGGATAAAGTCGATGAAGACCTCATACCGCCGCTGTGGATTCATTATATGTTTGATTTAATGGTTTGCTTCGGAGCTTTTGGGATATTGATCAGCATGCTTTTTATCGTATTTATGTTCTGGAAGAAACGGGATCAATATAATAAGTGGCTATTAAGGGCGATTGTAGTGAATGCACCGCTTGCCATGCTGGCGATTGAATTTGGATGGATTTATGCAGAGGTGGGACGCCAGCCCTGGATTCTGCGGGGGTATATGCGTGTTGCGGAAGGAGCCATCTCTTCCCCATATGTCCATTATGTATTTGCGGCGTTTTTGGTCCTCTACGTACTGCTGGGTACATTCGTGACGCTTGTGCTCGTCAGACTCTATAAAAAGAATCCGATCCAGAAAGAGTGGGAAATGCGTTTTCCCGATACGTTATTTGGAGGTGATCAAAAATGAATTACGAAATACTGGGATTATCGGCACTATGGTTTTTCCTGTTCGCGTATTTGATTATCGCATCCATTGATTTCGGGGCAGGCTTTTTCGCTTATTATGCAATGCAGACGAAAAAAGATCATATCCTAAATCGATTGATCGCCAGATACCTATCACCCGTGTGGGAGATCACGAATGTATTCTTCATCTTCTTCTTCTACGGTCTGGCCTTCTTCTTTCCGGATGCAGGGTATTATTACGGGTCTGCGATGCTGATACCGGGTTCGATCATTTTATTATTGATTGGCATACGGGGTTCTTTTTACGCCTTTGAGAATTATGGATCGAGGAAAAGTAAATTATATACCTTCCTGTATGGAGCCAGCGGATTATTCATTCCCGCAGCGATCGCCACTGGTTTGACGATATCCGAGGGAGGGTTCATACGCCACGAAAATGGCAGCGTTTATTTACGCCATCAAGAATTGCTGACCAACCCTTTCTCTTGGGCGGTTGTATTTTTGGCTGTTGTCTCTGTCCTATATATCAGCGCTCATTTTTTGACGTATTATGCGAATAAAGCCGGTGATGAGCCTGCCCGCAAATTGCTTCGTTCTTATGCGCTATTCTGGGCTGCTCCACAAATCATTGCAAGCTTGACAGCGTTCATATTCATCAGCAGGCAGAATCCAGAGCATTATGACAACATGCTCGATCTCTGGTGGTTGTTCGGGATTTCTGTGCTGTTCTTCCTGATCGGCATTTATCTGGTCTATAGAGAAAGGAATTATGGTCTGTCGTTCATTTGTGTCATGCTGCAGTTTTTCTTTGCGCTATTGGGATATGGCATCGGCCATATGCCCTACTTGCTGTACAATGAAATCCAGGTAACGGCAGATGCAACATTGCCGGCGATGGGAATCGCGCTGCTGATTGCATTTGCCGGTGGTCTTCTCATGCTGATTCCTTCTTTGATCCTTGTGATGCGGATGTTCTTGTTCGATGCGGAGTATGTAAAAGGAAAGAAGTGATACAACCTTTACTCTTTGTGATAGACTAGGATTAGTTTATGAAATAGTGGAGGAAGTAAGATGAAGAGAGAATTTGCTGTAATTGGACTGGGCCGCTTCGGCGGGAGTATTTGCATGGAACTTAGCCGGGAAGGATATAATGTACTGGCAATCGATATTGAAGAAGACAAAGTGAATGAGTTCCGCAATATCGCTTCCCATGCAGTCATTGCCGATACCACGGATGAACAGGTACTGAAAGAATTGGGTATCCGGAATATCGAGCATGTGATTGTCGCCATCGGGGAAAACATTCAAGCCAGTATCCTGACCACACTCATGCTGAAGGAGCTTGGCATCAAGAAAATAACCGTCAAAGCTCAAAATGATTACCATGAAAAGGTCCTGAGCAAGATAGGGGCAGATCACATTGTCCATCCCGAACGTGATATGGGAAGACGGATTGCCCATAAAATTGTCAGCAATAACATCCTTGATTACTTGGAACTTAGTGATGAACATAGTATCGTGGAGGTACAGGCCGGAAGGAAAATGGCTGGCCGATCTCTCATAGAACTTGATATCCGCGCAGCATATGGCTGTAACGTCGTAGCCATCAAGCAGGCAAATGAAATCAATGTAAGTCCTTCGCCGGATGAGGAACTCGGTGCAGAGGATATATTGATTGTCATTGGTGCAGACCGTGATTTGGCACGTTTTGAACGTGCCATTGCCGAGGATTGAACCATGAACCCAAACAGATTCAGACTGTTTGGGTTTTTTTATGTATCAAAAAGGTTACATACAAAAGGAGGATAATTCAGAAACGGGAGATGATATCATGTTCGAAAGAAGAACGGGAGAAGTATTGGCAGATCAGCTGCTTGAATGGAGTGTCGATCATGTGTACGGTATACCCGGTGATTCCGTCAATGAGTTCATCAGCGACTTACATAAGAAGGAGGATGAGTTGAAGTTCATCCAGGTCCGCCATGAAGAGGCTGGTGCACTCGCAGCCGCTGCATATGCCAAGCTGACCGGAAAACTTGGGGTCTGTCTGTCGATTGCAGGGCCGGGAGCGGTCCATTTGCTGAATGGTTTGTATGATGCACGGGAAGACAAGGCGCCAGTCCTGGCCATCGTCGGACAAGTGCCGAGCAACGAGCTAGGTACAGGAGCTTTCCAGGAAGTGAAGCTTGAACAGATGTTCGAGGATGTCGCTGCCTTCAATGAAAGGGCGGAATCCTTCGAGCAGCTGCCGGATCTTCTTAATCAAGCGATCCGGGAAGCATATGCCAATTCCGGGGTAAGCGTCTTGGTCGTATCGGATGATTTGTTTGCCCAGAAGCATCCAGGGAAACCTGGCAAGACTTCAGCCAACTATGCCAGACCTCGAATTGCTCCTGCCAAGCAGGATCTTCAAGAAGCAGTCAAATTGATCGACCAGGCAAAAAAACCGATCATCCTGGCTGGTAAAGGAGCAAAGCATGCGCGTACGGAGCTGATGGCATTTGCGGAGCATATTAAATCCCCGATCATTCTCAGTCTGCTTGGCAAGGGTATCATCCCGGATCATCACAGCTATAATCTGGGACAGCATGGGCAGATCGGGACAACACCTTCCTATGAAGCGATAAATGAAGCGGATTTGCTGCTGCTTGTAGGAACCAGTTTTCCATATCGATCATTCCTGCCGGATGATTTGCCGGCAATCCAGATAGATATCAAGGCAAGCGCAATCGGAAGTATCTATCCAGTGGAAGCCGGATTACCGGGGGATAGCAAGGAATTGCTCCAGGAACTGATACAAATGACGGATGAGAAGCTGGACACATCTTATATCGAAAAGTATCAAGAAAAGATGAGGGAATGGCATACACAGCTGCAAATACAAAAGAAAAGGGAGGAATCACCGATACAGCCTCCGCAGATAATGTATGCCCTGGAGAACAATATGGATAAGGATGCCGTCATTTCCTGCGATGTAGGAAATGTCACGGTTTGGACGACAAGATATCTGCCTTTGACCCAGCAGGACTTTGTCGTATCCGGACGTCTGGCAACGATGGGCTGCGGGCTGCCTGGTGCCATCGCGGCCAAGCTGGCCTATCCTGGAAAGCAGGCGATTGCCATTTGCGGGGATGGTGGTTTCAGTATGAATATGCAGGATTTTGTCACAGCGGTGAAGTACGATTTACCAGTGAAAGTAATTGTGCTGAATAATAGTCAGCTTGGTTTGATTAAATTCGAGCAAGCAACAATCGGGACCCCCAACTATGGTATCGATATGGGGGAAATGAACTTCGCTCAATTCGGTCAATCATGCGGCGGTGAAGGCTATCGTGTTGAAAAGTTCGAGGATCTGGAAACGAGCATCAAGCAAGCGTTCCTTTCTGATAAACCAGCCATTATCGATGTGGTGATCGAGGATATGGCTCCGCTGCCAGGAAAGATATCCTACCAGCAAGCAGTGAAATACACAGAATATCTGATCAAGGAATTTTTCTCTACTGGTAAAATAGAGCTTCCGGATATGAAAGAGTCTGTCAAACGTCTCTTGAAATAAGAAAAGCCTGAGCGCATGCTCAGGCTTCATTTTATACTTCCATGATGATCGGGAGCACCATCGGACGGCGTTTTGTTTTTTCGAACAGGAACGGCGCGATGGTATCCGTGATTTCATTTTTGATTTCGGACCATTGTGTCGTTTTTCTTTCCATTACTTTATTCAAATGAGCCGAAACAATCTTCTGTGCTTCATTGATGAGGTCTTCAGACTCACGCATATAGACGAAGCCGCGGGAAATGATATCCGGGCCGGAAGCAATTCTGAATTCCTTCATATTGATGCTGACAACGACGATGACAAGTCCTTCTTCGGACAGGATGCGGCGGTCGCGCAATACGATATTCCCGATATCACCGATACCGCTGCCGTCCACATAGATGGAGCCGGAAGGGATCTTGCCGGCAATCGCAGCACTATCCTTACCCAATGCCAGTACATCACCGTTATCCATGATGAATGATTGTTCCTCATCAATACCGCAAAGCTTACCAAGTTTCATATGCTCGACCAGCATGCGATATTCGCCGTGAATCGGCATGAAGTATTTCGGATTCATCAAGCGAAGCATGAGCTTCTGTTCTTCCTGGCTGCCGTGACCGGAAGTGTGGATATTGTTCAAGGCGCCATGAATGACGTCTGCTCCAGCACGATACAGCATGTTGATGATACGGCTTACGCTGACTGTATTCCCTGGAATCGGGGAAGACGAGAACACGACTGTGTCACCAGGCTGGATCTGAATCTGGCGGTGTGTACCATTAGCGATCCGGGACAGGGCAGCCATTGGTTCACCCTGGGATCCGGTACATAGGATGACAACCTCATTCGCCGGCAGACGGTTGATCTGATGCGAATCGATGAATGTATCCTTCGGTGCATTGATGAAGCCAAGTTCTATCCCCAAATTGATGTTCGTTTCCATGCTTCTGCCGAAAATGGCAACTTTACGGCCTGTTTTCACTGCTGATTCAACTACTTGCTGCAATCGGTGGATATTGGAAGCGAAAGTAGCGAAAATCAAACGGCCGTCGACACGTCTGAAAATATCGCTGATACTTTCACCGACAACACGTTCAGACATGGTGAATCCTGGTACCTCACTATTTGTTGAGTCGGAAAGTAAGCAAAGTACGCCTTCTTTGCCGATTTCAGCCATTTTCGCTATATCAGCTGGCTGTCCGACTGGAGTGAAATCGAATTTGAAGTCACCGGTATGCACGATATTGCCAGGAGGGGTCTTGACGACGATACCGAATGATTCCGGAATACTGTGTGTAGTACGGAAGAAGCTTACGGAAGTCTTTCTGAATTTGATGATGTCATCTTCCCCGTAAATATTGAGCTTGGCGTTACGCAAGAGGCCATGCTCATCCAGTTTGTTTTTGATCATACCCATAGCGAGCTTTCCGGCATAAATCGGGATATTGACTTCTTTCAAGAGGTAAGGTACGCCGCCGATGTGGTCTTCGTGACCGTGTGTGATGAACAAGCCTTTGACTTTGTCCTGGTTCTGCACGATATAAGTGAAATCAGGAATCACATAATCGATACCAAGAAGCTCGTCCTCCGGGAATTTGATCCCTGCATCGATGATGATGATCTCATCCTGGAATTGGACACCATACATGTTTTTGCCGATTTCTCCGAGTCCGCCAATGGCAAAAACAGCTGTCTGGTCATTTTTTACGAATTTCATTTCGCTTGCTCCAGTTTGAAGTCTTCAGATTGTTTTTCATATGCAAGATGTGCCTCATCGAGCGGCTGGATGAACTCGATGTTGATGTCACGTTCTGCCAATGCTTTCCGTACCTGTCTTACGTTTTCCGCTTCCATGTACAAGCTTTTGGTGCGCTCGCGTACAGGAATTTCGGAAGGGTTTTCCTGATAAAATACTTTAAATACCATATCTATCTCTCCTATTCTCATGGTTGACAATTACTTTTATATCCATAACGAACGGAGCAAGTCTGTATGAAACCGAATTGCTGGCGTATTGCTATTCAGTTAGATCTTGTCCGCACGTAGTAGGCACTCGTCGTTTTTGGCCAAATAAATCTTTCCACCGTTTCTTTAACTTTTCCTTCAAACGCTTGAGCACACGAAGCAACTCCTTTCGTTTTCGCAGAAAAGCAAGAAAAAACGTTTACCGGTCCAATCCCTCTTACCTACAGTATAGTATGAAAACGCTAAGATGAAAACTAAAACACAGCATACTTTCAAAAAAACTGCCGATAAAAGGAAGGGATGGTTGTTTTCTCTTGGGATTCATGTAAAGATATTTTTCGACGAACCTGCATAACTTATACTCGATTATAAGAAGTGGAGAGGAAAGATGCAAGGGCAGGAAAGACTAGGAGGAGGATGTACAATGGGGAAAAGTATCGTATTCCTGGATATCGATGGCACGATCCTGAATACAAAAGGTGAAATACCGCAGGCAACAAAGGATGCCGTCCAGGCGTTAAAGGATAATGGTCATTACGTGGCGATAGCGACAGGAAGGGCACCATTCATGTTTGAGGATATCCGCAAGGAACTCGACATTACTTCTTTTGTCAGCTATAACGGTCAATATGTCGTCTTTGAAGGGGAAGTGATCCATCGCAATCCGATTGAAAGGCAGCATTTGCTGCATCTGTATGATGAAGCGTCCGAAAAAGGGCATGCCATGGTATTCATGGGAGATACGATCATGAAGGCATCGGAGACTGACAACAGTTTTGTCCGGGACAGCCTGGCATCCCTGGGATTTACATATCCGGAAATCGATAAGGACTACTTCCATCACGAACCGATCTACCAATCACTCCTATTTTGTGAGGAAGAGGAGGAGCAAGCTTATTCCGACCATCATGAGCATGTCCGTTTCATCCGGTGGCATCCGCTTTCCTGTGACGTCCTGCCTGCTGATGGCTCCAAAAAAATCGGTGTGACGAAATTGCTGGAAGCTGCAGACATTCCCGTACATGCAGCTTATGCGTGCGGAGATGGATTGAATGACTTGGAAATGATTGAATTCGCAGGCACTGGGATTGTAATGGGGAATGCCGTGCCTGAATTGAAGGAGCTGGCCGACATCCAGACAGCCCATGTGGATGAAGATGGTCTTGCACTTGGTCTGAAGAAGGCTGGATTGATATAAATAAAATGCGCACTCGTCTCGAGTGCGCATTTTTATAGTTCTATCGGTTTGGAATTATCCGGCTGTGCGAAAGGATCCTCCTTGTTGATACGATCGTAGAACATCGTTCCGTTCAAGTGGTCGATTTCATGCTGGAAGACGACTGCAGCATAGCCTTTCAGCCGTAATTTGACCTCCTTGCCCTCCAATGTGACCGCCTTGACTGTGATGCGGGCATATCTTGGTACATAGCCAGGTATTTCGCGATCAACGGATAGGCAGCCCTCACCGCTCATCAGATACGTATTTTCGACAGAATGACTGACGATTTTAGGATTGAAAAGGCCATATTCATAAAAAGTCCCGTTCGGATCTTCGAAATAGACCGCAATCATGCGTTTGGATATGCCGATTTGCGGTGCAGCCAGGCCAACGCCAGGGCGCAGGTCGTATTTTGCCGCTATTTTCTCGTCCTGACTATTCTTCAAATACTCGAGCATCTCTTTCAATGTTTGTTTATCTTCTTCCGATGCAGGCAATTCCACTTCTTCTGCAACTTGTTCGAGAATCGGATTGCCTTCGCGGATGATATCATCCATGGTAATCATGCTGATCACTCCTTGCGCTGTTACTTTTCCGTTCCTTAGTGTATCACAAGAATGTTTATATGACACCAGAATCAATCTGCAGATTTGTTTATCGCACTTTCACGTTTTTGGGGTTTGTTATACAATGTAGGGGAATACATAGAAGCTGTGGGAAACATGGCAGAGGAGGATACGTTTTGCGCAAGTTAGGAATAGGCCTGCTCCTGATGGGGAGCGCCGTGGGACTCACTGCGTGCAACAATGCGTCACCGGAGGAACAGGTATACAATCATTTGGAGGAGGCCATATCCCTTGAATCTGGATATGTCGAACAGCAGGATTCTCTGACGGATCTGGAAAAGAAAGAACAGGATCTATACAATGAGATTCTGCAGTATGGCGAGGATGAGCTGGATCAGATCAAGAGCAAATCAAAGGAAGCGATCGATTTGATCAGACAGCGCAAGGATGCCCTTGCCAAGGAAAAAGAAAGCTTGGATGAAGCGGAAGCAGAATTCAAAAAGATCGACTCCATCATCGATGACCTGGAAAGTGACGGCGCCAAAGAAAAGGCACAGACACTCTATGATACAATGGAAGCCAGATACAATGCCTATGATCGGCTCCACGACGCGTATACAAAAGCCTTGGATGAAGATAACGCCTTATATGAAATGTTCCAGCAAGACGATATCACCCAGGATGAATTGACGAGCCAAATCGAAAAGATCAATGCGGGTTATGATGATATCAAAGCAGCCAATGAAGAATTCAATAAGCATACAGAAGCATTCAATGAACAAAAACAGCAGTTTTATGAAGCTGCTGGCCTGAATGTGGAAAATGGATGAACGGAAACCCTTTTCTCGGAATGAGAGAAGGGTTTTAGATTTTACTGATACAGTGTTAAAATATTGTGTAGTACAGATGTCAAACCGAGAATTGTGAAGATTTCCTTAATACCGTTTTCATAAATAATCAGCAATATCCAATCTAAGATGTTGACGTTTTCCGGCAAGATAAGCTAAACTATAACAGGACATGAATTGTATCACTTTTCGTTATCATGATTTATGTAACAGTTTTGTGTACTTTTGTTGTAACCGGTTAAACGAGGGGATGCACCGAGTACAGTAAACTATTGTGGTACTTCCTGTGTTTTTGGAAAGGCTATTACAGTAAATATAGTTCTAGGAAGGATAGGTGACTAGCTTTGAAACGTACGCTAGAAGGTATTGAAGAACAGTTTGAAATGTTTCAAATCCTTAACGAAAATGGCGAAGTCGTAAACGAAGAAGCTTTGCCGGATTTGTCAGATGAAGAATTGAAGGAATTAATGCACAGAATGGTATATACGCGCATCCTTGATCAGCGTTCCATTGCATTGAATAGACAAGGTAGACTAGGTTTCTACGCACCAACAGCAGGTCAGGAAGCTTCCCAGCTTGGTACGCACTTCGCTTTGGAGAAAGAAGACTTCATCCTGCCTGGATATCGTGATGTACCGCAGCTGATCTGGCACGGTCTTCCTCTTTATCAGGCATTCCTATTTTCCCGTGGACACTTCCATGGAAACCAATTCCCTGAAGGTGTCAACGCATTGAGCCCGCAAATCATCATCGGTGCACAATATACACAAGCTGCTGGCGTGGCACTTGGCATGAAACGCCGCGGTAAAAAATCCGTAGCGATTACTTATACTGGCGATGGCGGTACGTCACAAGGTGACTTCTACGAAGGCATGAACTTCGCAGGGGCATATGATGCACCGGCTATCTTCATTGTACAGAATAACCAATTCGCAATCTCTGTACCTCGCGAGAAACAGACAAAAGCGAAAACACTTGCTCAGAAAGCTGTGGCAGTAGGTATCCCTGGCGTCGTGGTTGATGGCATGGATGTCCTTGCGGTTTATGCAGCTACGAAAGAAGCTCGCGAACGCGCGATCAACGGCGAAGGCCCGACATTGATCGAAACACTTACTTACCGTTACGGCCCGCACACAATGGCTGGTGACGACCCGACTCGCTACCGTACCGAAGATATGGATTCCGAGTGGGAAAAACAGGATCCATTGGTTCGTTTCCGCAAGTACTTGGAAGCTAAAGGCCTATGGTCCGAAGAAGAAGAAAACAAAGTGATCGAGCAAGCGAAAGAAGAAATCAAAGCTGCGATCAAAGAGGCGGATAACTATCCGAAAATGAAAGTATCCGACTTGATCAACAATATGTACGAAGTCCTTCCTTCTAACCTTGAAGAACAATTGGAAGTGTACAAAGAAAAGGAGTCGAAGTAAGTCATGGCACAAATGACAATGATCCAAGCAATCACTGATGCTCTCCGTACGGAACTGAAGAATGACGAAAACGTTATGATCTTCGGGGAAGACGTTGGTAAAAACGGCGGTGTATTCCGTGCGACTGAAGGTTTGCAAGCTGAATTCGGCGAAGAGCGTGTATTCGATACACCGCTTGCTGAGTCTGCAATCGGCGGTATGGCTGTAGGTCTTGCGATCGAAGGCTTCCGTCCGGTACCGGAAATCCAATTCTTTGGTTTCGTTTACGAAGTAATGGACGCAATCAGCGGACAATTGGCTCGTTTGCGTTATCGTTCCGGCGGCACGCAAAGTGCTCCTGTAACAATCCGTGCGCCATTCGGCGGCGGTGTACACACTCCTGAATTGCATGCGGATTCCCTTGAAGGCCTCATGGCACAGCAGCCTGGTCTTAAAGTGGTCATCCCTTCCAATCCTTATGATGCAAAAGGTCTTTTGATCTCTGCGATCCGCGATAACGATCCGGTCATCTACCTTGAGCACATGAAACTTTACCGTTCCTTCCGTGAAGAGGTACCTGAAGAGGAATACACTGTGGAAATCGGCAAAGCAGCTGTAAAACGTGAAGGTACTGATGTGACACTCATCGCTTACGGTGCCATGGTACAGGCTTCCATGAAAGCAGCTGAAGAACTTGAGAAAAACAACGTATCTGCCGAAGTGATCGACTTGCGCACAGTGAGCCCGATCGACCTTGATACAGTACTTGCTTCTGTCAAGAAAACCGGCCGTGTGGTAGTTGTACAAGAAGCACAGCGTCAAGCTGGTATCGCAGCTCACTTGATTTCCGAAATCCAAGAGCGCGCTATCCTGCATCTTGAAGCTCCAGTAATGCGTGTAACTGCACCGGATACAGTCTTTGCTTTCTCACAAGCTGAAGAAGTATGGCTTCCAAACCATAACGACATCGTAGAAAAAGCGAACGAAGTAATCAATTTCTAATAGCAAAATCAGGAGGTAATTATTTTGGCTTTCGAATTCAAAATGCCGGATATCGGTGAAGGTATTCACGAAGGTGAAATCGTAAAATGGTTCGTCAAAGAAGGCGACACAGTAGCAGAGGACGACGTGCTTTGCGAAGTCCAAAACGATAAAGCAGTAGTTGAAATCCCATCTCCTTATGATGGTACAGTAAGCAAGATTTCCGTTGCTGAAGGTGAAGTCGCAGTCGTTGGTGATACACTTATCACATTCGACGGTGAAGGTGGCGAAGCTGAAGGCGGAAATGCTCCGGCTCCAGCTGAGCAGGAACAGACTTCCGTTCAAGCAAATGCGACAGAGTCCAATGAGACTGTTGAAAAAGTCAAGGAAGAGGGCCCTAAAGCTGAAGCTCCTTCAGGCGATCTTGTCATCGCGATGCCTTCCGTACGTAAATATGCACGCGAGCAAGGCGTAGATATCAAACAAGTTTCCGGTTCCGGCAAAGGCGGCCGCGTGCTTGCTGAAGATATCGACAGCTTCAAAAACGGCGGCGCTGCTAAAGCTCCACAAGCTGAAGCTGCTCAGGAAACTGCTGCTGAACAAAAATCTGCTCCGGTTGTTTCTGGTGATGAATTCCCTGAATCCAGAGAGAAAATGAGCGGTATCCGTCGCGCGATCGCTAAAGCGATGGTTACTTCCAAAACAACAGCTCCTCACGTTACATTGATGGATGAAGTGGATGTAACTGAGCTTGTTGCTCATCGCAAGAAATTCAAAGCTGTCGCAGCTGAAAAAGAAATCAAGCTTACGTATCTTCCATACGTTGCCAAAGCGCTTGTTTCTGTATTGAAAAACTTCCCGATCTTGAACTCTTCCATCGATGATGCGACAGATGAGATCGTCACAAAACACTATTACAACATCGGTATCGCAGCAGATACTGAAAAAGGTCTTCTTGTACCAGTTGTAAAAAATGCGGATCGCAAATCCATCTTCGCTATTTCCCAGGAAATCAACGAGCTTGCTGTAAAAGCACGTGATGGTAAACTTGCTCCGAACGAAATGAAAGGTGCTTCCAGCACTATCTCTAACATCGGTTCTGCAGGCGGTCAGTGGTTCACTCCGGTAATCAACTACCCTGAAGCAGCTATCCTTGGTGTTGGGCGCATCGCTGAAAAAGCGGTCGTTAAAGATGGCGAGATCGTTGCAGCTCCAGTACTTGCACTTTCTCTAAGCTTCGACCACAGAATCGTTGACGGTGCGACTGCTCAAACAGCGATGAATCACTTGAAACGTCTATTGGCTGATCCACAACTAATCATGATGGAGGGATAAGAAATGGTAGTAGGAGACTTTCCGATCGAATTAGACACTCTTGTGGTAGGTGCGGGACCCGGCGGCTATGTAGCTGCCATCCGCGCTGCACAAGAAGGTCAAAAAGTAACTGTAGTTGAAAAAGGAAACCTTGGCGGTGTGTGCTTGAACGTAGGATGCATTCCTTCCAAAGCATTGATCCAAGCAGGTCACAAAGCGGAATATGCACATGGCGATGCTGATCTTGGTATCTCCACTGAAGGTGCAAAAGTGGACTTCTCCAAAGTGCAAGACTGGAAAGCTAGTGTTGTAAACAAGCTGACTTCCGGTGTCGGCGGTCTATTAAAAGGTAACAAAGTAGATGTTGTCAAAGGTGAAGTTTACTTCGTTGACAAAAATACAGTGAAAGTAATGGATGAGAAAACTTCCCAAACTTATACTTTCAACAACTGTATCATTGCAACAGGTTCTACACCGATCGAACTTCCTGCTTTCAAATACTCCGATCGCGTCCTGGATTCAACTGGTGCCCTTAACCTGAAAGAAATTCCTAAGAAACTTGTCGTCATCGGCGGCGGTTACGTAGGAATCGAGCTTGGTACTGCTTACGCTAACTTCGGTACGGAAGTAACAGTCCTTGAAGGTATGAAAGATATCCTTAGCGGTTTCGAGAAACAAATGACAAGCCTTGTTTCTAAGAGACTGAAGAAAAAAGGCGTGAACGTAGTCACAGAAGCAATGGCTAAAGGCGTTGAAGAATCTGCTGACGGTGTCAAAGTGACATACGAAGCAAAAGGTAAAGAAGAAACCATCGAAGCTGATTATGTCCTTGTGACTGTAGGTCGCCGTCCGAACACTTCCGAACTTGGTTTGGAAGAAGTGGGTATCAAGATGACTGACCGCGGTCTTATCGAAATCGATGAGCAATGCCGCACAAACATCGAAAACATCTATGCAATCGGTGATATCGTTGCAGGTCCTCCGCTTGCGCACAAGGCTTCTTACGAAGGTAAGATCGCTGCGGAAGCAATCAGCGGTAAACCATCTGCGATCGATTACAATGGCATTCCGATGGTAGTCTTCTCTGAGCCTGAACTTGCATCTGTCGGTCATACAGAACAGTCTGCCAAAGATGCCGGCTACAAAGTAAAAGCTGCTAAGTTCCCGTTCGCTGCAAACGGACGTGCGCTATCTCTTAACGACAGTGATGGTTTCATGAAACTTATCACTCGTGAAGAAGACGGTGTCATCCTCGGTGCTCAAATCGCTGGTCCTAATGCGAGCGATATGATTGCTGAGCTTGGTCTTGCGGTTGAATCCGGAATCACAGCTGAAGATATTGCACTTACAATCCATGCTCACCCATCTCTTGGTGAAATCACTATGGAAGCTGCTGAAGTTGCAATCGGCTCTCCGATCCATATCGTAAGATAATTGGAAAAAGAGTCTATCCCCGACGGATAGGCTCTTTTTTTATTTTTCCATACATCATATCAATCTCCGGATCCTTGTCAGTTCTCTGAGTAAATGAGGAGTATGAGCCGAGTGCAACGATATAATCGGTTTGCGGAAAGCGTTCTGAGTAGTTTTAGTACTGCATTCTTGGAATGAACGGCTGCGGTATTCCTTCCGATTTCATAAACGCTGTCTCGGACTCTGAGGATGCCAGCCTGCTTTCGCTGAATTTGATGAACCATCCTGCAAAAGAAAGGACAGGAGATATTAATCTCCTGTCCTTTGTGTCTGCTTTTTCTTCTTGTCAATTAAATTAAGACGTTTTACTTCCTTTTTCAAAGTCTTGATGAGTGAAAATACAACGAGAATCATGATGATCGCAAATGGGAAAGCTGCTATGATGGAAGCTGTCTGGAGTGCTCCAAGACCATCCTCTCCGCCAACCCATAACAAGATTGCAGCAGTTGCTGATTGAACCAATCCCCAGATCAATTTGACCGTCTTGGAGGGGTTCAAATCTCCATTGGTCGTTTGCATGCCTAGGACGAATGTCGCTGAATCTGCAGAAGTGATGAAGAATGTCGCGATAAGCAGCAGTGCCAAAATGGAGAGAATCATTCCTCCAGGAAGATGCGACAGCATGGCGAACAATCCTACTTCTTCACCCAGTGATGAAATGTCGCTGAACAGGTCGATATTCTGGAAATATTCCATATTGATGCCTGTAGATCCAAATACAGCGAACCAGATTGCACCGAAGATGGTCGGTACCAGCAGTACACCAGTCACAAATTCCCTTATCGTACGGCCGCGTGATACCCTGGCGATGAAGGTTGCGACAAAAGGAGCCCATGCAATCCACCAAGCCCAATAAAATAATGTCCAATCTCCAATCCATGAGTTATCTGTATCATATGGCGTCAGACGAAAACTCCATTCCGGAAGGTGCTGTACGTATTGTCCCAATGATGTAACGAGTGAATCAAGAATGAAATTGGTGGGACCAAGCAAAAGTACGGCAAGCATCAGCAGCACGGCGAATATTATGTTGGCGTTACTAAGGATTTTTATCCCTTTGTCCAAGCCGGTCAGTGCTGATCCGATAAAGAGTACCGTCACGACTACGATGATGAGCAGTTCGATCGTGAAGGTTGGTTCGATCCCTTCGAATAAATACGATATTCCCCCGCTGATTTGGATTGCTCCAAGGCCCAGCGAAGTAGCAACGCCAAAAATGGTAGCGAATACAGCAATTATATCGACGACTTTTCCAAGGGGGCCATAAATCCTTTTCCCGAATACTGGTTCCAGAATTGCACTTATCACTCCCCCGCTGGATTGTTTGCGGAAGGTAAAGTAGGCAATTGCCAGTGCAAGGGTGGCGTAAATAGCCCATGGGTGCAATCCCCAGTGGAAGAAGCTGTAAGAGATGGCGGTCGTGCCAGCTTCAGCTGTTCTGGCTTCGTCGACCACGGTTGGAGGGGAATTAAAGTGGTTGAGAGGTTCCGATGCTCCCCAGAATACAAGACCGATCCCCATACCGGCGCTGAATAGCATCGCAAACCAGGATATATAGCTATACTCCGGTTCGTCATCTGGTTTTCCGAGCGTGATTTTTCCATACTTCGAAAAAATCAGGAAGAAGGCGAAGCCTAACAGCAAGGTGGCCGTCAGCAGATAAAACCAGCCAAATCGGTCGATTAGGAAGGTTTGAATGACATTCGTTACATTTGCAGTATTTCCATTCGGCAGGATGGATTGTGGAATGCTTCCCCAAATAAGAAAAGCAACCACAATACCAATTCCCCACCAAAATACACTAGTCGTTTTTTTCATAAATAAATCCTTTCTGCTTTAAAGTTTGAAAAATGCTGCATGAATGATCATTATAACAATCTCTACTTCAGCTTCCTACCCGTTCTGCCAAATTCATAAACCTTAACCTGCATATTTCTCCCGGGCTCGACATATTTTGACGTTTTTGCATTACAAGTCCAAAACTTTCCACTATAATGGCAGTAATATGTCAAAATGGAGGGTTTTACAGTGAAGCAATTTTTATTATTTCCAATGCTCCTATGCTTATCCGGTGTATTGATCAGCGGCTGTGCAAGTTCGGAGCAAGCAGGGAATGAGGCTGAACAGACCGAAACAAGGGCGAGTACTTCAGTTGATCAAGAACAAGCTCCTGAAAAGGAGCAGACTGAGGAAGCGCAGGAAAAAAAGCAAGAAGAGCAGCAGGAGGCACAATATAAGGTGTCGGAAGTATCTTCCATTGTTCCGCTTGACGATGCCGAACCACAGGTCGCGCTTTTGACCTTCGATGACGCTCCGGATAAGCATGCACTTGAGATAGCGAAATCATTGAAGGAAGCCGATGCACCGGCAATCTTCTTTGTGAATGGTCATTTCCTGACGACGGATGATGCGAAAGATACATTGAAAAAAATACATGACATGGGATTTGCGATCGGAAACCATACATACAGTCATGCCAATCTAAATGACCTGACGGAAGAAGAGATAAAAGAGGAGATTCTTGAAGTGGATGAGCAGGTAGAGGAAATCACAGGGGAGAAGCCTGCGTTTTTCCGAGCGCCATTCGGTGAAAATACGGATTACAGCAGACAGCTGGCAGAAGATGAGGGGATGACAGTGATGAACTGGACCTATGGTTATGATTGGGAAAGCCAATACCAGGACAGTGCAGCTTTGGCTGATATCATGGTCAATACTGAATTGTTGGGTAATGGCGCCAATTTGCTTATGCATGATCGGGAATGGACAGCCAGTGCCGTACCAGACATCGTAAATGGACTGAGGGCAAAGGGATATCAGCTTGTCGATCCGGACACAATAGAGCGGCCATCATAAAAAAACTCCCCATTCGGGGAGTTTTTCATTGAAAGGCACGATGTTCTTTGATGACGCGAATATATTCTATCGACTCATCCATCAATCCCTGGACCGGCAATCCTGCATCCAGATTTCTTCTGATATAGCTGATGTTATCAGGACTGATGATTTCACCTGGAATGAAGATGGGGATTCCTGGCGGATAGACCATGATGGACTCAGCGCTGATCCGTCCCTCTGCTTCTGCAAGCGGAATGGCTTCGGTGTCAGCATAAAAAGCATCGCGCGGACTTAAAGACAAGACCGGTATTTCAGGAACGGACACTTCCAATTCCGCGGACGAGATATCTGCTTGGTGAAGATCTGCCAAATCTGCCAGTGCATCCACGAGCTGCCGGATCTCATTTTCTGTATCAGCAGGTGTAATCAAGAACAGCAGGTTATACAAGTCGGAAAGCTCGACCTCGATATTTTTTTCCTTCCGCAGCCAGCGTTCTGCGTCACTTCCTGATATACCGAGCTGTTTCACCGATACCAGCAGTTTGGTCCGATCCATGGCGAATGCTGCTTCTGAGCCCAAGATTTCTTCCCCTGCACAATACAGACCGTCTATGTCATTTATTTGCTTTCGGGCGTCATTTGCCAGCCTGATGGCATGGGCGTTCATTTCCCGCCCTTTGGTGGCAAGCTGCCGGCGCGCAGCATCGAGGGATGCCAGCAGGATGTAAGAAGTACTCGTGGAAGTGAGCATGGAAAGCACCGTTTGTACTTGTTCATGCCGCACCAACCCCTCACGCAAATTCAAAATCGAGCTCTGTGTCAAAGAACCGCCAAGCTTATGCACACTGGTAGCGGCAAGATCTGCCCCTGCAGCCATCGCCGAAACAGGCATGTCATCATGAAAATGAATGTGGACGCCGTGTGCTTCATCGACGAGGACAGGCACTTGAAAACGATGGGATATATCGACGATACGGGCTAAATCGGCAGCCACCCCGAAATATGTCGGATTGATGACTAGTACAGCTTTTGCATCCGGATTCGCCTCCAAAGCCTTCTCAACAGCTTCTGGCGTGATACCGTGTGAAATGCCCAACTTGTGATCCAGCTGAGGATGTACAAAAACAGGAATGGCGCCGGAAAAGATGAGCGCACTTGTCACGGATTTATGGACGTTTCGGGGGACGATGATCTTATCTCCCGGTTTGCATACACTCATGACCATAGCCATGATCGGTGTGCTTGTACCTTGGACGGAAAAGAATGTGTAATCCGCTCCGAAGGCTTTGGCTGCAAGCTGCTGTGCTTCTTGGATCATACCATGAGGGTGATGCAAGTCATCCAGTGGTTCTATATTTATCAAATCGACGGAAAGGGCATTCTCACCTATGAATGCTGAGAATTCCTGATCCATTCCCTTTCCGGTTTTATGTCCTGGGATATGGAACTGTAATGGTTTGTTGGCAGCATGCCTGCGCAAACCATCGAACAGTGGTGCTTGTTCTTGTGAAAACATCTTAGCTGACACCTCTTTACATGTTAAAAACAAAAGAATTATAGCAAAACTGCATCCGGATTGCTAGCATCGCATGGAAAGTTATTTTCGTGTTACACTATTATCCAGGGAAAAGGAGGGGTAGGATGAATTACAGCTATCCAATAGATGAAACTTGGACAAAAGAGGAAATCATTGATGTCGTGAATTTCTTTTCTTTGGTGGAACGTACGTATGAAGAGGGCATCCTTCGGGAGGACCTGCTGCTGGCATACGAACGTTTCAAACAGATTGTACCTTCCAAATCGGAAGAAAAGCAGCTGGACGCTAGATTTGAGAAAGACTCCGGCTACTCCAGCTATAGAGCGGTGAAAAAAGCAAGGGCAGCAGCCTCAGGTGAAAAAATTAAAATGTAAATAGAATCCCCCTCCCTTAAATCGGGAGGGGGATTCCGTGTTATACAGGTTCAAACGCAGCTTGCTCGTACAAGATGGCTGTATGCTTCAGTACGTCCTTGCATACTTTAAGGAATGCTTCCTTCGAAGCAAGCGCTGGGTCCTCAGGCTGCAAATGGACGCCGCAGACAAGCTCTGCTTTTTTGACATGCTGCAAGCGGTCTGCAATCTTGTCGAAAAGCTCTTCGGATATAGGGGAAGCATCCGGCTTCATATGATCCATCGACCAGACATAGTGGGAAGGGATGGAATCCAAAATCTGTTCCTTCGCTTCCGTCATTTTACGTCCGGCAGTTTCCTTCAATGGGCTTTCGTAAATAAGTGCAAATTGGACGAATACATGTGTACCCCAAAGCCCGATTTGGAAGTGAGGCAGTTTCTTATAGCCGCGTTTACTGGAAGCAAGGGCGGACCATGTATCTTTTGGGGGGTTCTTCGTACGGCGTGCATGCTTTGCGACATGGACGTACATATCATGATCTGTCACTTGCTCCGCATAAGGCGCAAGCTCTGCAGCGAGCATTTCCAATTTCGGGGACAAGCGGCTGCGGAGCACTTCCATTCTTTCTTCCAATCCATCTATTGAAAAAACGTCGAAATCTTCTTTCGTGAATAATGCGGTCATCATTGTCACTCCTTGCAGAAATCTCCCTTCATCATACCTGTCCAAAAAGTAAATTGCAAGCAAGGAAAGGTTTACAAACCGCGCTGCAGTGGTAAAAAGAAACAACTTCACAGATTGGAATCAAAGGATGGGAGGGGCGAAGATGCGTGATGTGATGGAGGCTTTAAGGAAAAGGGAAGCAGAGGAAAAGGTGCCTGCCATACGTCTGGAAATCGATTATTATCTTATGACACTGCATGATGCCATGCAGGAAGATGATGACAAGGCAGTTCGGGAAACGAAGGAGAAGCTTCGGTTGCTGAGTGAGCAATTGAATCGGTTCGAATCCTGAGCATATTTGTGATAAGCTAGTGGAAAGAATGGGGGACCACATGATGGAGCAATCAATGAAGCATACATTGCATAAGCAAGCACGGCAGTGGGTACTGGAAGCGGGGCGGCTTATCAAAGGGAAGATGGATGAACCATTGGAGATCATGACAAAGTCAAGCCCGAAAGATCTTGTGACAAAGATGGACAAGGCAGTGGAATCCTTCTTTTTGGAGAAAATCCGGGAAAACTACCCATCACACAAAGTGTTGGGGGAGGAAGGCATCGGCGAGGCTGTATCCGAAACGAAAGGAACAGTCTGGATAATCGATCCAATTGACGGTACGATGAATTTCGTCCATCAGAAAACCAATTTTGCCATATCGGTAGGGATCATACATGACGGTATAGCGGAAATCGGGATAGTTTACAATGTGATGGAGGATACGCTTTATCATGCGAAACGAGGAGAAGGAGCTTACAAGGATGATGTCAAGCTGCCCATGCTCCCGGAAAAGACGATCGATCAATCCATCATCGAGCTGAATCACTTCTGGCTCTGTCCTAATCGACGTGTGAATGAGGAAAAGCTGCAGCAGCTCATTTATCGTGCAATGGGCTCTCGTGCTTATGGATCGGCAGCATTGGAGCTTGCCTTCCTTGCTGAAGGGATAACGGATGCTTATTTGACCTTCAGTCTTCAGCCATGGGATTACGCAGGCGGTTTCGTGCTTCTGCAGGAAGTAGGAGGCAAGCTGACTGATGCAGCCGGCGAGCCGGTCGACTTCCTTAATCGGACAACGATAGTTGCAGCCAACAGCAGCATCCATCGGGAATTGATCGAGGATTATATTGAATTGAAATGAAAAAAGACGGGAAATCCCGTCTTTTTTTACTGCCCTTTTCGTTTTGCGAAGATTCCGGCCCCCATGATGAAGAATCCGGCAATGATCGCGAAAGTCATCCAGCCGTAATTTTGGTAGCTGATTGTCACACCTGCGGCTACGAAGCAGGCAATCACCAATATGGCGGTCAACAAAGCCAATCCTTTTGACATCGTCTCACCTCATTTATCAAATTAAAGGTTCATCCGTCTTCTTTTCCCGGTACAGATTGAAATTACCGGTCGCTTTTCGTTCCTTCGTCCGCTGGGAGATGCGATCCGAGCATTCGCTGCATAGATGCATCGTATTACGGCGGTTCCGCAATTTCTTTGCGTGCGGACTTCCATCATCTATTTCTTCTACTTTATCGCAGAGTACACATTGCACACGCATGCTATCACCTCAAAGAGTATAATACTTTTCCAGTTTACCATACGATGAGCCAATGTGCGTATGCTGCCGACAGACTCTACCAGTCATATCCGCCCGGGGAAGTTCCTATACCGAAAGCTCAGCAGATCTTTATCTGCCGGATGGCCTTGATCGGGTCTTCTTTCCTGCTTGGCAGGTAGCAGTGGGCAGGACCGGATTCTTTGATGCTGCGACCATCTATGGCAAATAGGAACAGACTGGCCTCAAGCTCGTCCAAAGGAACGATTTCCTCCCCGTTTTCTGTCACGAATACGGCATGCGTGGCATCATCCTGTATGCCGGCCGTGGAGAGAAAATCAGCGATGGGCATGACATAGCTGTTCTCCAATGCCTGTTTTCTCTCTTCTCTTGTAAGGCTTTTATTGATGGGGGGCTTCATCTTTTGCTGATAGACAGAGCGGTCCCAATGCTTTTCTTCGGCGGCGGGAACTGGCTCGATTTCTTTAAAAGCGTTTTCAAAAAGGATTTTGCGATCATCGAAAATCCAGACTGATGGATCGAGTGTTAGCGGGAAATCCACTTTCCCTGTCAAGGTGATTACCATATAAACGACACTTCCTTTTCCAGAGTATCTATAGATATAGCTTAACATAAAGAATGTGACAAGTGACAATGATTCGACAAAATTAATAGGTGGACGTGTCTTGCAATTTACCAGGACTACCGCTAGAATTGTAAAGAAGAAGTCTGTTTAACGGAGGGATAATATTGATATCTGAGATCACCGTTAGTAATCAAGAGAAAGCATATGCCCTTCTTTTGGCGGATGCTGATAAAATACTTAAATTAATCAAAGTACAGATGGACAATTTGACGATGCCGCAGTGTCCGCTATATGAAGAAGTACTCGATACACAAATGTTTGGTTTGTCACGTGAAATAGATTTTGCAATTCGATTGAACCTTGTGAAAGAAGAGGATGGAAAAGAGCTTCTTGAAAACTTGGAAAGGCAGTTGAATGTGCTGCATGAAGCGGCACAGCGGTCTATGCGTCCGTAACAGGACCGGCAGGCCGTCTGCAATTGTTTGTACGGGCATCCCATATGAAAGATGAAACCCCATTGCCCTTTAATTTGGCGGGGTTTTTTTATTATTCTATGAATCTGGCGGATTAAGAAGTTCGTAAAATACATACTATGGGAGCTTTAAGATGAAAAAAAGATTGCGTAATTTCGATTTTACTTTACTATTCACACCATTGCTGCTGACAGCTTTCGGAGCCGTGATGGTTTACAGTGCAAGCTATACAGTTGCGGTTGTCAAGTTCGGCGAACCAGCTACTGCATTCTTTGTCAGGACCTTGATTTGGATATGTTTGGCACTGCCTGTCTTTGCCTTTTTCTGCCTTGTGCCCTATCAAAAATTCCAGAAATGGATCAAGCCGATCATGGTCATCATCATCATCATGCTTGTGGGCGTCTTGTTCACGGGCAAGGTGAATGGATCAAGGTCCTGGTTCAATCTTGGGTTCTTCAGCCTGCAGCCTGCAGAGCTGGCGAAAGTGGGTATGATCATTTATCTGGCGGCAGTTTACGCCAAAAAACAGAAATATCTGCATAGCTTTTCAAAAGGTGTCCTGCCGCCTTTGATTGTATTGGGGATGGTATTAGGCTTGATCGTCATCCAGCCTGATGTAGGCTCTGCATCGATTGTATTCCTGATTTCCTGCTCGATCATCCTTAGTGCGGGGATACGGTTCAAGCATTTGTCTATCCTGATATTGGCTGGTGTTGTATTGATATTGGCTGTATTGCCCCACATGGTCAATGAAGAACGGATTTCCCGTTTTACAGGTGCCTATCAGCCATTCGATGAGGAGCATGTACAGGATGACGGGTTTCAATTGGTCCAATCTTATCTTGCAATCGGCAATGGCGGCATTTTCGGCGATGGGCTGGGACAGGGAGTCCAGAAGCTGGGTTATTTGCCGGAACCGCATACGGATTTCATCATGGCCGTCATAGCCGAAGAGCTGGGATTCATCGGTGTGGCCGCTGTTTTGGCTATGCTGGCGATCATCGTGTTGCGCGGCTTCTACATTGCCAAGCAATGCCGTGACAGCTTCGGTTCTTTATTGGCAATAGGCATTTCGTCGATGGTGGGGATCCAGACTTTCATCAACCTGGGTGCAATCACCGGTCTATTGCCAATTACAGGTGTGACACTGCCATTTGTCAGTTACGGCGGTACATCCTTGATGATTTTATTCGCTTCGATGGGTATTCTGAATAATATTGCAAGGCATGTACGTTCACAAGAACTTTTCGTGACAGAGAGTACCTTCACGCAGGACAAGCGGGGCAGACGTCCCTCCAATCGACAGAGGATCCGCACCACTAGTACAACTACACAAACAAGGGGAAAGACTAGAGGAGGAGAACGATGGACGAACTAAGGGGAATCAATAAGGTACTGGTAGCAAACAGAGGTGAAATTGCGATCCGTGTATTCCGGGCTTGTGTCGAGCTTGGGATACAGACGGTCGCGATTTATTCAAAGGAGGACAAATCTTCCAGTCACCGCTTCAAAGCGGATGAAGCATATTTGGTGGGCGAAGGCAAGAAGCCGATCGATGCCTATCTTGATATCGAGAATATTCTAGAAATTGCAAAAACTTCCGGTGCAGATGCCATCCATCCGGGTTATGGATTCCTATCGGAAAACATTCATTTTGCCAGACGCTGTGAAGAGGAAGGCATAATCTTCATCGGTCCGCGCAGTGAACAGCTTGATATGTTCGGGGATAAAGTGAAAGCAAGACAGCAAGCCCTGCTTGCGGAAATACCGGTAATCCCCGGAAGTGACGGACCGATCAAAGGCCTGGATGAAGCGAAAGCATTCACCGACAGCCATGGCTATCCAATCATCATCAAAGCTTCCTTGGGCGGCGGAGGCCGCGGCATGCGTGTCGTTCGATCTGCCGAGGAGCTGGCTGAAGCGTACGAGCGAGCGAAATCAGAAGCGAAAGCTGCGTTCGGCAGTGATGAAGTATACGTGGAAAAATTAATCGAAAATCCGAAGCACATCGAAGTGCAGATCCTAGGGGACAATGCGGGGAATGTCATCCATTTGTTCGAGCGTGACTGTTCGATACAGCGAAGACATCAAAAAGTGATCGAAGTAGCTCCGAGTGTCGGACTTCCTGAAACGCTTCGGGCCGATATTTGTGATGCGGCAGTCAAATTAATGAAAAATGTTTCCTATTTGAATGCTGGGACAGTCGAATTCCTTGTGGCAGATGATAAGTTCTACTTCATCGAAGTGAATCCGCGTGTGCAAGTGGAACATACAATCACCGAATTGGTCACCGGCGTGGATATCGTTCAAACGCAGCTGCTTCTGGCACAGGGGTACAGCCTGTCGGATGAACGCCTTAACATTCCCCCGCAATCTGAGATCAAAACGAATGGCTATGCAATCCAGGCTCGTGTCACAACGGAGGACCCGCTTAATAACTTTATGCCCGATACAGGTAAAATCATGGCTTATCGCTCCGGCGGTGGATTCGGTGTCCGTCTGGATGGCGGAAATGCCTTCCAGGGTTCCGTCATCAGTTCCTACTATGATTCCCTGCTGGTAAAGGTATCGACTTGGGCCGCGGACTACAGACAAGCAGCTTACAAGATGGAAAGGAACCTGCGGGAGTTCAGGATTCGCGGTATCAAGACCAACATACCGTTCCTTGAAAATGTCATCCTGCATGAAAAATTCCTGTCAGCTGACTATACGACTAACTTCATTGATGAAACACCTGAATTATTCGTTTTCCCTAAACGGCAGGATAGAGGAACGAAGATGCTTCAGTATATTGGCTATACAACCGTGAATGGGTTCGATGGCAGCGGTAAAGTCGAAAAGCCTGATTTTCCGAAACCGAGGATTCCTAAGCTTGACAAAGGGCTCGAATATCAAAATGGTACGAAACAAATCCTGGATGCCCATGGTCCTGAAGGGCTGGCAAACTGGCTGAAGGAACAGGAAGAGGTATTGCTGACGGATACTACTTTCCGCGATGCACACCAATCACTGCTTGCAACTCGTGTCCGGACAAAAGATCTATTGGCGATTGCCGAACCGACTTCCAAGCTATTGCCTAACTTATTCTCAGTCGAGATGTGGGGAGGAGCGACCTTCGATGTCGCTTATCGATTCCTGAAGGAAGATCCTTGGGAGAGGCTGGCCAAACTTCGGGACAGAATGCCGAATGTATTATTCCAGATGCTACTCCGTGCAAGCAATGCAGTCGGTTATAAGAATTATCCGGACAACGTCGTGGAGAAGTTTATCAAAGAAAGCGCAGAAGCCGGTATCGACGTATATCGTATCTTCGACAGCTTGAACTGGATTGAAAATATGAAGCCGGCAATCGAAGCCGTGCGCAATCAAAACAAGGTGGCAGAAGCTGCGCTTTGCTACAGCGGAGATATCCTCGATCCATCCCGGACGAAATACGATCTTGCATATTATACGAAGATGGCGAAGGAGCTGGAAGCGGCCGGTGCCCACATCATCGGGATCAAGGATATGGCAGGTCTCCTTAAACCGCAGGCTGCCTATGACCTTGTCAGTGCTTTGAAGGATGCCGTATCGCTGCCGATTCATTTGCACACGCATGATACAAGCGGAAATGGCGTACTGACATATGTGAAGGCCGTAGAAGCTGGTGTGGATGTAGTCGATGTTGCAGCAGGTTCCATGGCGGGTCTGACTTCTCAGCCGAGTGCCAGCACATTTTATCACGCCATGCAGGGGATGGAGCGCCGACCATCCATCAATGTCGGGAATTATGATGAACTCGGATTATATTGGGAAGATGTGCGCAATCAATACAGTGACTTCGAGAGCGGCATGAAAGCCCCGCATGCAGAAGTCTATTTGCATGAAATGCCGGGCGGTCAATACAGCAATCTGCTGCAGCAGGCAAATGCGGTCGGGCTGGGCGATCGTTGGGACGAAGTGAAAGTCATGTACAGAAGGGTGAATGACTTATTCGGGGATGTCATCAAAGTAACGCCATCCTCCAAGGTGGTCGGCGATATGGCATTATTCATGGTGCAAAACGACTTGGATGAAAATAGTGTCATTGAAAAAGGAGCTTCACTCGATTTCCCGGACTCTGTAATCGAATTCGCGCAAGGCTATCTTGGACAGCCATATGGCGGGTTCCCGAAAGAGCTGCAGAAGGTGATCGTGAAGGATCGGGAAGTGATTACAGCCCGCCCTGGTGAATTGCTTCCGCCAGTGGATTTTGATCAGCTGCGGAGTGAGCTCCAGGAAAAGATGGTGGATGAAGCTACCGAGCAGGATATCGTGGCATATTCCCTCTATCCGAAGGTGTTCGAAACGTATGCGGCATTCAAGGAAGCCTATGGAGATCTATCCGTTCTGACTACACCGACATTCTTTTACGGCATGAAGCTGGATGAAGAAATCGAAGTGGAAATCGAACCAGGGAAAACCTTGATCGTCAAGCTGGTCGCAATAGGCGAGGCCGGTCCGGATGCAATGCGGACGATATACTTTGAGTTCAATGGGCAGCCTCGTGAGGTGCTTGTGCGTGATGAACAGGTGCAGGCAACAGTCAAAACGACACCGAAAGCGGATAAACAGAACAAGAAGCATATTGGTGCAACGATGCCTGGAACTGTCATCAGGGCGTTGGTAGCTGCTGGTGAGCAAGTGCAAAAAGGGCAGCAGCTGCTCGTCACGGAGGCAATGAAGATGGAAACGACGGTGCAGGCGCCATTCGATGGAACCATCAAAGATATCCATGTAAAGGATGGAGAGCCAATTCAAGTCGGAGATCTGCTTTTGGAATTTGAATAAAGGAAAATCCACTGCCGACACGGCAGTGGATTTTTTTATTCCTTTTCATATTTCGCGCTGCGGAAGGACAGCATGATATAATACGTCATTATTCCGAAGTAGACGCTGATGATCAAAGAATGGAGCAGGGCTACAAATAGATTCATACCGGTGAAAATGACAAGCACACCGGCTATTGCTTGTGCTGCCAAGAGACAGAAGCTGATGATCCAGCCTTTGGACATCACTGCATGCTCTTTGTAACGGCGGATCACTTGCACCATGATGATGAAGGACCAGACAAGCGCCAGCATGGCAGCGCCGCGATGGAGCATCTGTACCATCTGTGCCGTGCTTAACCCAAAGAGACCTGGATCAGAGTTGGAACAGAGCGGGAAGTCCCCGCATACAAGACTGGCATTCATATGCCGTACAAGGGCTCCGGTATAGACGACGAGATAAATGAAAATGGTATGCAGATAAAATTGGATCCGCATTCCTTTTCTGATCACAAGTGCGCGCGCATCAAACTTCTTGTCCACTTCGAAAACCAAAAGGGTAAGCAGCAGGACAGAAGCGAAAGAAATCAGCGAAATGCCGAAATGAAGTGCCAGCACGGTGTCCGATTGCTGCCAAACAACTGCTGCAGCACCGATCAGTGCTTGGAGAATCAGAAAGAATACAGCCACTACGGACAGGAATTTCACTTCGCGGATGTGTCCGATTTTTCGCCATGCGAGGATTGCAAGCAAGATGATGACGACGCCCATTGCCGAAGAAACGAAACGATGGGCGGATTCAATGACCAATTCCGGTGTGATATTGGTCAAAGCCCCTTCACATAATGGCCAGCTCTGTCCGCATCCATCTTCGGATCCCGTTTTGGTGACCAGGGCGCCGCCCAATAGGACGAACAGCATCCCCACACTGCCGATCACCGATAAGAATTTCAATAATTTCATGTATGAACACCTCTTATACAGACTTTAAGCAATGATAAAAACAATCATGCCTATCGTAACACGAAAGGGCTTTTAAAATAGAAGAATTTCTTGTCAATTTTATGACCTGTGACCGTCTATTTTAGCAATAAGCTGTAAAGACTGGAGTTAGTTCAGCAAATTGTCATAAACCGTTTCATTTGAAGAAGTCTGACGTGTTACAATGTAAAAAGTGTGATAGAATACAAGAATTATGTGTAACCAAGCAGAAAGGATGTGCTGGTGTGGAAAAAATCGAATCAACTTCTTCACAAGTGTTGAATGGCGCCGAACAGGCTGATTCTGCCACTAGTCTTTGGACAGACTTTAAAGCACTTATAAAAACAGGTATTATAAATTCGAATCTATTGACCGCTTTCGGTGGTTTCTGGCTCGCACTTTATATGACAAATGAGCAATTTGTCGACCATATCCCCGCATTTATTTACATGATGATCGGCAGCGGGCTGGTCATTGCAGGCGGTTGTGTCATCAATAACTATTATGATCGTGACATTGATCATATCATGCAGAGGACGAAGAAACGGCCGACTGTAACAGGTACCATCCCTCTTTCTGTCGTACTTACGATGGGGATCGGCTTCACGGTCCTCGGTGTGGGATTCCTTTTCCTTACAACATGGCAAGCAGCACTAATCGGCATGTTCGGCTGGTTTGCTTATGTAGTGCTTTATACGATGTGGTCCAAGCGCCGCTACACAATCAATACAGCGATCGGAAGCTTTTCCGGCGCGGTTCCGCCGCTGATCGGTTATGCCGCCATCGATGGAAGCTTGAGCACAGAGGCTTGGATCGTTTTCGCCATCATGTTCATCTGGCAGACACCGCATTTCTTGGCCTTGGCCATGAGAAAAGCGGAAGATTACAAGGCTGCGAATATACCGATGCTGCCATCGGTTTATGGCTTCGGAATCACGAAACGTCAGATTGTCGTTTACACAGCATGTTTGCTTCCGCTGCCATTTTACTTAACAACGCTAGGAACCGTGTTCGTCGCCATTGCCAGCGTATTGAATGTTGGGTGGCTTGCGATCGGCATTGCTGGATTCTTCATGAAAGATGACTTGAAATGGGCTACATGGATGTTTGTCTACAGCCTGAATTACTTGATGATTTTCTTTATCGCACTTGTAGTATTTACAACTCCTGCGATATTCTGATCCTATTGCGAAGATGCTTCCTTTATAAGGAGGTGTCTTTTTTTGTGTTTATGGAGATGGAAATTACGGGAATAGAATGGTAAATGTGCTTTTTTGGAGAGAGGGAAATGGAATGGATATGGAAACACCGCGCTTGAATTTGAAAGCTATGACACTGGAAATGGGGAAGCAGCTCGTTCGCTACCCGGTCACCTTCTTCTATGAGCAGGGTATATCGCATGTGACCGATTGGCCGACGAATGCTTTGAAAGCAGAGCTGCCCTTTTATTTAGAGGAAATGGAAACTGGGCTGATAAAATCCGGATTCGGACCGTGGATCCTGCATACAAAATACAAGAAGGAAATGGTCGGGCATATCATGGTTAAACAACCGGTATATGACTCGATGCAAGCGGAGCTGCATTTCCATATTCGCAAGGAGATGTCAGGAAAAAGGTATGAGGATGAAGCAATCGTGGGCATTTGCGATTGGCTTTTGCAGCATGGCATCGAAACGATCCATGCCTTCTGTAAACCGGAGGAAGCAATAAGCAGCAAGTTTTGACAAGATGCGGCTTCCGGAAGCTTGGTGAGATTGACGGTTTGGTCCAGTTCAGGACATACGGTCACCTGCTGCCAGCAGATGGTATGTGAAGCTTGTCGAAGGAGTCGGCTATCTCTGGATTGGGATTTATATTATAATAGGGGGCAACTGATGGAAAGGGGGCAGGATGCTTGAAGAGCTTGCGAATTGTGTTATTGCTTCTCGTAGTGGGGGCGGGTGTTCTGTTCTTTTGGAATAAAGATGATTATCTTGGCCCAGCCCAGGATGCAAGACAGAAAAATACTGAGAATGCGCAAAAAGCAGAAGCTGCCCAGAAGCCGAACGGCGATATGGAACGGTGGATCAACCAGGAACCGGAAACATTAAAAGAGGATCAAGGCGAACCGGATAGAATTGACAAATCCTCTTACGGCTATGATTGGTATATATATGATAAAGGCGATGCCTATGCCCAGTATGGCGTAAAGGATGATCGTATCATCACTGCCTTCGCAGTCGGCGAAGCATCGCTTGCCAAAACAGAAATCGGCGCAAGCCGTGAGGAAGTGGAAGAGGATTATCCTCTTGAGGAAGAGGTATCTTTTCGTTATGGAAGCAATCGGTACACATTCAAGCTAAAGGAGAAGGATCAGCAGATCCAGCCGCTTGCCCAAATCGGGGATGGGCTGTTCGCCCAATTTTACTTTGATACCTTCGATGATGAACTTACGGCAGTCCGTGTGCTGACTGACGAACAGCTGATCTTGGAACGGCCATACGATGTGACCTATACAGGCGGGCTGCCTGAGCAGCCGCAGCTTTCCGACGATGATTGGCAGCAAGTGCAGGATGGGATGGAGCAGCAAATCATCGATATAACCAATGTCTTGCGTGCACATTTCGATGTCCCGCCATTGAAATGGAATGACGAAGTTGCGGCGGTTGCCCTCGGTCATAGTGAGGATATGCAAAAACAGCAGTATTTCTCACATGTGACGCCGAATGGCGAGGAGCTGGGTGACAGACTGGCAGATGGTCAAGTGCGTTTCCAAAGTGCGGGGGAGAATATTGCCGCTGGCTATACAGATGCCCTGGCAGCAATGATCGGCTGGCTGAACAGCGAGGGTCACCGAAAAACGATGCTTGATGCAACATATGAAGAACTTGGGGTGGGTGTGTATCGTTATTACTATACCCAGAACTTCCTCTTGCAATGACCGGGTTTCCGTTAAAGGATCCCGGTCATTTGTGTCATTGCACCTGTTTTTTCATATATTGGGCAGAGAGGGTCATATTCAGGTTAGGAGATGAATGGCAATGTCAGATACGAATTTGCATCCTTCGATCCAGGCATTCAGACAATTCGTCCAACAGCATCCAAAGCTGATCCGTGAGGTCAGGCAAAATCAGACAGGATGGCAGCCTTACTATGAAAAGTGGGTATTGTTGGGTGAGGAGGATCCAAGCTGGCAGGCATATAAAGAAAACGAAGAACAGACAGGGAGAGCGGATACAGAGTCACAGGAAGCAGGCAAAGAGATGTTCAATAAGGTGATGGGCATGGCAAATCAATTCGATTTGCAGAAACTGCAGGGTCATATCCATCAGCTGAATGGTGCACTGGATAATATCAAGCAATTGATAGCCCAATATCAAGGAGTCAAGCAGCAGCTGCCGGCAAAGAAGCAGGCACCCACATTTTTCCACAGGGACTAAAGGGAGGTTGAATGATGCGGCAGGAAATATATCAAAGGCTGCAGCATCGGGAGGAATTGCTCCGTTTTGTCAGGCTTCATCCGATATGGTATCGTACACTCGCCCGTGATCCGGACGCATTCGCCGAGCTGGAAAAACAGGCGAAGCATTTCTACGGCAAAACGGTACCACAGCGCATCGGACAATTCGGGGAGCAGCTGAGCATGGTCAATATGCTGATACAAATGGCGAGGGCGATGCGGGATTAAACACTTTTCATTTCCCTATTATTTGGTATGATAGTAGGGGAGGTGGTTCTATGTTTGCAACTATGGAATTCGTTGAACTATTGGAGAAATCTGAGCGATTGGGGCAGATGATTCGTGAATCAGATGTCATGGCAGCATATAGCTCCGCGCAAGCCAAGCTCTACCAGGATAGTGAGACGAAAGCTAAAATCGACGCATTCACAGCAATAAAGGAACAATATGAAGAAGTGCAGCGATTCGGCCGATACCACCCTGATTACAGCTTCATCATGAAGGAAATCCGCAGCAAGAAGCGTGAGATGGATATGGATGCCAACGTTGCGGCCTTTAAGATAGCAGAACGGAATCTGCAAAAACTGCTTGATGATATTAGTGCCAAACTCGCTGTAACAGTGAGCGAGAATGTCAAGGCACCACGGGCAGGGGCAGCTTGGAAGGACTCCGGCTGCGGCTGCGGAAGCGGCGGCGCCTGCGGGTGTGCTTCCTGACATTATCCGGCAAGCTTTTTAGCTTGCCGGTTTTTTTGTGTTGCTCCGAGGGGCCAGGCTTTGCTACACTAAGAAAAAAGCTGTAAAGCGAGGAACATCATTTATGTTGACAAAACGGCAGGGAATCGTCGTATGGTTCCAGCATATGAAAAATATCAAGCAGCTGAAGCGGCACGGACATTTGGTTTTCGTATCCAAGAAGCAGAAGTATGCAATGATTTATGTGAATATGGAGGAGGCCGAAGAGAAGGAAGCGGCATTGCAAAGACTGCCGTTCGTTTCCAGGACTGCCCTGAGCTATCGTCCATTCGTTCGTACCGATTTCGAGAATGCGAAACAGGATAAAGCGAAAGAATACGATTATAAGATCGGGATATAAAAAAAGCCTGCAGGGAAATGCCCTGCAGGCGCCTTTGTTTCCAGTGAAAACAACAGGCAAAGGGAGAGGAGAAACCGGAGGAAGAGCTTATGGGGAAACGTAAGTCTTCTCCGTGTTCATGAAGCAGCTATTAGCGTGATAGCCGCTTCAATAGTACAGTATGGTCCGGTTCAGGAAGGAATATACATCGTTTTTTTGAAGGAGTGTAATGTGATGCGAGTTATTGCAGGGGAGCATAAAGGAAGGGCATTGAAGGCTGTGCCGAACCAGCTTACAAGACCGACGACGGACAAAGTGAAGGAAAGCCTGTTCTCAGTGCTTGGTCCTTTTTTTGATGGAGGGGAATGCCTTGATTTGTTTGCAGGGAGCGGCGGACTGGGCATCGAGGCATTGAGCAGGGGAATGACACATTGTATTTTTGTCGATAAGCAAGGCAAAGCCGTCGAAACGATCAAGCAGAATCTGACTGCACTAAGGCTGACACATCAGGCGGAAGTTTATCGGAACGATGCTCTGCGCGCACTGAAGGCCGTCGCGAAAAGGGAAAAACGATTCAGCCTGATTTTTTTGGATCCGCCTTATCAAAAGATGTCATACGAGGACTTGCTCGAGCGAATCAGCGAAGCTGGCATACTACAGCCACATGGCCGCATTGTCTGTGAACACGATGCCAAGAAGGAGCTGCCAGAGTTCATCGCTGGATTGCAAGCAGTGAAAAGGGATGTCTATGGAAATACAACTGCAATTACGATCTATCAAGTTGCGCGGGAGGATGAGCAATGACGATTGCAATGTACCCAGGATCCTTTGATCCGGTAACCAATGGCCATGTCGATATCATTCAGCGGGCGGCAGCTATATTCGAGAAAGTGATTGTTGCCGTGGCAGTCAACAGCAAGAAGAAACCGCTTTTTAATGAAGCGGAGCGAATGGAGCTTTTAAGGCAGTCGGTTAAACATTTACCGAATGTATCGGTTGCCAGGGCCGAGGGTTTGACTGTCGACTTTGCCAGGAAACATGATGCTAAGGTATTGATCCGCGGATTGCGGGCTGTGAGCGATTTTGAAAGTGAGATGCAAATCAGCGGAATCAACCGTCACTTGGAACCCGGATTGGAGACGCTCTTCATTACGGCAGATTCGGCCTACAGCTTCCTGAGCTCCAGCATCGTCAAGGAGGCGGCAAGCTTTGGTGCCGATGTCAGCAAGCTCGTGCCGGCTCCTGTACAGGAAGCCATCAAGCAAAAGTTTTAATCCATCATTCGGCGTTTCATCAGGATCAATGCAGCCATGGCAAGCATGATGATGGTGAAAGCAGGTCCGACAGATGCTAGTTCATGAAGCAGCTCCGTAATTGTATCGGGAGCTGTTTTTTCTTGTAAGAATGCAGCCAGGCTTGTTTCTTGATGGTTGCCATAAAGCGGCCCGAATAGGGTGGCGGCTAATCCGGCTGCAATGAATCCATGCAGCAGGCGTGCAAAGAAATAAGGGGCGAAACGGATATCTGTCTCGGCAAGGATGCTGGCTACTTGAGCTTGTACTGAAAAGCCGTTGAAAGCAAGGATGAAGCTGACGACGATAATGGGGAAAAAGAAGTTCGATCCCGCTGCTTGGGCAATCATTTGGCCGCCCATCGTGATTTCGAATAAGCCGGAAAACATCGGGACGACCAAGTCTGCCGGAACACCGAAGATAGCCGTCACGATCCGGAGCCCATTGGCCAGTAAATCCGTGATACCTAAAATGAATAATAGCTTATTGAAAACAGAGAACATAATGATGAATCCGCCGATCATGAGCAAGGTTTGGATGGAATTGACGACGGCATCCCCAAAGATCTTACCGAATGGCCTTTTATCCGCCATTCTCGTTTCGTGCAGCTCCCGGAAAGCTCTGTTGACCAATCCTTTTTCCCGTACATAACTAGAGCGGGATTCCGTACGGCCATAGAAACGCATGCAAATCCCCACCAGGATATTCCCTCCATAATGCGCAATGGCAAGCAGGATGCCCAGCTCTGCATCTCCGAAAAAACTCACGGCAATGACGCCGACGATGAAAAGGGGGTTGCTGGCATTTGTAAATGATACAAGTCGCTCAGCTTCGATTTTCGTAAGCTGTTTTTCCTGACGGAGGCGGCTTGTCAGCTTTGCGCCTGAAGGATAGCCGCTTGCCATGCCCATAGCCAATACGAAACTGCCGACGCCAGGGACATTGAATAATGGCCGCATGATCGGTTCGCAGAAAACACCGATGAAACGTACCATGCCAAAAGCAATCAGCAGTTCTGCAGTTATGAAAAAAGGCAGGAGGGATGGAAAAACCACTTCCCACCACATATTCAATCCACGAATGCTGGCCTGCAGGGAAGGGTCAGGATACATGATAAGACTGAATGCCAACAATAATGCAGAACCAGCCAGCAGAACCGATTTCATTTTTTGCACAACTATCCCTCCGATTTGTGACAACTGTACTTCTTGAATTCGAAGTAGTACACTTAAATACAGCCGATTTGTACAGGCTATCTTAACTATACGCGTGCTCAAAAGGGAAATATGCTTCTTCTTCTGAATAAGTGAAGATAGCGGGCACAGAAGGGGAACTGAACAGATGAAACAGAACAAACGTTATATCCTGTTCGTCATTCTGCTGCTGCTTATCGTCTTTTGTTTCTCCGGTGTTTACAGAATGCCGTATTATGTATACAAGCCGGGTGCAGCAGATGCTCTTGATCCGATCGTATCCGTAGAGGGCAGCGACAAGAGCGAAGGCGATATGCATCTAGTCACCGTGCGTGGCGGACAGGCGACACCATTCCAATATGTGATGGCTAAAATACTTCCTTATCACCAAATAGAAAAATTGGAAGATGTCATACCGGAGGGGATTTCCGAAGAGGAATATACACAAGCACAGCTGATGCAAATGGAAAGCTCGCAGGAAGCATCCACAGTCGTTGCCTACAAGGCAGCTGGTGCGGATTTGCAAATCGATTATAAAGGCGTGTACGTCGTCTCCGTAGTCAAAGGCCTGCCTGCGGACGGCCAGCTGAAGCAGGGCGATCTCATTACAGCCGTGGATGGCCAGGAAGTGAAAGAAGCAGCTGATCTGACCGACTATGTCACTTCCAAAAAAATAGGCGATACCATTACCCTGCAAATAGAGCGGGATGATGAACAGCTGGAGAAGAAGCTGAAGCTCCAAGCGCTTCCTGATACCCAAATACCTGGAATCGGTATAACACTCGTCACCGATCGCGATGTGACAGAGGATCCGAAAGTCACTTTCTCAAGCGGCCAAATCGGCGGACCGAGTGCCGGGCTGATGTTCAGTTTGGAAATCTATGATCAGCTGGAAGAAGAAGATTTGACGAAGGGCTATCAGATCTGCGGGACAGGTGAAGTGGATTATGAAGGCAATGTCGGCCGCATCGGCGGAATCGATAAAAAGGTTGTAGCAGCGGATAAAGAGGGCTGTGATATCTTCTTTGCCCCGAATGAGCAAGGGGCTGAAGATTCCAACTTTGAAGTGGCCAAACAAACTGCAGAAGACATCGGTACAGATATGAAAATCATACCGGTCGATACATTTGAAGATGCGAAAGACTACTTAGAACAAATGCCGGCCAAATAAACAAAAAGGATGCATCACAGCGATGCATCCTTTTTTATTATACGAAGATGGGCGGGGAAATTTCCTGCCTTCGGGATGCAGCTGCAATTTCAGGTGGCAAGATACTGTAATACGCATCTGCTGCTTGCAGCTCCAAATCGGAAATTGGATGCACGCCATCCTTCAATTGTGTATAAAGCGGCACATCAAGCTGTTTTTTTCGGGAAGCGAGGAATGCCTGTCCCTTTTTAGTCATGCCAAGTACACGGATATAAGGGCATGCAGGTCCTTCCAGATGCTCGTCGGCGAATTGTTTTTGGGTATTGGAAAGCAAATGGACGCATACGCGCTGCAGCCTCGTCCATGTGTATCGTTTTGTTTTGATCAGCGTCAGAAAATGTTTGAAATCCTGCGACTGATTTATATATTTCTTGAATCGATATTCCAATCCTTCCTCCATTCCCTGGATCTGGCGCAGCATTTCTGCAGGCCGAGTGAGGATGAGATAGCGTAAAAGCGGGAAATATTCTTCCCAGCCATGAAGATATTCTCCAGATAATAGTTCATATGTGCTCCCGGGTACTGCTTGTTTGACTGCTTCTTTATCATTGTCGAGCCAAGCAGTCCGGATAGAGGTGGCACTTGCAATAGGACCGGAAATGGACTGATCATGATAGCCTGCTTCGATACGGCGGATTGTATGTACCTGCAAACGGGTGCCCAGCTCCTCGGCGGCCTTCATATAAGCGAAACCTAAAATATTATTCGGACTGCCAAGATCAAGGGAGGAATCCATCCCGACGGCTTCATATGCTGCCCGGTTTGCTTCAGGATAGGATAACCCATTGCCGAGCTTCTGTTTCAAAACCGACTCAAATGCTGCCTGATTCGCCTGCTGGCCGGACAATGCCCGATGGAATGCTGCAATCGATCCATCTTCAGAACCGAAAACCAAATGGTCAGCTTGCAGGGCATGCAGAATGGAAACAGCTCCTTTGGCAAACAGGTCGGCATGCTGGACGGCGAATAGGAAAGGCAATTCAATAACCAAATCGATCCCGGCAGAAAGCGCCGTCTTTGTCCGGCTGAACTTATCCAAAATGGCAGGTTCACCACGCTGTGTGAAATTCCCGCTCATCACCGCAATCATACAGTCGCTGCCGGTTAATTTCTGCGCCTGCTGTATATGATAAACATGACCGTTATGCAAAGGGTTATATTCGACGATGAGGCCGCATGACTTCATAAATAGGCTCCTTTCGGTGTGTGTTGTGTCAGGTGAAGTTTCCGGGCTTTCTCGCTTCCTTCTTCGCTCCTGAACGGTTTTCTTCGCTTTTCGGGTGTTGTCCAGTTCCGAAAACCAGGAGCTGCGCCGGAAGTGATAAATCCCTGCAGGAGGAAGGACGCCTCCTTCCGGGCTTTCTCGCTTCCTTCTTCGCTCCTGAACGGTTTTCTTCACTTTTCGTTTCTGTTACTATGAATATAGGCTAATTATTGCCGTGGTGTAAAGAAAATATATTGACAAAGCTTCTGTTTTTTTTTACAATTACTTTTGTTGCCATGAGGTGAATTAACGTGAAAATTCCGGTTCAAAAGCTTAAAGCCAAAGGTCTTGAACCTTTCGAATTTACAGAGCAAGTGGATGTGTCAGACATCCAGGGCAAGAATGACATTCGTCGAATTGATCCGGTGAAGGTCAGCGGTCAGGCTACATCATATGGAAACGACATTACTGTCAAGTTCGCAATCGATGGCAAGATGATTTTGCCATGTGCGCGTACTTTGGTGGATGTGCCGTACGAATTTCATATCGACGCGACTGAATTGTTTACGCTGTCTCCTTATGCAAGTGCGGATGACGAGTCGGAGATTCATCCTGTTGAGGGAGAACTGCTTGACTTGAAACCGTATATAGAGGAAAATATCCTCTTGGATGTTCCTTTTCGTGTATTTTCCGATGATCAGCAGGTATATGATGATGCCGTGACAGAGGGAGAAGGCTGGCAGCTTGCCAGTGAGGAAGCCCAGCAGGACAAGATCGATCCGAGACTTGAGAAGCTGCAGGCTCTCTTGAAGAAGGACGACGAATAAGCATTGTAACGATTGAAGGAGGTGTAGGACCGTGGCAGTACCTAAAAGAAGAACTTCTAAAAAAGTCAAAAACCAACGCCGTACACACAAAAAATTGCATGTACCTGGAATGGTAGAATGCTCTAACTGTGGAGAACTTACAAAACCACACCACGTTTGCAGATCTTGCGGACATTACGATGGAAAAGCAGTGGTTGAGGCGTAAGAAAGACGACATCTGCCGGCAATATTGCCGGCAGATGTTTTTTTATATTCTATCGTCCTTTTTCTAGTCTAGTATTTTCCCCTCTTGCATACATTGATAGCAGAATGGAAGAGGGGGGAAGCATTTTGAAGAGTACTAGACAAGATGCATGGTCGGATAAAGAGGATGTACTGCTGGCAAATACAGTATTGGACTATATCCAGGAAGGTAAGACCCAGCTCGATGCCTTCCGGGATGTCGCAGTGAAGCTGAACCGAACAGCAGCAGCCTGCGGTTTTCGCTGGAATGCCTCGCTCCGTCAGTATTATCAAGCAGATATCGAAATTGCCAAGCAGCAGCGCAAACAGCAGCTCCCTGCATCCAATAAAGAAGCTGCGCAGGTGAAAGAGGAAAAGGAATCCATCAGTTTGGAAGCAGCGATCGATTTGCTTGAGAAGGTCAAGCAGAACATTCAAGTGCCGAAAAAGGAACCGCAAGAAGAGCTGCGGACGCTCCAAGCAGAGAATGCCAAGCTGAAGGATCAACTCAAACGATATCAGGATGCATGCATCGAAATGGAAAAGCTTTGCCGCTGGGTGATTGACGAAGCCGAGACAAAATAAAAAAAGCCCGATCGGGCTTTTTCATTTTGTCGGCTGCCATGTCATGACGGACAAGCCATTTTCTTGTTTTTGGCTATCCTTAAAATCAAGTTTCGTCCAAAAGGCTTCCGAGTTGATCCTTGCTTTCGTGCGGACTGGCTTGGCGAAGGACTGGACGAATTCAACCAGGGAGGAACCAAGCTTATTGCCTTGATAAGCTGGAAGCACCTCCAGTTTGGTTATTTCCACGTAGCCCTTTGGAGGATAAAAGGTGTTGTCGCGCTGTTCATCCACGAAGGTCAGAGCCATTCTGGCCGCTAGCTCATTGTCCATGTAGATACCATAAAATAACGTGTCATCTTCACATTCGATCAGACTCAGCCGGAATTCATCCAGCATGGAAAGCTCTGCATTCCCCTGTGCCGCAAAGCGTTCAAAATCCTCGGCAGTTTTATAGTTCACCGGCAGTTTTTCCACTTTAGCAAATGTCATACAGAATCCCCTCTCCGTATTAAAAAATTTTGCTCTGTGCTCCATATTTCCAATATATATGAAAACGTTTACAAATTCAAGCGTTATATTTCTTGTATCCATTATGTCGGTTCTTTTGCTAAAATAAACAATTAGGTAAAGGACGAATGGGGGAACGGGGATGAAAATCAATGTGATCGGCGGAGGGGCGATCGGGTTGCTTCTCGCCGCTAAACTCGGCAGATTTCATGATGTGCGTCTTCTGACAAGGACACGGCACCAGTCCAAGAGGATTGCAGCTGAAGGCCTGCGTATCGGGGAAGAAGTGATAGCAGTTACGGCATCAGCTTTTGAGGATTTACAGGAATCAACAGAAGCGGATGCATGGATTATCTGTGTGAAGCAATATGATTTGACGGAGATTTGGGATAAGGTAAAGCTGCATGCCCGATCGGCAGTCGTATTCCTCCAAAATGGGATGGGGCATACAGATATGCTGCGCAAGGTGGATGTTGATTATCCGATTATCGTTGGGTCTGTCGAACATGGAGCCTTAAGAATGGATCCCCGTACGGTGGAGCATACAGGAGAAGCTGTGATCCGGCTGGCTGATTTGTCAGGCGGGCACGCTTTTGAGTTGGCAGGACGGCTCCATGAAGCTGATTTCCCTTTTATATATGAGCGTGATTGGTATAAGATGCTGGGGACAAAACTGATTGCGAATGCCGTGATCAATCCGCTGACTGCCATTTATCGGATTGAAAATGGTGAACTGTTGGAGCGGCAGCCATTTGAGCATATTGCGCGGATGTTATGCAAGGAAGCCGCTGAAACACTCGGTTTCGATAGGAAAGAGCAATGGGAAAATGTGCGGCGGATCATACAGGCTACAAAAGCCAATCGTTCCTCGATGTATAAGGATATACAAGCTGGCGCATTTACCGAGATCGAAGCCATATCCGGCTATATCCGCAAACATGCAAAACATGATGTCCCTTATACGGACTTTGTTTATCATAGTATACATGGACTTACGAAAACGGCAGGAGAGGACTAATCTATGACCCACTTAATTGCTTACCTCCTGGCGGCGGCAATCACTGTCCCGCCGCTTGCAACCTGGATATATTATATGATTGCAGGACGGATCATCCGGAAGAGGCGGAATGCTTTTCTTCATAGCGTGCAAACTACTGCCGTATTCTATATCTTTTCTGTTATGATTATGTTGCAAATAATTTTACAGCATACAGTAATCGGATATATGATTGGATTCCTTGCGGTATTGTTCATCGTGATCGTGCTGATGCATCATAAATACCGAGGCGAAATCGTATTCAAGCATGTGTGGCGGGTATTCTTGCGCATCTGCTTCCTTTTGTTCGGTCCGCTGTACATCCTGCTGTTAGTGGCAGGTGTCATCATCACTTTCATCAGACAATAATACATATATTCACATGTAAATAAAAAGGAGTACTTATTATGGTAATACAACCAATGGGACTGGGAAGTCCAAACAAATTGGTGGCTGATTATCGGGCAGAGCTTCCTTCGATAATGGAAAGTTTCGATTTCACCCCATTTCATCAGGATAGCTATGAGTCCAGGCTGAAAGAGCTCGAAGCTAGAAAATATCCGAGGGAGGAATTGGCGGAACTGCTCCATAGACGAAATAAGGAGTGGGGAGCCGATCAAGCAACATTCCAAAATATCGACAGATTGGCAGATCCCCAAGCTGTCGCTGTCGTCGGCGGCCAGCAGGCTGGACTTTTCACAGGCCCTTTATTGACATTGCATAAGATCACTTCGATTATCGCGCTTGCATCGGAGCAAAGTGAAAAACTTGGCGCGCCTGTCATACCGGTTTTCTGGATAGCGGGTGAGGATCATGATGTGGAGGAAATCAATCACATATTCCTCCCGATCCGAAATGATATGAAGAAACTAAAGTGGAAACAGCACCTGACGGGAAAAATAGCTGCTTCCGATATAAAGCTGGACAATGGATTGACGCATGCTTTCTTGGAGGAAGTGATCGCTTCTTTGCCGGAAACGGCTCATACGAAGGATATGCACCGGATCATCGGTGATATCCTTCATCAGTCTGAAACATTCGTCGATTTCTTCGCCAAGCTCATCCATTATCTATATAAAGATAGCGGACTCGTCCTGCTTGATTCGGGTGATCCGGAACTGCGCAATATAGAGCGCCCATTCTTCCGTGAGCTGATCGAAAAGCAGCGCGAAATAAGCCATGGTGTCTATGGTGCATCCCAGAGGCTTCAGCAAATGGGTTATACAGACGTCCTGGGTGCAGAAATGGAAGATGGCAACCTGTTCTGTTATATCGAAGGAGAAAGGACGCTGCTCGTCCGTGACGCCGAAGGCAAGTGGCGAGGCAAAAGTGATGAAGCAATCTTCACCGAGGAAGAGCTGCTGCATATAGCAGAATCCTCCCCGGAAAGACTCAGTAATAATGTCGTCACCCGTCCGCTCATGCAGGATTACTTGCTGCCGGTACTTGCTTTCATCGCCGGTCCCGGGGAAATCCAATATTGGGCGAATTTGAAGCCGGGATTTGAGGCAGTTGGTTTCAAAATGCCGCCCGTCATGCCGCGCCTTTCTTTCACGCTGCTTGACAGCAAGGTGGAGAAGCTGCTCGGACGTTATCGATTAAGTCTTGAAAAAGCCATCACTGCAGGTGTCGAAGCTGAAAAAATCCACTATCTTGCTGCACAGCAGCAGCCGCCGATTGCAGTCATATCCGAACAAGTGAAGCAGGCGATGGCTGAATTGCATGCACCGCTGCGGCATAGTGCTGCATCCATTGCCGACGATCTTGGCAGCTTGGCGGAAAAGAATCTTCGTCATCTGGAAGAGGACATCGATTTTCTCGTTAAGCGAATGGAATCCAGGATCAAAGAACAGCATAGGGTGGCATTATCCCATTTTGATCATATACAATGCGCTCTCCACCCGCAAAATGGGCTTCAAGAGCGGACATGGAATGTATTTTCGTTCTGGAATAGTCATGGAGTGGGGATTTGGCGCGAATTATCGCAAAAAAACTATGATTTCACAACCTCTCACTATATCGTAAAGTTATAATGGAACAGAATGCGTGCCTGGTCGACGACCAGGCACGTTTTTTTGTGCAGAAACGTCCGAAATAACGCTGGGTAAGGGAGAAAATGCTAATAAAAAGTGTGAATATTGAGGTGGTGAAATGTGGGGGGATGTGGTACTATGAAAGTGGAAAGTGGGGGCGGAGTCTATGTTTATGGGGGAATTCCAGCATACGGTCGATACGAAGGGACGTATTATCGTGCCTGCCAAGTTCCGAGAAGACTTGGGCGAGAAGTTCGTACTGACAAGAGGATTGGACCAATGCTTGTTTGGATACCCTATGGAGGAATGGAGACTCCTGGAAGAAAAATTGAAAAAGCTGCCATTGACCAAGAAGGATGCCCGTGCATTCACTCGTTTCTTCTTTTCAGGAGCAGTCGAATGCGAGCTTGATAAGCAGGGAAGAATCAATATCCCTGCACCGCTTAGGAAATACGCGAAGCTGGAGAAGGACGTCGCCATCATTGGCGTGTCCGGCCGGATCGAATTCTGGGCGGAGAGCGAATGGAATTCCTATTTTGATGAATCTGAGGAATCTTTTGCTGAAATCGCTGAAAATATGCTTGATTTCGATATTTGATGGCAGCCGAAAGGATGTAAAAGCTTGTTTGAACATTATAGTGTGCTGAACAGGGAGACGGTTGAAGGGCTCGCTGTGAAGCCGGAAGGTACATATGTGGATTGCACCTTGGGTGGAGGCGGTCACGCCGAAGTGATCTTGAAGCAGTTATCCGAAAAAGGAAAACTGTATGCTTTTGACCAGGACAAGCAAGCCATCGAGGCCACATCGGCCAGATTGGCGGAGTATGGCAATCGAATCGAATATATCCAGGCGAATTTCCGTCACCTAAAAAGCGAGTTGGAGGCAAGGGGCGTCACGGAAGTGGATGGGGTTGTATTCGACCTCGGCGTGTCCTCCCCGCAGCTTGATCAGGCAGAAAGAGGATTCAGCTATCAGCACGATGCGCCGCTTGATATGCGCATGAATCAGAATCAGGCGCTGTCTGCCTACGAGGTGGTCAATACGTGGTCTTACGAACAGCTTGTGCGGATATTCTTCCAATATGGCGAAGAGAATTTTTCCAAGCAGGTTGCAAGAAAAATAGAGAATAGACGAGAAACGAAACCGATTGAAACGACATTCGAGCTGGTCGAAGTGATCAAGGAAGCAATTCCTGCACCAGCAAGAAGGAAAGGCGGTCATCCCGCCAAAAGGATTTTTCAGGCGATCCGGATTGCAGTGAATGATGAATTGCAAGCATTCCGGGAAGCGCTGCAGCAAACAGCGGAGCTGGTCGCAGTTGGGGGAAGGGTGTCTGTGATCACCTTCCACTCACTGGAAGACAGGATGTGCAAGCAGGCGTTCAAGACTTGGAGCACGCCCCTGCCGGTACCGCGGAATATCCCGATTTTACCGGAAGACAGTAAGGCGCCATTTGCTCTTATCACGAGAAAGCCGATAGTTGCTAGTGTCGAGGAACTGGAAGATAACAGAAGATCCCGTTCCGCCAAACTCCGTGTAGCCGAGAAGATAAAACCATGGAGTTCCAAATTCGAATTCTAAAAAAGGGGAGGAATAAGCTTGAGCGCAGAACGAGCAAGAAGCTGGCAGCAAGGCAGTCCGGCGCAAAGACCGCAGCAGCAGCCAAAACGGCAGGTAAAAGTAAAGGTCCACAAGAAAACATGGATTACGCCAGGGGAGAAGATTCTTTATACATTCTTCAGCTTGGTCATCTTGGCTGCAGCAGCTTATTTCGTAACCTTCGCGGCTTCCACATATAATCTGAACCGCGACTTGGAAGCACTGGATACCGAAATCAGCCATCAACAGGTTGCCAACAAAGATCTGACTTATGAAGTAAAGGAACTGAGCAAGCCTGAACGCATCATCGATATCGCACGTGATGCAGGTCTTAAAGTGCAAAGTGCAAAAGTAAAAGAGGCCAATAAAGTCTCGGAATGAGAAAGGTACTGTTAATATGAAAAGAAACAAGACGTCACAAAGAATGGCGATGATTCTGTTATCCTTCTTTGCCGTGCTCTTTCTTGTCATAGCTGGACGTTTCTTGTTCATACAAGCCTCCGGGGAAGTTGCCGGAGTCAATTTAAAAGAATTTGCGGAAAATAAACGGACCGACTCGTATACGCTGGAGGCGACGAGAGGGAAAATACTGGATCGCAATGGAATGGAGTTGGCGTATGATCAGCCAACTTATTCTATTTATGCGATTGTCAGTGAAAAGTATTCCGCGGATAAAGAGCATCCGATCCATGTGACAGATGTTGACAAGACAGCAGAGGAACTAGCGAAAATCATCGATGCTGATCCCGAAGATTTAAAGGAACGTCTGCAAAAGGGTATCGATAAAGGTCTATGGCAAGTGGAATTCGGTTCTGCAGGAAGCGGACTTTCCCAAGATCAAAAAAAAGAGATCGAAGCTTTGGATTTACCAGGCATCCAGTTTACGGAAGAAGCTGAGCGCTTTTATCCAAACGGGACGTTTGCCTCCCAGGTCATCGGCCTTGCCCAGCGAAAAGATGGAGTCATCACAGGGATGACAGGAATTGAGCAGCAGCTGAATGATCAGCTTTCGGGCAAAAACGGAAATATATCCTATGAACGGGATGGTTATGGATTCAAGCTGCTGAACCCGGATGAAGAAGTGAAGGCAGCCCAAGATGGAGATAATGTCTATCTGACCATCGATCAGAAAATCCAGACTTTACTGGAGGATACACTCACTCAGGTAGATGATAAGTGGAATCCCAAGAAAATCAGTGCTATCGTCATGAACCCAAAAACCGGTGAGATCGTAGCGATGAGCAACCGCCCAAGCTATGATCCAAATAATCCGGAAAATGTGGAGAACTGGTATAATGACGCCATTTCCAATCCGATGGAGCCAGGATCGACCATGAAAATGTTCACGGTCGCTTCTGCAATCGAAGAAGGGAAATGGAATCCGGATGAAACATATAAATCCGGAACATATAAGGTCGATAAGGATACGACGATCGGGGATTATAATAAATCCTGGGGTACGATCAGCTATCTGGAAGGGATTCAGCGTTCGTCCAACGTTGCGGTCGCTAATCTGGTGGCGAATAAAATCGGAGAAGATAAGTTCCTTGAATACCTGAAAAGATTCCATTTTGATCAAAAGTCGGGCATTGATTTGCCAGGTGAGATACCGGGTACGATCCTGTATAATTACGAAGCTGAAAGAATCAGCACAGCATATGGGCAGGGGACGACGGCAACTCCGATCCAAATGATCACTGCCGCAAGTGCCATTGCGAATGACGGGAAGATGGTGACACCGCATATCATCGATAAGATCGTCAATCCGGACACAAAAAAAGTAGTCAAGCAGAAAAAGACGAAGGTTCAAGCGGAACCAATTTCGAAAGAAACGGCAGACGAGACATTGAAAATCCTTGAATCGGTCGTGACCTCCGAGCATGGTACTGGTAAACCGTACAAACTGGATGATTATAGTGTGGCCGGAAAAACCGGTACCGCACAAATCCCCAATCCAGAAGGCGGCGGGTATATGAAGGGTAAGAATAATTATTTATTCTCCTTCCTTGGCATGGCGCCTGCCGATGATCCGGAATTGATCATGTATGTTTCCGTGCTGCAGCCTGAATTGAGCGATACGGAAACCGGCAGTGAACCTGTTTCCTTCATATTCAAGAATGTGATGGAAAATGCGCTGCACTATATGGATATCAGCCCGGATAAAACGGATAATCAGGAAGAAGTGACAGAAAAACGCGTCCCGGATATTGCTGGTATGTCCACTCGGGCAACGAAGAAAGCATTGGAGGACACTGGCATGGAAGTGGTTGTCGTCGGTGAAGGAGACAAAGTTGCCAAAACGAATGTCTCAAGCGGCGATGAGGTTATCGAAGGCGAACGAGCCATCATCGTCACGGATGAACCGACAATGCCGGATATCAAAGGCTGGTCGATGCGTGAAGTACTGGAATTGGGCGAGCTGTTGGAGCTGGATGTGGAGACGATCCACACCGGTTATGCAAAAACCCAAAGTATCAAAAAGGGAACGAAGCTGAATAAGAACGATTATCTGGCTGTCGAATTCTCGACGTAAAACTAACAGTGGTCTATCCGCTTGCAAACGTACATAACATGGATACAAGCCTACCTTTGTATACGAGGGAGAGATTTGTTTGAAGAGAGTATCCAATGTTACGATGCGCAAGCGGTTGGTCACTGTTTTTATTTTGGCTTTCATCGTGTTCCTTGTCATCGGGATCCGATTAGCATATGTTCAGTTCGTCCTTGGCAAGGACCTAGTGGACAAGGCTGAGGATTCCTGGAGCCGTAATATCACCTTCGAACCTGAAAGAGGAAAAATACTCGATCGGAATGGGGAAGTGCTGGCAGAAAATGTTTCTGCGCCGACCGTCATGGTCGTGCCGCGTCAAATCAAGGATCCGGATGAAACGGCCGAGAAGCTTGCGGAGATTCTTGGGATGGAAAAGGACAAGGCTTTGCAGCATGTGACGAAGAAGGCCTCGATTGAAAGGATTCATCCGGAAGGGAGGAAAATTTCAGAAGAACAGGCAAAAGCGATTCAAGCCCTCGACATGGAAGGCGTTTATATTGCCAAAGACTCAAAACGGCACTACCCCAATGGGGATTATTTGTCCCATGTCCTTGGCTTCAGCGGTATCGATAATCAGGGGCTGATGGGACTGGAGGCTAACTATGATGAGGAGCTGAGCGGGGAAGCCGGCAGTCTGTCGTTCTTTTCGGATGCAAAAGGGCGTCGACTGGAGGATATGGCCGATGTCTATCAGCCCCCGACCGATGGCAAGGACCTTCAGCTGACAATCGATTCCGACATCCAGACCATAGTGGAGCGGGAACTGAATAATGCAGAAGCGAAATATAATCCGGATGGTGCGATTGCCTTGGCGGTGGATCCTGATACAGGAGAGGTGCTCGCTATGTCGTCCAGACCTTCATTCGACCCGGAGAATTATAAGGAAGCCGACCCTGACACATATAACAGGAATCTGCCGATCTGGAGTTCCTATGAGCCTGGTAGTACATTCAAAATCATCACACTCGCAGCGGCGTTGGAGGAGAAGGTGATCGATTTGGAGAATGATCACTTTCATGACAGCGGCGCCATCAAGGTGGACGGTGCTACACTGCATTGCTGGAAGCGCGGCGGCCACGGTGATCAAACCTATTTGGAGGTCGTGCAGAATTCCTGCAACCCGGGATTTGTATCCATGGGGCAGAAGCTTGGCACGGAGCGTCTGTTCTCTTATATCAAGGACTTTGGGTTCGGTGAGAAAACCGGTATCGACCTGCAGGGGGAAGGCAAAGGCATCCTATTCGATCCCGAACAGATAGGACCGGTAGAGACAGCCACCACTGCTTTCGGACAAGGAGTATCCGTGACGCCGATCCAGCAGGTGATGGGTGTATCGGCAGCCATCAATGGGGGATACCTTTATCAGCCGCATATCGCCAAGTCTTGGAAGGATCCGGTCACGGGTAAGACGGAGACAGCCACCGAGTCCGTGATGAAACGGCGGGTTGTTTCCGAGGATACCTCGGAACAGGTGCGTTATGCACTTGAAAACGTGGTAGCGAAAGGGACTGGGCGCGGTGCTTACCGTGAAGGGTTCCGGATTGGCGGGAAGACGGGAACAGCGCAAAAAGTGGGAGCGAACGGCACCTACATGGAGAATAACTATATTCTTTCCTTTATCGGATTCGCTCCGGCCGATAATCCGGAAATAGTCGTCTATGTCGCAATCGATAATCCGAAGAACACCATTCAATTCGGTGGTAAAGTGGCTGCGCCGATCGTGGGTACGATCCTGGAGGACAGTCTTCGCTCCATGGGAGTGGAGCCGCAGACGGACGGCTTGGAGAAATCATACAGCTGGCCTGAAGAACCTCCGGCAGAAGCACCGGACTTCATTGGGATGAGTAAGCGCGAGCTGACAGAATACTATACGACGCTTAATCTGGAATTGAGCGGAAGCGGCGAATATATCGTCGATCAGGAACCAAAAGCTGGGACAAAGCTGGAATCAGGCTCCACTGTCCGTCTTTATTTATCGGAAAACCCGCCTGAATAAATCAGATGAACCATTACTGCAGACATAAATTCTGGTATAATGGGGAAAGGTTTTTAGGCTTCAATCGATTAAAAAACTATACTTTGCATTTTGTAAGGAAAAATGAAGGACGTGGCAATATTGAAACTTGCAGTTTTATTATCCGCACTGCCTTTCTACGAACAGCAGGCGGACCATGAACGAATTGACATCACTGGTGTGACGATCGATTCCCGGGAAGTCAAATCTGGCAATCTATTCATTTGTATAGATGGTGCCGTAGTCGACGGACATACATTTGCCAAACAGGCGCAGGATCAAGGAGCGGCTGCAATACTTGCCGAGCGCCCGCTTGATGTATCCATTCCAGTCATACTTGTGAAGGACACTCTGCGTGCTCTGGCTCCAATAGCGAATGCTTTCTACAATCATCCATCGAAGGAAATGCGTGTCATCGGTATCACTGGTACGAATGGCAAGACGAGCATGACCTATTTGCTGGAAAGCATATTCCGTGCCAATCAAGAAGCAACAGGTGTCATCGGGACGATCCAGATGAAGATCAAGGACGAGGCATATCCGGTGAAAAATACGACACCGGACGCTGTCTTCCTCCAGAAAGGATTCCGGAAGATGGTCGATGAAGGAGTCGATACGGCTGTCATCGAGGTTTCCTCCCACGCATTGGACAGGGGGCGGGTGCATGGTACCGATATCGATGTGGCGGTATTCACGAATCTATCTCAGGATCATCTGGATTATCACGCTAGCTTCGAGGATTATTTCCATGCGAAAAGTCTCCTATTCTCCCAGCTGGGCAATACCTTCGATCCGGGGCATCCGAAATACGCAGTCATCAATACGGATGATCATTATGCAGAGGCTTTGATAAAATCGACTGCTCAGCCGGTCTGCACTTATGGAATTGATAAACCGGCAGATATCATGGCCAAGGATATCCAGCTTGCATCCAATGGCACTAGCTTCCTGCTGCAGACGCCAAAGGGCGAAGCAAAAATCACCAGTAAGCTGATGGGCAAGTTCAATGTCTACAACATGCTTGCTGCCGTGGGTGCAGCTATATGCAGCGGCGTACCTTTTGACACAATCTGCAAGGCATTGCAAGAGACGACCGGAGTGGCGGGGAGATTCGAACCTGTCATGGCTGGACAGTCATTTGGTGTGATTGTCGACTATGCACATACACCGGATTCCTTGGAGAATGTCCTGACGACGATAAAATCCTTTGTGAAGGGCAAGATAATAACAGTGGTAGGCTGCGGCGGCGACCGTGACAAGACGAAGCGCCCGCTTATGGCAGGAAAAGCCGTCCAATATTCGGATACAGCCATTTTCACTGCCGATAACCCACGCACGGAGGATCCACAAGCGATCCTTGAGGATATGATCCGAGGTTTGGAATCCGACAAATACGTCGTTGTCCCGGATCGCGAAGAAGCAATCCAACGTGCCGTCGGGCTTGCACAAGCGGATGATATCGTGCTGATTGCAGGAAAAGGACATGAAACGTATCAAATCGTCGGCGATCAGGTGCTTGATTTCGATGATCGTCTTGTCGCAGCGGAAGCTATCAAAAGAGCGGGATTAGGAGAATGACCATGCTATTTACAAGTGATTTCTTATATGATCTTTTCCCAGATGCAACGAAGCAGCAGGATTTTGAGATTGCACAAGTAAATACCGACAGCAGAAAGGAAGCGCCGGGCAGTTTATTCGTCCCGATCAGGGGAGAAAGATTCGATGCGCATGCTTTCATCGAACAGGCAATAGCGCAAGGGGCAGTCGCTTCCCTTTGGGACAAATCAGTCCCGGTTCCGGAAGCAGCTGCTGCGATTGTCCTGTTTCTTGTCGATGATACGCTGGAAGCCCTTCAGGAACTGGCAAAAGCGCATCGGGAAGCAGTCGACCCCATCGTTGTCGGCATCACTGGTTCCAATGGTAAAACGACTACCAAAGATTTGGTGACGAGTGTCTTGAAAGAAAAATACGAAGTTCTCGCGACCAAGGGGAATTTGAATAATCATATCGGTTTGCCGCTCACAATTTTATCCATGCAGCCTTCCTGTGAGGTGCTGGTATTGGAAATGGGGATGAGCAATTTCGGTGAAATTGAATTATTATCCCGCATTGCGCAGCCGGATTACGCAATCATAACGAATATCGGTGAATCACATATTGAATTCCTTGGTTCCAGGGAAGGCATTGCCAAGGCAAAGAGCGAGATAACTGCCGGCCTGGCTGAGGATGGCATGTTGATCATCGATGGTGACGAGCCTCTTTTATCCTATCATCATGGTAAAAAGACGACAGTCACTTGTGGTTTCGAAGAGCATAATAAGCAGCATCTGCACATCGAACAGACACGTGATGCAGCGACTGTTTTTTCAGTGAACGGTGAAAAATATACATTTTCCTTGCTTGGGACGCATAATGTACGGAATGCAGGCTATGCGATTGTGCTGGGCAGACAGCTGGGACTGAGCCGGGATCTTATTCAGCACGCATTGAATGCCCCATCCATGACGGGAATGCGAATGGAACTGCTTGCTGGACTGAATGGAAGCAAGATCATCAATGATGCTTATAACGCTTCCCCGACTTCGATGAAGGCAGCAATACGGACAGTGCAGGAGATGCCGTATGCAAAACGTATCCTTGTACTTGGGGATATTTATGAAATAGGGGCAGAATCAAAACGCTATCATCGGGAAATTGCCAATGCGATAACGACGGATACTTCCCATGTATTTACCGTCGGTGAGGACGCAGCTGAGATAGCGGATGCATTGAAAGGTGAACAAATCACTGCAGTCCACTTCCATGATAAGCAATCCTTGGCAGAGGCATTGGTGCCGCTGCTGCAGGAAGATACGATTGTGCTGCTGAAAGCATCAAGAGGCATGAAGATGGAATCCATACTTGACACAATCGCTGTTATGGAAGAGAATTAATAGCTGGTAATCAGAATAATGGCGCCACTGGCGCCGGCATTTAACTGGACGGGTGCTTTTTTAAAGGAGGAAAACATCAATGAACGTGGCACTATTACTTGTGACAATTGCGGTAGCATTCATCGTCACCGTCCTTATTTCTCCAATAATCATACCATTTCTACGCAGGTTGAAATTCGGTCAGAGTATTCGTGAGGAAGGACCACAATCCCATATGAAGAAGTCGGGTACACCGACGATGGGCGGCGTGATGATCATGATCAGCATTGTCGTATCCACCTGGATCATGCATGCAGTTGGAAATATTCAAATGAGCCTGGAAACGTGGCTGCTTCTATTCGTTTTGATCGGATATGGCTTACTCGGTTTCCTGGATGATTTCATCAAAGTAGCTATGAAACGGAACCTTGGATTGACATCCAAACAAAAGATGATCGGTCAGATCATCATTGCGATTATTTTTTATGCACTGCTTCGATACAATGATTTCGGTACGTACATACAAATTCCGGGGACATCGATTCAGTGGGACCTTGGCTGGGGCTATTTCTTCTTGATCCTTGTCATGCTGGTCGGCGCTTCCAATGCCGTCAATCTGACAGATGGTCTGGATGGCTTGCTTGCAGGTACTGCAGCAATCGCCTTTGGGGCTTTTGCTGTCGTGGCATACTACGACGTCCAGCAGACACAGATCACAATATTTGCGTTGGCTGTAGTCGGTGCATTGCTCGGATTCCTTGTATTCAACGCACACCCGGCGAAGGTATTCATGGGGGATACAGGATCCTTGGGTCTCGGCGGAGCGATTGCAGCGGTAGCCATCCTTACTAAAATGGAAATTTTGCTGATTGTCATCGGCGGTGTTTTCGTTATCGAGACACTTTCCGTCATGATCCAGGTCATTTCATTCAAGACGACTGGGAAACGGGTATTCAAGATGAGTCCGCTTCACCACCATTATGAGTTGTCCGGATGGTCTGAATGGCGTGTCGTCACGACATTCTGGGCTGTCGGACTATTATTTGCTGTCATCGGTGTTTACATGAAGGTGGGATTATGATGCGTGATTTCGAAACAAACTTCCCATATCAGCACGTCCTTGTACTTGGATTGGCCAAAAGCGGCTTTGCAGCTGCCACTACATTGCTTGCCCATGGGCGCGATGTCCGTGTAAGTGATTTGAATGCATCCAACCAGGAAGAGCTGGTCCGAATACTGGAACAAAAAGGTGCCCAAGTGAAGCTTGGTCCGCAGGAAGTGGAGCTTCTGGATGGTATTGATGTTTTAATCAAAAATCCAGGCATCCGCTATGAAAATGTGATCGTACAGACAGCCATGGAGAGGAATATTCCTGTGCTGACGGAAGTGGAGCTGGCCGGGCTGCTCCATAAGGGCACATTGATCGGCATTACCGGTTCCAATGGGAAAACGACTACGACAACGCTTGCTTATGAGATGCTCAAGGAAAGTCAGGTAAGCACCTACGTCGCCGGTAATATAGGAACAGCTGCTTCTGAAGTGGCCAATAGGACAACTGAGGACGACCGGCTTGTTTTGGAGCTTTCATCGTTCCAGCTTCAAGGCATCGATCAGTTCCGTCCCCATATCAGCGTGATGCTGAACATCTTTGAGGCACATTTGGATTATCACCATTCCCTCGAGAACTATGTGCAGGCAAAAGCGAACATCTTCCGCAATCAGGATAAGAGCGATTATCTTGTTTATAACGCGGAGGATGAACGTCTGCGTGAAATCGTCAAAGAGGCAAAAGCGACGCTGGTTCCTTTTTCCGGTGCACGAAAGCTGGAAGACGGTGCGTGGTATGATGATACGCATGTATACTTCAAGGAAGAGCCAGTGGCAGCAATCAAGGACATTCTCCTTGTCGGCGGCCATCAGCTGGAAAACATCCTCGCTGCTGTTGCCGCTGCCAAGCTGGCAGGGGCGACCAATGAAGGCATCCAGCAAGTATTGAAGACATTCTCAGGCGTCGAACATCGTCTGCAGTATATCAAACATATCAATGGCCGGGCATTCTATAATGATTCCAAGGCCACCAATATCCTGGCAACATCCAAGGCATTATCTTCTTTCGACCAGCCTACCATCCTGCTTGCAGGCGGCTTGGATCGCGGTAATACATTTGAAACACTCGTTCCTTTCATGGAACATGTCAAGGCGTTGATCGTGTTCGGTGAAACGGCTGAAAAACTGCGGGAGACTGCCTATATGGCTGGCATCGAACTTATCGAACACGCCAAGGATGTCAAAGAGGCAGCTTCCATCGCCTATCGCATTTCGGAAAGCGGCGATGTCATCCTGCTGTCGCCGGCTTGTGCAAGCTGGGATCAGTACCGGACATTCGAAGAAAGAGGAGACATGTTTGTTGAAGCGGTGCATACATTAGAGTAGGGGCTTGTCCTGCTCAGCCGCTTCGCTGCATGCGGACCCCCAATTCCAATCCAAGGAAATGGGGTTTTTCTTTGCGTAAATCTAATCTTCCGAAGACGGACTGGCTATTGCTCTCATCCATAGGGGGCTTGCTGACAATCGGCATCATCATGGTATACAGTGCTTCTGCGATATGGGCGGAGTATAAATTCGGCGATGGCTTCTTTTTTGCGAAACGGCAGCTGCTGTTTGCCGGGGTGGGGCTGGGAGCGATGCTCATCATATCCAGGGTGCATTATGAAAATTGGCGGAAATATGCCAAGATACTCCTGCTGATTTGCTTCATTTTACTTATCGCCGTCCTCATTCCCGGTATCGGAATGGTTCGGGGCGGTGCGCGGAGCTGGATCGGTGTAGGGGCCTTCAGCATCCAGCCTTCGGAATTCACCAAGCTGGGTTTGATCATCTATTTGGCCGTCTATCTGTCGGCTAAACAGAAATATATAACTTCCCTGAAGGAAGGGTTCCTGCCATCACTCCTGCTCGTCTTTACGGCATTCGGAATGATCATGCTCCAGCCGGATCTTGGAACTGGCGTTGTCCTTGTGCTTACATGCATGGTGATGATTCTGGTCAGCGGAGCGAGGATCACTCACTTTGTCGGACTGGGCATATTGGGCTTGGCTGCATTTGCTGCGCTGATTTTGTCAGCGCCGTATCGCATCCAGCGCATCACCGCATTCCTCGATCCATGGCAAGATCCTTTGGGTGAAGGATTTCAGATCATCCAGTCCCTATATGCAATCGGTCCAGGAGGCTTGATGGGGCTTGGGCTAGGGAATAGCCTGCAGAAATTTTTCTATCTGCCGGAGCCGCAAACGGATTTCATCTTTGCTATTTTAGCAGAGGAGCTAGGCTTCATAGGCGGTGCTGGCGTCATGCTGCTTTTCCTGCTGTTTTTATGGCGCGGCATCCAAGTTGCACTCCGGGCCCCGGATGGTTTCAGCAGCTTGCTGGCATTGGGCATCACCGGGATGATAGCCATTCAATGCATGATCAATATCAGTGTGGTCATTGGTTTGATACCGGTTACTGGCATTACGCTTCCGTTTTTGAGCTATGGGGGATCGTCGCTGACACTTACCTTGAGTTCCGTCGGCATTCTATTGAATGTCAGCAGGTATAGCAGACTCTAAAAGTCAGTATGGGCAACACGGATCAGGATGGAAGGGATATGAACAGAACAAACGAAATGACAAAAGTACTATATTGGAAATTTTCGCACAATTAGCATTGACTTTTTTGAGCGGTGCACGTATCATTGAAGACAATTTCATACAGTTCTTATCAAGAGAAGCCGAGGGACTGGCCCGATGAAGCTTCAGCAACCTCTGACGATGTCAGAAAGGTGCTAAATCCAGCAAGATTAAATTCTTGGAAGATAAGAGTGCGGGCGATTATATCACGCTCTCTTTTCTTCGGAAAAGGGAGCTTTTTTTCGTTTAGTCACTCTACCACGGAAAAAGGAGAAATGACAAATTGACTGACATTATTATTCTCTCAGGAAGTCCATCCAAACATTCGCGGTCGCAGCTGGCAGCAAAGTATGCCGGCAAGCAGGCAAAAGAGCAAGGTTATTCCGTAAGCGAGATTTGTGTTACCGATTTTGAGCCGGAGGATCTTCTGTATGCGAAATTCGACAGTCCGGCAATCTCGGCGGCAAGCCAGGCAGTCAGAAACGCGAAAGGATTGATTATTGCCTCCCCTGTTTACAAAGCAGCCTATACAGGCATATTGAAGGCTCTACTTGATTTATTCCCGCAGGACGCATTCAGGAATAAGCCAGTGCTTCCGATCATGACAGGCGGCAGCCCGGCACATCTGCTCGCGATAGATTATGCATTAAAGCCGCTTATCGCCAATCTTAAGGGTGAAGCATTGCAGGGTGTGTATCTATGCGATCATCACATCAACAAGGAGAACCCGGAGAATCCGATTGCAGATGAAGAAACCGGTGAAAGGCTCAGAACACAGACGAATCAGCTGGCTGAGGCGATCCGCCGCACTCATGCTGCTGCGGCTGTAAAGTGAGGGAGGAGAATGATGAGCGCACCATTAGCTAAGAGAACACTGTTTGGGATGCCTGTTCAAGTCATTGGCGGTTTGCTTGCCATTTTATTATTCATGACCGGTGATGGTATCGAGCAAGCATTTTTGTCTAAGTATGTGGTCGATATCGGCTTCACTGCCAATCAGTCAGCGATCATGTTCAGCGCTTATGGGATTGTGCTTACTTTCGCTTCCTGGCTTGCCGGTGTGCTTGGGGAGGTCATCGGACCGCGCAAGACGATGCTGATCGGGCTGTTCACATGGGTGGTTTTCGAAATCGGTTTTCTGTATCTCGGTCTTTATTTAGAAAGCTTTTCGATGATGGTGCTCATGTACGGCCTCCGCGGTTTCGGCTATCCGCTGTTTGCCTTTGCTTTCATCGTGTGGATTGCCTACCGTACCGAGAAGCAAAAGCTGGCAACGGCAATGGGCTGGTTTTTCTTTATGTTCGCGGGCGGAATAGGGTTTCTTGGCTCCTATTATCCAAGTGTCCTCCTTCCTTTCATCGGGGAAATGGCCACGCTGTGGAGCTCGCTTATCTGGATCATCCTGGGGGGGATTCTGGGAATTGCCTTGGTGGATGATAAAGATCGGGAAGGGTTTAGGATCCAGGATCAGCTTAAAGAAAATAAATGGGCCGAAGCGCTGAAGGGGATCACGATCCTATGGGAAAGCCCGCGGGTTGCTGCCGGCGGTCTGCTCCGGACAATCAATACAGCTGGATGGTACGGATTTGTCGTTGTCATGCCTGGATTCTTCACCAGTTTCTTGGATATATCAACGAGTCAATGGCTGCAGCTGTGGGCTGTACAGTCTGTCAGCAATATGGCAGCAGGGGTTCTGTTCGGCATGCTTGGCGACCGGATCGGCTGGGTGAAGGTGGTCCGCTGGTTCGGCTGTGTCGGAGCTGCTGTCTGCTCGCTGCTTTACTACTACATTCCGGCGGCCTTCGGAGCAAACATCCCGCTGCTTTTATTGAACGCCATCCTATTCGGTGCGGCGATTGCAGCCTTTGTCCCACTGTCTGCCATCCTGCCGACACTTGCTCCTGCCAATCGCGGTGCGGCGATATCCGTACTCAATTTGGGCGCAGGAGCCAGTCAGTTCCTGGGGCCCGTGCTTGTCGGGATACTGAACAATTACCTGGGCATCATCGGCGTTGTATGGGGATTTGCCATTCTTTATGCACTTAGTTTTCTATTGACGCCATTTTTGGCCCCAGCTGCGAAAGCTCAAATACATGCGATGGATGAGCTTGCTGTCAGATAATCAAAGGAGGATCACCAAATGACAAATAAACGGATCTATTTGAATGCATTTGATATGAATTGCGTCGGACACCAATCACCCGGGCTCTGGACACACCCTGAGGATCAGGCGCATCGCTACAAGGATTTGGATTATTGGACGGAACTTGCGCAGATATTGGAGCGCGGTCAGTTCGATGCATTATTTTTGGCGGATGTATTGGGGACATACGATGTCTACCAGGATTCGCGTGATGGGGCAGTGCGCCAGGCTGCGCAAGTGCCTGTCAATGACCCGCTGCTCGTGGTTCCGGCGATGGCTCAAGTCACAAAGCATTTAGGCTTTGGCATCACAGCCTCGGTCACATATGAGCATCCGTACAGCTTTGCACGCCGGGTATCCACCTTGGATCATTTGACCAAGGGGAGAGTGGGCTGGAATATTGTCACCTCCTATCTGGAGAGTGCAGCCAAAAATCTAGGTCTGCATACTCAAATCAAACATGATGAGCGCTATGACATTGCTGAGGAATACGTGGAAGTGTGCTATAAACTTTGGGAAGGCAGCTGGGAAGACGGAGCGGTCGTCCGCGATACGGAACGCAAAGTATACACCGATCCCGAAAAGGTACACGATATCCACCATAAAGGCACGTATTTCACAGTTCCTGGGGCGCATCTTTCCGAGCCTTCCCCGCAGCGGACACCTGTGCTTTTCCAGGCAGGATCATCGTCAAAGGGACGGGTATTTGCCGCCAAGCATGCGGAGTGTGTCTTTATCAGTACGCCTACTGTCACCGTGACAAAGAGCTATGTAGATAAACTTCGCGAGGAGACGGAACGTCAAGGCCGTGATCGGGAGGAAATTAAAGTGATGAGTCTCTTCACTCCGATTGTAGGGGAGACAGAGGAAGCAGCCCGGGAGAAACTGGCCGATTATCGGAGGCATGCAAGCTATGAAGGAGGTCTGGTATTGCTCGGGGGCTGGACCGGCATCGATTTTTCCGAATATGACCCGGACGAAGAGCTTCGTTTTGTCGAGAATGAAGCGATCCACTCGGCAGTGGAGATATTCACGAAAATAGAACCGGATAAAAAATGGACTGTACGGGAAGTGGCCGAATTCGTTGGTGTCGGGGGGATGGGGCCGGTGGTGGCCGGAACACCTGAACAAGTTGCAGATGCGATGGAGGATTGGGTGGAACAGACCGGCGTGGATGGTTTCAATATAGCCTATGCAGTGACACCCGGAACATTTAAAGATTTAGCTGATCATGTAGTGCCGATCCTCCAGGAGCGGGGAAGAATCAGAAAGAACTATGAAGGTACTACGCTGCGTGAGAATTTAAGCGGAAGCAGCAGACTGCCGGGACATCATCCGGCACGTCTGGCCGGGAGAGCAGTTCAGGAACAAGGAAAGCAAATGGTGTAACGTCATGGAAAAAATATATGAAACAAAACTAAAGGTCATTCAGTCTCTCATTGATGAAGTAGTGGAACAAACCATCGCCCCTTCGGCGGACCGGATGGACAGGGAGAAAATTTTTCCGAAGGGGAATATACAGGCGCTTGCAGCAAAAGGGCTGAATGGAATTTTGCTTCCGGAGGATCTGGGCGGGCTTGGTGCAGGCTATGAAGCATTTTCGATTGTGGCCGAGAAAATTGCCGCTCATTGCCCATCCACGGGTCTTGTCTACACCATGCACGTAGAGGCGGCCGATGCCATTTACCGTTTCGGCACGGAGGAGCAGCACGAGAAGTGGCTGAAACCTGTACAAGATGGCTGGTTTGGCACCACTTCAACAAGCGAAAGGTCTTCAGGAGGCAGGTACTGGATAAACACAAGCCAAGCAAAGCGGACACCGGGCGGTTATGAGCTCCATTTGGAAAAATCCTTTACGACAAGCAGCGGCTTTGCTGATTTCTATATTGTTCAAACCGGGTCCCCTGGTGCTTGCGCTGCCGATGATTTGAGTTATTTCATCATTGAAGGAACTAATCCTGGTCTCAGCTTCGGGAGCTGGGATGCCCTCGGAGTGAGAGGAAACCATAGTTCCTCGCTGACATTGGACAGCGTGCAAGTGCCTGAGGAAAATTTGCTCGGGGGCGAGGGAGCTGGCAGGTCCATTGTAGAAGGGAGTGTCGCTTATTTGCTCGGCCTCGGCTCTGTCTGGACAGGATTGGCTGGCGGAATAGTCGAAGAGGTCACAGCATATGCCAAACGGAATCACCATCGTGATGTGGACAAAAGTCTGGCCGACTACCAGGTTATCCGTGGTCTGCTCGCCAAAGCTGCCATTCAATATAAAGGGCTTGCTGCGTGGTTGCATAAACTCCGCACGGACATCGATCAGCAGCTGACCAGCGGATCGAAAGAGCTGTGCCCATCCACCCGGCAAGATTTGCTATCCTTTAAGATCCATGCTTCGGAAACAGTGAATGTGATTGCGCAGGCTGCCATGGACATAACCGGCGGCTATGGCTATAAAATTGGTAAGCTGGAAAGGTTTTACCGTGATGCCAGAGCGGGTATTGTTATGGGTCCTTCCAACAATTTGGCCCGTGATATTCTGGCAAAGCAGATCGTAGGATCATCGGATGATTTGTGGGAAGAAACCTCCTGAGGAGAGGTTTCTTTTTCTGCATATGGGTCCATGCATTGCTGCAAGGACCCATTAACCTTTACATAGCAACAGCGATTCGGGAAAGGAAGGGCATCAGATGGAATCTGGGTATTTTTACCACCTTGAAAAAGCGAAGCCAGACCGACAAAAGAGGGCACGCGGAAACGAATGTCATGATAGAATAGGGGAGAAGGCAGCAGAGGAAAAATAATGGAAATAGAATCAAACGATAGAAGATGGATGGAAGTTTTATTTCTTGGCTATTGAAGAAGGAGATTGGCGACTTCTTATATAATTAGGTAAAGAGACCTTCTCAGACACTGAATTCCAGATAATTTGTTGGTTACAGACTCCTTCCATTATACGAATGTGTTATAATTTTATAATTACAATACAAGCAGTTTTTGACTGTACAGCATAGGAAGAAGAGGAAATGAGCGAAAAAAAGAAAATTGTTTCCATTGAGGACCGCATTCCAAAATTAAAGCAAGCGAGGAAAAAGAAGGCGAATAGAAGGCTGATATTCTACTTGTCTATCTTCTTCGTACTTATCTCCATCATTGTCTACTTGCAATCACCACTCAGCAATATCCATCGTTTGGAAGTGGAAGGGAATGATTTCCTTCCGGATGATACTATCATTCAAAGCAGCGGGTTGACGACGTCGGATAATATGTGGCGGATCGATAAGGATAAGGTGATCAAGCGGATACAGAAGAATGAGGAAGTCGAGAAAGTGTCGATCAGCCGAGGCTTTCCCGCAACTGTCACGATTAATGTGACAGAGCTTGGGAGAGTGGGCTATCTCCAGCTGGACGGCAGCTATCGCGCACTGCTCACGAATGGAAGCATTTCGGAGAAAAAGTGGGACCAGCCAAAATCCGATGCCCCGATTCTTTATGGTTTTTCGGATGATGAATATCTGGATGAGATGGCAGAGGAGCTTGATCAGCTGCCAGATTCGATCACCAGGCTCATTTCTGAGATTTACTACAAGCCTACCGAGGACAATCCATATGTCATCCAGCTATTCATGAATGACGGAAGGGAAGTCCAAGGCACGATTCGTACATTTGCCACCAACATGGAGGCTTATCCAAGCATCGCAGCACAGCTTGACCCAGAGGTGGATGGAGTGCTCCATATGGGAGTGGGCACTTATTTCGAGCCTTCCGGGAAAAAAGACAAAGACAAAGATAAAGAGACAGAAGAGGGACAATAAGCAGAAAATCATAGCATTTTGTCAATTTATGTAGAATAAACAAGCTATATGCGGTATAGTCGAATCAAATAAGTGTATATTTGGCTAATTTCTGTTAGAATGTCGCTTTTTCGGCAATTTTCACCGTGATATTTGTTATAATGATGCGTGTCTAGTGTCTGCATACAAATAGTTACATTTCAATGAAAACGTGAAAAAAATCAATGCTGGGCGACATGTCTCTAGGATTAGGAGGTGCCTTACGTGAACAACAGTGAAATTTTAGTCAGCTTAGATGTAGGAACATCAAAAATTAAAGTGATTATCGGGGAAGTCTTTCCTGATTCCCTTAATATAATCGGTGTCGGTACGGCAAAATCAAAAGGTTTGAAAAAAGGCGCCATCGTTGATATCGATCAGACCGTCCAATCAATCCGGAATGCAGTGGAGCAGGCCGAGCGGATGGTAGGCATGCAAATCGAGCGTGTAGTCGTCGGGGTGAATGGGAATCAAATCCAGCTGCAATCCTGTCACGGTGTGGTTGCTGTTTCCAGTGAAACAAGGGAAATAGACGATGAGGATGTCGCGCGTGTAATTGATGCGGCTCAGGTCGTATCCATTCCGCCGGAGAGGGAAATCGTCGATGTCATTCCGAAGCAGTTCATCGTGGATGGCTTGGACGGCATCAATGACCCGCGCGGTATGATCGGTGTGCGGCTGGAAATGGAAGGGACCATCATTACTTGTTCCCGCACAGTCTTACATAATCTATTGAAATGCGTCGAGAGAGCCAACTTAGAAGTGATGGATATATGTCTGCAGCCTTTGGCTGCAGGGGCTGTAGCCCTTTCGGAGGATGAAAAGAACCTTGGAGTGGGCTTGATCGACATCGGCGGGGGCAATACGACCGTGTCTGTGTTCGGCAATGGCCAGCTGATGGCGACAAGTGTCGTTCCGCTTGGCGGTGACAACATCAGCAAGGATATCTCGATCGGTTTGAAGACTTCATCAGAAGAAGCGGAAGAAATCAAAATTGGATATGGACATGCCTTCTATGATGACGCCAGGGAGGAAGAGACATTCGAAGCTTCCATCATTGGCAGCAATAAGAAACAGACTTTTTCCCAGCTTGATGTCGCTGATATTGCAGAAGCCCGTGTAGAGGAAATCTATGCATATGCAGACAGTGAAATCAAGCGGATGGGCTTCCCCGAATTGCCGGGCGGATATGTCCTCACTGGAGGAACATCCATGATGCCTGGCATGCTGGAGCTTGCGCAGGATTGTTTTCAAGCGAATGTGAGGCTTGCGATCCCGGATTATCTGGGAGTGAGGGAACCGCAGTTCACAAGTGCCGTTGGAATCTTGCAATTTGCCTATCGGAATGCGAGAATACAAGGTAAGGAAATCTTCTCTGCCGTGACAGAAGGAGACTTCGAGGAACCGGAAAGAAGACCGGCTAAACCTGCTAAATCAGAAAAGAAAAAAGGCGAAGAAAAAAAGAAAGAATCAGGTATCGCCAACCTGTTCAAGTACTTTTTCGATTAAGACAGACACGTCAACTCGGGAAAGGGAGACGGTTTGTAAATAGGAGGACGTTAAGATGTTAGAGTTTGACACAAATATGGAAACATTAGCTACGATAAAAGTCATCGGCGTCGGCGGCGGCGGAAGCAACGCCGTCAACCGGATGATCGAACATGGCGTCCAAGGCGTCGAATTCATTGCGGTGAACACTGATTCGCAAGCATTGAATCTATCAAAAGCAGATGTCAAGATGCAAATTGGCGCAAAATTGACACGCGGTCTTGGTGCAGGAGCCAATCCGGAAGTGGGCCGTAAAGCTGCTGAGGAAAGCAAAGAGCAAATCCAGGAAGCATTGCAAGGCGCTGACATGGTATTTGTTACAGCTGGTATGGGAGGCGGTACTGGTACCGGTGCTGCCCCGGTCATCGCACAAGTGGCCAAGGAGCTCGGTGCATTGACAGTCGGAATCGTGACCCGTCCATTCTCCTTCGAGGGACGGAAGCGTCAGACACAGGCTCTGGCAGGTACAGATGCCCTGAAAGGCAGTGTTGATACACTGATCGTCATCCCGAATGACCGTTTGCTTGAAATCGTCGATAAAAATACACCGATGCTTGAAGCATTCCGCGAAGCGGACAATGTCCTCCGTCAAGGTGTACAAGGTATTTCCGAATTGATTGCGGTTCCTGGTCTGATCAACGTCGACTTCGCTGACGTGAAGACAATCATGGCTGACAAAGGATCGGCGCTCATGGGCATTGGTATCGCCACGGGTGAGAATCGGGCGACGGAAGCTGCAAAGAAAGCCATCAGCTCTCCATTGCTTGAAACGTCGATCGATGGGGCGCATGGTGTCCTGATGAATATCTCCGGCGGAGCGAACTTGAGCCTGTATGAAGTACAGGAAGCTGCCGATATCGTAACAAGCGCAGCCGATCAGGAAGTGAACGTGATCTTCGGTTCCGTCATCAATGAAGATCTGAAAGACGAGATCGTCGTGACGGTCATTGCGACAGGTTTCGATGAGGCGCAGATCCAGCAAGCGATGAACGCACCCCGTCCGAAAGCCCGCCCGGTACAAAAAGAGACACAAAGCACGCAGCAGCCCGCTCCGACGGAAAGAAGGAGAGAACGGGAAGAGCCGCGCCGCGAAGCACCGTCTCCGCAGCCGCGCAAGCAGGAAGAGGATACATTGGATATCCCGACATTCCTTCGCAACCGCAACCGCAGAAGATGATTCTAAAAGGATAGCATCCTATGATGCTATCCTTTTTTTTATGCAGAAAAATGTTAGACAAATTAGACGGAAAATACATAAAAATAGTGCGGCATATCATGCATAAACTGACAGTATTTGAATCGGCTCTCCGTTATACTAGCTTCATCTATCAAAGGAGAAAGGAAGAGCTGACGTGACAATCTATCTGGATGCGGTCTGGACACTCAATCTGTTTTTGGACTGGCTGCTGCTATTATCCACACAGGCTATTGCAAGGCTTCAAGTACACAAGCTCCGTATATTCACTGGCGCCTTCATTGCCTCGCTCATCGTTCCAGTAACTGTCTATTTTCCAGAAAGCTATCTGGTCCACCCGGCAGGAAAGCTGCTTTTTTCCATGGTGATCATTTGGGCTGCTTTTGGATTCCGTTCTGTCACCCGTTTCTTAAAACTGCTGCTGCTTTTTTATTTCATCACCTTTGCAGCGGGAGGCAGCCTGTTCGCCATCCATTATATGCTGCAGACCCAAGCTGCATTTACCCCTGCCTCCTTTTTGACGGTAAGCACAGGATATGGTGATCACGTCAGCTGGCTGTTCGTAGCCATCATGTTTCCGATCGCATTGTATTTTACCAAGAGCAGGATGGACAAGCAGCGTTTTGAACAATTCCGTTATGATCAGCTGCATGCCGTCCAAGTGAGCATCAATGGCATTCCACATAAGACAGAGGGCTTCATCGATAGCGGGAATCACTTATCGGATCCGCTGACGAAGCGGCCAGTCATAATCTGTGATCGCCTCTTTTTGCAAAATTGGTTCGATGAAGAAGAATGGCGGCTGCTGGAGGAGGCGAACAAGCAGCTGGACTTGGATTTGCTGCCGAAGAACTGGGCATATGAATTTTCTGTCGTTCCGTATCAGGGTGTCAATGGGGAAGGAGCACTTATGCTTGTCTTAAAGCCGGACAGCATTCTGATTGAGTTGGATCAAAAGATAATCGAAACAGATCGGGTCTGGATCGGCATTCAATTCGGCAATCTGACAACCGATCATCGGTATCACTGTCTGCTCCATCCGTCACTTGTACATGATGCCAGCACGCAAGCGGGCTAAGAAGAAGGGAGATAAACATGGGGAAAAGAGCATGGAAGCTGAAATTATGGTGGTATAAGATTCTTGTAAAGCTGGGGATCAAGCGGAAGGAAATCTATTACATCGGCGGCAGCGAGGCATTGCCTCCCCCACTGTCGAAGGAAGAAGAATTCAAATTGCTTCAGCTTTTGCCGACAGGAGATAAATCTGCCAGGGCGATGCTTATCGAACGGAATCTGCGTTTGGTAGTGTATATAGCAAGGAAGTTCGAAAATACCGGGATCAACATCGAGGATTTGATCAGTATCGGAACAATCGGTTTGATCAAAGCGGTGAATACCTTCAACCCAGAGAAAAAAATCAAACTTGCGACATACGCGTCCCGCTGTATCGAGAATGAAATTCTCATGTACCTGCGCAGGAACAGCAAATTGAAATCGGAAATCTCCTTCGATGAACCGCTCAATATCGATTGGGATGGCAATGAATTATTATTGTCGGATGTTCTGGGGACAGATGATGATATCATCACCAAGGATATCGAAAAAAATGTGGATAAAAACTTATTGAAAAAAGCACTGGAACAGCTGAATGACAGGGAAAAGCAAATCATGGAGCTGCGTTTCGGGCTAGTCGGCCAGGAAGAGAAGACCCAAAAGGATGTGGCCGATATGCTCGGCATTTCCCAATCGTATATTTCCAGGCTGGAAAAGAAAATCATCCGCAGACTGCAAAAAGAATTTAATAAAATGCTTTAACCCTTACTGGTGCCTGTATTTGTCCCTGCCCGGACAATGTCAGGCACTTTTTGTCTTTGCATAAAAAAATTCCCGAGGGGAGATACTGTGCTTGCATCGCATCTTCAATCGGGAGGTCAAGGAATATGTCGAGACAGAAAGTTGAAATATGTGGAGTAGATACTTCGAAACTGCCAGTGCTCAAAAATGAAGAAATGAAAAAGCTATTCATCCGCATGCAGCAGGAGGACGACATGTCAGCCCGGGAAGAACTCGTCAATGGGAATCTCCGTCTCGTTCTCAGTGTCATCCAGCGTTTCAATAACCGAGGGGAATATGTCGACGATCTTTTTCAAGTAGGCTGTATCGGACTAATGAAATCCATAGATAATTTCGATTTGAAGCATAATGTGCGTTTCTCTACATACGCAGTGCCGATGATCATCGGGGAAATCCGTCGCTACCTCAGGGACAATAATCCGATCCGCGTATCGCGTTCCTTACGCGATACAGCATACAAAGCTTTGCAAGTGAGGGAGAAGCTGATTGCTCAGACATCGAAGGATCCGACAACGGCAGAAATTGCAGCAGAGCTGGGCGTACAGCCCTCAGACATCACCTTTGCCATGGATGCCATCCAGGATCCGGTCTCTTTATTCGAGCCGATTTACAATGATGGAGGCGACCCTATCTTCGTTTTGGACCAGCTGCGCAGCGAATCGGAGAATGATGCGGCCTGGCTGGATAACCTATCGATAAAAGAAGGTATGCATCGCTTGAACGAGCGGGAGAAAATGATACTTAACAAGCGCTTCTTCCAAGGAAAGACGCAAATGGAAGTGGCAGATGAAATCGGAATATCCCAAGCACAAGTATCACGCCTGGAAAAAGCCGCAATCGAAGAGATGAATAAACAAATGTTCGAATGAAAGACACCTCTGTCCGGTGTCTTTTTTTATGTTTGGATGCTAAATGACCAGCTTGGCCGCATAGACTAGAAAAAAGCAGCAAAGGAGCAAAGTAATCATGACGCTTACCGAATTGCAGATGAAGGATATAATTTTGATGGAAAACGGGAAAAGGGTAGGGAATGTATCCGACTTGGAAATCAATGCACAAAACGGGCATATTTCAGCGATCGTCGTGACACTCCGCGGTAAAATGATGGGGCTGTTCGGCAAGGAAGAAGAATTGGTTGTCCCGTGGAATCAGATCATCACAATCGGGACGGATGTCATTTTGATCAAGAGTCCAGAGCAAGTATCGATCACCGAAGAAGCTGGCAAGTAATCTTGTACAGAAACAGACGGAAATATGGTACTATAAAAGCAATCAGAGGAGTGGGTACCATATGAAGGAAACAGCTTCCAGTCTGAAGGGGCTGTATATGGAGCTTGGCGGATGGTCAGCTCCTGACAGCATCGTCAGCGGGATTACGACAAAATACCATGGTGTGAGCAAAGCACCTTTTGATAGTCTGAATATGGGGCTGCATGTCGGGGATGATCCAAAGGATGTCATCCGGAATCGTGAGCTGCTTGCAGACGCCATTCATTTTCCATTGGATAAATGGGTCCTGGGGGAACAGGTCCATGGAACGGAAATAGCAGTCGTCACAAAACAGGAAGCTGGCCGCGGCAGCAGGGATTTGGCAGACAGCCTGCCGGCAGTCGATGGCCTGATCACCAAGGAAAAAGGAATACTGCTTTCTGCATTCTTTGCCGACTGCGTGCCGCTTTACTTCTGTGATGCAGCCAATGGATGGATCGGGATGGCGCATGCTGGCTGGCGCGGAACCGTCGCCGATATGGCAGGGAAAATGGTCGAGGCGCTTTGTGCCCGTGGAGCAGACAAGGATAATCTGCAGGTAATGATTGGACCGTGCATTTCCAAAAACAGGTATGAAGTGGACGGTCGTATCGTTCAGCAGATTCCGGTACAATTCCGGGATGAGGTGCTTGATTCCCATGCTCATGGCCGATTCCAGCTTGATTTGCAGGCGCTCAACCGACTTTATCTGCAGCGGGCAGGAATCATGAGCGGTAACATACTGACAGCAGCCTATTGTACATATGATTCCCCGGAATTTTATTCACACCGGGAGGATCAGGGGAAAACCGGCAGAATGCTCGGTTTTATCGGAATGAAAGAGGAGCAAGTATGAATACAGTAAAACAGAATCTGGAACGGATCAGGGAGGAGATCAGCTCGGCAGCGGCCCAATCCGGCCGGAAATCCGAGGATATTACACTCCTTGCAGTCACGAAATATGTTACAATTGAACGAACAAAAGAAGCTGTCGATGCTGGGATTGTCGATTTGGGTGAGAACCGGATCGAGGGCTTCCTGGAGAAGCAGGCCGCAATCGGGGAAAAAGCCAATTGGCATTTCATCGGCAATCTGCAATCCAGGAAAGTGAAAGATGTCATCAATCAAGTGGATTATCTGCATGCACTCGATAGGCTTTCATTGGCAAAGGAAATACAGAAACGGGCTGCCAGGAAAATCAAGTGCTTTGTGCAGGTCAACGTAAGCGGAGAAGAAACCAAATCCGGCGTGTCACCAGATGAAACACTTGCTTTCATCCGGAAGCTTGCGGCATATCCTGCGATCGAGGTTGTCGGGTTGATGACAATGGCACCCAATACACAGGATGAAGATGTGCTCCGCGGTGTTTTCAGCGGATTGAGGAAGCTGCGTGATGAAGCGGCAGCTGAAAATATGGCCCATGCACCGTGCACCATGTTATCCATGGGAATGAGTAATGATTTCAAAATTGCAATAGAAGAAGGAGCGACACATGTCCGGGTCGGCTCTGCCCTTGTAGGTCCATATCAATAAGCGAGGTGAATAATATGAGTTTCAAGAATAAGATGAAGAATTTCTTTACTGTGGATGACGAGGAGTATGAATACGTCGAGGAACAGGCTGAAGAACAAGAAGAAATCGAGCCTTACCGACAAGGCGGGCGGAATCAGAGCCAGGCTCAGAATGTTGTGAGCCTGAAAAGTGTACAATCCTCCTCCAAAGTCGTCCTCTGTGAGCCAAGGACTTATAATGAAGCGCAGGAAATTGCTGATCATGTGGTGAACAGAAGGGCAGTCGTGCTCAATTTGCAGCGTGTCGACCACCATCAGGCGAAGCGAATCGTTGATTTTCTCAGCGGAACGGTTTACGCTCTCAATGGTGATATTCAAAAGCTGGGCAGTCAGACGTTCCTATGCGCTCCGGACAATATCGAGCTTACCGGCAGTATATCCGATATGGTAGAGGAACAGGATGACTATAATAAGAGGTGGTAAAAGCAGATGCTTTGGAACATAATTAGTGCAGCATTCCAGGTTTATTCCCTGGCATTGATCGTCTATATCCTGATGTCGTGGTTCCCTGGAGCCAGGCAGTCAGCGTTCGGGGAGATCCTGGGACGAATTTGTGAGCCGTATTTGGATGTATTCCGCAGGTTCATTCCGCCGCTGGGGATGATCGATCTGTCGCCGATCGTTGCGATCATCGTCCTCAATTTGGCACGGAGTGGGTTATATACCATTTACGCGATGATTTTCTATTGATTAAGGAGTATATGACTACGTGAGTATCTATCAGCATTACCGGGAAGAGGAGCGTCCTTTCATCGACCAGATCCTTTCCTGGATGGAACAAGTGGAACGTCAGTACCAGCCTCGGGTGACCGATTTCCTGGATCCACGGGAACAGCTTATTTTCCGGCAGCTGCTAAGCGGCCAGCCAGAACTGCAGTGGGCTTTTTCGGGCGGATCCGAGGACGCAGAAAGAAAGCGGGGCATCATCGCCCCGATCTATGACACGATAACACCGGAGGATTTCAGCATCGAGCTGCTCGAAGCCGCCTATCCCGCCAAATTTGTCACGCTTGAACATCGTGATGTGATGGGTTCATTTCTTTCCCTGGGCATCGATCGCAAGAAGCTGGGCGATATCAGTGTGAGTGATGGTGTCATCCAGCTTTTCACCACTTCGGACATCGCCGTCTACATACGTGCGAATTTAGTGGAAGTCAAACGAGCGAAGGTATCATGGGAGACAGTCGATCCGGCGAATTTCAGGCCGGAAAAGCTGGAGTGGCTGCGTGTGGAAGCCACTGTATCCTCCCTCAGGCTGGATGCTGTGATGAAGGAGCTTTTCCGTTTGTCAAGGCAGCAGGCGGCGGAGCGGATTCAAAAAGGCCTCGTCAAAGTCAACTTCAGGATTGTCGAAGATGTCAGCTATCAGCTGGCTGAAGGGGATCTCATTTCCCTGCGCGGCAAAGGGCGGGGCAAGCTTGCACAAGTGAAGGGTACGACCAAGAAGGACAAGCTGCGTATCACATTGGAAAAATTAAAGTAGCCGAAATGGCTGTTTTATGCTATCTTTGTCGAATAACAGCAATTATTAGATCTTTTAACAGGAGGTGGCCGTCGTGCCATTAACACCTTTGGATATCCACAATAAAGAGTTCGCCCGCGGATTCCGCGGTTATGATGAAGATGATGTAAACGACTTCCTCGACAGGGTGATCAAGGATTACGAGATCATCATCCGGGAGAAAAAGGACTTGGAAGAACGGGTCCAGCAGCTGGAGGAACGCCTTGGTCATTTCAATAACATTGAAACGACTTTGAATAAGTCGATCCTTGTAGCGCAGGAAACGGCAGAAGAAGTGAAGGGCAATGCAATGAAAGAGTCCAAGCTGATCATCAAGGAAGCGGAGAAGAATGCAGACCGGATCATCAACGAGTCCCTCACGAAATCACGTCAGATTGCCTTGGAAGTCGAGGAACTCAAAAAGCAGGCGAAAGTATTCCGGACACGCTTGAAGATGCTTGTGGAAGCACAGCTTGAGATGATTGAAACGGATGATTGGGATGGTTTATTCGCCACAGAGGTTGCGTATGAGCCTGAGGAAGAGCCGGCGGAATAAAGCCCGCTTGACGTTTTTCACAAACTTACATATAATTTTACTATTATTAGCAAACAACATGACCAAGATAAAAAGACTGTGATCGGGACAGTAGGAAGTCCATACGCTTCAAAGCGAGCCGGGGAAGGTGAGAGCCTGGCAGGGTATTTCTTCCGAACATCACCCGTTAGTTTCCATTCGAACCGCAAGCAGTAGAAATGGACGTCTCATTCACGTTACGAATTTCGAGTGGACGGATGAAATCCGTCTATAAGGGTGGTACCGCGAGTCTCTCTCGTCCCTTTTGGGATGCTGAGGGGCTCTTTTTTTACCCCAAGCTCGGTCATGACAAGGAGGAAGAACATTGGATTACAAAGACACACTGCTGATGCCGGAAACGGCATTCCCGATGCGCGGCAATCTGCCGAACAAAGAACCGAAAATGCAGCAGGAATGGGAAGAAAAAAATATCTACCAAAAAGTGCAGGACAGAACAGAAGGGCGTCCGCTCTTCGTATTGCATGACGGACCTCCATATGCCAATGGCGACTTGCACATGGGGCATGCGTTGAATAAAGTATTGAAAGACTTCATCGTCCGCTATAAATCCATGTCTGGCTTCCATGCACCATATGTTCCAGGCTGGGATACACATGGCCTGCCGATCGAGCAGGCGCTGACCAAGAAAAAAGTCGACCGCAAAAAAATGACGGTTGCGGAATTCCGCCGTCTCTGTGCGGAATATGCCTTGCAGCAAATCGATAACCAGCGCAGCCAGTTCAAGCAGCTTGGTGTCCGCGGTGATTGGGACAATCCATACATCACATTGACGAAAGACTATGAAGCAGCACAAATCAAGGTATTCGGGGAGATGGCTAAAAAAGGTTACATCTATAAAGGCATGAAGCCGGTTTACTGGTCCCCATCCTCTGAATCGGCTTTGGCTGAAGCTGAAATCGAGTATCAGGATAAACGTTCTGCATCGATTTATGTTGCCTTCCAAGTCAAAGACGGTAAAAATCTTTTCGAGGGTGATGAGAAGTTCATCATCTGGACGACGACTCCTTGGACATTGCCTGCAAACGTTGCGATCTCCCTTCATCCGGAAGTGACATACGTGGTAGCGCAAGTCGGTGCGGAGAAATATGTCGTTGCGGAAGATCTGCTCAATAGTGTAGCGGAAACGCTTGAATGGAATGATCTGCAAGTATTGAAAACGTTCAAAGGAAAAGAAGCGGAATACGTGACGACACAGCATCCTTTCTATGACCGTGATTCATTGATCATCCTTGGTGAACATGTTACGACAGACAGCGGTACTGGCTGTGTGCACACAGCACCAGGACATGGGGAAGAGGATTTCTTCGCCAGCCAGCCATATAAACTGCCGATCATCAGCCCATTGGATGACAAAGGCGTATTTACCAAAGAAGCTCCTGGTTTCGAAGGGGTATTCTATGATAAGGCAAACAAGAACATCACGGAACTGCTTGAAGAAAAAGGCGCATTATTGAAACTCGACTTCTTCACGCATTCTTATCCGCATGACTGGCGGACGAAGAAACCAGTCATCTATCGTGCGACAGCACAATGGTTTGCTTCCATCAAAGCATTCCGTGATCAGATCATCGAGCAGATCAAAGAGGTGGAATGGTTCCCGAAATGGGGCGAAACACGTCTTTATAACATGTTCCGTGACCGCGAAGACTGGTGTATTTCACGTCAGCGTGCGTGGGGTGTCCCGATTCCGGTATTCTACGGTGAAGACGGTGAACCGATCATCACGGAAGAAACGATCCAGCATGTGTCCGACCTATTCCTTGAACATGGCTCCAATGTCTGGTTCGAAAGGGAAGCGAAAGATTTGCTTCCGGAAGGATTCACTTCCGAGCACAGCCCGAACGGCATCTTCACGAAAGAAACAGACATCATGGACGTATGGTTCGATTCCGGATCCTCGCACCAAGGTGTATTGGAAAACCGCCCTGAATTGCAGCGTCCGGCTGATCTTTATTTGGAAGGTTCCGACCAATACCGCGGCTGGTTCAACTCTTCTTTGACAACTGCTGTGGCCGTAACTGGCAAAGCTCCGTATAAAGCTGTCCTCAGCCATGGGTTCGCTTTGGACGGAAAAGGCAAGAAGATGAGTAAATCACTCGGCAACATCGTCGTGCCGTCGAAAATCATGAAGCAGTATGGTGCTGATATCCTTCGCCTATGGGTGGCGTCGGTCGATTATCAATCCGATGTCCGGATTTCCGATGAAATCATCAAGCAGACATCAGAGGGCTACCGTAAGATCCGGAACACATTCCGCTTCCTGCTTGCCAACTTGCATGATTTCGATCCTGCCAAGGATAGTGTGGCGCATGCTGACATGACCGAAGTCGATCGTTACATGCTTGCGAAGCTATCCGACTTGATCAAGCATGTACGCGAAAGCTACGATAAATTTGAATTTGCCGACGTGTACTCTGCTGTCTTGAGCTTCTGTTCCGTGGAATTAAGTGCATTCTATCTGGACTTCGGTAAAGATATCCTTTATATCGAAGCTGCTGATAACCCAGCCCGCCGCAGCATCCAAACTGCTTATTATGAAATCGTCAAAGCGCTTGTACAAATGCTTGCACCGATCCTTGCCCATACAACAGAGGAAGCATGGAGCTATATCCCAGGTGAAAAAGCAGAAAGCGTCCAGCTGACAGACTTCCCTGAAGCAGCAGCAATTGCCGATCATGATGCCTTGCTTGCAAAATGGGATCATTTCATGAAAGTCCGCGATGACGTTTTGAAAGCATTGGAAATCGCACGCAGTGAAAAAGTGATCGGTAAATCGCTTGAATCCAAACTGACAATCGTTGCGAAAGATGATGAAACAAAACAGCTGCTTCAAGGTATCGACAATCTGCATCAGCTGCTTATCGTATCCGAAGCCAATGTGGTGGACGCAGATCCAGAAGCCGCAGATTATGAGCATGTGGCCGTCCGAGTGGAGAAACATCCTGCAGACAGATGCGAACGCTGCTGGGTTGCTTCTGAGACTGTCGGACAGAATGAGAAGCATCCGGATCTATGCTCACGCTGTGCAGAGATCGTGGAAGCACATTATCACGCGTAATGGATGGAAAGCTTCGCTTTTGGGCGGAGCTTTCTTTTTATCTCTGCAATCTTTTTCACCGTATCTATGGTAAAATGCAAGATAGATTGTATGGAACGGAGGAAATGGGTCCATGTATTTTGTCATCGCGATTATCCTGATCATAATCGATCAGCTTGCAAAATTGGCAGTAGTAAAGAATATGACAGAGGGAGAGTCGATCCCGATCATCGATAACTTCCTGTATTTATCGTCACACCGCAATCGAGGGGCGGCATGGGGCATTTTAGAAGGGCATTTCTGGTTCTTTTATCTTGTGACAGCGATAGTCATTGTCATAGTCAGCTATTATATTGTGAAATATAGCAAAGAAAGCAAATTGATGGGTACAGGTCTGTCGCTTGTTCTGGGCGGAGCGGTCGGTAACTTCATCGATAGGCTGTTCCGTAAAGAAGTCGTCGATTTCGTCGATACACGATTCGGTGACTATCATTATCCAATCTTCAACGTGGCGGATTCCTGTCTGGTTGTAGGTGTCATCCTCATCATCCTTGCGATGCTGCTGGATGAGCGAAAGAAGAAAGGACGAAAAGAAGCATGAGTCAGTTGGAACATACAGTCGCAGCCGAGGAAGCAGGCTTGCGCATCGATAAGCTGTTGTCCGATATCCAGGAGGATGTCTCCAGGAGTCAGGCCCAGAGCTGGATCAAGGATGATCTGGTCACGGTGAACGGCGCCAAGGTGAAAAATAAATATACTGTCCAAGAGGGAGATGTAATCGCTTGGTCGATCCCTGAACCTGAAGAGATGACAATCGAAGCAGAGGACATTCCTCTTGAAATCATTTACGAAGATGCAGATATCGCAGTTGTGAACAAGCCGCGCGGCATGGTCGTACATCCATCGAATGGCCATCAGTCCGGTACGATGGTTCACGCCCTGCTTTACCATCTGAAGGATCTATCCGGTATCAATGGAATGATGCGTCCAGGCATCGTGCATCGTATCGATAAAGATACCAGCGGTCTGCTTGTTGTAGCCAAGCATGATAAAGCACATCAAAAATTGGCGGATATGCTGAAGGATCATGACATCGAACGGAAATACCGGGCAATCGTCCATGGTGTCATCGACCATGAATTCGGTACAGTGGAGGCTCCGATTGGACGTGATCCGAATGATCGTCAGAAGATGGCGGTAGTCGAAAATGGAAAGCCTGCCGTGACGCATTTTGAAGTGCTGGAGCGTTTTGAGGAGTTTACATACATTGAATGTAAGCTGGAGACAGGCAGGACGCATCAAATCCGTGTGCATATGCAATATATCGGCTATCCGCTTGCCGGAGATCCAAAATATGGACCGCGCAGGACATTGGATATCGATGGACAAGCGCTGCATGCTGCGGTTCTTGGTTTCCATCATCCGATAACAGGGGAATGGCTGCATTTCGAGGCCCCTGTTCCGGAAGTGTTCCAAGAGGAATTGGACAAGCTGAAATTCCACGCTTGACAGATATACACTGGCATGCGATACTGAATGAAGCTGAATAAGAACCTTTAAGACAGTCCAGAGAGGCTGATAAGGAAACGGATATGAAACGGGATACGTGTGTGTATCCTTGCCCCTTATCGTCTCATGGCGGTAAGGGGCTTTTTCATCGTGTCAAGGAAAGGTGGGGAAAAAATGAACAAGAAGGCTGCCCTGCTGGATCAGGCTGCTATCGGGCGTGCACTGACTCGGATTGCACATGAAATCCTGGAACGTAATAAAGGACCGGAGGATCTGGTGCTTGTCGGGATCCAGACCAGAGGGGTTCCCATCGCGCAGCGTCTGCAGCAGAAAATCGAAGGAATCGACCAAGTGACGGTACCGCTTGAAGAGGTGGATATCACACTATACCGGGATGATTTGGCACATGCATCCAAGGATCAAGAGCCGATGGTGCAGCCAGTGAAGCTCGCAACGGATTTGACGAATAAGACTGTCATCTTGATCGATGACGTGTTATATACGGGACGAACAGTGAGAGCGGCGATGGATGCGATCATGGACGCGGGACGTCCGGCGCAGATCCAATTAGCTGTACTGATCGACCGAGGCCATCGGGAACTGCCTATCCGGGCCGATTATATCGGGAAAAACATTCCGACATCGCAATCGGAAGTCATCGTCGTCGAATTACAGGAGACGGATGATCACGAGAGCGTGGATATCTATGAAAATGAATAAGGACCTTTAACGGAAGTCCAGAGAGGCTTACAAGGTCGCAAGCAACAACGTCGTCACGGGAAGTGGCAGACGTGTGCCCCTTTGCGACCTAAATCGCAAAGGGGCTTTTTTTATAGGGAAAGAGGAGAGTAAAAATGAAACCAGCACTTAACATACGCGACGTACCAAAATGGAACCAATGGGTCATCTTCAGCTTACAGCATTTATTTGCCATGTTTGGTGCAACCATCCTTGTACCGGCGCTGACCGGACTTGATCCGGCGGTGGCACTGGTTTCAAGCGGCGTCGGTACACTCGCATTCATTTTGATCACAAGGGGGACGGTGCCAGCTTATTTAGGCTCGAGTTTTGCTTTCATTTACCCGATTACGCAGTCGATTGAAACCGCCGGTGTCGGCGGGGCCATGATCGGCAGCTTTCTGGCAGGTCTTGCATACGGAATCGTGGCAATCGCAATTCGATTGGGCGGAATGAAAGGAATCATGAAACTCCTCCCGCCGATTGTCGTCGGACCAGTCATCATCGTCATCGGTCTGGCCTTGGCACCGACTGCAGTGGACATGGCAATGAATGCTCCTGATACAGGAGAATACAGCACGAAATATTTCATCGTGGCACTCGTCACACTGGCAATCACAGTGGCAGCTTCCATTTTCCTGAAGGGCTTCCTCGGACTTATTCCGGTCCTGATCGGGATCATCGGGGGATATATCTACGCCCTCACGCAGGGAATCGTCGATACGAGCGGCGTACAGGATGCTTGGAACCAAATTGCAGCCGCTGATTCCATCGGCGCTTTCTTCAGCGGGATTTTCACGGTGCCGGATTTCACCATTCCGTTCGTCGATTATAATGTCGCAGATGTATTCAGCTGGCAGCTCTTCTTCACCATGGTGCCAATCGCTGTCGTGACGGTATCCGAGCACATCGGCCACCAGCTGGCTTTGTCCAAGATCGTCGATCGGAATATGCTCGTCAAGCCAGGACTGCACGCTTCACTTGCAGGTGATGGGGTGGCGACTATGATCGCGTCCTTGCTTGGCGGACCGCCGAACACAACTTACGGGGAAAACATCGGTGTCCTGGCAATAACGAGAGTATTCAGTGTCTTCGTCATCGGAGGTACGGCGATACTTGCCATCTTGTTTGGATTCACTGGTCTTATCACTGCGCTGATCAGTTCGGTACCATCTGCAGTCATGGGCGGTGTGAGCATCATGCTGTTCGGGATCATCGCTGCCAGCGGACTCCGGACGATGATCGACAGTCAGCTCGATTTAGGTGATAAACGTAATTTGATCATCAGTTCGATCATCTTGGTCATCGGAATCGGAGGAGCGTTCCTGCGTTTCCAAATCGCCGAGCTTGACCTCGAGATCAACAGCATGGCCCTGGCAGCACTAGTCGGCGTCATTTTGAACCTTGTTTTGCCGGGCAAGGAATCCGGCCTGGGAAATGGCAGTCTGTTCACAGTCGAAGATCAGAAACAAGCATCCAACTAAGGAGGAGAAGGACATGAAGCATTTTGTATCGATGAAGCATCTTACCGCAGGGGAACTGCTGCAGCTCGTACAGCTCGCTACAGACATACAGGCACAGGGGGTATCTGGATACAGGGAGCAGCTGTTTGCAGCCAATCTTTTCTTCGAGCCGAGCACACGGACGAAGATGAGCTTTACCGTAGCAGAACGGAAACTCGGGCTTGAAGTGCTGGACTTCGCCGCAGAGGCATCCAGCATGACCAAAGGCGAGACCGTCTATGACACTGCGAAGACCCTTCAATCGATCGGCGCTTCGGTCCTTGTCATCCGTCATCCAGAAGAGCACACAGCCGCAATGCTTGCGGATAGGCTGGATATCCCGGTGATCAATGCCGGTGACGGAAAAGGGGAGCACCCGACACAATGCTTGCTCGATCTGATGACGATTTACCAGGAATATGGACGCTTTGAGGGATTGAAAGTCGTGATTGCCGGGGACATCCGTCACAGCCGTGTTGCCAGAAGCAATGCCATGGCCTTGTGCAAATTGGGGGCGCAAGTCTATGCGGCGGGCAAACCTGAATGGATGGACGATACCATCGGGATACCGGTCCTGGACATGGATGAAGCAGTGGAACAATGTGATGTCATGATGCTGCTCCGGATCCAGTTTGAACGTCATGAAACGAAGCGGGAAGAAACGGGGTATCTGGAGAAGTACGGATTGACTGTCGAAAGAGAAAAGAGGATGAAGCGTCATGCCATCATCATGCACCCTGCACCAGTCAACCGCGGCATCGAAATCGACGATGGCTTGGTTGAAGCACCACGCTCGAGGATTTTCCGTCAGATGGAAAATGGCGTAGCAGCCAGGATGGCAGTGATCTTAACATTATTGGAAGGATGGGGAATCAAGCATGGCTACAATCTTGACAAACGCGAAGCAGTTAACAGCTGATCGGAAACTGGAAGATGTAATGGTGAAAATCGAGGATGGCATCATCAAAGAAATCGCCAGTCAAATAGAGATAACAGAACAAGATCATGTGGAAGATTTGGAAGGTCAGCTTGTGACAGCAGGTTTTGTGGATGTGCACGTGCATTTGCGTGAACCAGGGGCAGAAAAGAAAGAAACGATTGCAACAGGCACAAAGGCGGCAGCCAGAGGCGGCTTCACGACTGTCGCTGCGATGCCTAATCTCCGACCTGCACCAGATTGTCCAGAGACGCTTGCCAGCATCATGGAAAGAAATGAAGAAAGCGGCGTGATCCGCGTGCTGCAGTATGCGGCAATCACGAAGCAGCAGCTGGGACGTGAAATCGTCGACATGGAAAACATGCGGGAAGCATTTGCTTTCACAGATGATGGTCTAGGTATCCAGTCAGCCGGGATGATGCTCGAAACGATGAAACGGGCAGCTGAATTGGGAATACCGGTCGTAGCCCATTGTGAAGACGACAGCCTGGTACCAGGCGGGGTCATGCATGAAGGTACAGCAAGCGCGCGACTTGGCCTGCCAGGTATCAACAGCGTGTCCGAGTCCGTACATATCGCCCGCGATGTCCTCCTGGCGGAAGCAGCTGGCTGTCACTATCATATCTGTCATGTGAGCACAAAGGAATCGGTCCGGGTGATCCGGGATGCTAAACGTGCCGGCATCCGCGTGACTGCCGAGGTGACGCCGCATCACTTGCTGCTGACTGATGAAGATATCAAAACGGATGATGGGAACTTCAAAATGAATCCGCCGCTCCGGTCGGAGGCTGATCGTCAGGCTTTGATCGAAGGACTGCTTGATGGAACGATCGATATGATTGCGACCGATCACGCCCCGCACACAGCAGAAGAGAAGAACGTCAGCATGCTGGACGCATCATTTGGCATTGTTGGATCGGAAACGGCTTTCAGTTTGCTCCATACACATTTTGTCGAGACTGGCATCTTTACGCTCCATCAGCTGATAGATTGGCTGACCATCAAGCCTTCCGAAGCATTCGGACTGCCATTCGGCCGTTTCCAAGAGGGAGCTTCGGCAGATTTGACAGTACTAGATCTAGAGGCTGAGGGAGAAGTGGATCCGGCTCAATTCCAATCCAAAGGAACGAATACACCATTCATCGGCTGGCGTTATAAAGGGGAGCCGGTGATGACCATTTACAACGGGGAAATCGTCTACAGAAAGGAAGCGGTAAAATGAAGAAACGACAATTAATCCTGGAGGACGGTACTGTATTTTCTGGAACGGCGTTCGGCAGCGATGCCGCAACGACTGGGGAAATCGTCTTCAACACAGGCATGACAGGCTATCAAGAGATTCTTTCCGATCCTTCCTACTGCGGTCAGATAGTGACGCTGACATATCCATTGATTGGTAACTATGGCATCAACAGCGATGATTTCGAAAGCATTCAGCCATCCATTCAAGCGCTAGTCGTAAAAGAAGCCAGTATCGCACCCTCCAATTTCCGTAAACAGCATACAATTGACGGTTTCCTGCAGTTCCATCAGATTCCTGGTATTGCAGGTATCGATACTCGTAAACTGACAAAAATCATCCGGAAGCAAGGTGCGATGAAAGCTAGATTGACAGAAGCAGTAGATTCACTAGAAAATCACGCTTCTTGGGAATCGATCACACTTCCAAACGATCAAGTACAACGTATGAGTACTGCTAAACCATATGTAGTGCCCGGCCGCGGCAAACGTATCGTGGTCATGGACTTTGGCATGAAGCATGGCATCCTTCGGGAACTGGCTGCCCGCGACTGCCATATCACTGTCGTACCTTGGCATTACACTGCCGAACAAATCCTTCATTTAAACCCTGATGGCATCATGCTGACGAATGGGCCTGGAGATCCGAAAGATGTGGAGCCGGCCATCCAGGCAATTCGTGAGCTGATCGGGCAAGTGTCCATTTTCGGTATCTGCCTTGGCCACCAGTTGATCGCATTGGCATCCGGTGCCAATACAGAAAAACTGAAATTCGGACATCGGGGCTCCAATCACCCTGTCAAAGACCTGGAAACAGGGAAAACCTACCTCACCTCACAAAATCACGGGTTTACAGTAACCAAGGAATCACTGGCTGCGACGGATCTTATCCTGACGCAAGAGGCCTTGAATGATGGCACTGTAGAAGGGCTGAAGCATCGGCTTCACCCGGTGATATGTGTCCAATACCATCCGGAAGCTGCACCAGGTCCGGAGGATACCCGCCATCTATTCGATGATTTTCTGAAAATGACAGCACAAAGCAAGCAGACAGCCAAGGGGGAAGCCACTTATGCCTAAACGTACAGATATCCAAAAAATCCTCGTCATCGGTTCCGGTCCGATTGTAATCGGGCAGGCAGCAGAATTTGATTATTCCGGCACACAAGCATGCCAAGCATTGCGTGAAGAAGGCTATACGGTCATCCTGGCCAACTCCAATCCAGCCACGATCATGACCGACCATACTGTTGCGGATACGGTTTACATGGAGCCGCTCACGGTGGAATTCCTGAGCAAGATCATCCGTAAGGAACAGCCTGATGCCTTGCTGCCGACCCTTGGAGGTCAAACTGGATTGAACTTGGCAGTTGCACTGGATAACTCAGGCATCCTGAAGGAATATGGTGTCGAACTCCTGGGTACCTCCCTTGAGGCAATCCAGCAGGCGGAGGACCGGGAGCAATTCCGCGACTTGATGCATCAGCTCGGCGAACCAGTACCGGAAAGCCAAATCGTTACGACGGTGGAGGAAGCTGTTGCATTTTCCGAAGAAATCGGGTTTCCGCTCATTGTCCGCCCTGCCTATACACTAGGCGGCACAGGCGGCGGCATGTGCTATGATCTGGAAGAATTGAAACAAATCACGAAGAACGGGCTGGCGCTCTCACCAGTGACACAATGCCTGATCGAGCGTAATATTGCCGGCTTCAAGGAAATCGAATATGAAGTGATGCGTGATAAAAACGACCAGGCAATCGTCGTTTGCAATATGGAGAATATCGATCCTGTCGGTATCCATACCGGTGACAGCATCGTTGTCGCGCCTTCCCAGACACTGAGTGACCGGGAATACCAGCTGCTGCGCAATGCATCCATAAAAATCATCAAAGCGCTGCAAATCGAAGGAGGGTGTAATGTACAGCTTGCTTTGGATCCGCACAGCTTCAACTATTACATCATCGAGGTGAATCCTCGTGTCAGCCGTTCCAGTGCGCTTGCTTCCAAGGCGACAGGTTACCCGATTGCCAAGATGGCTGCCAAAATTGCTGTCGGATTGACGTTGGATGAAATCAAAAACCCGGTGACCGGTACGACGTATGCATACTTTGAACCGGCATTGGATTATGTGGTCGCAAAGCTGCCGCGCTTCCCATTCGATAAATTCGTCAGCGGCAACCGTAAATTAGGTACACAGATGAAAGCAACCGGGGAAGTCATGGCGATCGGTCGGAATGTGGAAGAAGCTTTGCTGAAAGGAGTACGCTCCCTGGATAACAAAGCGAATGGTCTTGCGTCCATCAGCTTGGATGGCATGAGCGACGAAGAGATGGAGCACCGGCTTGTCAAAGCGGATGATGAGCGCTTGTTCGTTCTTGCAGAAGCCTTCCGCCGCGGGTATGCCGTGGAGCAGCTGTATGAACTGACGAGAATCGATCGGTTCTTCCTTTGGAAAATCGAAGCGCTGATCAGTCTGGAAACGGCCCTGGCGGAACGGCCATGGGAGCTTGATTTATTGAAAGAAGCAAAGCAGAAAGGCTTCTCCGACCGGGAAATCGCACATTGGTGGAATACGGCAGAGGACAAAGTATATGAATTCCGGATTGAAAATGGTCTTCAGCCTGTGTACAAGATGGTCGACACCTGCGCTGCCGAGTTCGAATCACAGACACCTTATTTCTACAGCACTTACGAGGAAGAAAATGAATCGGTCGCTTCTGATAAAGAGAAAGTCATCGTGCTGGGATCGGGCCCAATCCGTATCGGGCAAGGTATTGAATTCGACTATGCAACAGTCCACAGCGTCCTGGCCATCCGGGAAGCGGGATATGAAGCAATCATCATCAACAGCAACCCAGAAACGGTTTCAACGGATTTCAGCGTATCCGATAAGCTTTATTTCGAGCCGCTTACACTGGAGGATGTCATGCACGTCGTGAATCTGGAAAATCCGCTTGGTGTGATCGTGCAATTCGGCGGACAGACAGCAATCAATCTTGCCGAAGGATTGCAGCGCCGCGGGGTGAACATCCTCGGAACGTCATTAGAGGCAATCGATGCCGCAGAGGATCGGGATAAATTTGAAAAGCTGCTCGAGGAATTGAAGATTGCAAAACCAGAAGGAGCATCCATCACCAAATTGGAGGATGCAGCAGCTGCAGCGGAAAGAATCGGGTATCCAGTACTTGTCCGACCATCATATGTCATCGGCGGAAGCAATATGGAGATCGTCTATAATGCAGGCGAATTGCAGCATTACATGGAAAAACGTGTGCATGTCCGGCATGACCATCCGGTGCTGATCGACCAATACTTGACTGGGATCGAAGTGGAGGTGGATGCCATCAGTGACGGAGAAACAACGATCATACCTGGCATCATGGAGCATATCGAACGTGCAGGCGTCCATTCTGGTGACTCGATCGCCGTCTATCCGACACAGACAATATCGGAAGAATGCCGCCAGCAATGCATCGATGCAACAATGCAAATCGCCAAGGCACTGAAAGTAAAAGGCTTGATCAATATCCAGTTCGTCATCCACCGAAACAAAGCCTATGTCCTGGAAGTGAATCCGCGCGCCAGCCGCACGATTCCTTTCCTATCGAAAATCACGCACGTAACGATGGCCAATATTGCAACACGAGCAATCCTGGGTCAAAAGCTAGCTGATATGAGCTATGGTTCCGGACTCATGCCAGAACCAGAGGATGTGTATGTGAAAGTACCTGTATTCAGCTTCGAGAAGCTGCGCAGTGTCGATACCCTGCTCGGACCGGAAATGAAATCAACGGGTGAAGCCATCGGACATGACCGTACGCTGGAAAAAGCACTGTACAAAGGACTGCTTGCATCCGGACTGTCCGTACCGCAGGAAGGAGCCATCCTGCTTACGGTAGCGGATAAAGATAAGGAAGAAGCGATGGAAATCGCCAAACTGTTTTATGCGCTCGGATTCCAGCTGTACGCTACCGAAGGAACGAGCGCAGCAGTCGAAGAAGCAGGTCTTCCAGTCACGACAGTAGGTAAGGTAGGCGCTTCCGAGCAGAATGTCATCAGCATCATCGAACATGGCGAGGTGCAATTTGTCGTAAACACACTCACTTCCGGCAAACAGCCTAGATCAGATGGTTTCCTTATCCGCCGTGAAGCGGTCGAGCATGGCATTGCCTGCCTGACGAGCCTGGATACAGCCAAAGCGATTGCAACGATCATCGAATCGATGACATTCACTGCAAAACCTGTTGTTGCAGGAGGTATCCTCTCTTGATCAACGAACAGCTCCAGATTATCAGCAAAAAAACGATTGCGAAGGATACTGTGGAAATGACCTTCCATGGGAAGATGGCGCAGGAGGATATCCTGCCCGGTCAATTCCTTCATTTGCTTGTCGGAGATGGGAACAATCATATGCTTCGGCGTCCGATCAGTATTGCGGGTGTGAACAAGCAGGACTCCACGATCACGATCATTTTCAAGCTGCTCGGTACTGGAACCAATACACTTGCCAAAGCAGAGCCCGGCGAATATCTTGATGCGCTGGGTCCTTGCGGGCAAGGCTATCCGATCGATGGCCTGCAGCTGGAAAAGGCACTCTTGGTAGGAGGCGGTATCGGTGTCCCTCCGCTGTACTACCTGGCGCAATGCCTGAAGGAAAAAGGTGTGGAGGTCACGATGGTGGCAGGGTTCCAAAATAAAGAGCAAGTATTCTATGAAGAAGCTTTCCGGAATCTCGGAAGCTACCATCTGGCGACAGACGATGGCAGTGCGGGAGAGAAAGGCTTTGTCACGGATATCCTGGCAAGGGGGTCCATCGGTTTCGATCAGTACTTTACTTGCGGCCCCACCGGCATGCTGAAAGCTGTTTCGACGCAACTTCAGGAACGGGAAGGATTCATTTCCATCGAACAGCGGATGGGCTGCGGCATCGGCGCCTGCTTTGCATGTGTCGTCCCGGCACCGGATAGTCCGAGCGGCTATAAAAAGATATGCAAAGACGGACCTGTCTTTCGGGCCAAGGAGGTTGTGCTCTCATGAATCTAGCTGTCGATCTTCCAGGTCTGGAAATGAAGAATCCCATCCTGCCAGCCTCAGGCTGTTTCGGCTTCGGCAAGGAATATGCCGAGCTGTATGATTTGAATCTACTGGGAGCAATCACCATCAAAGCGGCAACCGGTACGGCCCGGTACGGTAATCCGACGCCGCGTGTCGCCGAGACAAATGCCGGCATGCTGAATGCAATCGGTTTGCAGAATCCCGGAGTGGATCAGATCCTGGAAAAAGAGCTGCCGTTCTTATCCGGATATGACACGCCGATCATTGCCAATGTAGCCGGCAGCACCGTAGAAGAGTATGCAGAAGTGGCACAGAAAATCAGCAAGCATCCAGTGATCAAAGCGCTGGAGCTGAACATCTCCTGTCCGAATGTGAAAGAAGGAGGCGTCCAGTTCGGGACAGATCCCGAACTAGCCAAAACGGTCACGGCTGCGGTGAAGGAAGTGAGTGACGTACCACTTTACGTCAAACTTTCACCGAATGTCACCGACATAACAGTCATTGCACGTGCCGTCGAAGAAGGCGGAGCCGATGGCTTGTCACTGATCAATACATTGACAGGCATGCAAATCAACCTGGCTGGAAGGAAGCCGCTGCTTGCCAACAAAATCGGAGGCTTGTCCGGTCCGGCCGTAAAACCGGTTGCCATCCGTATGGTATACCAAATACGCCAGATGACCAATCTGCCGATCATCGGCATGGGCGGTGTCACGACGGCCGAGGATGTACTGGAATTCCTTCTCGCCGGAGCATCGGCAGTGGCAGTCGGTACAGCCAATTTCCAGCATCCATTCATCTGCCCTGAAATCATCCAGAACTTGCCGGATGTATTGCAAAAATATGGCTTTGCCAGTGTCGAGGACGCCATCGGAAAGGGGCATGAACATGCAGGCACCAATCTATCTCGCGCTTGATTTCCCGACCGGGGAAGAAGCGCTGCAATTCCTTGCCCGGCATGAGCTTACCGGGGTACCGGTGAAAGTAGGCATGGAGCTTTTCTATCGAGAAGGGGTATCCATCATTCACCAGCTGAAAGAGAATGATCATCCGATTTTCCTTGATCTGAAGCTGCATGATATCCCGAATACAGTAAAAAGCGCCATGCGCAATCTAGCAGTACTGGGCGCGGATATCGTCAACGTCCATGCCTTGGGCGGACTTAAAATGATCGAAGCGGCAAAGGAAGGCCTGTCGCAAGGAGCCAGCAGCAAGATACCTAAATTAATAGCTGTCACGATGCTGACGTCCATGGATGAACATACGGTACAGAGCGATTTAAAGCAGCCGATGGAACTGGCTGCATATGCGCTCCATCTGGCAGAGCTATCCCAAAAAGCAGGTGCTGATGGCGTGGTTTGCTCCCCGCATGAGGCAGCCAGCATCAAAGCGGCTTGCGGAGCGGACTTTCTCACTGTCACACCAGGGATACGGCTTGCCGGCTCTGCCAAAAACGATCAGCATCGCATTGCAACACCTGCGGACGCCAGGAAAATGCAAGCGGACTATTTGGTGATCGGCAGAAGCGTAACGGCAGCTGCCGATCCGAAACAAGCATACGAACGAGTGATCGAGGAGTGGAAAAACTATGACAACTACAACTAATATTGCCGAAGCATTGCTGGCTATCGATGCGATCCAGATTGATCCCACTAAATCCTTTGTCTGGGCATCTGGCATCCACTCGCCGATTTACTGTGATAACCGGCTGACATTGGGGCATCCGGAAGTGCGCACAGCCATAGCAAAACAATTCCAGAAGAAGCTTGCCGAATTGCCGGAAACCGAAATGATCGCCGGATGTGCGACAGGCGGGATTCCGCATGCGGCATGGCTTGCCGATAAAGCAAATCTGCCGATGGTCTACGTTAGATCCAGCAAAAAAGGCCATGGAAAAGGCAATCAAATTGAAGGAGCTGACGTTGCAGGCAAACATGTCGTCGTCATCGAGGATTTGATTTCAACTGGTGGCTCAGTCATCAACACTGTCGATGCACTAAAGGAAGCCGGAGCTATTGTCACGAAGGTACTGGCAATCTTCAGTTATAATTTGAAGAAAGCGGATGATAATTTTTCAGCGGCTGGCGTGCCATTTGAGACGCTGACTGATTTTGATGCGCTTGCGGATATACTGGTCGAAAAAGGGACGATAACTTCTCGGGAGAAAGAGGAACTGCTGGACTGGCGTAATACATTATAAAGGGTGCAGATATGCATCCTTTTTTTATTGGTTATGGTAGTCTGGTAGAAAAGGATGTGAGCAAGATGACAGCATTTCAGAACTCATTAGAACAAAAACTGATTGAAGCAAGGCGTACGCTGCATCGATTTCCTGAGTTGTCACACGAGGAATACAAAACGACGGAGCGTATACGCAGATGGCTGGAGGAAGCAGGGATTGATATTCTCGATACTTCACTTGAAACAGGTGTGGTAGCACAGATTGCTGGTAAACCTGGTCCGGTGATCGCACTGCGAGCAGACATCGATGCATTGCCGATTCAGGAAGAAGCAGAGGAGACTTTTCGTTCGGTCCATCCAGGTGTCATGCATGCTTGCGGTCATGATTTTCATACAGCTGTCATGCTGGGAGCAGCTTTATTGCTGAAGGAACAGCAGGAGGAGCTGGAAGGTACGGTGAAAATTATTTTTCAGCCAGCCGAAGAAACCGCCACCGGTGCTCAAGCAGTTTTACAAACTGGTGTGCTGGATGATGTACAAGCTATATTCGGCTTACATAATGATCCTCACTTGGCATTGGGAGAGCTTGGCACAAAACCAGGTATTCTGTCAGCCGCTGTCGATCGGTTCCGAATCACCATCACTGGAAAAGGAGCCCATGCTGCCAGACCTCATCTTGGCACGGATCCGATTATTGTGGGGATGGATATCATCCATCGTCTCCAGACTCTGGTCAGCAGACAAATACCCGCTACCGAAAGCGGCGTGATAAGTGTAACGCAGTTCCATAGCGGCTCCACCTGGAATGTCATTCCGGAAACAGCCTTTCTTGAAGGAACAGTACGGACATTCAATAAAGATGTCCGCTCTGAGATTCGAAAGCAGATGGATCTGCTCGTCAGATATGAGGCGGCTTCTCATGGTGCTGAAGCAGAACTGGATTATCAAGCAGGCCCGCCATCGGTCGATAACGATCCGGCATGGACGGAATTCCTGATGGAGAAAGCAAAGTCAAATGGCTATAAAGTGACTGTGTTAGAGCCTTCTGCAGGAGGAGAAGACTTTTCTTTTTACCAGGAAAAAATCAAAGGAGCATTTGTGCGGATAGGCGTGGAACAGGAATATGGCCTCCATCATGCACGATATACATTACAAGAAGCTGCTTTGCTTCCGGCAGCTCGGTATTTCGCTGGAATTGCGCCAGAGGCATTGAAGCGAATTTTATCCGAATAGGAGGCAGGACTTATGGAATTCCAAGAAATCACACAGATCGAACCATGTAAAGAAGAACTGGCAAGTCTGTTCCAAACTGTTGTCGCTGACGGTGCATCGATGAATTACTTGCATCCGATGAGCAAAGAGACTGCTTTGAACTATTGGAAGTCAGTGCTATCGGAACATGTCCGTCTGTTCATCGCTTTGCTTGACGGCCGAATCGCCGGGACTGTCCAACTCCATTACAGCGATAAGGAAAACGGGCAGCATCGGGCGGAAATTGCCAAATTGATGACAAGTCCGAAAGCGAGAAGGAAAGGCGTTGCCAGGAATCTTTTGCAGCATGCGGAGCAAGTGGCGAAGCAAGATGGCAAGACCTTGCTCTTGCTTGATACGGAAAAAGAGGGACCTGCCAATAAGCTTTATAAGTCGGAGGGGTATGTATTGTTTGGGGAAGTGCCGGATTTTGCACAGGATGCATACGGTACATATCTGGCCGGCAACTTTTATTACAAGATAATAAAATACGGAAGTGCGCTGTCAGAGCGCACTTCCTTATTTATTTGCCAATCGTTTTACGAGATTCTCCTCCGGCGTGACGTATAATGTCTTCTGCTGGTCATATGTCACGAAACCAGGCTTGGCGCCATTCGGTTTCTTCACATGCCGAATCTTTGTGTAGTCGACAGGCACAGAGGAGGAAAGTCTGGATTTACTGAACCACGCAGCCAGTTTAGCTGCTTCTTCCAACGTTTCCTCGGACGGTTCTGCAGAGCGGATCACCACATGGGAACCTGGGATATCCTTCGTATGAAGCCAAGTATCTTGCTTGTTTGCAAGCTTCATCGTCAAATATTCATTCTGCTTGTTATTGTGTCCCACAAGTATGGTCGTACCGTCGGTTGCAGTGTATGTTTCCGGTTCTGGAAGGTTTGATTTCTTGTTTTTCTTCTGCTGCGTTTTTGCTTTCAGATAACCTTGCTCCCGCAACTCCTCCCGGATCTCCTCGACATCCTGCTCCCGGGCGCCTTCGACCTGCTGGATCAGCTGATCCAGATAGTCGATTTCCGCATTCGTTTTTTCCAGCTCCAATTCGACCATCGTACGCGATTTCTTCAGCTTGTTATACTGTTTGAAATAGCTTTGGGCGTTTTCGCTCGGTGTTTTATGCGGGTTTAGTGCAATGGTGAGCTGCTTTTGTTCCGGATCATAATAATCCGTGACGACAGCTTCGGTATCACCTTGCTTGATTTGATGCATATGGGCTGTGAGCAATTCTCCCTTACGCTGATAGATGTCCGCTTCTTCGGCTTTTTTCAGCGTATTCTCGTGGATGCTGAGCTTGCGGATGTTCTTTTCCCGTTCATTTTTCAGGAAGCGGATCAAGTCGCCTGCCTGCTGTTTGACCCGGTCGCGTTCTGCTTTTCCGGAGTAGAAGCTGTCGATAAGCTCGCTCATCGAATCATAATGTTCCCGGCTGCCTTCGATGGAAGTGAGATCCATGACATAAAAGTCTTCTTTTTTGCCTTTGAAATAAGTAGGCTCATAATCATCCTGCTTAAGCTTTTCGAAGAATCCGGCGAAAACTTCCGCATATTTTTCTGTATCGCCCATATAGGCCCGTTCTGCGAGTTCATTGGCCAAAACAGGAGATACGCCTTGCAGCAGGTTCAAAATCTGTTTGTTCATTTTCCCTGCATTGAAGTCCAGCTTCCGAGCAAACTCGGCGGCTTCCAGCTTAAATGGATTCAGCTTTTCCTGACTCGGCGGCAGTTTGTATGTCTGCCCCGGCAGGATGGTGCGGTGCCGGTTCACACTGGAGGATATATGTTTGATGCTGTCGATGATCATGTCCGTTTCGTTATCGACCAGCATGATGTTGCTATGCTTTCCCATCACTTCCATGATGATCCGCTTGGATGTCGTGTCTCCAAGCTCGTCCTTGCTGACAAAGCTCAGCTGGAGGATCCGTTCGTTCTCATATTGCTCCACTTTTTCCAGGAATCCGCCTGCCAGATGCTTTCTTAGAAGCATGCAGAACATTGGCGGGTTCTGCGGATTTTGGTAAGTATCGTCTGTGATATGCACACGTGCATAGCTCGGATGCGCCGATAGGACCAGTGCGTGATTCTTCCCTTGACTGCGGAAGGTGAGCACGATTTCTGTATCGGTCGGCTGGTATATTTTTGATAAACGGCCAGTTGCCAATGTGTCGTGGAGCTCCTTGGCCATTGCCCTGGTTACGATTCCGTCAAATGCCATAATGTTTCACCTCATTCTCTGCTAGTATAGCATTTTATCGGACAAGCACGCATACATTTACTTTAGAAATAAGGGTGGAGGTATGCAATGTGCGATGGTATCAGATTTCAGCAGATGAAACAGCTGAACAAACAAATTCCGATCCTCACAAAGGACTTAGCACAAAAGAAGTACAGCAGCGGCTGAAGCGGGACGGAAGGAATGAATGGAAAGAAGAGAAAGGCATTTCGCAGCTTGCGCTGTTCTTTGGACAATTCAAGGACTTCATGGTTCTGGTGCTGCTTGTTGCGACAGTCATTTCAGGTATGCTGGGCGAGTATATCGATAGTATCGCCATCCTGCTGATCGTCGTGCTGAACGCGCTGATCGGTTTTTTCCAGGAAAGGAATGCCGAGAAGTCACTCAGCAAGCTGAAGGAATTGAATGCACCGATGGCCAGGGTGCTGCGTGATGGACAATGGGAAAAAATTTCGTCCGCTGAACTGGTGGTCGGTGATATTGTATCGCTGTCGGCGGGCGACCGTGTGCCTGCTGACCTGCGCTTGGTTTCCGTGACAAGCTTGGAAACGGAGGAATCAGCCCTTACCGGGGAATCGCTGCCGGTAGCCAAGGTGACGGAGAAACTCGACTCTGACCAGCTGGGGCCTCAGGATCAGCTGAATATCGCCTTCATGAGCACGCTTGTCACAAGGGGAAGCGGTACCGGCATTGTCATTGGGACAGGCTCCGATACGGCTGTCGGTCAAATAGCTGAAATGCTTGTAGACACGAAACGTAAGCAGACGCCGCTGGAAAGAAGGCTGGAAAAGCTGGGGAAGGTCTTGATCGTCATCGCCTTGCTCCTGACAGCTTTGACCGTCTTGGCAGGCGTCTACCGCGGCAATCCTGTATACGAGATGCTGCTTGCCGGCGTATCCCTTGCGGTTGCTGTCATTCCGGAAGGTCTTCCGGCAATCGTGACCGTCGCCCTCTCGCTCGGCGTACAGCGAATGATCAAGCAGAAGGCAATCGTCAGACGATTATCCGCAGTGGAAACCCTCGGCTCCGCTACGGTGATCTGTTCAGATAAAACCGGGACACTCACCGAAAACCAAATGACGGTCAAGGAGATTTACCTGGATGGAAATACGTACACGGTCACTGGGGATGGCTATGATCCATCTGGCGGTTTTTACCGGGATGGAAAAGATTCAAAGGAGGAAACTTTGTATCAATTCCTTCGATATGGCGTATTATCAAGCCATGCCAAGGTATTCCGGAAAAAGAAACGCTGGATGATCGATGGTGATCCGACTGAAGGTGCATTGGTTGTCGCTGGCAAGAAAGCAGGAATCGAGGAAGACAAGCTTTCCGGTTATGAAATCGTGCATGAAATACCTTTTGATTCCAAACGCAAACGGATGACCGTCTTGGTAAGGAATCCAGAAGGCAACCTGGTTGCAATCACCAAGGGAGCGCCGGATATTTTAATCGAAAAAGCCGCATATCACAGAACGGAGAAAAAGCTGCTTGCCGACAAAGATAAGAAGGAATTATATCAAGCTGTCGATCAAATGGCAGCCAAAGCGCTTCGGACGATTGCTATCTGTGTCCGCCATTTCCCGGCAGGCTACGAACCGAAAGAAGAAGAGCTGGAAAAAGAAATGATCTTCATCGGGATGAACGGTTTGATCGATCCGCCGCGCAAGGAAGCAAGGGATGCCATCATCGATTGCCGCAAAGCCGGCATCAAAACGATCATGATCACAGGGGATCATGTCAAAACGGCAACGGCGATTGCCAATATGCTGCACATCCTGCCGCCTGGCGGAAAGGTGGTGGAGGGGAAGGACCTGGATCATATGTCAGACGAAGAGCTGCAGGCAGATGTGGATAAAATGTATGTGTTCGCCCGGGTTACGCCGGAGCATAAGCTAAGGATTGTCCAAGCTTTGCAAAAGGTGGGCCATATCGTTGCCATGACTGGGGACGGTGTCAATGATGCGCCGGCAATCAAAGCCAGTGATATCGGCATCAGCATGGGTGTGACGGGTACGGATGTATCCAAGGAGGCAAGCGCGCTGGTATTGATGGATGATAACTTTGCCACGATCAAAGCAGCTATCAAGGAAGGACGCACAATCTACTCCAATATAAGGAAGTTTGTACGTTACCTGCTGGCCTCCAATGTAGGTGAGATCCTGGTCATGCTGTTTGCCATGATTCTGGCATTGCCGATGCCGCTTGTCCCTATCCAGATCTTATGGGTGAACTTGGTGACGGATGGTCTGCCGGCTATTGCCCTTGGTATGGACAAAGCGGAGGATGAAGTGATGAAACAAAAGCCGCGCCATCCGAATGAAGGGGTGTTTGCCAGAGGGCTGGGGACGAAAATCGTCACTCGCGGTATTTTGATCGGATCGGTTACCATCATTGCTTTCATGCTGATGTATCAAGGAGATCCGGAAAGACTCATTTATGCACAGACAGCAGCGTTCGCTACATTGGTAATGGCACAGCTGATCCATGTTTTTGACTGCCGGAGTGAAAAATCGGTATTCGCTCGTAATCCTTTGGGGAATGTCTGGCTTATCGGAGCCGTTCTTTCCTCCATCATTCTCTTGCTCGCCGTCATCTACGTCAGTCCGCTGCAGCCGATTTTCCATACGACAGATCTGCTCATGCGTGACTGGATGCTGATTTTGTCCCTTAGTGCAGTGCCGACTGTTTTATTTGGTTTTATTAAAAGATAAGTCCATCGGGCATGCTGTTGATCCGGACAGCATGCTTTTTTTTTGGTTCGTTGCTGAAGCAGGACAAACAGGCTGGATTTTGATACACTGTGACTACCAAAAAGCCGGAGGGATCAGCTTGACTAAAAGTATGACAGGATATGGAAGAGGTACAGCGTCCGGAAGCAGCCTGACGGTTACAGCCGAGTTGAAGAGTGTCAACTCCAGATATCTGGATATCAAATGCAAGCTGCCGAAAGCGGCTGCTTTTTTAGAGACAGCTGTGAAGGAGCGGCTGCAGGAAAACGTCAGCAGGGGGAAGCTGGAGCTGTCAGTGGATGTGGAAGGCGGGGCATTGAAAAAACGTGAAATATCCATTGACTGGGAATTGGCGGAGGCTTATATGGTTAAGCTGAAGGCTATAAGATCCGCTTTTGATTTGCGTGGCGAAATCAGCCTCGACACACTGCTTTTGCAATCGGAGGATATCCTTGTGGAAGAAGCGCAGCCCGAACTGACAGAACTGCCTGATTTGGTCGGCCAGGCGCTGGATGAAGCACTGGAAGCTTTCCTATCGATGCGTACGACAGAGGGAACTGCTTTGGCAAGTGATATCCGAAACAGGATGTCTGCCATTCAAGCGATGCTGAAACAGCTGACAGAGCTGCGTCCCCAAGTGATGGATGCATATAGGCAGCGCATCCAGGACCGGATTGCAAGCTATGTTGACGGCGCACTACCGGAAACAAGCCGCCTGCATCAGGAGATCGCACTGCTTGCTGAAAAAGGCGATATAACAGAGGAGCTCATTCGCCTGGAGAGTCACCTGGATCAGCTTGCTGCAAACCTGGAGAAGGAGGGGGCGGTCGGCAGGACATGTGATTTCATCCTGCAGGAAATGCAGCGGGAAGTGAATACGATCGGTTCCAAGTCGACTGCCTCTTCCATCAGTATAATCGTTGTCAGCCTGAAATCGGAGCTGGAGAAAATAAAAGAGCAAGTGCAAAATATAGAATAGTATTGAGTTTATGCATGAGTATACTTATAATATATAGGATAGTCTCATTAAGTAGAATGAGTATGTTTTATTTAATGATAAAGGTAAAATAATTATAATCATCCCTCTGTTTGATGGAGAGATCATTATAATTATTTTGCAGCGCCAGTCAAAAGAGCAGTACAGCAGGAAGGGAGAAGCATGATGAGTCTGAAATTGATCAATATCGGGTTCGGAAATGTCGTTTCTGCAACCAGGATTATCTCGATAGTTTCTCCTGAATCGGCTCCCATCAAGCGCATCATCACGGTCGCCCGTGATGCGAATAAGCTGGTGGATGCTACATATGGTCGGCGAACAAGAGCTGTCATCATCACTGATAGTGATCACGTCATCCTTTCGGCAGTACAGCCTGAAACGGTGGGACAGCGTGTCCTGCGTGACGATGAACTATCTGAGGAATAGCTAGGAGGAAGCACATGATTGAACAGAAAGGAATCCTTTTCATCCTGTCCGGACCTTCCGGTGTCGGAAAAGGGACAGTAAGGAAGGCTTTATTCGAACAGGACACACATCTTCGCTACTCAATCAGCATGACAACCAGGAACATGCGGCCGGGCGAACAAGATGGGGTGGACTATTTCTATAAATCGAAGGAAGAATTCGAGGGGCTGATCGAACAGAATAAGCTCCTGGAATACGCGAAGTATGTGGATAACTATTATGGCACTCCGCGTGATTATGTAGAAGAGACATTGGAGGCAGGCCATGATGTCTTCCTTGAAATCGAGGTCCAGGGTGCGCTTCAGGTGAAAGAGAACTTCCCTCAGGGCGTTTTCATTTTCCTCATTCCGCCGAGTCTCGAGGAATTGAAAAACCGCATCGTCGGCCGAGGTACGGAAACACCGGATCTTGTGAAGAATCGTTTGAATGCAGCCCGGGATGAAATCGAGATGATGGATGCATATGATTATGTCGTCGTCAATGATCAGCTGGACAATGCCGTGTCGAAAATCCAGTCCATCGTCCAGAGCGAACATTGCAAACGCGAGCGTGTCGCAAAAGAATACAAGAAAGCATTGGAGGTAAATTGATATGATGCTAGAACCGTCTATCGATAAACTACAGGAAAAAATCAATTCTAAATACACTTTGGTTACTTTGTCATCGCAGCGTGCACGTCAGCTGCAGGAGACGAAAACAACGAAGATTGCAAACCCGAAATCGCATAAATATGTTGGTATTGCCCTGGAAGAAATTCAAGCTGACCAATTGGAATATACAGAAGAATAAACGGTGAGGATGCCAGGTGCATCCGATTGAGATGCCCTCGCGATGGTGAACACCAAGCGGGGGTTTCTTTCTTATTGTCCATCAGAAGGGGGAAGCGAAATGAATTTAGCAGGAAAAACGATTTGTCTGGGTGTGTCCGGAGGGATCGCTGCATATAAGGCCTGTGCACTGACTAGCAAACTGACGCAAAAGGGAGCGGATGTGCATGTCATCATGACAAAGCATGCCGCCGAATTCGTAACGCCGCTTACGTTCCAAGCCTTATCCCGTAACCCGGTATATATGGATACTTTTGATGAAAAGCATCCGGAAAAAATCGCCCATATCGATTTGGCTGATAAGGCAGATATATTCCTATTGGCTCCGGCAACAGCCAACCTGATCGGGAAGCTTGCCAATGGTATCGCGGATGATATGCTGACGACGACATTGCTTGCGACCGAGGCCCCTGTCTATATAGCGCCTGCCATGAATGTCCATATGTACGCGCATCCTGCCGTAATCCGTAATGTGCAGCAGCTGGATGATTGGGGCTATCGCTTCATCGAACCGGAAGCAGGTTATCTGGCATGCGGCTATGTCGGCAAAGGCAGATTGGAGGAGCCGGAGTCCATTATCCGGATCCTTGAAGAACAAACGGAGTCCAAACGTGATTTGGAAGGTAAACGCGTGTTGATCACTGCCGGGCCGACGCAGGAATCGGTCGATCCGGTTCGTTTCTTTACGAATCATTCCTCGGGCAAAATGGGCTATGCCCTTGCCGAAGCTTGCGCAAAGCGCGGGGCAGACGTCACCCTTGTGAGCGGACCGACCCAGCTGGCTGCACCGCAGGGAGTCAAGCGGCTGGATATCACGAGCGCCCAGGAGATGCTCGAGCAAGTGCTGGCAGTTTATGAAGAGCAGGACATTGTCATTAAAGCTGCCGCAGTCGCCGATTACCGGCCGGCGCGGACATTTGATTCCAAAATGAAGAAAAAGGATGGCAATTTGTCCATTGAAATGGAACGAACGACCGATATCCTTCAAACGCTTGGACAGCGGAAGCAGCATCAATTCCTTGTCGGCTTTGCGGCAGAGACAGATAACGCCGTGGCATACGGCAAAGGCAAGCTAGAGCGCAAGCGGCTGGATGCCATTTGCGTTAATACAGTCGGGAAAGCGGACAGCGGTTTCCAGTCCGACACCAATGAAGTGATTTACTTGAATAAAGTAGGCAAGGAAAAGCATCTCCCTTCTGAAACGAAGAAACAGATCGCTCACCGGATTTTGGATGAAATCCTGGAAGATATGGAGGCTGACAGAAAATGAACATCGCGAAGGTTGTTGTCGACGTCCCGGCCAGTCAGACCGACCGCGTGTATGATTATCTGATTCCCGAGAATATGATCGGCGTCCTGCAGCCGGGCATGCGTGTCGTCGTACCTTTCGGAAATCGCCGCATCATGGGTTTTGTCCTGGAGATCGGCAGTTCTGCCGAAGTGGACAGGCTCAAGGAAATACAGGAAATGATGGATTTGCTTCCGGCACTGACACCTGAATTGCTCGATTTGGGAGTATGGATGGGAGAGCAGACTTTGAGCTTCCACATCACTGCCCTCCAGGCGATGCTGCCCCAAGCAATGAAGGCGAAATATCGGAAACTGCTCATTCGGACAGGGGAGGTGCCAGAACCACTGCAGCCGCTGTTCCTGGAGGGAGACACTGCTGATTTCGAACAGTTCGAGCATAGCGGCGTATCCTTGGCCACGCTCCAGCAAGCAATCAAGGCCGGGCAGATCGAGCTGCACTATCAAGTCAACTCCAAGGAAACGAAGAAAACAATCCGGATGGTGGATGCCAAGAAGAGTGCAGAAGAACTTCAGGAGGCATTGGAGTCCGTGAATGCCCGTGCCATGAAACAAAGAGCGCTGCTTGAGCATTTCATCGAAGAGCCAGCACCGATCGCGCAGAAGCAATTGCTCGACATGTATGAGACGACAGCTTCTACCCTCAAGCCATTGCTGGAAGCGGGCTTGCTCCGGACATATGACAAGGAAGTGCTCCGCGATCCATACGAGGATAGGCAGATTGAACGCACAAAGCCGCTGCAGCTTTCCGATTCACAGGCAAAAGCACTCGAACCGATCCTGGAAAGCATCCAGACAGAATCACATGAGGTATTCCTGCTGCATGGCGTGACGGGGAGCGGGAAAACGGAAGTATATTTGCAGGCCATACAGCAGGTACTGGAAAAAGGTCAGGAAGCCATTGTGCTCGTTCCCGAAATTGCACTTACCCCCCAGACAGTGAATCGATTCAAAGGAAGATTCGGTTCTGATGTTGCCGTTCTCCATAGTGCATTATCCGCTGGTGAGAAATATGATGAGTGGCGGAAAATTCAGCGCAAGCAGGTGAAAGTGGCTGTAGGCGCAAGATCTGCCATCTTCGCTCCCTTCGAGAATGTAGGTATCATCATCATTGATGAAGAGCATGAAACAAGCTACAAGCAGGAAGATCATCCGAAATACCACGCCAGGGACATTGCTGTTTTTCGCGGGAAATATCATCATGCTCCCATTGTTCTTGGCAGTGCGACTCCGTCCCTGGAATCGTTTGCCCGAGCTGAAAAAGGAGTCTACCATATGCTGGAGCTGCCGGAACGTGTGAACCAGGCGGCGATGCCGGATTATCAGATCATCGATATGCGTGATGAACTGCATGCAGGCAACCGATCGATCTTTTCCCGGGATTTGCTGGAACAGATGAAGGAGCGGCTCGTCAGGAAGGAACAAACCGTACTGTTCCTGAATCGCCGCGGCTACAGCACATTTGTCATGTGCCGCGACTGCGGACATACGGTGGAGTGCCCGCACTGTGATATCACATTGACTTACCATCGGAGCAGTGAACAGCTAAAATGTCATTATTGCGGCTATGAAGAGCCGATTCCTTCGATTTGTCCGGCTTGCGAGAGTGATACGATCCGCTACTTCGGAACGGGTACCCAAAAGGTGGAAGAAGCGCTGACGCAGCTGCTCCCGGAAGCACGTGTCATTCGGATGGATGTCGATACGACAAGAAGAAAAGGTGCACATGAAAAACTGCTTGGGGCCTTTGGCAGAGGCGAGGCTGATATTCTGCTCGGCACCCAGATGATCGCTAAGGGGCTGGATTTCGAAAAAGTGACCCTTGTAGGTGTCCTGGCAGCGGACTCGATGCTGCATCTGCCTGACTTCCGGGCGGCGGAGAAGACATTCCAGCTGCTGACACAGGTGAGCGGGAGGGCAGGACGGCATAGTTTGCCCGGTGAAGTCATCATCCAGACTTATTCTCCGGAACATTATAGTGTCGAATTAGCTGCAGCAGGCGATTACCGCCCGTTTTTCCAAACGGAAATGCAAACACGGCGGACCTTCCAATATCCCCCTTACTATTATCTGGCCCTGATGACCATCAGCCACCAGAACCAAGTGAAGGCGATGCAGACGACACAGACGATCGTCCAGCTGCTGCGGAAGCATCTGTCCGACCAAGTCCGGATACTCGGGCCGACTCCATCGCCGCTGGCGCGGATCAAGGATAGATATCGCTTCCAGTGCATGGTAAAATACAAAAACGAACCGAACCTTCGGGATGTGATCAGGAGGATCCTCCATCACTACGAAGACGCACGGAAAAAAGAAGATTTGCAAATACATGTTGATTTACAGCCGTATTCGCTCATGTAGGAAAGGAGCTTATTAGAATGAAACGAATCGTATTCATGGGTACACCGGACTTTGCGGTGCCCGTACTGAAACAGCTGACAGAGGAAGATTGCGAGGTGGTGCTCGTCGTCACCCAGCCTGATCGCCCGAAAGGACGCAAACGCATCCTCACCAGCTCACCTGTGAAGGAGGAAGCTCTGAAACACGGGATCCCGGTTTATCAGCCGGAAAAAATCAAGGAAAGTTATGAAGAAATCTTTTCCTATGAGCCTGACTTGATCGTAACGGCTGCGTTCGGCCAGATATTGCCGAAGGAGCTGCTTGATTTTCCGGAGTATGGCTGTATCAATGTGCATGCCTCCTTGCTGCCGGAACTCCGCGGAGGGGCGCCGATCCATTACGCCATCCAGCAAGGGAAAGCGGAAACAGGCGTCACCATCATGTACATGGTGGAAAAACTGGATGCAGGCGATATGCTGCTGCAGCGTTCCGTCCCGATTACAATGGAAGATCATGTTGGTACGATGCATGATAAATTGGCGGTCCTGGGTGCGGAAATGGTCCATGATATCCTTCCTGATATCTTTGCTCGAAAAGTGACCCCGATCAAGCAGGATGAGGACAAGGTGACCTTTGCCCCGACAATCAAACGGGAGCAGGAAGTGATTGATTGGAGCCGTTCGAATTGGGAAGTATTCAACCATATCCGCGGCATGCATCCATGGCCGGTCGCCTTCACCACTTATAAAGGGAAGCCCTTCAAAGTATGGTGGAGCGAGCTTCTGGAACGGAAGTACGACGGGGAACCAGGGCAAATCGCTGCAATCGGGTCAGATGGCATCGTCGTTATTTGCGGGGACAATACAGCTGTAAAATTGACCCAGGTGCAGCCGGCAGGCAAGAAACAAATGACTGCAGGTGATTATTTGCGGGGTGTCGGCAAGGATATGCAAGTCGGGGAAAGGCTGGGCGAGCATGAAGAAGTATGAACTGCGTGACACAGCTGTCACATTGCTGACCAGGATCGGGGATCAAGGCGGTTACAGCCATCTGCTCCTTGACCAGGCGATTCGAAACAAAGATTTTGACAGCAGGGATGCGGCCCTGCTGACCGAAATCGTTTATGGAACGTTGTCTTATAAATTGACATTGGAGTATTTCCTTGGCCAGTTTGTGTCAAAGAAATTGGAAACATGGGCAAAATGGCTCCTGCTGTCTGCTTTTTATCAGATGTACGCGCTCGATCGGGTACCTGATCATGCAGTCATCCATGAATCTGTCGAAATCGCCAAACAGCGGGGCCATAAAGGGATTGCATCACTCGTGAATGCTGTACTGCGCAATGTGCAGCGAAAAGGTTTTCCGGATCTGGATGAGATCAAGGACCCGGCAGAGCGCATTTCATTGGAGACGAGTCATCCTCGCTGGTTGGTGGAGCGCTGGATCGCACAATACGGAGAGAAAACAGCGCGTGAGATGTGTGCTGTGAATCAGGTGGAGAAACCGATAAGCGTCCGGGTGCAGCCGCTGCTTACTTCGCGTGAGGAGGCGATGGAGGAACTGGAATCCCAAGGATTCACTGTCCGTCCTTCTGTCATCGATGCGCAAGGAATCATCATTGAGAAAGGCAATATCCTGAAAAGCGACCTATTCCTCTCCAATCAAGTTACCGTGCAGGATCAAACGAGTATGCTTGCCGGTCGGATGGTGGATGCGGCAGCCGGTATGACAGTGCTGGATGCGTGCAGTGCGCCAGGCGGCAAGACGACCCATATTGCGGAAACGATGGAGGATCAAGGCAGGCTTTTTGCATATGACCTGCATGCCAAGAAAGCGAAACAGGTCCAGCAGAAAGCAGAGAAGCTCAAGCTGACGATCATCGAGGCCAACCAGGCAGATGCCCGCAACCTGCAGGAAAAACATGAACAAGAAAGTTTCGACCGCATTTTGCTTGATGCCCCGTGTTCCGGACTGGGTGTGCTCAGGGGAAAACCAGATATCAAGTATCACAAGTCCGAACAAGACGTATTGTCGCTTACTTCCATTCAGGCTGACTTACTGGAAGAGGTAGCACCGCTTTTGAAAATAGGCGGGAAGCTTGTCTACAGTACTTGTACTGTAGATCAAGCAGAGAATGAACAAGTTGTCCGCGCTTTCCTGATGGAGCACCCCGAATTCGAAGTCGACCCGGATTTCCGTGATGATTTGCCGCAGGCCATTCAGGGTGCGCCAGGTTTGACAGAGGCGGGTTTGCAGATTTTCCCGCAGGATTTCAATACGGATGGCTTTTTCCTTGTCCGGCTTGTTAGAAAAGGGTAAGAAATGTGGTAGGATAAACTTGGAGCAGCAAACAGACTGCATATAGATGAGGTGAAAAGCGTGAGAGGTTTTTTCATTACCGACCGTGGCCAGATCAGAAGTCATAATGAGGATGCAGGCGGAGTGTTCTCTAATTCCCATAAACAGCATCTAGCTGTGATTGCCGATGGAATGGGCGGACATAAAGCAGGTGATGTCGCCAGTCAGCTGGCGATTTCCAATTTGCGCAGCTGGTGGGAATCAGCAGAGAGCTTCGATTCCCCTAAGCAGGCCGAAGAGGCAATCAAGCAGGCAATCAAGGATGTCAATCTTCGTGTTTATGAAGAGTCGCGTCAGAGCGAGGAATTGTCGGGGATGGGAACGACGATTGTTGCAGCCGTTTGTACGGATGATTTTGTGACGATTGCCCATATCGGGGACAGCCGCTGCTATCTGCTGAATGAAGAGGGCTTCAAGCAAGTGACGGAAGACCATTCCCTTGTAAATGAATTGGTACGATCAGGCCAGATCACGGAACAGGATGCCGAGCACCATCCACGCAAGAATGTTCTGCTGCGCGCGCTGGGAACCGATCAGGAAGTGGAGATGGATCTGGTGTCCATCACCTGGGAAGCTGGCGACCGCCTGCTGTTATGCTCGGATGGACTATCAAATAAACTGGATAAGCAGGAGCTTCTGCAATATCTCACATCCGGGGAAGAGATCGAAAATATTGCTTCGCGGCTCGTGACGATTGCCAACGAGCGAGGCGGGGAAGATAATATTTCATTGATCATAGCCGATTTGGCTGATACACCTGTCCGGGAGGGTGCTTAGCATGCTCGAAGGACGTACGCTGAATGAACGGTACGAAATACACCGTCTGATCGGCGGAGGCGGTATGGCAAATGTCTATTTGGCCCAGGATATCATTCTCGATCGTGAAGTTGCCGTCAAAGTCCTGAAATTGGAATATGCCAACGATGATGAATTCATCGCCAGATTCCACCGGGAAGCCCATGCGGCTACCAGTCTTTCACATCCGAATATCGTCACGATATATGACGTCGGCGATGAAGATGGCATTTACTACATGGTCATGGAATACGTCAGCGGAATGACATTGAAGCAATACATACACACCCATGGTTCCGTCGTGGTGCCTGACACTGTAGATATCATGAAACAGGTCACCTCTGCTATTTCCCATGCCCACGCCAATGGAATCGTCCATCGCGATATCAAGCCGCAGAATATCCTGATCGATGATTATGGCAAGGTGAAGGTGACTGACTTTGGAATTGCCACAGCCTTGAGTGCGACGTCTTTGACTCAGACGAATGCCATGCTGGGTTCTGTCCACTATCTTTCCCCTGAACAGGCAAGGGGAGGCATCGCAACAAAGAAGTCGGATGTGTATTCCCTTGGTATCGTCATGTTTGAGCTGCTTACCGGCCGTCTGCCTTTTTCCGGGGAATCAGCGGTGAGCATTGCTTTGAAGCATTTGCAGACGGAAACGCCATCCGTCAGACGCTGGACGGGGGATATTCCCCAAAGCGTGGAGAATATCGTGCTGAAGGCCACCACGAAAGATCCTTTTTATCGTTATACGAGCACCTATGATATGGAAGCCGATCTGGAAACATGCCTTGATCCGGCAAGAGCGGATGAACCGCGGTTCACGCCGCCTAAGGACGATGGGGAAACGACCAAAGCCATTCCGATCATTTCGGAGAAGGACCTTAACAAGGCGTCATTGGCCGACACGATCGTACATAACGGTCATACGAATCCGCCGGGGCAAGCGGAGAAGCCGAAAAAGAAGAAAAAGCGCTGGAAGGTCCTTTTGTGGATAGCTGTCATTATTTTAGTGCTTGCTGGTACCGGTGTAGGCTTGGTACTGGCGACGGCCCCGAAGGAAGTCACGATGATCGATGTGACTGGGGATTCTTATGCGGATGCGGTTGATAAGCTGTCCGAACGGGATCTGCATGTGAAACGTGAAGCAACGGCATCGGATACAGTGGAAGAAGGAAATGTCGTCAAAACGGATCCTTCAGCCGGCAGTAAAATCAAGGAAGGAACCAGTGTCACGGTCTACACAAGCATCGGCAAGGAAAAAGAAGAGTTCGATGATTACGAGGGCAAATCATTCTCCCAGGTGGAAAAACTGTTGAATGATAAGGGCTATAAAAATGTACGCTCATATGAAGAGTTCTCGGATGAACCGGTAGGGACAATCATCTCCCAGATCCAGCCTCAGGCAGGATCCAAAGTGGTTCCGGAGGACACGACGGTCATTTTTGAAGTGAGCAAGGGACCAGAGGCAGTGACATTGACGGATCTGACCGGGATGACGGAGGAAGAGGCCCAATCCTATCTGGATAAGAATGATCTTGATGGCAATTTCATCGAACAGCCATCGGACGAAGTCGATGAAGGTGTCGTGATCCGTCACGATCCGGGAGCGGGGCAATCGATTGAAGAAAATGGCAGTGTCGATCTGTATGTCTCGACCGGTCCGGAGAATCTGCCTCCTGCCACGCACACAGTGACATTCACTGTCCCTTATCAGCCTGAAGATGCAGGGATGGGGGATGAGGAACAGACGGATGAGGGACAGGAGGATTCGGTCCCTCAGATTGTTCAGATTTATGTCGGCGATGCCGATCATGATGTCACGGAGCTTTATGATGAACGGGCGATCACGGAGGATGAGGAGATTACACTGACACTGAGCATACCGGCAGGCGGTGAAGCCGAATACCGCGTACTGCGGGATGATGAAGTATTCTTGGAAAAAACGGTTCCGTATGAAGACAGGGAAGGTGAATAAATGCCATCAGGTAAGATTATGAAAGCATTGAGCGGGTTTTATTATGTTCTCACGGATGAGGGAGAGACCTATCAATGTCGTGGCAGAGGTGTATTTCGCAAACAAAAAATAACGCCGCTTGTCGGTGATGAAGTGGAATTCGAAGCGGAAACAAAGCAGGAGGGCTATGTGCTGGACGTCCTTCCGCGGAAAAACGAGCTCGTCAGGCCGCCGATCGCAAATATCGATCAGGCCATCATCGTAACATCGGCGGCACAGCCGGATTTCAGTACGGCATTACTCGATCGATTCCTTGTTTTAGTGGAATCGAAGCATATCGAGCCAGTCATTTTCATTACGAAAATGGACATGCTGTCTGCCGATGGGATGGCCGAGATAGAAGCGTTCAAGGACGATTATCAACAGATCGGATACCCGGTCGAGATGCTGTCCTCCAAGGAAGAGACAAACTTGGATCGAGTGAAGCTGCATATGAAAGACAAAATCTCGGTGATTGCGGGACAGTCTGGGGTCGGTAAATCATCGATGCTCAACGCGATCGATCCGCGGCTGGAGCTGGAAACAAAAGAAATATCCGAAAGTCTTGGACGCGGCCGCCATACGACAAGGCATGTGGAGCTTATACCGATTGGAGGCGGCCTTGTCGCAGATACACCAGGATTCAGTTCACTGGAGTTCACTGAATTGGAAGCCGAAGAACTGCCGTCATGCTTCCCGGAATTCAGGGAGCGGGAAGATAGCTGTAAATTCAGGGGCTGTATGCATCACAAGGAACCTAAATGCGCAGTGAAGCAAGCGGTCGGCGCAGGGGAGATTCCAGAGTACCGCTATATGCATTACCTGCAGTTCCTTGAGGAAATCAAATCGAGAAAGCCGAGGTATTAATGATGACAAAAATCGCACCATCCATTCTTTCAGCTGACTTTGCCAATTTGGCTATGGAAATCCGTGACGTGGAAAAAGGCGGAGCCGATTACATCCATGTCGATGTGATGGACGGCCATTTTGTTCCGAATATTACGATCGGGCCGCTTATCGTGGAGGCGATTCGTCCTGTGACTGATCTTCCGCTGGATGTTCATCTGATGATAGAGAAGCCCGAGCAATATATCGAAGTTTTCGCCAAGGCCGGTGCCGATATCATCACTGTCCATCAGGAAGCTTGCATCCACCTGCACCGGACGATCATGATGATCAAGGAACAGGGAGTCAAGGCGGGGGTCGTGTTGAACCCGGCAACGCCTGTCGGTTTGATAGAAGAAATGTTGCCTGAGGTAGATATGGTGCTTTTGATGACGGTCAATCCAGGTTTTGGCGGCCAAAGCTTCATCCCTTCCGTATTGAAGAAGGTGGAAGAATTAGCAAGGCTTCGTGCTGCACTTGAACTCGATTTCGAAATCGAAATCGATGGCGGTGTGAACACTGAAACGGCTAAACTATGTACGGATGCTGGTGCGGATGTACTTGTTGCCGGCAGTGCGGTTTATGGCAAGGAAGACCGGGCTGCGGCAATTGCAGCAATCCGGGAAGCGGCTGAATGACAGATGGGAGCAAAGCGGAGTATCGGGCTGGTCGGCGGAGCGGGCAGCCTGCCGGATTTACACGCTGAACAGCATCATATCTGGATAGGGGCGGATGCTGGTGCAAAAGCGCTGGCATCTGCCGGCATCCGGATGAAACTGGCTGTAGGGGATTTCGATTCGGTGTCGGAGGAGGACCTGGCGATGATCCGGCAATATGCCGATCAAGTCCTTGTGTATCCTCCGGAAAAAGATGAAACGGATTTCGAACTGGCAATCCGTCACGCGCAAGAACTCGGTGCAAGTGAAGTGACGGTCTATGGAGTGACTGGCGGAAGGCTTGATCATGAGCTCATCAACATCCAGATGCTGTACAGGCTGCTTGATGCATTCGATGAGGCTGTCATCATCGACAGGCAGAACATGATCCGCATGCATCGGCCAGGTACATACCAAACAAAACAAGATGATGCATACCGTTATGTATCATTTCTTTCCTTCTCCGAGCAAGTTGATGGTCTAACCTTGACCGGCTTTAAATATCCTTTAACAGATGCTTCGATCCATTGGGGCGGGACACTGTCCATCTCCAATGAGCTTGTTGCACAAACTGGTACTTATTCATTCACCTCAGGCATAGTAATAATGATAAAGAGCAAGGATGTTTAAAAGCTACAGCGTTAGGCTGCTCAGGAAAAAGGAGGAAGGGGAACTTATGAAATTCTATACCTTTAAACTCCCGAGGTTCATCGGTGGCTTTGTCCGCGTCATTATCGGAACGTTTAAAAAAGATTAGCACGAAAAAAAGCACTCCTTTCGAAAAAGGGTGCTTTTTTTGTCGCATGCGAATGCTACCATAAAAGTATTTTAGAAATGCTATTTATACGCGTTCGATGTTACCTTTTTTAAGCGCACGAGCTGATACGTAAACTTTTTTGGGTTTACCATCAACAAGGATGCGAACTTTTTGAACGTTTGCTTTCCAAGTACGTTTATTAGCGTTCATGGCATGAGAACGAGCATTACCAGAACGAGTAGTGCGTCCTGTGATTACACATTTGCGTCCCATGTTATCCCTCCTAATATGACGAGTAGTTTGTAACACTAAACAAATTTATCACAACTCGGCATGTAATGCAATAATCTAACAAAAATATATCAAGAAAATTTACTTGACAGTATGATGTTTAGCTGGCATTGTAGAAAGGGCTATTTTTAATCCGCTTTCAAATGAAGCTTCCATATAGTATAGTAGGAATATATTTGAGAAGCGTTAGGAGGAGCCGCATGAGCCTTCATCTGACTACAGAGGATGGAAGAATCACGATTGCAACGGATGTAATCGCAACATTGGCTGGAAGTGCCGCGGTAAAATGCTATGGCATCGTCGGTATGGCTTCCAGACATCAATTACGTGACGGCATAGCAGAAATACTCCGCAGGGAGAACTATTCAAAAGGAATAGTCGTGACCCAGGCGGACAACAAAGTCCAGATCGACTTGCACATCATTGTAAGTTATGGAACCAAAATATCCGAGGTCGCACATAATGTGCAATCCCAAGTGAAATATACATTGGATCGGGCATTGGGCGTGCTGACGAGCTCTGTGAACATTTATATTCAAGGCGTCAGTGTTTCTGCAGACTAGAATAGCCGGCAGATTTAAGGAGGAAACAGTTTGAGTGTTGGAAATGTGGATGGGAAGACATTTGCGGGAATGCTGCTGACCGGTGCACAGCATCTGGCTGATAACGCCAAGACGATTGATGCATTGAATGTATTTCCCGTACCGGATGGCGATACAGGTACAAACATGAACTTGACGATTACATCGGGGGCGAAGGCTGTCCAGGAAACGGACAGTGAGGAAGTCGGTGTGATCGCTTCGGCCTTTGCCAAAGGGTTGCTGATGGGAGCAAGGGGGAATTCGGGTGTCATTCTCTCACAGCTTTTCCGAGGTTTTGCAAAAGCGCTGGAAGGAAATAAGGACCTGACTGCAGGCAAGTTTGCCCATGCATTGGATGCTGGTGTTAAAACTGCATATAAAGCAGTCATGAAACCTGTCGAAGGGACGATCCTGACAGTAGCGAAGGATGCAGCGGCGGCAGCTGTTGAAAAATCAAGGGCGGAAGCCGATCCGGTCGAGCTGTTCAGATTTGTGGTGGAAGCTGCAAAGCAAAGCCTGAGCCGTACACCCGATTTGCTTCCTGTTCTCAAGGAAGTCGGTGTTGTGGATAGCGGGGGTCAAGGACTGGTCACGGTTTATGAAGGTTTCCTTGCTGCTTTGACGGGTGAAGAACTTCCGGCTGAGGTGCAGCATGGCAAGATGGAGAATCTTGTGAGTGCAGAGCATCACAAGCAAGCGCAGGACTTTTTGGATACAGCCGATATCACATATGGCTATTGCACGGAATTCATGGTCAAATTCGAAGCGGACAAGCTGAAGGAGAATCCATTCGATGAACAGGCTTACCGGGAGGAATTGAACGGTAGAGGTGATTCCTTGCTGGTCGTGGCTGATGAGGATGTCGTGAAGGTGCATATCCATACGGAATATCCAGGGGAAGTCATGACATACAGCCAGAAGTTCGGCAGCTTGATCAATATGAAGATCGAGAATATGCGGGAACAGCATGCAGCGATCGTCGGTAAAAAAGAAAAGCAGGAACGCAACCGCCATGGCATTGTCACCGTTGCGATGGGGGATGGCGTGAAGGCGTTGTTTGAAAGCCTTGGGGCGAATATCGTCATTTCAGGCGGACAGACGATGAACCCGAGCACACAGGATATTGCCGATGCCATCAAAGCAGCGAATGCTGATTCTGTCTATATATTGCCCAATAACAAGAACATCATAATGGCAGCGGAGCAGGCAGCTAAAATGGCGGAAGTGCAAGCATTTGTTGTCCCGACGAAGACGATTCCTCAAGGTATGCGTTCTTTGCTTGCCTTTGATGCTTCCCAAGAGGCAGACAACAATGCCGAAGCTATGATAGAAGCAATTTCGCAAGTGAAATCCGGACAAGTGACACATGCTGTTCGTGATACGACAATCGAAGGTGTCGCAATCAAGGAAGGACAATTCATTGCTATTTTGGAAGGTAAGATCATTTCCGCTGCTTCTTCTGCGGACGAAGCCCTTGAGCTCTTGCTTGGGCAGATGGTCACTGACGAAGATGAATTGATTACGGTTATCCGCGGGGAAGATGCGGCCGGAACGGATGACCGCCTGGAGGATTTCGTCGAAGAGGAATTCCCGGAGGCGGAGCTGGAAATCCATGAAGGCAATCAGCCTGTATACACGTACTTGGTCGCAGTTGAATAAGAGTGGGGAAAGCTCCTTGACAGGAGCTTTTTTCATTGGTTGCAGTAGGAACATATGTGTGATGCATGATAAAATAGACACAGGAGGAGTGAGCCTATGAAATATCAATCCGTATTCGATATCATCGGACCGGTCATGGTCGGTCCATCCAGTTCCCATACTGCCGGCGCTGCCCGTATCGGGCGTGCCGCAAGATTGATTTACGGGAAAGAGCCGACTTGGGCGACGATTCATTTATACGGTTCATTTGCAAAGACGTATCGCGGGCATGGTACTGATTTGGCGATTGTCGGCGGTTTGCTTGGTTATGACACCGATGATGACCGGATCAGGTTCGCACTGGAAACAGCTGACAAACGAAATATGAAAATAGAATTCATTGAAGATACAGCTGCCACTGAACATCCAAACACGGCAAGGGTGAAGCTGGGTACAGACGATGGCAGCATGGAGCTGGTCGGTGTTTCCATCGGCGGCGGAAAAGTGGAAATCACGGAGCTTAACGGATTTGAACTGCGTATGTCAGGAAATAAACCGGCTATTTTGATCATGCACAATGATCGCTTTGGTGCAATAGCTTCTGTGACACAAATATTGGCACAGCACGAAATCAATATTGCGCATATGGAGGTTTCCCGGAAGGATGTCGGGAAGGATGCGCTTATGGTGATCGAGACGGATCAGAATGTGGAGGATGATGTCATGCACATTCTGGAGAAAGCGTCTCATATCAATCGTGTATCGCGATTGATCAATTGAACAGGAGGAGTGACATATGTTTCGCAATGTAGCGGAATTGCTTGAACAAGCAAATGCGGACAGCATATCGATATCGGAGGTCATGATACGGCAGGAGATGGATATCCATCAGCGTTCCCGCGAGGACGTCATGGGACAGATGGAACGCAATCTGAAGATAATGGAAGAAGCGGTGGAGCGAGGACTGAAGGGAGTGACCTCCCATTCTGGATTGACTGGGAATGATGCCGTTTTGCTGCAGCAATACATGGCAAAAGGCAATACGCTTTCCGGTCATCTGTTATTGGATGCGGTGAGTAAAGCTGTCGCGACGAATGAAGTGAATGCAGCAATGGGGATGATCTGTGCAACACCGACTGCAGGCAGCGCCGGATGCGTGCCTGGAGCATTGTTCGCAGTGAAGGAAAGATTGAATCCCACACGCGAACAAATGGTTCGTTTTCTGTTTACCGCCGGGGCATTCGGATTCGTTGTGGCGAACAATGCCTCCATCAGCGGTGCTGCAGGAGGCTGTCAGGCTGAGGTTGGGTCTGCTGCTGCCATGGCCAGCGCAGCCGTTGTGGAAATGGCAGGAGGCACACCGGAGCAAAGCGCGGAGGCATTCGCGATAACGCTGAAGAACATGCTGGGGCTTGTTTGTGATCCGGTGGCTGGCTTGGTGGAAGTTCCATGTGTGAAACGGAATGCAGCTGGCGCTTCCAATGCCATCGTATCAGCTGACATGGCTCTGGCAGGCATCACGAGCAGGATTCCATGTGATGAGGTGATCGGAGCCATGTATCGGATCGGTCAGTCTATGCCATCGGCGCTTCGCGAAACAGCAGAAGGCGGTCTGGCAGACACGCCGACTGGACGGAGACTGGCGGCTATGATCAATGGAATTAAGAAAGGGAAAGAGTGAGGAATGTGTTGAAGCAACCGGTTGATCAGGTCAAGGGGATCGGTGCGAAGCTTGCGGAAGGATTGGCGAATATGGGGATCTTCACAGTCGAAGATCTCCTTTTTCATCTGCCATATCGCTATGACATTTTCGATGTACAGCCGCTCGCAGAACTGATTCATGACGATAAAGTGACGATTGAAGGTGAAATCGCCTCCCCGGCCCATGTGCAATACTATGGACGGAAGAAAAACAAATTGACTGTGACGCTTTTGGTTGAAAATGTTGCGGTGAAGGCGATCATGTTCAATCGTGCATTTGCCCAGAAACAGCTGCTGCCGGGCCGGAAAGTGACGATGACGGGAAAATGGGATCAGCACCGCCTGCAGATCACGGTCAGCAACTTCAAGGTCGGCGGAGCGGATGAACTGACGCCTGTCCAGCCTGTTTATGGAGTGAAGGGGTCGGTGACGGTTAGACAGCTGCAAAAAAGTGTGAAACAGGCACTGGAACAATATGACGAAGAAATCGAAGAAATCCTTCCTTCATCCTATTTGACAGCATACAAAATGCCTGATCGCAAAACAGCGCTGCAGCATATGCATTTCCCACCTGACAGAAGGGCATTGGCCCATGCGAGGAGGCGCTTCACATATGAAGAATTCCTTCTTTTCCAGCTGAAGATGCAATTCATCCGAAAACGGAAACGGGAAGCTTCTGCCGGGGGAAGCTTGGACTTTGACAATGAGAGGGTGCAAGCATTCGTTGCCACATTGCCTTTTACGCTGACCAACGCGCAGCAGCGTGTATTGAAGGAAATCATGCGTGATCTGAAATCACCATATCGAATGAATCGTCTGCTGCAAGGGGACGTTGGCTCGGGTAAAACAGCGGTTGCAGCGGTTGCGCTGTATGCGGCAGTGACAGCGGGGAAACAGGGGGCGATCATGGTGCCGACTGAAATCCTGGCTGAACAGCATGCCGAATCCCTTGCAGGCATGCTCGATGGTTTTGCTACAGTGGCACTTTTGACCGGGAGCGTCAAAGGGAAACGCCGCAAAGCTGTCCTTGAACAAATTGCCAATGGGGAAGTGGATATTTTGGTGGGGACTCATGCACTGATCCAGGAGGAAGTCCATTTCCGTGACCTTGCTCTCGCTATCGTAGATGAGCAGCATCGTTTCGGGGTTGCCCAGAGACGGACGCTTCGTGATAAAGGTCTGCATCCTGATGTGCTGTTCATGACAGCCACTCCGATACCGCGAACCCTTGCAATCACTGCTTTCGGCGACATGGACGTTTCGGCCATCGATGAAATGCCGGCCGGCCGTAAAGAAATAGAAACCTATTGGGTGAAGGAAAATACGATTGACAGGGTGCTGGATTTCATCAGGAAGGAGGTTGCAGCAGGTCATCAGGCATATGTGATCAGCCCGCTCATCGAAGAATCGGACAAGCTGGACATCCAGAATGCAGTCGATTTGCATCAGATGCTCTCGGCGGTGTTTGAGCCTGATATCCGTGTCGGACTCATGCACGGGCGTCTGCCGGCCGATGAAAAAGAAGAAGTGATGAAGGAATTCGCGGCCAATGAGACGCAAGTGCTGGTTTCGACCACGGTAGTCGAAGTAGGGGTCAACGTGCCAAATGCCACCTTGATGATCATCTATGATGCGGAGCGCTTCGGCTTATCCCAGCTGCATCAGCTTCGCGGTCGTGTGGGCCGGGGAGATGCCCAAAGCTATTGCATCCTGATAGCCGAACCGAAAGGGGAAATCGGCAAAGAGCGGATGCGCATCATGACAGAAACAAATAATGGGTTCGAGCTTTCCGAACAAGATCTGCAGCTTCGAGGACCTGGCGATTTCTTCGGTAAAAAACAGAGCGGTATACCGGAATTCAAAGTAGGCGATATGGTTCATGACTATCGTGCATTGGAAACGGCACGCAAAGATGCAGAAGAGATCATTGCGGAGAACAGACTGGAAAATGATCCGTCTTATCGCAATCTATTACAAGCCCTGGACGCAGAGTTTTCCCTGAATGGGAACGTATTGGACTAAAACGGCGGTTGCAAATTCTGGGCTGCTATTATATATTACTTTTAGTACCTAGTCTTAATTTTGGCGGTGGAGATATGAGAAGAAGCAAAAAAGAAAGACAGGACTTACTCCGGGAAACGATTGAAAAAACACCGTTCATCACAGACGAGGAATTGGCTAAGAAATTCGGCGTCAGCATCCAGACGATCCGGCTGGACAGGATGGAACTGACGATTCCGGAATTAAGGGAGCGAATCAAGCACGTTGCCAATTCCCAATGGAATGAAACCGTGAAATCCATCAATATCGATGAAGTAATCGGGGAAATCATAGATTTGGAACTGGATGAACGGGCAATCAGCATATTGGATATCAAACCAGAGCATGTTTTCACGCGGAACCAGATTGCCAGGGGGCATCATCTGTTTGCGCAGGCCAATTCCCTGGCTGTCGCGCTGATCGATGATCCGTTAGCACTCACTTTCCATTCCGAGATCACCTTCACCAGACAAGTGAAACTCCATGAGAGGGTAGTGGCAAAAGCAAAGGTGATCCGGCAGGACAGGAAGCGGACGGTCATCCAGGTGGATAGTGCTGTGGATCAAGAACAAGTATTCAAAGGTACGTTTGAGATGTTCCGCTCAAGCGTCAAAGAAGGGAAATAAGTTATGCGAATCGCAATCGATGCAATGGGGGGCGACCACGCACCGGAAGAAATAGTCAAAGGTGCCGTGCTTGCTGCAACAAAAGATGCTTCTTTGGAGCTGACACTTGTTGGGGATCAAAATAAGATCGAACCGCATCTCGGCGAGGTCCGTCCGGCGAATATCCGGATCATACATACCGAGGAGTTCATAACAGCTGATGACGAGCCTGTACGGGCCATCCGCCGCAAAAAGCAGTCATCACTTGTATTGACCGCACAGGAAGTGAAAGAAGGACGTGCGGATGCTTGCATTTCGGCAGGGAATACAGGTGCGCTGATGACGGCGGGGCTGATGATCGTAGGCCGTATCAAAGGCATTGAACGTCCAGCGTTGTCACCGACACTACCGACAGTGGATGGTAAAGGCTTTGTTTTACTCGACGTCGGTGCCAATATTGACGCAAAAGCGAATCATCTATTACAATACGGCGTAATGGGCTCCATCTATGCAGAGAAGGTCCGGGGAATAGAAAATCCGCGGGTGGGATTGCTCAATGTCGGTACGGAGGACGGCAAGGGCAATGACCTGACGAAAAAGGCATTCGAGCTTCTCAGCAAAGCACCGATCAATTTCGTCGGCAATGTCGAAGGACGGGACTTCCTTTCCGGAGATTATGATGTGGTGGTTACAGATGGTTTCAGCGGCAATATCGCCCTGAAAACGACGGAAGGTACAGCAATGATGTTCTTCTCGATGATCAAGAAAGCCTTCCTGAAGAATATGAAGACAAAACTTGCTGCCGGAATGATGAAACCCGAGCTGAAGGAACTCAAAGCCAGCACGGAGTATTCCGAATATGGCGGGGCGGCTTTGTTCGGGCTAGCTGCACCTGTTGTAAAAGCGCACGGCTCCTCCAATGCGCGTGCCATCCAGGTTGCCATCCAGCAAACAAAGCAAATGGCTGAAAAGAATGTTACAAAAATCATTGAAGAGACCATACAAGGCATCAAGAAAGATGAGGAGGAAGCATAAGTGAAACGAGTAGCTTTTGTATTTCCCGGCCAAGGCTCACAAGCAGTGGGTATGGGACAGGAAATGTATCATGCATATGAAGAAGTGAAAAGTCTATTCCAGGCTGCGGATGAACTATTGCCCCAGCCGATTACACCGCTGATGTTCGACGGACCGGCCGAAGAGCTGACAAAGACGGAAAATGCCCAGCCGGCATTGCTCCTGACAAGCGCTGCCATCTATCAAGTACTGCAAAACGAGGGCGTTCGACCTGTCGTTGCGGCTGGACATAGCTTGGGTGAATACAGTGCACTTGTTGCAGCGGGCGTATTTCGCGCCGAGGATGCGGCTGTGCTCGTCAACAAACGCGGACAGCTGATGGAAAAAGCATATCCTGCAGGACAAGGCTCCATGGCTGCAGTGCTGGGATTAAGTTTGGAAGATATCAGGGCTGCTCTTGAGACGGTTGACAAGGAGCATGGCGAAATCGTCGATGCTGCCAATATCAACTGTCCTGGCCAGGTTGTCATTTCCGGTACGAAAAAAGGAATCGAGCTTGCCGAACCGCTTTTGAAAGAAGCAGGGGCAAAACGTGTGCTTCCGCTGAATGTGAGCGGTCCATTCCATTCCAGATTGATGAAACAAGCTGCAGAGGAATTCGCATCTGTATTGGCAGATGTGGAAAAAGCAGATGCATCGATTCCGGTTTATGCGAACGTGACAGCAGAAAAAGTATTGGATCAAAAAGAAATCGAACAGCTGCTCGTGCAGCAGTTATACTCTCCGGTCCGCTTTGAAGAGACAATTGTCAACATGCTTCAAAATGATGAGCTGGATGCCATCGTGGAAGTGGGGAATGGCAAAGTGCTCAGCGGATTAGTGAAAAAAATCAGCCGCCGTACGACTACTTTCAATGTGCAAGATCCTGAATCATTGCAAGCATTCTTGGCGTGGTACAAGGAGGAAGAATGATGCTTACAGGCAAAACGGCACTTGTTACAGGTGCATCCCGGGGAATCGGCAGGGAAATCGCCTTGGAACTAGCACGTAATGGCGTGAACGTAGCGGTGAACTACTCGGGAAGCAAAGAAAAGGCAGAAGCGGTTGCCGAGGAAGTCCGCGCTCTCGGGCAGGAATCGATTGTGATCCAGGCGAATGTAGCAGAAGAAGAAAGCGTTAAAGAAATGGTCAAGCAGACCATCGAAGCTTTCGGCAGCTTGGACATACTAGTGAATAACGCCGGCATCACACGTGATAACCTGCTGATGCGCATGAAAGAATCCGAATTCGATGCGGTCATCCAGACAAATCTCAAGGGCGTGTTCCTCTGTACCAAAGCAGTCACACGTCAGATGATGAAACAAAAATCCGGACGCATCATCAATGTAGCCAGCATCGTTGGTGTGAGCGGCAATCCTGGACAGGCGAATTATGTTGCAGCCAAAGCTGGTGTCATCGGCTTCACCAAAACAGCTGCCAAGGAATTAGCCGCAAGGAATATCCTTGTGAATGCTGTCGCTCCCGGATTCATCACGACAGATATGACGGATGAGCTGACGGATGAGCAAAAACAGGCTATGCAAAGCATGATTCCGCTTGGCAAGCCGGGCAAACCGGAAGATGTCGCACGTGTCGTGCGCTTCCTTGCATCCGAGGACAGTAATTACATGACGGGCCAGACGCTGCATATCGATGGCGGTATGGTAATGTAACTGATTGAAAAAACTATAGTGTTCCGGGACAAAATGTCCTATAATACTGAAGGGAGGTGAATTTCCTATGGCAGATGTATTCGAGCAAGTAAAACAAATCGTAGTTGATCGTCTTGATGTAGACGAATCCAAAGTAACACTAGAGGCTTCTTTCAAAGAAGATCTAGAAGCAGATTCCCTTGATGTGGTGGAATTGGTTATGGAATTGGAAGATCAATTCGACATGGAAATTTCTGATGAAGATGCGGAAAAAATCGCTACTGTTGGCGACGCTGTAAACTACATAAACAGCAAACAGTAAGATTTAAATATGATGCATAGGAAAGTCCCGCTTGAATCCAGGCGGGACTTTCTCCGCATCATCACACCAATTGGAAAGTGGGGACAGCAGAATGAACTTATCTACACTGCAGGAGAAGCTCGGGATACATTTCCATGATGAAGCTTTGTTGCAGAATGCCTTGACCCATTCATCTTATGTGAATGAACATCGCCACCTGAAAAAGACGGATAACGAGCGCTTGGAATTCCTGGGCGATGCGGTACTGGAGCTTGGTGTGTCCCAATTCTTGTACAAGCATTATCCGGATATGCCGGAAGGGAATATGACGAAGCTCCGCGCTGCTATCGTCAGGGAGGAATCCCTTGTCCTGTTCGCCAAAGAAATGGATCTTGGTGCTTATGTGCTTCTCGGCAAAGGGGAAGAGCGCACCGGCGGCAGAACTCGTCCTGCGTTGCTGGCCGATGTTTTTGAGGCGTTTGTCGGTGCGTTATATCTCGACCAGGATTTCGAGGTGGTGCTTGGATTCTTCGAAAAGATCGTCTTTCCGAAAATCAGCCAAGGTGCTTTTTCACATGCGATGGATTACAAGAGCAAGCTGCAGGAGGTCATCCAGCAGGACAAGGACAAAGTGATCACGTATTCGATCATCGATGAAAGGGGCCCTGCCCACAATCGGGAGTTCGTGGCGGAGCTGAGGATCCAAGGGGATCTGGCTGGTACAGGTGTCGGCCGCACGAAGAAAGAAGCAGAACAGCAGGCTGCCAGGATTGCATTGGAAGCCCTGCAAGGATAGAAAAACGGCGGAGAACAAAGCTGCTCTCCGCCGTTTTTTATTTACGGTAATTCGCCAGCTCCTGGATGAATGCCTCTGTCTCCGAGACGGTGAGCTGTCCTTTTGATTCGATATGATCATATAATTCCTTGATTTCATGGTAATTGGCAAGCTGGTAATCCTCCGGCTGCATGATGGAGCGGTTGACGACGACAAGCCGGTCGGCAATGCCGTTGATGAGCGTGGCCAGGTTCTCCTCTGATGCTTGTTCGAGCTTCATGGGTGAGCCTCCTTTGACGTAATTGATACCTATTATGTACCTTTAGTTTATGATAAAATAAACAAGTTAAAAACGAAAGAAAAAATCAATCACAATGCAGAAATAAGCGAAAAGCTTTCATATAGGAGAATGAGTATGTTCCTGAAACGATTAGAAACCGTCGGATTCAAATCATTTGCCGAAAAAGTGACCCTGGATTTCGTGCCAGGGGTAACAGCAGTGGTAGGTCCGAACGGGAGCGGTAAAAGCAATATTACCGATGCCATCCGCTGGGTATTAGGCGAGCAGTCGGCAAAAAGCCTGCGCGGATCCAAGATGGAAGATATCATCTTCCAAGGCAGTGATACGAGAAAAGCACTGAATGTAGCGGAAGTGACACTCGTATTGGACAATGCTGACCAGACGTTACCGCTGGAGTATCAGGAAGTGAGTGTGACCAGACGGGTATTCCGTTCTGGGGAAAGCCAATTTTTGATCAACAACCAAAGCTGCCGCCTGAAGGATATCATTGATTTGTTCATGGGTTCCGGACTGGGCAGGGAAGCCTTTTCCATCATAAGTCAGGGGAAGGTGGAGGAAATCCTGAACTCCAAGCCGGAGGAGCGGCGATCGATCTTTGAAGAAGCTGCCGGCGTTTTGAAATATAAGCAGCGCAAAAAGAAAGCAGAATATAAACTAGCCGAAACACAGGAAAACCTGAACCGGGTGGAAGATATTACGTATGAAATTGAAGGTCAGCTTGAACCATTGCGGGAACAGGCTGCCATCGCAAAAGATTTTCTGGAGAAAAAAGCACAGCTGAAGGATGTCGAAATTGGATTGCTTGTTGCCGAAATCGAGCAATTACATAAGGAATGGCAAGCTGTCCTCCAGGAGCTCGGGAAGAATAAGCAGGAGCTGGAAAGTCAGAAGCAATCAATCAATGAGAAAGAGCAGCTGCTGGAGTCTGAGAAAACGGAGCTGCAGGCACTGGATGCTTCCATAGATGAATTGCAGGCTTCCTTGCTCATCGTCACACAGGAATTGGAGAATCTCGAAGGAAAGAAACAGCTGCTGAACGAACGATCCAAGCACCTGGCGGAGAACAAGGAGAAGCTGGAGAGAGACACGGAGCAGCTGGGACATACGCTCGAAAAGCAATTGAAACAGCTGGAGCAGGAACAAGCTGCACTGGCAGCGTTGGAAACGGAAAACAAGGCGATCAAGTCGGATCTCAGGACCTTGGACAAGCAGCTGTCCCGTACGCAGGAGGATCTGAGTGAACAGATCGAGGAAAAGAAAAGTGATTATATCGATTTGCTGAATGAGCAAGCCGCCAAGCGGAATGAAACGAATTCACTCCGGCAGCAGCTTACAGGGATCGATGCGAAAAAGGATCGTCAGCGTACGAAATACAAGGATGTCGTTCAGAATCGTGACGAGATCAGTGCGAAGCGGGATGAGCTGGCAGCAAGCTTGGCAGAGGCTGCTGCCAATAGGGAGCAGGCTGAGGAAAAGGCGGATTCACTCCGCTTGGAAGCTGCCAAAAAGCGTGAGCAGTATCAGGATGCACAGAGCAGGCTCTATACTGGATACCAGCATATCGAGAAGCTCCGTTCGAAGCAGGAGATGCTGCAGGAAATGAAGGAAGAGTTCCAGGGCTTCTTCCAAGGAGTGAAAGCAGTGCTCAAGGCACGCCAGGAAGAAAAGCTCGCGGGCATCGAAGGAGCTGTCATCGAATTGATCGATGTGCCTTCGGCATATGTGACTGCGATGGAAACAGCACTTGGCGGACAAGCGCAGCATATCGTGGTCGATAACGAAGCCAGTGCGCGTCAGGCAATCAACTGGCTGAAGCAGACGTCCAATGGCCGGGCGACATTTTTACCGCTATCTTCGATTCAGCCGAAGCAGATTCCGGCGAATGTAGTGGCGAATGCTGCTAATCGGGAAGGGTTTGTCGGCATTGCGGCAGATCTTATCCGGGTCGATGCAGTGTATAAGCCGGCAGTGGACTTCCTTTTGGGCAATGTTGTCATCGCAGAAGATCTTCAGCATGCCAATGCGATTGCCGCTGCCTTGGGCAGGAGGTATCGTGTCGTTACGCTGACTGGAGATGTGGTGAATCCGGGTGGATCGATGACTGGGGGAGCGCAGAAGCGCAACACGCAATCATTGTTCACCAGGGAGAAGGAAATGCAGGAAGTTACGGAAAAACTGTCCGATTTCCAAGCAAGGACGGAAGTCTTCGAACGGAAAGTAGCCCAGCTGAAAGAAGAACTTCAGCAGTTGGAGGCTTCGGCAGAAGAAACACGTCAGGACTTGAAGCAGCTGCAGGAAGCAGAGCAGGAGCTTCAAGCTGCATACACCGAAACGAATATCCGGTTCATGCATGCCAATGATAATCTTGTAATGTATGATCAGGATAATGCCCAGTATGATGCAGAACGGGAAGAGGTCGAGAAACGCATTGAGCAGCTCGAGGCCGAGCTTGCCGATTTGGATGGGCAGCTTCAGGATATACAGCAGGAAATCAGCGAGCTGACAGAAGCCCATCAGGCTTGGCAGCAGACGAAAGAGACCAAACGAAAAGAGCAGCAAGCCCTTCAGATACGTTCAGCAGAAAGTCTTGCGAAGCTGGAGAATCAGCAGCAAAGACTGGCGGAGCTTACAAAGCAGCTGGAGGAGACCAAACGGAAATACGAAGAACAGCAGCAGCTATTGCAGCAAATGGCCGAGGTTACCGGGAATGGCCAGACGGAGGAAGAGATAATCGAGTTGATCAAGGTGAAGCAGCTGCATAAGCAGCAAACGACAACCTTGATCGAAGAGCGTAAAGCCGAGCGCCAGGAGCGTCATGAGCTGGTGCAGCAAGAGGAACTCTCTGTCAAGGAAGCGAATCGTCTCCATCAGAACCTGGTCCAGCAGGTTCAGGATCAGGAGGTCCGTTCCAACCGTTTGGATGTGGAGCTTGAGAATCGTCTGATGAACTTGCAGCAAAGCTACTCCTTGACCTTTGAGAAAGCACTGGCTGCATTCGGGAGGGCGGAAGATATCGAAGCTGCCCAAACAGAAGTGAAACTCATCAAGCGTGCTATTTCAGAACTTGGTACAGTCAATGTGGGAGCGATCGAGGAGTTTGACAGAATCAATGAAAGGTACAGCTTCCTTACCGAACAGAAGGACGACCTTTATCAAGCGAAAGCGACACTGCTTGCTGTCATCGATGAAATGGATGAAGAGATGAAGCGTCTGTTCGAGGATGTGTTCACGAAGATCAAAACGGAATTCACGGAAGTATTCCGCTCGCTCTTCGGCGGCGGCCATGCAGAACTCAAGCTGACCGATTCTGGCAATCTGCTGGAGACAGGGGTCGATATCATCGCCCAGCCACCAGGCAAGAAGCTTCAGAATCTGGGGCTGCTTTCAGGCGGGGAACGTGCTTTGACAGCAATTGCCTTGCTATTCTCCATCCTGCGGGTGAGGCCTGTGCCATTCTGTATCCTGGATGAGGTGGAGGCAGCACTGGATGATGCAAACGTCAGCCGCTTTGCGCAATATATGAAGCAATTCAGTGAAAAGACCCAGTTCATTGCCATCACCCACAGAAAGGGTACAATGGAGGAGGCAGATGTCCTTTACGGTGTGACGATGCAGGAATCTGGAGTTTCCAGGCTAGTATCTGTCCGTCTGGAGGATGCACCGGCATTAGTGAAGGTATAAGAAAGGAAGAACAATATGAGCTTTTTTCAGAAATTGAAAAACAGATTCTCCAACACGAACAATGAAACAGAAGAAAAAACACCCGAAAAATACAAGGAAGGTCTCAAGAAGACACGTACCTCCTTCTCCGACCGGATGAATAATCTGATGGCGCGCTATCGGAAAGTGGATGAGGACTTCTTCGAGGAATTAGAAGAGGTCTTGATCGCCTCCGATGTCGGTGTGAACACCGTGATGGATTTGGTCGATGAGCTACGGATGGAAGCAAAGCGCCGGAATATCAAGGACAGCAGTCAATTGAAGGACGTCATCTCGGAAAAACTGGTGGAAATCTACCAGGGGGACGAAGAGGAACAGCCGCAGAAACTGACCGTCAACGAGGATGGCCTTACGATTTACTTATTTGTCGGTGTCAACGGTGTCGGAAAGACGACCAGCATCGGTAAGCTGGCATATAAGCTCAAGCAGGAAGGCAAGAAAGTCGTCATGGCGGCGGGGGATACATTCAGAGCCGGTGCGATCGAACAGCTGCAAGTATGGGGAGAGCGTACAGGTGTCGAAGTGATCCGCCATAATGCCGGAAGTGATCCGGCAGCCGTCATCTATGATGGCATCAAGGCGGCGCAAGCACGCGGTGCGGATGTCCTTCTTTGTGATACTGCCGGCCGATTGCAGAATAAAGTGAATCTGATGAATGAGCTGAACAAAGTGCATCGCGTCATCGAACGCGAGGTACCAGGTGCGCCGCATGAAGTATTGCTTGTCCTTGATGCGACTACGGGACAGAATGCACTCGCACAGGCGAAGACATTCCAGGAGACGGCAAAGGTATCCGGTATCGTGCTGTCCAAGCTGGATGGGACAGCCAAGGGTGGTATTGTCCTGGCCATCCGTAATGAGATGCAGATTCCAGTCAAGTTCGTCGGGCTTGGTGAACAGATGGAGGACTTGCAGGAATTCGATCCGAATGCCTTCGTATACGGCTTGTTCGCCGACTTGATGCAGGATGAGGAGCAGGCAGAGTAGCAGTTTCTTGACAGCTGCACGCTCATTTGGCTACAATTTTTGTAAAGGCATTTCACTTAACAAGGGGTGCGGCGCATGTTGGAGAAAACGACTCGTATGAATTATTTATTCGATTTTTATCAGGCACTGCTTACGCCGAAGCAGCGCAGTTATATGGAAATGTATTATTTAGAGGATCTGTCATTGGGGGAGATTGCCGAATCATTCGATGTATCCCGCCAGGCAGTCTATGATAATATCAGGCGCACCGAAGCGATGATCGAAAGCTACGAGAAAAAGCTGCATCTGTATGATCGCTTCAAGGAGAGAAGCGCACTGCTGGATGAATTGGAAGGAACAGTTGATGCCAATGACCAGTCTGGTGCAAAAGATCTCATCCAAAAGATAAAAGAATTAGATTAGGAGGTCGATTCCATGGCATTTGAAGGATTAGCCGACCGACTGCAGAGCACGATCCAAAAAATACGCGGGCGCGGTAAAGTCACTGAACAAGATGTAAAAGAAATGACTCGGGAAGTACGGCTTGCGCTTTTGGAAGCGGACGTCAACTTCAAGGTTGTCAAGCAGCTGATCAATAAAATCAAGGAACGGGCTGTCGGTCAGGAAGTGATGGAGAGCCTTACACCTGGTCAGCAGGTCATCAAGGTTGTCCAGGAGGAGCTGACACAGCTCATGGGCGGCGAGCAGAGCAAGATCGCGGTTGCCGATAGGCCGCCGACTGTCATCATGATGGTCGGATTGCAGGGTGCAGGTAAAACGACCACGACAGGGAAACTGGCGAACCTGCTGCGCAAAAAGCATAACCGGAACCCATTGCTCGTTGCAGCGGACGTCTACCGTCCGGCTGCCATCGATCAGCTGGAGACACTTGGCAGACAGCTGAATCTGCCGGTATTCTCCATGGGTACGGATGCGAATCCAGTCGATATTGCCAACGAGGCAATCAAGAAAGCGAAAGAAGAACATCATGATTATGTCATCATCGATACAGCCGGCCGTCTGCACGTAGATGAAAAGCTGATGGATGAACTGATACAGATCAAGACGGATGTGAACCCGGCGGAAATCTTCCTCGTCGTCGATGCGATGACAGGTCAGGACGCCGTGAACGTAGCCGAAAGCTTCGATGAGCAACTGGACATTTCCGGGGTTGTTTTGACCAAGCTTGATGGTGATACACGAGGCGGGGCCGCTTTATCCATCCGGGCTGTCACCGGGAAACCGATCAAGTTCGTCGGTATGGGCGAGCGGACAGATCAGCTGGAGGCCTTCCATCCAGAACGGATGGCGTCCCGTATCCTTGGTATGGGGGATGTCCTGTCCCTGATCGAGAAAGCCCAGGAAAATGTGGACGAAAAGCAGGCGCGCGAATTGGAAGAGAAAATGCGCAGCATGAGCTTTACATTCGATGATTTCCTCGAGCAGATGAGCCAGGTGAAAAAGATGGGGCCGCTTGATGATTTATTGAGCATGCTCCCGGGCGCAGGCAAAATGAAGAATATGAAGAACGTCCAGCTGGATGAGAAGCAGCTCGTGCATGTGGAGGCCATCATCCAATCGATGACGCGCAAGGAGCGGCAGGAGCCGTCCTTGATCAATGCCAGCCGCAAGAAACGGATTGCCAAAGGCTCCGGGCGCAGTGTTTCCGAAGTCAATCGTCTGCTGAAACAATTCGAGGATATGAAGAAAATGATGAAGCAAATGACGAACATGCAAAAGGGCAAAAAAGGGCGCGGAATGAAATTTCCTTTTATGTAATGTAAAAACCCTTTACAGTGATTATTTAATCTGATACAATCATATCTTGTGAGAAACATTATTTTGGAGGTGCAACAACATGGCAGTTAAAATTCGTCTAAAACGTATGGGTTCCAAAAGAAACCCTTTCTATCGTGTCGTAGTTGCTGATTCTCGTTCTCCTCGTGACGGACGTATTATCGAGCAAATCGGAACATATAATCCTACAGTCAACCCGGCTGAGGTTAAAATGGATGAAGCGAAAGCACTCGACTGGATGGCTAAAGGTGCGAAGCCAAGCGACACAGTTCGCAACCTTTTCTCTAACGAAGGTATTTTGAAAAAGTTCCACGAATCAAAAAACCAGAAGTAAAGGGCTGATCGATTCTGAAAGCACTCATTGAAGCGATGGTTGCTCCGCTTGTTGATTTTCCCGAGCAGATCGTCGTGCACCAAAGGGAAGAACAGCATAAGGTCATCTATCAGCTTCAAGTGCATGAATCTGATATTGGCAAGGTGATCGGTAAGGACGGCCGCAATGCACGTGCCCTGCGTACAGTGCTGCGCGCCGCATCCGACAATCACGATAAACGCATTTATCTGGACATATTGTAAAAGGGAGAGGGAAACCTTTCCCTTTTTTACCATGTCAAAAAAGCTTTGTCAGCAGAAAGCCAGGTGACCGATGAAGATAATCAGAAGCTTGCGCGTCGATGAAGTAATCACCGAATCCAGCAAAGCAGCCATAAGGGAACGTCTTCAAAGATCGGCGCATCAACTTGACCAAGAGTGTCAACAGCTGTTGTTCGAGAAACGAAAACTTGAAAAGAAACAAGGTGTATCCAAGCAGGATGTACACAGACGTTTCCAAGCAGAAATCCAAAAGCGCAAGGAAAAAGCGTCTTCGATCGCTTTCCAGCTGACGCAGCTGGATGTGCTGCCGATCGGCAGTGAAATCATGATCCAAGAGGTTGAAGCTCTTGTTGAAGTTGAAGTAGGCATGAAGTGGGACGAGCTTACAACGCAGAAAATCGTCATCCAAGATGGCATTGTCATCCGGATCGAATAATGAAGGTGATATACAATGGAAATGAAGATGTTTAATGTAGGAAAAGTCGTCAATACCCATGGCATAGCAGGAGAGGTCAGGGTCGTTCGGATCACCGATTTTGATGAACGCTTCGCGCCTGGGGAAGAACTGTACTGGTTCCAGGATGAGGACAGCAAACCGCAAAAGCTGATTGTGAATACGCATAGACAGCATAAATCATTCGATTTGCTTACTTTCCAAGGGTATACCTCCATCAATCAAGTGGAAGGATTGAAAGGCGGCATCCTGAAAGTGCGCGAGGATCAGCTTGGTGAATTGGAAGAAAATGAGTTTTATTATCATGAGATCATCGGCTGTACAGTGGAGACAGTCGAAGGCGAGGAGCTTGGCAAGGTGAAAGAAATCCTGTCCCCTGGCGCAAATGATGTATGGGTTGTGCAGCGTCCGAAACAGAAAGATTTGCTGGTGCCGTATATCGAGCCGGTCGTCAAGCAAATCGATGTCGATGGCAAGCGCATCGTGATCGAACCGATGGAAGGATTGCTGGATCTATGAAAATTGACATTCTGACACTATTTCCGGAGATGTTCGACGGCGTGCTGCAGCACTCCATCCTGAAACGGGCCCAAGACCTCGGGGCCTTTCAGCCGAATCTTGTGAATTTCCGGGAATTCACGACCAACAAGCATAAAAAAGTCGATGATTATCCATACGGCGGCGGAGCTGGCATGGTCTTGGCCCCCCAGCCGATATTCGATGCAATAGAGCATGTGACCGAAGGATCAGCCAAGCCCCGTGTCATACTCATGTGCCCGCAGGGTGAGCCGTATAACCAAAAGAAGGCTGAGGAACTTGCGAAAGAGGAGCATCTCATTTTCATTTGCGGTCATTATGAAGGATATGATGAACGCATTCGCGAGAATCTCGTGACGGACGAAATTTCCATCGGGGACTATGTCCTGACAGGAGGGGAAATCGGTGCCATGGCAGTGATCGACAGTGTCGTCCGGCTCCTGCCGGATGTACTGGGCAATGCTTCATCTGCCCCGGAAGACTCTTTCTCCACCGGTCTCCTGGAGCACCCCCATTATACCCGGCCAGCCGATTTCCGAGGCATGCAGGTGCCTGAGGTCCTCACTTCGGGTGATCATGGCAAAATCGAGGCTTGGCGCCGGGAGCAATCGCTGTACCGGACAGCTACGAGAAGACCCGATCTCCTTGTCGACGCAGAACTTACCGATAAAGAGCGGGAATTAGTGAAAAAGTGGCAAAAAGATTAAATAATGCTTTGAATTCAAGATGCAAATATGATATATTTAATGCTGTGCTTACAAAGGTGAGTGCCATATTACGATGTTCCGCTGTCGTGTTTTTGCGAGAATGAGCATTGGTGAGAAGGAGTTGAATAGAATGCAGGATCTAATTCATGACATTACAAAAGAACAGCTTCGCGCTGATCATCCTGAATTCCGTGCCGGAGATACGGTCAAAGTTCACGCTAAAGTAGTAGAGGGTACACGTGAGCGTATCCAGGTATTCGAAGGTGTCGTTATCAAACGTCAAAACGGTGGAATTTCAGAGACTTTCACTGTACGTAAGATTTCCTCTGGTGTCGGTGTGGAACGTACTTTCCCGCTTCACAGCCCGCGCTTGGAAAAAATCGAAGTCAGCCGCCGTGGTAAAGTGCGTCGTGCGAAACTTTATTACCTACGTAAACTTCGCGGAAAAGCTGCTCGTATCAAAGAAATCCGCTAAGTACCAGAAAAGAGAGCTTGCTTCGTCAAGCTCTTTTTTTGCTATATAGACGAAATAGATTCACTAAACAATTGGAGGCTTATAGATGGCCAAACAGAAAAATGAGTGGCTGGATTGGCTGAAGGCTTTGATCATTGCCGTAATAATTGCAGTGGTCGTTCGGATGTTCCTGTTTGCTCCGATTGTAGTCGACGGACCTTCCATGCAGCCAACCTTGCATGATAATGATTTCATGATTGTGAATAAGCTCAGCTATCGCTTCGGTGATCCAGAACGGAAGGACATCATTGTCTTTCATGCGACTGAATCGAAGGATTATATCAAACGTGTCATCGGTGTGCCGGGAGATCATGTAGAGATGATCGATGATACATTGTATATCAACGGAGAGGTCGTGGATGAGCCTTATTTGGACAGTGAGAAAGCCTCACTTACGGATGGCGGTAATTTGACGAATGATTTCACGCTTGAAGATTTGCCGGGCAATTACGAGGAGATTCCGGAAGGCTATGTACTCGTACTCGGGGATAATCGCAGAAATTCAACCGATAGCAGATACATCGGCTTGATACCGGAAGATAAGATTGTCGGTAAAGTACAGCTGACGTTCTGGCCGCTGGATCGCATCGGTCTTACAAAATAGGAGGAACATATTCTCGTGACGATTCAATGGTTTCCCGGCCATATGGCCAAAGCTAGAAGAGAAGTGGAAGAAAAACTGAAGCTCGTGGACTTTGTCATCGAGCTGGTGGATGCAAGGGCGCCGGAAGCATCACAGAATCCGATGCTTCGCAAGGTGCTTGGCAGCAAACCGAAAATGGTTGTACTCATGAAAAAGGACTTGGCGGATAAATCGGCTACCGATGCCTGGATCCGTCATTATGAGGAACAAGGAACGCCGGCTCTCGCAGTCAATGCAGATGAAAAAGGCGACATCCAGCATGTCATTCAGCGCGCACACGATATGCACGCTGCCAAACGGGAAAAATGGAAGCGTAAAGGTGTCCAGAATCCGCCGCCGGGCAGGGCGATGATCATTGGTATTCCGAATGTGGGGAAATCGACGCTCATCAACCGTCTGGCAAGTAAAAAAATAGCCAAGACAGGCGATCGCCCAGGTGTCACTACCCAGCAGCAATGGATCAAAGTAAAGAAAGACTTCGAGCTGCTTGATACACCGGGTATTCTCTGGCCGAAATTCGAGGATCCGCAGGTTGGTCTTGTCCTGGCTGCCATTGGAACGATCAAGGACCAGATTCTGCCGATGGAAGAAGTGGCGACCTTCATCCTTGGTTATTTGAAAGAGCATTATCCGGCTCAATTGGCAGAAAGATATGCAATCGAGGATATTTCCATGGATACAGTCGATATGTTCACGCATATCGGGCGATTCAGAGGTGCGCTGGAAGCTGGCGGCGTCATCAATTATGAAAAGACTTATGAAATCATCATTCGTGATCTCCGCAGCAAACGGATTGCGAATGTGACTTTCGAAAAGCCAGAAGCGGAATGAAAGGACGGACATACATATTTCTTTATGTATGTCTTTATTTTTTTTGTGCATGACCGATAAATAGAGAAAAGGGAGATTGTTCATGAAAGATGTATTGACGATCCAGCAGATCCGTAATCATTTACAGGATGGTACATATTCAGAGGAAATGCTCTCCTCCTGGCAAGAGGATCATCGTGCAGGTGTCAAAAAGCTGATGGATGCGCATAGACGAAAAGCGGAGAAGGAAAGGGAACTTCGCGAACGATACAATCGGATGTGCAGTTTTGAAAACGACTGTTATGAGCAAGGAAAACAGTATATCGCAGGTATAGACGAAGCTGGCAGGGGACCGCTTGCAGGCCCTGTCGTTGCTGCTGCCGTGATTTTGCCCAAAGATGCTTACATAGCCGGATTGAATGACTCCAAACAGCTGAGCGAGCTGAAGCGGGAAGCATTATATGATCAAATCATGGATACGTGCATCTCCTATGGTGTGGGGATCGTGGACAGCCGAAGGATCGATGAAGTAAATATCTATCAAGCTGCCAAACAAGCAATGCTGGAAGCGGCAGCGGAACTAAAATGCCAGCCGGACCATGTACTTGTGGATGCCATGCCGCTTGCAGAATTGCCTTGTACCCATGAATCGCTTATCAAGGGGGATCAGCGGAGTGTCTCCATTGCAGCTGCAAGCATCATTGCCAAAGTGACACGGGACCGTTTGATGAAAGAGGCTGATGAACAATATCCAGGCTATGGATTCAAGGAAAACATGGGATATGGGACAAAGCAGCATCTGGAGGCATTGCAAAAGCAGGGTATTACACCCTTGCATCGATTGAGTTTTGCACCTGTAAAAGAACTTTCCCGCGCTTAAGAAGGAAGGGGTATCATGCATCATTTATCCATTCAAAGGCCGTGTCACCTGCCGCCTGCAACCCACCCGCAGCAGGAGAAAAGCTTTCAGCAGGGTGAGGTCGTTACCGGCAGGATAAATAAGTTTTTCCCGGACAATAAAGCGCTGCTGCAAATCGGCGCCAAGCAAGTCATAGCAGAATTGCAGACTTCTTTATCCGCAGGCGGCACTTACTGGTTTGAAGTGAAGAAGGGCGGCGATCGCCCTCTATTGCAGGTCCTGCCCCAGGTTCCAGGAAAGGAAAACGGCGTTCCGCAATTGATAGAGCTTACCGGCAATAAGCCGAATAAAATGAATAGCACCTTTGTCGAAGGCTTATTGAAGCAGCAGACGCCGTTTACTATGCCGCAGCTGAAACAAGCCCTCCAGCTTCTGCAGCAGCCGCACTCGCAGCCATTGCAGGCAAGGCAGGATGCGCTGCAGCTGATGATGAATCGGAAGCTGCCTTTGACGGGAAATATTTTGCAGGCAATCGCGGCTCGTCAGACTTGGGATATGACAGCTTCCCTGAATCAGCTGAACGATAACCTGACTGCTGAAAATGACGGGGCTATGCCGCTCAGACAAATACTGGGCAAGCTTTCACCTGCCGGACCAGCAGTCCATGAGGCGCATTTGATTCAACAGATCATCCAGGAAGCAAAGGCGGGCAAACAGGATTTGTACCTGGCCATCCGTCCCTCTTTTCCATCCAATGCCCCATCGTTTGAAGCATGGCAGAAAGAATGGCTGGCATTCGAAAAGCAGTTGTCGGATACCCGGAATATGCAGCACAAACCTGCAATGGGGACGGCTAGGCTGGCGGCTGCATCCCCATATGCTTCTGTCATGGATGGTTTCCTGACGGAGCTGCAACGTGCCGGGAAGCATACTGCAGCAGCCCGGGATGGCTTGCAGACTGTGCTGGCGACAGTACGGCAGCTGCTCGCCATGTTTCCTGACCGTGCGCTGCCGGACGATGTTGTGTTAAGCCTGCGCAATTCCTTGGAAGCTTTCCAATCGGTTTCCTTGGTTCAAGGCATATCCAGCCAGCTGCAAAAAGGCCAAATGGGCAACGGGCAGTTATTGGCAAAGACAACAGAATTGCTGCATCTGCTGCAAGCTTCGAGCATGAATGAGCAGAGCAAGGATGGAGCCTTTTTCAAACAGCTGCTGCAGGATATATTCCGGCAAGTGGGATATGCATTCGAACATGATATAAAAGAAGCGAAAACTGCCGAATTGCCACTGAAAGGCTTGCTGCTGCAGCACGCAGCGCATAGTGCCGAAAGAGCTGAGCTATCTGCTCCGCTTCTACAGCAAATCACCGGAAGCCAGCTGCTTCAAGTGCATGATGATAAGCAGATGACCTATATCCAGCTTCAGCTGCCTGGAGCGCCTTTTGGATTCGATAAAGATCTGCTGATGGAACTTGAGGGGAGAAAAGAAGAAGATGGAAAACTATCCTCCGACCATTGCAGGATTTTGTTTTATTTGCATTTACCAATTTTGAACGACATGGCAGTCGATATGTATGTACAGAAAAAAACAGTCAGCCTGCATATTTATACAGCCGATGGGCAAGCGGAACGAGTGATGCGTCCGCTGCAGCACAAGCTGAAATCCGCCCTTGAGGCAAGCGGCTATCATCTGTCTTCCGTTAAATATACAATCAGCGGCGCTGATGTCAAGGAATCCGAACGTATCAGTACAGGTCCGGCGGCTGGATCATCCGAACAGAAAGGTGTCGATTATCGTATATGACAGATAGAAGGAACATGCGCCAAGCAGCTGCCTTGAAATATGATGCAGCCAAACGGCGGGCACCTGTCCTCACTGCAAGCGGAAAAGGTTTGACAGCAGAGGCCATCATAAAACGCGCCAGGGATAACGGGGTGCCGATCCAGCAAGATCCGGCATTGGTCGGCCTATTGTCGGAGCTGGAAGTAAACGAAATGATTCCGGCCGATCTTTATGAAGCGGTAGCCGAGGTCTTCGCTTTCATTTATCAGGCAGACAAGCAGGCGGGAAAATAAGCGTCCGGATTTCCGGGCGCTTATTCCATAAATTCTCTTATGAAAGCATTTTCATGCATTTTCACAGAAAACGGCACCTTCTTCCTGATCCCTTGTTATAAGTTTTATGTAGATTCTGTCTTTTCTATAGTTTTTGGTAGACTTTTGCAGAAGTAATCGTTTACAATGGTCTTGCACGGAATCTGACGGGGAGGGTACAGAATGAATATTCATGAGTATCAAGGCAAAGAGGTTTTGCGTGAATTTGGTGTGTCTGTTCCTGCTGGTAAAGTGGCATTCAGTGTCGAGGAAGCAGTGGAAGCGGCTGAAAGCCTGGGCACAAATGTATGCGTTGTCAAAGCGCAGATCCACGCCGGCGGACGCGGAAAAGCAGGCGGCGTAAAAGTCGCGAAAAGCTTGGATGAGGTTCGTACATATGCGGAGGAAATCCTAGGCAAGACGCTTGTTACGCATCAGACAGGCCCGGAAGGAAAAGAAGTGAAGCGGCTCCTCATCGAAGAGGGCTGTGATATCCAGAAAGAATATTATATCGGTCTTGTTCTCGACCGCAGCACATCCCGGGTCGTGATGATGGCCTCAGAAGAAGGCGGTACAGAGATCGAGGAGGTTGCAGCAGAGACACCGGAAAAGATTTTCCGGGAAACGATCGACCCTGTTGTCGGTTTGACTGGCTATCAAGCCAGAAGATTGGCATTTGCCATTAATATTCCGCCAGAATCACTGAACAAAGCTGTCGGGTTCATGATGAGCCTGTATCAGGCTTTCGTTGAGAAGGATTGTTCCATTGCTGAAATCAATCCGCTTGTAACCACTGGCGATGGTCAAGTACTCGCACTGGATGCGAAGCTGAATTTTGATGAAAATGCATTGTACAGACATAAAGATATCGTCGCATTGCGCGATTTGGATGAAGAAGATGAAAAGGAAATCGAGGCCTCCAAGCATGACTTGAGTTATATTTCCCTCGATGGGAATATCGGCTGCATGGTTAACGGAGCGGGCCTTGCCATGGCTACGATGGACATCATCAAGCATTACGGCGGGGATCCGGCGAACTTCCTTGATGTTGGGGGCGGTGCTACGACAGAGAAAGTAACCGAAGCCTTCAAAATCATTCTTGCCGATCAGAATGTAAAAGGCATCTTGGTGAATATTTTCGGAGGTATCATGAAATGCGACGTCATCGCTGAAGGCGTCATTGAGGCGTCCCGTCAAGTCGGATTGGATATTCCGCTTGTCGTGCGCTTGGAAGGGACGAATGTGGAGCAGGGCAAGAAGCTTCTTGATGAGTCCGGATTGAATATCACTTCAGCAGCGTCCATGGCAGATGCAGCAGAGAAAATCGTCGCACTTGTAAACTAACGGGGGAGGCATGAATCATGAGTGTATTTATTAATAAGGACACAAGAGTACTCGTACAAGGTATTACGGGGTCTACTGCGTTATTCCATACAAAGCAGATGATTGAATACGGCACCCGCATCGTTGCTGGTGTCACGCCGAAAAAAGGCGGTACCGAGGTGGAAGGCGTGCCTGTTTATAATACTGTCAAAGAGGCAGTTCATGAAACCGGCGCCACTGCATCTGTGATCTATGTGCCAGCTCCATTTGCGGCTGATGCCATTTTGGAGGCCGTCGATGCCGAGCTTGATTTGGTCATCTGCATCACGGAGCATATTCCGGTCATGGATATGGTCCGTGTCAAACGGGCGATGGAAGGCAAGAAGACCAGACTGATCGGACCGAACTGCCCGGGTGTCATCACGCCGGAAGAATGCAAAATCGGCATCATGCCTGGATATATCCATAAGAAAGGGCATATCGGGGTCGTATCGCGCTCTGGTACATTGACGTATGAAGCGGTGCATCAGCTCACACAGGCTGGCATTGGCCAATCCACGGCAGTAGGTATCGGCGGGGACCCGGTCAACGGAACGGATTTCATCGATGTACTGAAGGCATTCAATGAAGATCGTGAGACAAAAGCGGTCATCATGATCGGAGAAATCGGCGGTACAGCGGAAGAAGAGGCAGCCGAATGGATCCGTCAGCATATGAATAAGCCCGTTGTCGGTTTCATCGGCGGTGCGACAGCGCCTCCAGGAAAACGTATGGGTCATGCAGGTGCGATCATTTCCGGAGGGAAAGGAACTGCCGCTGAAAAAATCAAGGTCCTGGAAGCATGCGGTGTAAAAGTAGCGGATACACCAGCGGTAATGGGAGAGACTTTGATTGAGGTATTGAAAGAAAAGGGACTGTACGAAATCTGTCAAACGCATTAAGATGAAAGTGGGCCGATTGCCGGCCTGCTTTCTTATCTTTTGGAGACAGGAGTGGAAAATTGGACAAACGTGAAAAATTACTGCTGCTGCATCGTGTACTGCGGGGACGCCGCAAGGTCATGCAGCGTATCCTCACATGCGATCCCCAACTGGAAAATCTTCTACATGCATCCCCTCATGAACTGATGCTTCATTATCAGCTCCCGGAAACATTTGCCCTCACCTTGTTCCATGAATTGCAGGAGGAAAGACATATGGCTGTGTTGGAACAGGACATGCAGCAGTTCCAGACGCTGACTTGCTTTGATGATGCTTTTCCTGCTATTCTAAGCCATATTCCGGACCCGCCGCTGGTCCTTTATGCTGCCGGCAGAATCGAGCTGCTCAACAGACAGCCTGCAATCAGCGTAGTGGGAACTCGTCAGCCAACAACGTCGGCATCGGCCAAAATCGCTTATATCCTGGATCCATTAGCAGCTGCCGGATGGACGATTGTGAGCGGAATGGCGAAGGGGATCGACAGTATGGCCCATCATGCAGCGATTCGTAACGGAGGCAATACGATAGCCGTATTGGGAAGCGGTTTGCGTCACGTTTACCCTCGTTCTAATCGGCACTTATTCGACTGCCTGGAGGATGGGCAGCTTGTAGTCAGTGAGTATTACCCGGATCAGCATCCAAGGCAGCATCATTTCCCGGAAAGAAACCGCATCATCAGCGGACTGGGCTTCTGTACCCTCGTGATCGAAGCAAAAAAACAGAGTGGTTCGATGCATACCGTGATGCATGCCTTGGAGCAAGGAAAGGATGTATTTGCCATACCTGGGGATCCTTATGAGGACCAGACGGCGGGCTGTCATCAGATGATTTCAGATGGAGCCGGGATCATTTTCGAGCCTGGTCAGCTGCTTGATGAATGGGAACGTAATAAGTCGAAATGGATACAATTTATATAGTAGAAACTAGCTTTTTTATGTATGTTCCGTTACAAGAAATAACAAATTATGTTTGACAAACGGAATATAAGTATTCAATAATAGGGAAGATTTATCGAACAGCATGTTTACATTAGACATACAGAAAAAGAAAACCTCTTGGGAGGAAATAATATGGCAGATTATCTTGTAATCGTGGAATCTCCAGCAAAAGCGAAAACAATCGAACGCTATCTAGGGAAAAAATATAAAGTGAAAGCATCCATGGGGCATATCAGGGATTTACCCAAAAGCCAAATGGCTATAGATGTCGAGGATTCTTATGAGCCTCGTTATATTACGATACGCGGCAAGGGACCGGTTTTGAAGGAATTGAAAAGCGCAGCCAAAAAAGTGAAAAAGGTCTTCCTTGCAGCCGACCCCGATCGTGAGGGGGAAGCAATTGCCTGGCATTTGGCCCATAGTTTGAATATTGATGAAAATTCTGACTGCCGGGTAGTCTTCAATGAAATAACCAAGGATGCAATAAAGGAATCCTTTAAGCATCCGCGCAGCATAGATAAGGATTTAGTGGATGCACAGCAAGCACGGCGGATATTGGATCGGCTTGTCGGTTACAATATCAGCCCGCTGCTATGGAAAAAAGTGAAAAAGGGATTAAGTGCCGGACGTGTCCAGTCAGTGGCAATGAAGATGATCATTGACCGGGAAAAGGAAATCAATGAGTTTATCCCGGAAGAATATTGGTCGATCGATGCGGTCTTCCAATCCGGCAAAAAGAACTTCGAAGGCGCTTTTTACGGCCTTGATGGAGAAAAAATGAATATTGCTTCAGAGGAAGAGGTCAATCAGATACTGGCGAAGCTCAAAGGCGAAGATTTCCTGATCGACAAGGTGAACAAGCGGGAACGCAAACGCAATCCGGCAGCACCCTTCACCACTTCTTCCCTGCAGCAGGAGGCAGCCAGGAAGCTTAACTTCCGCGCCAGGAAAACGATGATGGTCGCACAGCAGCTATATGAAGGAATCGATTTAGGCCGTAAAGAAGGCGGCATTACAGGTCTGATCACTTACATGCGTACGGATTCGACACGTATTTCCGAGACTGCGAAGACAGAATCCGCCAACTATATAAAAGAAACCTTTGGAGAAGAATATATTGGCAGCGGGGCGAAAGCCAAGGCGAAGGAAGGGGCGCAGGATGCACACGAAGGTATCCGCCCGACATCCGCTTACCGTCATCCAGATAGCCTGAAGTCTATCTTATCGCGTGATCAGTACAGACTATATAAGCTTATCTGGGAACGTTTCATCGCAAGCCAAATGGCACAGGCAGTATTGGATACAATGACTGTGCATCTCCTCAATGAAGGAGTGGAATTCCGCGCCACCGGTTCCAAGGTCAAATTCAAGGGTTTCATGAAGGTATACGTGGAAGGAAACGATGATAATAAGAACGAAAAGGACCGCATACTTCCGAACCTGGAGGAAGGCATGAAAGTGAAAGCTGAAGAAATCCAGCCGAATCAGCATTTCACCCAGCCGCCTCCGCGCTATACGGAGGCGCGATTGGTCCGTACGATGGAAGAGAAGGGTATTGGAAGACCATCCACTTATGCTCCGACTTTGGATACCATCCAGCGGCGGAATTACGTCACGTTGGATAATAAACGTTTTGTCCCAACCGAATTGGGGGAAATAGTCAATGACATAATGGTAGAGTTCTTCCCGGAAATCGTCGACCTGGAATTTACCGTCAAGATGGAAGAAGACCTGGACTATATCGAGGAAGGCAAAGCGGAGTGGGTATCGATTATTGACGATTTCTACAAAGGCTTTGATGTCAGATTGAAAAAAGCCGAGCAGGAAATGGAAAAAATCGAGATACGTGATGAACCAGCCGGAATCGATTGCGAGGTATGCGGTCATGAAATGGTGTACAAGATGGGACGCTATGGTAAGTTCCTTGCTTGCTCCAATTTCCCGGACTGCCGCAACACAAAACCGATCCTGAAAAAAATCGGGGTAACCTGCCCGAAATGTAAGGAAGGCGAAGTCGTCGAACGGAAGTCGAAGAAAAACCGTGTATTCTACGGCTGCGATCGTTATCCTGATTGTGACTTCCTCAGCTGGGATAAACCGATCTCGAGACCATGTCCGAAATGCGCTTCCATGCTGGTCGAGAAAAAAGCGAAAAAAGGAACGCAGATCACATGCTCCAGCTGTGATTATAAGGAAGAAGTTCAGCAGTAAAACACATGACCCCTGCTTTCAAAGCTGGGGTTTTTTGCTTGAATTGTTAAGACTCTGTGAAAATAAGAGTATAAACCGGAAATGATTTGACACAGTTTTGTACGAGGTCTATAATAACGGATTGGAAAGGGATTTTGCTTGACACACTTGAGAGGAAATCGTAAGACGAACGTTACAGGCGAACAGGGTTCCATGCTTCCGCGAAAAGCAGCACAGAAGCATCGATCATCCTCGGAGTCTTTCGCACCATAGCACGCATACAGACAGTTGCTTTCAGGAATTGGAGCAGGCAGACAAGCATAGGCACATACACTGCCCTATGCTTGATGTGCATCGACACCGATTCAGAATTTTTCTACAATTTGATTTCTAACGTTTGCTTCTGCGCTTGAAGTTATGTTAAGCTTTATACGCTTGAAGTGAGGCGATCAATTTGAAAAATGCAGAACAGTACGTCCAAGAGTTCAAATCTTATCTGCAGGTGGAGAAGCATGCTTCTCCGCATACCGTGTATTATTATCTGAATGATGTGAATTTTTTCCTGGGATTTCTCCATTCAGAATCTATATCATTTGAACAAGCAGATCCTGCCGCCGTCCGTGTATTCCTTACCAGGCTGTATGAGAAAAAGCTGTCAAGAAGGACTGTATCGCGAAAGATATCAAGTCTCCGTTCTTTTTATAAGTTTTTGGAGAGGGAAGACGTCGTCTCGGCAAATCCGTTCTTGCGCCTCGTCCAGCCGAAGGCACCTGCTTATGTCCCCAGCTTCCTTTATGAACAGGAGCTGGAGAAATTGTTCGAGGCTTCGGATCTTGGGACTCCGCTGGGCCAGAGGGACCAAGCCATTCTCGAATGCCTTTACGGAACTGGCATGCGTGTCAGTGAATGTGCAGGGATTGAGATAGATGACGTAGACCTGTCCATCGGTACGGTCCTTGTAAGGGGAAAGGGACGCAAGGAAAGATATGTCCCGTTTGGCAGTTTCATGGAGAGAGCAATCCGCAGATACTTACAGGACGGACGTGAGCGCCTCTTGGAGAAATCGAAGGAAGAAACCGGCAAGCTGTTCTTGAACAGCCGGGGAAAACCGATTACGGAACGGGGGATCCGTCTCATCCTGAATAAACTGGTTGAGCAGTCCGCTGTACATATGCACCTGCATCCGCACAAGCTGCGCCACACATTTGCCACGCACATGCTGAATGAGGGTGCTGATTTGCGTGCTGTGCAGGAGCTGCTTGGTCATGAACATCTATCCTCCACGCAGATTTATACGCATGTGACGAAAGATCGACTTCGTACGATATATATGAATACCCATCCGAGAGCGAATCGGGAATAAAGGAGATGGATAGCCATGAGTTCCGAATTTCATGCAACCACTATTTTCGCTGTACGCCATAAAGGTGAATGCGCAATGTCTGGAGATGGACAGGTGACGCTTGGCAATCAAGTCGTCATGAAACATAAAGCGAAGAAAGTCAGAAGACTTTTCAAGGGTCAGGTGCTGGCAGGTTTTGCAGGCTCGGTTGCCGATGCCTTCACATTATTCGAAAAGTTTGAGGGCAAGCTGGAAACATATAATGGCAATCTTGCCAGGGCTGCGGTGGAATTGGCGAAGGAATGGCGCAGTGATCAAGTCCTTCGGAAACTGGAAGCGATGCTGATTGTGATGAATAAGGAGCAGATGTTCCTCGTTTCGGGAACCGGCGAAGTCATCGAACCCGATGATGATATTTTGGCAATCGGGTCTGGAGGCAATTTTGCCCTCAGCGCAGGCCGGGCATTGAAACGGTACTCCGAAGAAAAGTCTGCAGCTGAAATCGCACAGGCTGCACTTGAAATCGCTGGAGAGATTTGTGTATTCACGAATGATCAAATCACGTTGGAAACATTGGAGGCGTAATGATGGAGGCAAATTTGACCCCGAAACAAATCGTGGCCCAGCTGGATCGTTATATCATTGGTCAGCAAAATGCAAAGAGATCAGTAGCCGTGGCATTACGGAACCGTTATCGCCGCATGCAGCTCGATAGTGAATTGCGCGATGAAATAACGCCGAAGAATATTCTGATGATCGGACCGACCGGCGTGGGTAAGACGGAGATAGCCAGAAGGCTGGCAAAGCTGGTCGGTGCCCCATTTGTCAAAGTGGAAGCAACGAAATTCACGGAGGTCGGCTATGTCGGCCGTGATGTGGAATCGATGGTACGGGATCTAGTCGAAGCTTCTGTGCGGCTCGTCCGGGAAAAGAAAATGGAAGCTGTGCAGGACAAAGCCGGGGAACAAGCGGAGAAACGCTTGCTCAAGCTTCTTGTGCCAGAAACGAAGAAACAGTCGAATAACTTCAAAAATCCATTTGAGATGCTTTTCAACCAGCAGCAGAATGAAGAGCCGGATGAAAAGCCTTCTGAGGAAATCCAATCCAAGCGCGCCCGTACAGAGCGGATGCTTGCCATGGGGGAATTGGAAGATACGATGGTGACAATTGAAATCGAGGAGCAGCAGGCCTCCATGTTCGATATGCTTCAAGGTTCGGGCATGGAGCAGATGGGCATGAATATGCAGGATGCCTTGGGTCAATTCATGCCGAAGAAGAAGAAAAAGCGCCGCCTGCCTGTCTCCGAGGCGCGTCCCTTGCTTGTGCAGCAGGAAGCGCAGAAGCTGATCGATATGGACGAAGTATCCCAGGAAGCCGTTCAGCTCGTGGAACAAGCAGGCATCATCTTCATCGATGAAATCGATAAAGTCGCTGCAAAGGGCGACCAAGGTGCCAACGTATCCCGAGAAGGTGTCCAGCGAGATATCCTGCCGATTGTAGAAGGGTCTACTGTGACTACGAAGTACGGACCTGTCAAAACAGATCATATTCTGTTCGTGGCAGCAGGTGCCTTTCATATGGCAAAGCCTTCTGATTTAATTCCGGAGCTTCAGGGACGTTTCCCGATCCGTGTAGAGTTGGAAAAGCTATCTGTCGAAGATTTCAAGAAGATACTTGTTGAGCCTTCCAATGCATTGCTGAAGCAATATAAGGCTTTATTGGAAACAGAAGGTATAAATGTGGAATTTACGGACGAAGCTGTTACCAGACTGGCGGAAGTGGCCTTTGAGGTGAATCAGGAAACAGACAATATCGGTGCACGCCGCCTTCATACCATATTGGAGAAGCTGCTGGAGGACTTAAGTTTCGAGGCAGCGGATATAAGCATGGGAACGATTCAGATCACACCTAGCTATGTAGATGACAAACTGGCATCGATCGCAAAGAATAAAGATTTGAGTCAGTATATTTTATAAAATAACAGGAGGAAATCATGAAATTATTAGATAAGGCAAGAGATATAAACTTTATGCTGCAAAAGACAGCAGGAAAGGCTGTCAACTTCAACAATATGTCCGAGACCTTGCAGCAGGTCATCGAGAGCAATATCTTCATCGTAAGCCGCCGCGGCAAATTGCTGGGATTTTCGATCAACCAGGCAATCGAGAATGACAGGATGAAGCAAATGCTCGAGGAAAGACAGTTCCCTAAAGAGTATACGGAAGGTCTTTTCCAAGTACAGCAGACGACTGCAAATATCGGTATCGACAGTCCTTATACAGCATTCCCGGTGGAGAACAAAGATCTTTTCCAAGGCGGATTGACGACGATTGTTCCGATCATCGGCGGTGGTGAACGTCTTGGGACTTTGATCCTCAGCCGGGTTGCAGAGAATTTCAGTGATGATGACTTGCTGCTTGCCGAATATGGTGCAACGGTAGTCGGTATGGAAATCCTTCATCAGAAATCAGCAGAGATCGAAACAGAAGCTCGCAGTAAAGCTGTCGTGCAAATGGCAATCAGTTCCCTTTCCTACAGTGAATTGGAAGCCATCGAGCATATCTTCGAAGAATTGGACGGCAGCGAAGGTTTGCTGGTTGCAAGTAAAGTGGCAGACCGTGTAGGTATTACACGTTCTGTCATTGTCAACGCTTTGCGTAAATTGGAAAGTGCAGGGGTAATTGAATCCCGTTCTTTAGGAATGAAAGGAACGTACATTAAAGTCCTTAATAATAAATTCCTGGTTGAATTACAAAAACATACAAGCTAATCAAAAGGGAAGCAGGCCAAAAAGCCTGTTTCCCTTTTTTTGTGGCTATTCATGACTCTTATACTATATTTATTTCATGTAATAGAAAGCCCTTTCAAAAAAACGCGCGTTTTCCGTTCGGGGGAGTAGTAAAATATATTTAGTTTTTCTGGTGCAGAAAGGAAAAAAACCGGGATATGAATCAACTTTAGTAGGCTTTAATCATGTCATCAAAAAAGTTAACATCTAAAATACGGTCAAAACTGTAATTAAATGTATGTTTAATAGGTTAAAAGTTTTAGTATGCTTAGACCATTTTTACAAATATAAGAAAATTATCATAGAACATATAGACATAACTTCCTCCTTTCAATACAATAATCGTGTACATTAGAGCTGATTCGACGGCATACATAGCACTCTGGGAGGGGTAACAATGGACCTATATGGCAAAACGATTCAAGCATTGGATCGTTCACTGGATTATGCCAATCTAAAAAATCAAACCATTGCCAATAATATAGCGAATGCTGATACACCCGGATATAAAGCGGAAACCGTTTCTTTTAAAGAAACGCTGCAGGACACAATGGATTCTGCATTCACTGCGAAGCGTACGAATCCTAAACATCTTGCGTTTGGCAGTACGACTGACACATCTGAATTCCAGGTGACAAAAAAGGAAGGCACCTCTTATACGAATAGCGGCAACAATGTGGATATAGATAAGGAAATGTCCGAATTAGCGGATAACCAATTATACTATCAAGCACTTGTTGATCGAATGAGCGGTAAGTTTAACAGTCTTTCCAAAGTCATTAAAGGAGGTAATTGATTTTGACTATTTTCTCTTCCTTGAATACAAGCGCTAGCGCGCTGACGGCCCAGCGGCTGCGTATGGATGTTGTGTCATCCAATATCGCGAATGCTGAAACGACACGGGCCACCATTGATGAAGATGGAAATTATGTTCCGTACAGACGGAAAATGGTTTCCCTGGAATCCAAGGATACAAATGGTTTTTCTTCCTTTCTGCAACGGGCTCAAGGAGGTAAAGGTGGCTCCGGCGGTGTCAGGGTTTCGGAAATCACGGAAGACGACACAGCGTTCGAGATGGTATATAACCCTGCTTCACCTGATGCGAACGAAGAAGGATATGTAGCAATGCCGAATGTCGATCCATTACGGGAAATGACTGATCTTATTAGCGCTACCAGATCGTATGAAGCTAACGTCACGGCAATGAATGCAACAAAAGGTATGCTTCAGAAAGCTTTGGAAATCGGAAAATAGAGGAGGGTGACAAATGGCAATTGAAGGGATCAGCGGCCTGGCAGGAACCAACAGTCTTACTGCAGTAAAGCAGTCGACACCAGCCGAGGCGCAAGCAAGCTTCACGGAGAGCTTGAAATCCGCAATTGAAAGCTTGAATGAAACGCAGCAGGAATCCGATAAGATGACACAGGCCCTTGCTGCGGGAAAAGTGGATAACCTGCACGATGTTATGATTGCGTCTCAAAAAGCAAGTGTAGCAATGGACGCGGCAGTCCAAGTGCAAAAGAAAGCAATCGATGCTTATACTGAAATGATGCGCATGTCTATGTAGAATAAGGATGGTAATCTATCCTCAGTCAAAGTAGATATGCTTTTATTATGAATTTGACCTATGCTTTGGGGGAACCAGATGAATCAGCGAATTGCAAGTTACAAAGAAAAGATAACTAATTTCTGGCAGACAAGACCAGTTTGGCAAAAGGCACTGTTGATATGTACCCCGATCGTACTTGTTTTAATCATCGGTATCAGTTCATATTTTGCTACGAAAGAGACGATGGTGCCTTTGTATAAAGATCTTTCTGCCCAGGAAGCTGGCAAGATCAAGGAAGAGCTGGACGCACAAGGTGTTAAATATGAACTCGAGGGAAATGGGACCACCATCCTTGTTCCGGATAAACAGGCAGAAGGGCTGCTCGTTGATTTAGCGGCAGAAGGGCTGCCGGAAACAGGCAGCATCGATTATTCGTTCTTCAGCAACAATGCTTCATGGGGTATGACGGATAATGAATTCGATGTGATCAAACTTGATGCCCTTCAAACGGAATTATCCACATTATTGACCAATATAGACGGTATCAAGAGTGCGGATGTCATGATAAATAAGCCCTCGGATCCTGTTTTTGTCACGGATGAACAGGAAGAGGCATCGGCTTCCATTGTACTGAACACAGAGACTGGGTACCATTTTGAGCCTAGTCAAGTAGAAGCGATGTATCGTCTGGTATCCAAGACCGTACCGAATCTTCCGGAAGAAAACATCGTCATAACGAACCAAGATTTTGAGTACATAAACATGGAAACGGCACAAGCAGGCGGGGATGCCTATACAAACCAAATGGGCATCAAAAAGGAAGTCGAACAAGGGATTCAGCAGCGTGTGCAACAAATGCTTGCAGCCATGGTCGGAGCTGATAATGTCCGCGTATCCGTGACAACGGATATCGATTTCGACCAGGAGACACGTACGGAAGAACTTGTGGAGCCTGTCGATGAAGAAAATAATGAAGGCTTGCCGGTCAGTGTGGAGACTATCACAGAGACGTATGAAGGCGAACCGGCAGAAAACGGCGGAGTGGCCGGGACCGGTGAAGAAGAGGTGCCGAATGTAGCTGCTGAAGATGAAGCAGCTGGCGATGGAGCCTACAATAATGTCAAAGAATCCGTCAATTATGAGTTCAATAAGATCAAGAAAGAAATAACGGAAAGTCCTTACAGCATCCGCGATATCGGAATTCAAGTCGCGGTTGACAGCAATAAGAATGCCACTGGAGAAAACGGGGAAGCTGAACAGCTGACGCAGCAAGAGCAAACCCAAGTAGAAGACAGCATCACCTCCATCCTGAACTCGATCGTGTCGACATCTGTGGATAGGGAAGCTGCAGAGGCAATCAATCCGGAAAACAGTGTCTCCGTCGTATTCCAGCCATTTGCTGACAATCAAAGCGCACAATCAGATGATGCAGCAGGTTCCGGAATACCAGTATGGGCATATGTTGCCGGCGGTGTCCTATTGGCCGCGGTAGCAGTACTCGTATTCATGCTTATCCGTTCCAGGAGGAATCAGGAAGAAGATGAGGACGAATTGCTGGAGGATCAAGTGGCACCAGAACCAATTGTGGTTGAAGAAATAGAGGATACACCGGAAACGGAAGCGACATTGAAACAAAAACAATTGGAAAAATTAGCGAAAGAGTCACCAGAAGACTTCGCCAAACTGCTGCGAAGCTGGATGGCTGAAGATTAAAGGAGCAATGAAGGAATGGCAGCTGTGAAAGGACGTTTGACAGGAAAACAAAAAGCAGCGATCTTGATGATCTCTCTTGGAGCTGATACGGCTGCGAATGTATATAAGCATCTGACAGAAGAAGAAATCGAAAAAATGTCATTGGAGATTTCTTCTGTAAAGAAAGTGGACAGCGCAGAGAAAGAATCGATAATAGATCAATTTCATCAGATAGCCATTGCACAGGATTATATATCCCAAGGCGGAATCGCATATGCAAAAACGATTCTGGAAAAAGCTCTGGGAGCAGAAGAAGCTGCTGCAATCATGAACAGGCTGACTTCCACGCTGCAAGTAAGACCTTTTGATTTTGCAAGAAAGGCAGATCCGACACAAATTCTTAACTTCATCCAAAATGAGCATCCGCAGACCATAGCACTGGTACTTTCCTATTTGGAGCCAGAGCAATCCGGTCAGATATTGTCTGAATTGCCGCAGGATATGCAGGCAGATGTGGCAAAGCGTATTGCCACGATGAGCAGTACATCACCAGAAATCATCAGTCAGGTCGAGCAGATTCTCGAAAAGAATTTATCCACTACCGCTACACAGGATTTCACACAGACCGGTGGTATCCAGGCAGTGGTAGAAGTGCTTAACGGTGTGGATCGAAGCACCGAAAGGACGATATTGGATGAATTGGAAGTTCAGGATCCCGAGCTTGCCGAGGAAATCAAGAAACGTATGTTCATCTTTGAAGATATCGTCACATTGGATAACCGCGCCATTCAGCGTGTCATACGCGAGGTTGAGAATGATGATCTGAAGCTATCTTTGAAAGTGGCGAGCGACGAAGTGAAAGACATTGTATTCCAGAATATGTCTGACAGGATGGTGCAGACATTCAAAGAGGAGATGGAATTCATGGGACCTGTCCGTCTGAAAGATGTAGAAGAAGCGCAAAGCCGTATCGTATCCGTCATCCGGCGTTTGGAGGAAGTCGGCGAGATAATCATATCCCGCGGCGGAGGAGATGACATCATTGTCTAATATTTGGCAATCCGTATCAGTGAAGGAATCGAAAGTGATTGATATCAGGCCGGTCAAGCTGACACTGGAGACCGGGGATGATACTGAGGACACAGCATCCTGGCAAGCAGAGAAAGAGCGGTGCCAGCAGCATATAAAGGATGCAAAAGACGAAGCGGAGCAGATATTGACTTCCGCAAGGCAGGCAGTTGAAAAAGAGCGAAGTCAATGGGAGTCGCAAAAGCGGGATTTGATGGAACAAGCTCAGCTCGAGGGATATCAGAAGGGCTTTGCTGCCGGACAGCAAGAAGGGCTGCAATCGTATGAATCAAAGCTCGAAGAAGCAAAGCAGCTTGTCGAGCTGGCTCAGCAGGATTATAAAGAAACAGTCGAAGCAAGTGAGGATGCTTTATTGGATCTTGGGCTGAAATTGGCGGAAAAAATCATGCATCAGACATTGACAGCTGATCCGGAAAGCTATTTGGCACTTGTAAAAGGCGCGATTGCCGACTGGAAGGAGCGCAGCGATTTACGTCTTTATGTCCATCCAGACAGCTATGAGCTTGTCCTCCAGCAAAAAGAGGAGCTGGCTTTGCTGACAGGCAAGGATTTCGAGCTCATGATCATGCCGCAGCATGATTTGCCGTCTGGCGGCTGTATCCTGGAAACCAAGCATGGAAGAATTGATGCAAGCATCGATTCGCAGCTGGCTGTCCTTCGGGAGAAGCTCTTTGAGCTAAGGCGAGAGGAAGCGGACTGATGCTCGGACGATACATAAATGAATTGGATAATTTGGATACCTACAAACGATACGGAAGGATTCACAGAGTCGTCGGGTTGCTGATTGAGTCGCATGGACCGGTGACCAGTGTCGGGGAAATATGTTATATCCATCCATCTTCGGCTTCCGAAGAAAGATTCCTGGCCGAGGTGGTAGGCTTCGATGACGAGAAAGTGCTGCTGATGCCATTTGCACCGTTGAAGGATGTCGGGCCTGGCTGCTTGGTTGAAGCAACCGGTTCACCATTGTCAATCAAGATAGGCCATGGATTGATCGGCAGCATCATCGATCCGTTGGGTCAGCCATTGAATGGCAGCATGCTCCCGAAAGGATTGAAATCCTTTACGACGGACCGGAATCCGCCGAATCCGATGACGAGGCCGCGAATCCTGGAACCGCTCGAAACAGGTGTGCGTGTGATCGACAGCCTTTTGACGGTCGGTCGAGGACAACGCGTCGGTATTTTCGCCGGAAGCGGAGTGGGCAAAAGCACCCTTCTTGGGATGATAGCTCGCAAATCAAGTGCCGATGTCAATGTCATTGCCTTGATAGGAGAGCGCGGAAGAGAAGTGCGTGAGTTCATTGAAAAGGATTTAGGTGAGGAAGGCATCAAAAGATCGATCATCGTTGTGGCGACATCCGATCAGCCTGCCCTGATGCGAATTAAGGGTGCGTACACTGCAACGGCGATCTGTGAATATTTCCGCGATCAAGGAATGCATGTCAACTTGATGATGGATTCGGTCACCCGGGTGGCGATGGCACAGCGGGAAATTGGCCTTGCTTCTGGTGAGCCGCCCACCACAAAAGGGTATACGCCATCTGTCTTCGCTGCCCTGCCTAAGCTGCTCGAACGCACGGGGACGAATGAAACAGGTGCTATTACAGCATTTTATACCGTGCTTGTAGATGGAGACGACATGAATGAACCGATAGCGGATACGGTGCGAGGCATTTTGGATGGACACTTTGTCCTGGATCGGAAATTGGCGGAGCAAGGACAATTCCCGGCGCTGAATGTTCTCAAATCAATCAGCCGGGTCATGCCGCAAATCACCGATGAAGAAGTGTATCGGCTCGCACAGCGGCTTCGGACGCTGCTGGCCCTATATGAAGAGAATCGGGAATTGATTCAAATCGGGGCTTATAAGAAAGGCACGAATAAAGAAATCGATGAAGCAATCAGCTATCAAAAACCGATTCTCGATTTCCTTAAGCAAGGGATGCATGAGTTTACAAGTCGTCCAGACGCAATTCAGCAAATGAGGCAGCTGATAGGAAAGGAATGATCTGATGGCCGACACGAAGATTTTCGAAAAAATCCTGCGTATGAAAGAGCGTGAGCGTAAAGCAGCACAGCAGGCCTTTGCGGAGAAGCAGCAGCAGTTCGAATCAGCGGCAACGACTTTATATGAGCTGCTCAAGAAAAAAGAAGGTGCTGAAGAGCAGCTGTCAAAAGGCTTGGCAGCTTCTGTTCCTATCCAGCGGTTATCCGAACATCATGCCTTCCTGGAATCGATCAACCGGCAGATAGACCGGGCCCAGATAGCAGTACAATTTGCTCGCAACGCCATGATGGAAAAGCAGGAACTGCTTTCGGAAGCTTATATCGAAGTGAAAAAAATCGAAAAGCTTCTGGAAAAGAAGCGGCAGGAAGCATGGCGGAAACTGCAGGATGAAGAAAAAAGGCAGATGGATGACATATCAATCCGCCAATTCTTAGCAAATGGAGCACGATAGGATATGGCAAAGCAAAAAAACGATCAACAAAAGAAGAAAGGCAAAGGAAAAGGATTCTTTCTCTATTTTTTATTGCCGGTTGTACTGGCAGCAGCACTTGTTATCGCAATATTGGAATTTTCGGGTGTATCTGTTGCAAAGCTCGCATCAGGTATTCCGGTCATCGGCAATATGGTCAATGATGAATCTGCATCTTCTTCAAGCAGCCCCGCTGATGCGGATAAACTAAAAAAACAGCTGAAGGAACAGCAAGCAACAATCGATATGATGAAAGAGACCGAGGATGCAAAAAATGCAGAAATCGATGATCTCAATCAACAGATCGTCAAACTGCAGAATCAGCTAAACGGCACCGAACCAGCAAGCAATACCGCAAAGGCGCAAGGCACTTCCGGAGATGGAGCAACAGAAGAGGAAGAAGCAGCGACGCCATACAAGGAAGCAGCGACCTCCTTCAGTAAGATGGATGACGAAAAAGCAGCGGCAATCATCAGTAAGCTGGATAACGAGAAGGCTTTAGGAGTTCTTCAGGAGCTTTCCGGTAAAAAGCGGGGGACGATCCTGGCTGCGATGGATCCTGAGGCAGCAGCATCCTACACCAGTGCCATGGTTGATGAAGCAGAGAAGGAGGGGGAGAAAGTTGAATAATATGATCCCATCTTTTCCTTCACTCCAGACTGCTCCTGCTGTAAATGTGCAGAAGGGGACGCCCGCTGGTAGTGATCTATTTCAAAGCCTGTTTCAGCAAGCTGCTTCCGGCACGGCTAACGAGACTATAAGCTATCCGGATAGTTCCGTTCCTGTGATAAAGGATTTACAGGATAAGCAGGATATGCAAGTCGTTTTGGAGGCATTCTTCAATAAGATGGGTTCAGGGGAATCCCTTGAACCCAAAGAGCTGCCTGAAGATGCATGGGAACTTGTCGGGCAAGTGCTTGGGGAAAATAATTTGGCTGCATTCCTGCCAAGCCAGTTAAGGGACAAGGCGGAACAAGTTCTGCGAAATATCAAACCATCGGGACAGGAATCAGCGGTCGATGATATGTTGACTCAGCTTGCAGAATTACAGGCTCAACTGAATGGAAGCAATGCTACAGCGAACGCTGATGGAATCACAGCAGCCTTGCAGCAGACATTGCCTCCGGGCTCAATGGTGTCATCTGCTGTAACAAAAGCAGGAAATCCATCCAAGAATCAGACGGATGCTGCCGGCATCAATCAGAATTCATCAAAGGATTTGGCAATGCTTACCGGCATATCTTCCCATTCTGATAAACGAGACCCATCAACCGCATTGCAGACTTCAAAGCTGGTATCCGCCGCTAATACGATGGATAGCGAGTCCGCAAGAAGCCAAACAGCATTGCAAGAGTCAAAGGCGCAGTCACAGCCCAAGCTGACAGAAATGGCGAGCGCTATCAGGCGGATTGTGGAAGCCTCTGCAGGCAGCAATGAAAAAACTTTAGCAAGCAAGTCGGTATCAACACAGCAAAAACAAGATTTTCAGACATTTGATCCCAAACAAATAAGCACGCTTCAAGTATCGAAACAAGAGCAGCTTGTTTTCCATCTTAAGCAAGCTGACCTGGCTCCGGAGCAAGCTGGCAAAGAGCTGGTCCAAAAATTGGAACAGGCTGTAAAGTTCAGCGGTATGCTGTCGGACAGAAACGGATTGAAGGAATTATCGATCCAGCTTCGTCCTGGCAATCTAGGTGACTTACAAGTGAAATTGGTCCGGGAGAACGGGGATATAACCGTTCAGATCGTTGCAGCTTCCAAACAAGCGAAGGACATGCTTGATTCCAACATATCGAGCCTCAAGCATATGTTTTCCCCTCATCAAGTGAGCATTACCGAGCGAGTGGATCAGCTCCAAGCAACCTCACCTGAGAGAAACAGCCAGCAGCAGTTCCAGGATGACAATGAAGGACAGCAGGACCGACAGCAAAGACAGCAGCAACAGGAAATCCAAGACAGCATGGATACAAGTTTTGCAGAAATTCTTTCTGAGCAGGAGGGAATTAGGATATGACGACCACAAGCACAATCGATTCCAGCTATTATCTGGATTCACAAAAAACGAGGACACCAAGTTCTACGCTTGATAAAGATGATTTCCTTCAGATCCTGATGGTACAGCTCCAGAACCAGGATCCGACAAACCCAATGGATGAATCGAAGTTCATTGACCAAATGACTTCCTTCACCACTTTGGAACAAATAATGAATATGACCGAGGTTGTCGAATATATGGCAGGCAATTCGTCATACACGTCTCCGGTTATCGAGTACAGCCATATGATTGATAAAAATGTCACCTACAACGAATACGATTTGGATACAGGTGAAATCACGGACACCATCACAAGCAAGGTGAAGGCTGTGACACAGCAAGGCGGCTATGCTGTTTTGGAGCTTGAAAATGGAAAGTCGATTTATGCAGACGCTGTTACGAAGGTAAGCAACGAATAAAAAGAAAAGGATGATGAAGCATGTTACGTTCACTTTACTCTGGTATCTCAGGAATGAAAGGTTTTCAAACAAATTTGGATGTAGTCAGTAACAATATTGCAAACGTCAATACATCCGGTTACAAGAAAAGCAGAATCACTTTTCAGGATATGATGAATCAGCAAATCAAAGCTTCCACTGATCCGACAGCTCAAACAGGCGGTACAAATGCAAGTCAGGTTGGTCTAGGTTCGAAAGTCGGTTCCATTGATAATGTACATACCCAAGGTAACCGCCAGAATACCGATCGGACACTTGATTTGGCGCTTGAAGGTGAAGGAATGTTCATCGTATCCGCTAATCCGACAGGGAATGATGATATGAATTCAGCCGATATCGGATTTACAAGAGCTGGTAACTTCTACTTGGATGGGGACGGCAGGATCGTGAATAGCAGCGGTCAATTCCTGCTCGATGTAAACGGCGAGGCGATAACGGTTCCAGAAGGCGCTACCAGCATCAGCATTAACGGGCAAGGAGAGGTTAATTACACTGCTGAAGGCGGAGAGGTAGCTGTAGCTGGAACCATCGGTCTGGCTAAGTTCTCCAACCCGGATGGCTTGATCAAAAATGGTAACAGCACGTACCGGAATAGCCCGAATGCCGGTCTGTCAGCAGAGCAGATTTCTGCTCCTGGCGAGAATGGTACTGCCCAAATCGTATCAGGTGCATTGGAAATGTCCAATGTCGATCTTTCCGAGGAATTCACAAACATGATCATCGCCCAGCGTGGATTCCAGGCGAACACAAGGATCATCACGACTTCCGACCAGATCCTGGAAGAGCTTGTCAACCTGAAACGATAAACAGGAGGTGAAGGGAGTAGCCTTACTCCCTTTTCAAAGTGATCAAATTAACTAAATTAAATGGAGAGACATTTACGTTGAATGCGCTTTTCATTGAGCAAATCCAATCGTTTCCCGATACGACAATCACACTCACATCCAGCAAAAAGATCATCGTTCGGGAGTCAGAGATAGAAGTGGCGAGGAAAATCCGTGAATTCTATCAATCTATCGGCTTGATCGGAACAAAGGAGAAACAAGAAAAAAATGAACGCTAAAGTTATCATTATCATTTTATCGGCTGTCATCATCCTGGGCGCTGGCGGCTATGCTGCTTGGAGCTTCTTCACGAGCCCCACATCGGAAGCGAAGGAACCTTCGGCGAGTGAGCTTGCTGCGAATTCCGTGACAACCGATGAAATAACGACGGACTTGGAGGATGGCAGTATCGTCCGAATCCAATTCCAGCTCATCACCGACGGTGAGAAAGCGAAGGAAGAAGTGACTGCAAGACAGTTTCAGCTGAAAAATATCGTGATCAAGGAAATGACCGCGATGAATAAGGAAGATTTCCAAGCCGGCTTGACAGACTTGGAGAAAAATCTGAAGAAAAAATTGAACGAAGAAATGCAAGAAGGCTCGATCGAGGATGTCTATACGGTCAGCAAAGTTTTACAATAAATCACTGAAAAGCAGGAACGGAGGTGACGTGCATGGCAGAAGAGGTCTTATCACAGAATGAGATCGATGCACTGTTATCCGCAATATCTTCCGGTGAAATGGATGCAGATGAGCTGAAACAGGACGAGAAAGCCAAAAAAGTGAGAACGTATGACTTCAAACGGGCACTCCGCTTCTCGAAGGATCAGATACGCAGCATTACGCGTATCCATGAAAATTTTGCCAGGCTGCTGACGACATTCTACTCAGCCAAGCTAAGGACATTTGTCCAAATATCAGTAGCATCCGTCGATCAGCTACCATATGAGGAGTTCATTCGTTCCATCCCGGCGATGACGATTCTGAACACATATAGCCTGTCACCGCTGGAAGGCAAGATTTTGATGGAGTATGATCCGAACATCGCTTTTGCGATGCTTGATAGAACACTTGGCGGTCGCGGCAGCAGTGTCAACAAGATCAACAATCTGACTGAAATCGAAACAATACTCATGACGCAATTATTCGAATCCGGAATGGAAAACCTTAAAGCAGCATGGCAATCGATAGAGGATGTGGATCCTTTATTGGAAGAGTTTGAGATCAACCCGCAGTTCCTCCAAATGGTGTCACCAAATGAGACTGTCGTCGTTGTGACACTGAACACAACAATCGGTGAAACGTCAGGAATGATCAATATTTGTATTCCTCATGTCGTCCTGGAGCCGATTGTATCGAAGCTTTCCGTTCATTACTGGATGCAGGCTCCTGTGGACAGACAAGGCAATGAGAGAGAGTGGAGGGACCTGTCTACTGGCATACAGCAAGCTTCGGTCGACTTGAAGGCGATCCTTGGAGAGACTTCGATTCAGGTAGAGGAATTGATGAAGCTCCAGGAAGGCGATGTACTGATGCTGAACCAGGCGATCGATCATCCGCTTGATATAAAAGTGGACAACCAAGTGAAGTTTAAAGCACAGCCAGGCAAACAAAAAAATAGAATGGCGATACAAATAATGGAAGAGATTGAAACAGGGGGGGAAGAAAATGACTGACAATATGTTATCCCAAGAAGAGATAGATGCATTATTGAAGGGATCAGATGATAGTTCGACCAGCACAGATGATGAGCAGATCCTCCCTAAAGAAGATTTGGATTCGATGGAAGTGGATGCACTTGGAGAAATAGGCAATATCTCGTTCGGAAGTTCAGCAACTACATTATCGACACTTTTGAATCAAAAGGTGGACATCACAACGCCTAAAACCTCCATCGTCAAACGGTCTGATTTATACGAAAAATTCCCGCAGCCGAATGTGGCGATAGAGGTCAGCTATACCGAAGGATTTTCCGGGACGAACCTATTCGTCATCAAGCAGCGGGATGCTGCAATCATTGCGGATTTAATGCTTGGCGGTGACGGAAATGCACCAGCCGAAGAATTCAATGAGATCCATCAAAGTGCTGTACAGGAAGCGATGAACCAAATGATGGGTGCAGCTGCTACAAGCATGAGCACCGTATTCAGCAAGAAAGTGGATATTTCTCCGCCTTCCATTGCATTGATGAATCTATCCGAGGGTACTGGAGCCGATAAGCTGCCTGCTGATGATCAGGTAGTAAGTGTGTCATTCGATTTGAAAATCGGTGACTTGATCGACTCTTCCATCATGCAGCTGCTATCAACGGATTTTGCCAAGGATATGGTGAATGAGCTGCTGCATCCTGCTGCGTCGGAGCCGGAAGTCACAGCACCGCCGGTACAGGAAGCTCCAAGCCAAGCACAGCCGTCTGTCCGGGAAACACCTGTACAAACCATGCAGCAGACACAGACTTCCCAGCCTGCTCCGAATGTGCAGCAAGCAGCTTTCACAAGCTTTGATACACCAGCAGCACCGACGTCTGGGAATCCGCGCAACTTGGATTTGCTGATGGACATCCCTTTGAAAGTTTCCGTCGAGCTGGGCCGTACAAAGCGCACCATCAAGGAAATCCTGGAGCTGTCTGTCGGTTCCGTCGTGGAATTGGACAAGCTTGCGGGTGAGCCAGTGGATATCCACGTTAATGATAAATTGATTGCAAAAGGTGAAGTTGTCGTCATCGAAGAGAATTTCGGTGTACGTGTGACGGATATCCTTAGTCAATCCGATAGATTAAAATCAATCAACTAATTCGACCATTGAGAGGAAGAGAAAATATGGGAAACAGAATTCTAATCGTAGATGACGCTGCATTCATGCGTATGATGATCAAGGATATTTTGACAAAGAATGGCTTTGAAGTAGTAGGGGAAGCACAAGATGGCCAGCAGGCTGTAGAGAAATACAAAGAATTGACTCCTGATTTGGTGACGATGGACATCACAATGCCTGAAATGGATGGTATTGCAGCTATGAAGGAAATCAAAAGCCAATATCCAGATGCGAAAGTCATCATGTGTTCTGCCATGGGGCAGCAGGCGATGGTCATCGATGCCATTCAAGCTGGTGCGAAGGACTTTATCGTTAAACCATTCCAGGCAGATCGTGTTGTAGAGGCAATCCAAAAAGCATTGAGCTAAAAAAGGTGAGTAGGAAATGATGAAAAGAACAGTCTGGGCATGCATGCTCCTTGTATTGATGCATCTAGTCATTTCTCCCATATCTGCCGAAGCGGCAGCGAGTGTGGAGGATTGTTTAAAGAAAGATGCTGCACAATCGGAAGACTGCAAAGATATGAATGAAGCCGGAAATCAACAAGAGAATACACCAGCAGCTGATTCGGCCGATGCGGCAGCTGGAGGCACATCTACCTTTATGAATCTAGTAAAGCTTGCATTGGCACTGGCAGTCGTGCTCGGACTGATCTATGTCCTACTCAAGTTTTTGAATAAACGGAATCGCCTGTTCCAGCAAGTCCGGGCGATGGAGAATATTGGCGGTATTGCACTTGGCAACAATAAATCCGTCCAGATTGTCCGGGTTGGTGAAAAGGTTTATATGCTTGGAGTCGGGGACAATGTCGATTTACTGACTGAAATCGAAGATGAGCAGACAATCAAGGAATTGACGGAACAGGATCAGCAGGAAATGAAGGCATCGGCCTTATTGGCCAATATATTGCCGGGCAAAAAACAGCAGGAAGAGAAGCAGCAGGAAGAATCGGCGAAAAGTGATGGGGCTGCATCCAGCTTCCAGGAACAGTTCAAAGAGGAAATAAGGAAGCTGAAGCAGTCACGCAACAGATTGGAACAGCAGCAAAGGAAGGATACGGACGATGAATGATTTTATCAATATATTTTCTGGAACCGACCCCGAGAATGTATCGACCTCGGTAAAATTGCTGCTATTATTGACCATTTTTTCTTTGGCACCAGGGATTCTCATCCTGATGACATGTTTTACACGGATCGTTGTCGTGCTATCCTTCGTAAGGATGAGCTTAGGCACACAGCAGACACCGCCGACACAGGTTTTGATCGGGATTGCTTTATTCATGACCTTCTTCATCATGGCGCCGACCTTCAGTGAAATTAATGACCAGGCCATCACGCCATTGATGAACGATGAAATATCGCTTGATGAGGCCTATACGGAAGCGAGCGGACCAATCAAGACGTTCATGGCGGAGGAAACGCGACAAAAGGATTTATCTTTATTCATGAATTATGCCGGTCTGGAAAAACCGGAATCAGTCGAGGATATTCCGCTGTCAACACTTGTGCCGGCTTTTGCTATCAGCGAGTTGAAGACGGCTTTTCAAATGGGTTTCATGATTTTCATCCCATTTCTTGTTATCGATATGGCTGTAGCCAGCATCCTTATGTCGATGGGGATGATGATGCTGCCGCCGGTAATCATTTCATTGCCATTTAAAATTTTGTTATTCGTCCTGGTGGATGGCTGGTATTTGGTTACATCCTCGTTGCTGCGAGGGTTTTAGCGAATGAAGGAGCGTAAGGTATTATGAGCAGTGAATTTGTTATTTCCATCGCAGAACGCGGTATTTATACAGTCCTGATTGTCAGCGGACCCTTGCTTATCGTAGCCCTTGCTGTCGGTTTGATCGTCAGCATATTCCAAGCGACGACGCAGATTCAGGAACAGACGCTTGCGTTCATTCCTAAAATAGTCGCCGTATTGGTCGGTTTGGTATTCTTCGGTCCGTGGATGCTGACAAGAATGGTCGAGTTCACTGCAGGCATACTGCAGAATTTGGATCGATTTGTGGGCTGAGCAGATGCTGTCTCAGATTGATTATACCGTTGTACCGGCATTTGCATTGATATTGGTCCGTCTCGTCGCTTTTTTTGTGACTGTACCGCTGTTTTCTTACCGGAATGTGCCGACGACATTCAAGATTGGATTCAGCTTTTTCCTTGCTTTGATCATTTTCTTTACGATCGATCGTCCGACAGTTCCGGTCGATCATACGTACTTTCTTTTGCTTTTTAAAGAAGCAATGGTCGGCCTGACAATCGGCCTGCTTGCTTTCATCGTCATTCAGGCAATCAATGTTGCCGGGGGATTGATTGATTTTCAGATGGGTTTTGCGATTGCCAATGTCATCGACCCGGTTACGAGAGCCCAGAGCCCTCTGACAGGACAATTCCTTTACACGATTGCAACGCTGTTCCTGCTGTCCGTCAATGGGCACTTGCTCTTGATCGATGGTATTTTCTACAGCTATCAACTGATTCCTTTGGATGAAATGGTGCCATTTGGAGATCAGTCATTTGTGGAATTGGTGCTCCGATCCTTCGGGCAGATGTTCCTCATCGCCTTCCAGATGAGTATACCGATTGTCGGCTGTCTGTTCCTGGTTGATGTAGCCATCGGAATAATAGCAAGGACCGTGCCGCAGCTGAATGTGTTTGTCGTGGGCCTGCCGATTAAGATACTTGTAGCATTTGTCCTGTTATTCCTTTCGATCGGCGTTTATATGACAGTGGTTCGGCAGCTGTTTGATTATATGCTTGTGACGATGCGTGATTTGATGGTTCTGTTTGGAGGGTCTTAAATGAAATACCGCTTGGATCTGCAGTTTTTCGCTGGTGAGAAAACAGAGAAAGCGACACCGAAAAAGCGTAAGGATACAAGGAAAAAAGGGCAGGTTGCCAAGAGTCAGGATGTCAATACCGCCATATTGCTTTTATTTTCCTTGGGAGCCTTGGCTTTGATGGGCGGATATTTCAAAGATCAGTTCTTACAGCTATTCACCATTGTATTTGATGAATATCTCACACAGGAAATCACCGCCAATACCGTGCAGACACTGCTTGTGGAGATGAGCATAGCCTTGGCTAAGATCGTCGGGCCGGTGATGGGTATCGCCATCCTTGCCGGTCTGGTTTCCAATTTTGCGCAATTCGGATTGCTTTTCAGCGGGGAAAACATCAAATTCGATCTGAAGAAGATCGATCCAATCCAAGGAGCAAAACGTATCTTTTCTGTCCGGGCATTGGTGGAGCTTGTGAAATCCTTGCTGAAGATCGGCTTGGTAGGAGCAGTGACTTTCTATATGCTTTGGGAGAATATGGACACGGTCATGACCATGTTTACGAAAGCTCCGGAAAATGCCATGCAGTTTTTCGGCAAGACAACATTATATATGGGTTTTGCAGCTGCTTTGGCTTTGCTGTTCATTGCAGTGCTGGATTATACTTACCAGCGATTTGATTTTGAGAAGAATATCCGGATGTCCAAACAGGATATCAAGGATGAATATAAAAACACGGAAGGTAATCCATTGATTCGTTCCAAAATTAAAGAAAAGCAGCGTCAGATGTCCATGATGAGGATGATGAGTGAGGTTCCAAAAGCCGATGTCGTCATTACCAACCCGACGCACTTTGCGATTGCCATCCAGTATGACGAGAAAAAGTCGGATACGCCGATCGTCATTGCCAAGGGCATGGATCATGTAGCGCTTAAAATCAAGGAAATAGCAAAGGCGAATGATGTAATGATGGTGGAAAACAAGCCGCTGGCACGCGGATTATATAAAAAAGTGGAGCTGAATCAGCCGATTCAGGAAGAATTTTTCCAAGCGGTTGCAGAGGTGCTCGCCTTCGTATACCGCACGGAGCGTAAAATGTAAGAGAAGAGGAATTTCAACATGAAACTTAAGGATATGTCAGTACTTATAGCAGTAATTTTAGTGATTGTCATGCTCGTGATCCCGATGCCGGGCTGGCTTTTGAGCATCTTGATCCTGACGAATATCTCGCTTGCTTTGATTGTCATCCTTGTGGCGATGAATACAGAGGAAGCGCTGCAATTCTCGATCTTCCCTTCTCTCTTACTTTTGCTGACGCTGTTCCGATTGGCACTGAATATCTCCACCACAAGAGCCATCCTCTCAGATGGCCATGCCGGCGGGGTAGTAGAGACGTTCGGCAGTTTCGTCATCGGGGATAATCCGTTAGTCGGCTTTGTCGTCTTCATCATTTTGGTCATCATTCAATTCCTGGTCATCACAAAGGGATCGGAGCGGGTCTCCGAAGTGGCTGCCCGTTTCACCCTTGATGCGATGCCAGGAAAGCAAATGAGCATCGATGCCGACTTGAATGCAGGCATGATTTCCGATGTCGAGGCAAAAAAACGTCGTGAAAAAGTGGAAAATGAGGCGGATTTCTACGGGGCGATGGATGGTGCGAGCAAGTTCGTAAAAGGTGATGCCATCGCTGGTATCATCATCGTATTGATCAATATCATCTTCGGCTTGATCATCGGGATGATGCAATTGGGGATGAGTTTCCAGGATGCCATCAATACGTATATGCGTCTTACGGTAGGGGACGGATTGGTGACGCAGATTCCGGCAATCCTCATCTCCACTGCAACAGGTATCGTTGTGACAAGGGTAGCCTCCGAAGGGAATCTCGGAAGCGATGTGACCAAACAGCTATTCCGTTTTCCCAGCTTGCTGTACATTGCAGCAGGTACAATTTTCTTGCTTGGTTTGACACCGATCAACTTCTTCCTGACAACTTCCATTGCTGCCGTGCTGGCTGGTTCTGCTTTCTTCCTATCAAGGGCACAGAAGCGAGAAGAGACAATGGACGTTGAGTCGGAAGAAGTACAGGAAGAGACTTCCATGAAATCTTCCGACAATGTGGTGAACCTGCTCAGTATGGATCCGATCGAGTTCGAATTCGGCTATGCACTTATACCGCTGGCTGATACGAATCAAGGCGGCGACTTGCTTGACCGGATCGTCATGATCCGTAAGCAGCTTGCGATCGAGCTTGGTATCGTCATTCCTGTGGTTCGCATACGCGATAATATCCAGCTTGGACCAAATGAATATCGTTTGAAGATCAAAGGAAATGAAGTTGCTTCCGGTGAAGTGCTCCTTGATCATTACTTAGCGATGAGTCCGGGAGTCGAAGATGACGGTTTGGATGGGATAGATACCCTTGAACCAGCTTTCGGCCTGCCTGCTAAATGGATCAGTGAGGAAATGAAGGATGAAGCAGAGCTTTCCGGCTACACTGTCGTTGATCCTCCATCCGTCGTATCGACTCATCTTACGGAAACGATCAAGCGCCATGCCCATGAGTTGCTGGGCAGACAGGAAACGAAGCAGCTTATCGATCATTTGAAGGAATCGTATCCCATCTTGGCGGAAGAAGTCACGCCAGAGCCGCTATCTGTCGGAGACGTGCAAAAAGTGCTGGCGAAACTGCTTCGTGAGCATGTGTCTGTCAGGAACTTACCGGTAATATTCGAGACATTGGCTGATTTCGGCCGGATGACGACCGATACCGACTTGCTGGCAGAATATGCTCGCCAAGCGCTGGCGCCCCAGATCACAAAGCAATATGCCAAGGATAAGCAGCCATTACAAGTCATCACCGTTTCCGGAGCTGTCGAGAAATTGATAGCGGATCATATTCAGCAAACAGAGCATGGGAATTATTTGTCCTTGGATCCGGAGTCTCAGCAAAAAATCGTACAGTCAGTGATGGAACAGGCAGAGCGTCTGTCATTGCGGGAAGAGACAGTCATCGTGCTGTGTTCTCCTACGATCCGCATGTACATACGCCAGCTGCTTGATCGCAGCCTGCCTCATGCAGTCGTCCTATCCTATAATGAATTGGATAATACAACAGAAATCAGGAGTGTCGGGATGGTGAATGTTGCATGAAAATGAAGAAGTATACAGCGGATACGATGCCTGAAGCGATGATTCAAATCAGACGGGAGCTTGGCAAGGATGCAGTCATCCTGCGCACCAAAGAACTGACAAGCGGCGGTTTTCTCGGTCTTTTCAAGAAGAAGCGGATCGAAGTCATCGCGGCGCTTGATCCCGATGTCACCCGCGGCAGTCAAGCAGATCAGAAACCTGATATTTCAAGTGCCGCCCCTTTGTCAAAAATGGAGCATGGTCCAGCTGAAAGGGATTTGTCCGCTGAAATCACAGCCCTGAAGCAGGAATTGAAATCTGCCCTTTCTACCCAGACTCGGCATTATGCCCTGCCGCTGCAAGGCTTATATGATCGGCTTCTGCACAACGAGGTTCATCCGCAGATCGCTTCCGGACTGATGGAGCATCTTTTGGGAAACGACTCGAATGAGGATGCAGAACAAATACTCTATGAAATCCTGGTGAAACGATTTGAAAAGGTTCAGCAGCCTGTCGGGTTCGAGAAGAAGTTCATCCATCTGGTCGGTCCGACCGGGGTAGGCAAAACAACGACGATTGCCAAGCTTGCTGCAAAAAGTGCTTTGGTCGATAAAAAACGGGTTGCATTCATCACGACAGATACATATAGGATCGCAGCCATCGATCAGCTGCGGACATATGCCAAGATACTGGAAGTGCCGCTGGAAGTTGCTTATTCGCTGGAAGATTACCAGGCTGCCAGGAAGAAGCTGGAAGATTATGACTTGGTTTTCATTGATACTGCAGGCAGGAATTTCAAGGATGCAGGTTATGTAAAAGAGCTGGAACGTACACTCGACTTAGATCACGAAGCGGAAACTTATCTGGCTTTGTCCATAACAACCAGGGCATCTGATCTGTCCAAGGTTTATGAACAATTTGCCCACTTGCCGATCAAGCAGTTCATATTCACGAAGATGGATGAAGCAAGCCGTTATGGCGCTATTTTGAATTTGGTTCAGCAAGCGCATATAGGAGTGGCTTATCTGACACATGGTCAGGATGTACCTGATGATATTCTCGTCCCATCCGCATCCTATTTGGCAAAAAGTGTGATGGAGGCGACTGCGCGTGTATGATCAAGCAGCCAAACTCCGGGCGAGCGTCAAGCGGAATGCGCTGGCGCGTACCATAGCTGTAGCCAGCGGAAAAGGCGGAGTGGGCAAATCGAATGTTGCGCTGAACTTTTCATTGGCTCTGGGTAAGCTTGGGAAATCGGTTCTTCTTATCGATCTGGATCTTGGCATGGGAAACATCGAAATACTGCTCGGCATTTCAGCCAAACGTTCCTTTGTGGATATGATCCAGAACAGATTGAGAATGGAAGAAATTGTGGAAACAGGTCCCGATGACCTTGATTTCATAGCTGCCGGTGCCGCCATGGATGAATTTTTCCGGATGGATGGTGGGGGATTTGCCCACTTCCAGCAGGAATTTGAAAGGGCTCAGCAGAGATATGACTTTGTGATCCTTGATATGGGAGCCGGTTTAACAGAAGAAAGTGCAGGTTTCATTTTGGCAGCGGACGAAAGTATCATCGTCACGACCACAGAACCTACAAGTATGATGGATGCCTATGCGCTGATTAAACATATCAAAAGCATGAATGCTGATCTGCCCATGAACCTCCTCGTCAATCGGGCTATGGATAGGCAGGAAGGGCAGGATACCGCTGACCGCATGAAGGAAGTTGTACAAACATTCCTCCATGCTGAAATCCTTCTCCTGGGCATTCTTCCTGAGGATAAACAGATCCCTAAATCGGTAAAGATGCAGGAGCCGTTTATCAATCAGAAGGATTCAAAAGCAGGAGCCATCATGAAACAGCTTGCCTCCGATTATCTGAAACCCGCAGAAGGCATGACAGCTAAAGGAAGGACATCATTCATCGGCAAATTAAAAGAAATCTGGATGAAAGGAGGGACACCCAATGGAAAAAATACGCGTTTTGGTCGTTGATGATTCCGCTTTTATGCGAAAAATCATTTCCGACCTCCTGAATGGTGATGAACGGCTTGAAGTTATCGGAACAGCCCGGAACGGCAAGGATGGACTGGAGCAAATCAGTCAGCTGAAACCTGATGTTGTGACCATGGATGTTGAAATGCCGATTATGGACGGACTTGAAGCACTCAAGGAAATCATGCGGAAGCATCCGCTGCCTGTGGTCATGCTTTCCAGCCTGACAAAGCAAGGTGCAGACATGACCATTCATGCCATGTCACTTGGTGCAGTTGATTTCATTGCGAAACCTTCCGGCTCGATATCCTTGGATTTGGATAAGGTGCGGGATGAGTTGGTTGTCAAAGTCGTAGCTGCATCATCCTCCCGGCTCTCCGTTAAACAGCGTGTCAAAGCGGCTGACGTGAAGATGATCGCCAAGGCGCCTGAGAGGAAACGGGCGGATCGCAGTCTTGTGGCGATCGGTACATCCACTGGAGGTCCGCGAGCTTTGCAGGAAGTAGTCGGAAAGCTTCCTTCTGCACTCGCAGCGCCAGTTGTCGTCGTCCAGCATATGCCGGTGGGATTCACCAAGTCCCTGGCGGAAAGGCTGGATGGCTTGAGTGCGATAAGTGTAAAGGAAGCCCAGCAGAATGAAATCTTGAAAAATGGTGTGGTTTACATTGCTCCTGGAGGTCAGCACCTGACGATTGAGCAGGCGGACAGCCGGCTTATTGCGAAATTGACGATGGAAGAACCGGTGAAAGGGCATCGTCCTTCCGTGGATCGTATGTTTGAATCCATCAGCAGCTTGGAAAATGTGGATATTTGCACTGTCATCATGACGGGCATGGGAGCGGATGGCACGGATGGTCTGCGCATGATCAGGGATAAGCATCCGTCGGTCTACAGCATCGGAGAATCAGCGGAATCCTGTGTCGTGTATGGTATGCCGAGGGCTGCTGCCGAGGCAGGATTGCTCCATCACGTATGTCCGGTACAGTCCATCGCTTCCGCTATACAGCAGAGAGTCAATCTTTTAGAGGGGGTCAACCAATGGAAATAGATCAGTATTTAGGCGTGTTCATCGAAGAAAGCAAAGAGCATCTGCAAAGCTTGAATCAGCATTTGCTGGAATTGGAAAAACAGCCCGAGGATATCGGATTGGTCAACGAAATCTTCCGTTCCGCACATACGCTGAAAGGTATGTCGGCTACGATGGGTTATCAGGATTTGGCGAATTTGACACATCAGATGGAGAACGTACTGGATGCAATCCGGAATCACCAGATCACGATCAATCCTGACATACTGGATGTCGTCTTCGACGCTGTCGATAGTCTCGAAGCAATGGTCCTGGATATCGAGTCGGGGGGAGCAGGGACCAAAGAGGTGACGGAACTGGTCCGCCAGCTGGAAGCGATTGAATCCGGCGAGGCACCCCTGGAAAGTACAGCAACGGCTGCCGAAGGAAAAACTGATGAAACACCAGGTCTGATTTTGGACGAATTCGAGCTGGCGGTACTTCGGGAAAGCGAGGAAAAAGGATTTCAGAACTTTTATGCGAAGGTTACGCTGCGTGAAGATTGCATGCTGAAGGCTGCCCGGGTCTATATGGTCTTCGAAGTGCTTGAATCATTGGGGGAAGTGGTCAAATCCAATCCTGATGTTTCGCAGCTTGAGGATGAGGCATTCGAACAGACGTTTGAAGTTTTGGTCGTGACGAAAGAGTCGAAGGAGCTTATCGAAGAAAAAATCCTGAAAGTATCCGAAATCGATGCAGTTGACATCCAAAACTTCTACATCGATACATATAAGCATGCACAGGAAGAGGCAAAAGAAGAAGCAGCAGCATCGGCTGCTGAAGAAAAAGCCGACGAAACAACCACCGAGAAAAAAGCGCAGCATAGCAATAAGACGATCCGTGTGAATATTGAACGACTTGATATCCTGATGAACCTGTTCGAGGAACTGGTGATCGACCGAGGCAGGCTCGAGCAGATCGCAGAGGATGTTAAAAATCCTGAACTGCATGAGACCGTGGAGCGAATGGCCAGGATTTCCGGCGACCTTCAAAGCATCGTATTGACAATGCGGATGGTTTCGATCGATCAGGTATTCAATCGATTTCCGCGTATGGTCCGTCAGCTTGCCAAGGATTTGGGCAAGAAAATCGATTTGCAGATTGAAGGTGCTGAAACAGAGCTTGATCGCACAGTCATCGATGAAATCGGTGATCCGCTGGTGCATTTGATACGAAACAGCCTGGATCATGGTATCGAGACTCCGGAAGTAAGACGGGAACTAGGAAAGCCGGAAACTGGAACCATCAAGCTGAAAGCCTATCATTCAGGCAATCATGTCTTTATCGACATCAGTGATGATGGCGCCGGGGTCAACCGGAAGAAAGTCACGGAGAAAGCGATAAACAACGGCCTTATCACAAAAGAACAAGCGGCAATCATGAATGACAGTCAAATATTCGGCTTGATCATGGAAAGCGGTTTTTCCACTGCTGATACCATCTCGGATATTTCCGGCCGGGGTGTAGGGTTGGATGTCGTCCGTAATACCATCGAATCACTCGGCGGCACGATTACCATAAGCTCCGAAGAAGGAAAAGGATCCTTGTTCAGCATCGAGCTGCCGCTGACCTTGTCCATCATCAGTGTATTGCTGGTGGAAATCCAAAAAGAGAAATACGCTGTTCCGCTTTCTTCCATCATCGAGACAGCAATCATTCCGAAATCGGAGGTAATGCATGTCCATAACCAAGCTGTAATCGATTTTCGCGGAAGAGTCGTTCCCCTTGTTTCTTTGAAAGATGTATTCCAAGTACCGAATGTGTATGAGGAGACAGATCATTATTCTGTCGTCATCATCAAAAAAGGTGATAAGTCGGCCGGCTTGATTGTGGATGGCTTCATCGGACAGCAGGAAATAGTGCTTAAATCTCTCGGAAACTACTTGACTGAGATATTTGCCATCTCCGGGGCTACCATTCTGGGGGATGGACAAGTTGCACTTATCATCGACAGCAATGCGCTGATCAAATAAGGAGGGTTTATCATGGCAGAAGAAATCGTACAAGATGTTAAAGTGATCGTTTTCCAGCTGAAAAACGAGGAATACGCAGTGCCTGTTACACAGGTGGGTTCAATCGAGAAGATGGAGCATATTACAAGAGTGCCGAATACGGAAGATTTCATCAAAGGCGTCATCAACATGCGCGGGGTCGTCACACCGATTGTTGATCTGAGAAGCCGTCTTGGATTGGAGGAAACCCCAGTCGATGAAAACACTAGGATCATCATCGTGGACTTGGACGAAACATCGATCGGCTTGATTGTGGATGCTGCCAATGATGTTGTCGATATCCCAGTCAACAAAATAGAAAAAGCACCGCGTGTGATCGGGGCAATCGATATAGATTACATTGATGGAGTAGTGAATTTGGAGGACAGACTTGTCATTTTGCTTGATCTTAGAAAAGTACTGAAATTCCATGAGATCGAAGCGATCAAGTCTATCGAAAGCTGATGTATGATCTTCAGCGTATAACGGAGGATCAGCTGGACGCATTGAAGGAAGCGGGAAACATCGGGGCAGGCAATGCTGCCACCGCTCTTTCCACGCTGCTTCAGCAGGACATCGATATGAAGGTCCCGGCAGTCCGGATTTGTCACTTCAATGAATTGATCGAATCAATCGGCGGAGCCGAACAGCCGCTGGCAGCCATTTATCTTAGGGTCCAGGGGGATGCACCCGGAAATATGTTTTTCCTCCTGGAGCCCAAGGAAGCGGAACTATTCGTACATTATATAACTGGTGATGAAAGCTTCTCATGGTCCAATACATCCCAGGATGACATCAACCTTTCTGCTTTGCATGAGATGGGAAACATATTGGCAGGAAGCTATCTGTCCGCAATAAGCGACTTTTCGAAGGTGAATATGCAGCCATCGGTTCCGCAGATCAGTGTCGATATGGGCGGAGCCATCCTGGCGAATGGTTTGATTGAAATCGCGCAAGAAAGTGATTTTACAGTTGTCATCGATACTGTCATCTCACTCAGCCATCCGAATCGGCAGCAGCATTTGGTCGAAGGTAAATTCCTGCTCCTGCTCGATCCCGATGCATTCAGCCATTTATTCCTTGCTTTAGGAGTAGGGGAAAATGACTGAATCGGAAATCTTGCATGTAGGCATAGCGGATGCAAAGATCGCCGTCCATCCGCAGCATCTCCGGACTGCCGGGCTTGGATCCTGCGTCGGGGTTGTCATTTATGATAAACAAAAAAGACTGGCAGGCATGGCGCATGTCATGCTTCCTGATTCGAGCATGGCAAAGCAATCACAGATGAACCGCAATAAATATGCAGACACTTCCTTAGATGATTTGATTGCAAATCTTTTGGAACTAGGTGCGAGCACCAGCCGCTGCAAAGCCAAGCTGGCAGGGGGGGCACAGATGTTTTCCTTTATGTCGACGGATGAAAAGATGCGGATCGGGCCGCGTAATATCGAAGCAGTGGAACAGAAGCTCCGGGAATATCGCATTCCCATCGAGAGCAAGGATGTCGGGGGAACGAATGGACGTACGATTGAATTTGACACAGAGACATGCGGATTGAAGATCAAAACAGTCAATAAAGAGGAAGCGATCATCTGATGGAGCAGCTTCAAGCTTTGGACACAACAGCAAACAAAGGAGGGAGTTTCATGATCAGTTGTGGATCGGAAACAGAACAGCAGTATTGGAACAGCTGGTTTTATAAGAAAGATAGCGAAGCTGCCAATGAATTGATGCGGATGTATATGCATATTGTCGAATACCATACGCAGCGCATCGCTGCTCACCTTCCCTCCAGTGTGAGCAGGGATGATGTCAGAAGCTTCGGTTATACAGGGTTGTATGATGCTTTACAAAAGTTCGAGCCAAGCAGGGATCTCAAATTTGAAACCTATGCTTCCTTCCGTGTCAGGGGTGCCATCATGGACGGGCTGCGGAAGGAAGACTGGCTCCCCCGGACGGTGCGGGATAAAGTGAAAAAAATAGAAGCAGCAGCCGCTGCACTTGAACAAGCGCTGGAGAGGAAACCGACCAGCCTGGAAATTGCCAAGCATACTGGATTAAGCCGGGAAGAAGTCGAAGAAGCGGTGCGGGATGCGTTATTTTCCAATGTCCTTTCGATGGATGACAAACCGGCTTTGCCAAAGCAGGACAAGCAGGATGCAAGCTATGTCCTGCCAGATCTCAAGACTCCGCAGCCGGAAGAAGCAATGCTGCAAAAGGAACTCATAAGTCAGCTGGCAGACAGCATCAAGCAGCTGAATGATCATGAACAGCTCGTGATCAGCCTTTTTTACAAGGAAGAATTGACGTTCACGGAAATCGGTCACATACTGGAATTGACAACATCGCGAATTTCACAAATTCACAAACGTGCCGTCTTTAAATTACGGGAATCCTTAGCCAAGCTTTCAGCAATCAGCTGAAAGCTATTTCCACTTTATATAGAAAGAAGGGTCTCCATGCTCACATTATTAGTATTTGCCAGCCTTCTCCTTCATGTACTGACATTCCTTGCCATTCGTGCGTTGCAGTCGAAGGTGACGCAGCAGGAAAGCCAGCATCAAGAGGAGAAGGAAGCGTACGAAGCAATGCTAGGCAGTATTCTTGCGGAACTAAGGGAAGAGAATGAACGGCTTCTGAAAGGGGAGTCGCCGCAGGCCCCGGCAACCCCCGCTGCAAAAAAAGAAAACAGTCAGTCTGCTCCCCAGCCGGAATCAGTGGTGGATACAGAGCCTGTATCAGATTATTCCCCTCCGCAGCCGACCGAGGAAGAAGATGATATTACCATGTCCAATCTTGGGCGGGTTCTCCAGCTTAACGACGAAGGTCTCCCTCCTGCGGCAATTGCCAAACAGCTTGGAATGGGAAAAACGGAAGTGGAATTGATCCTATTAATGAAGAAAAATGGGGGAAAGAACGGAAAAAGCTAAGAAAGTTCAAAAACATGTCTAAGATGCTTGATTGACGGAAATAGCTGTGCTATATTTATTTTTGGTGTTAATACACACGTCTGCCGATTTTTACGGGAGGTGCTGACAATCTGTCAGTTCCCGATAAAAGATGAAGCAGTCGGAGGAGAAAAAACCATTAGGAGGAAAACACTATGTCAGTCATTTCAATGAAACAATTGCTTGAAGCTGGTGTTCATTTCGGTCACCAGACTCGCCGTTGGAACCCAAAAATGAAGAAATATATCTTCACTGAGCGTAACGGCATCTACATCATCGACCTTCAGAAAACAGTCAAGAAAGTCGACGAAGCTTATAACTACGTAAAAGAGCTTGCTGCTGATGGCGGTACTATTCTTTTCGTAGGTACGAAGAAACAAGCTCAGGAATCTGTGAAAGAAGAAGCTATCCGTTCTGGCCAGTACTATGTCAACCAGCGCTGGTTGGGTGGTACACTTACTAATTTCCAGACTATCCGCAAACGCATCAACCGTTTGAAATCCATCGAACGCATGGAAGAAGACGGAACTTTCGAAGTGCTTCCTAAGAAAGAAGTAGTAGGTTTGCTTAAAGAAAAAGAACGTCTTGTGAAATTCCTTGGCGGTATCAAGGACATGGAAAGAATTCCAGACGCTCTATTCGTTATCGACCCACGCAAAGAAAGAATCGCAATTGCAGAAGCTCACAAATTGAACATCCCAATCATCGGTATCGTAGATACGAACTGTGATCCGGACGAAATCGATTACGTGATCCCTGCGAATGACGACGCAATCCGCGCTGTCAAATTGCTTACTTCCAAAATGGCGGATGCTATCCTGGAATCCAAGCAAGGTGAAGAATTGGAAGACCAAGAAGCTCCAGCTACTGAAGAAGAAGCTACAGAAGCTGTAAGCGAGTAATGGATGAAGGGTGATAAGGGGGGACCTTTTATCACCCTTTTTTCAAGAAATAAATTGTCCAAACCCCTAAGGAGGCATTTATGATGGCAATCACGGCACAAATGGTAAAAGAATTGCGCGAAAAAACTGGCGCAGGTATGATGGACTGTAAAAAAGCATTGACAAAAACAGACGGCGATATGGAGAAAGCGATCGATTACCTTCGCGAGAACGGTATTGCGAAAGCTGCTAAAAAAGCAGACCGCATCGCTGCTGAAGGTTCCACTTTCATCGCAACAGAAGGCGATCATGCTGTATTGCTTGAAGTGAACTGTGAAACTGACTTCGTTACAAAAAACGAACAGTTCCAATCCTTGCTTAACGAACTTGCGCAGCACATCCTTGCTAACAAACCGGCAAGTGTGGAAGAAGCTCTTGATCAAAAAATCAATGATGAGCAGACAGTCGGCGAGTACGTCAATGCTGCAATCGCGAAAATCGGAGAAAAAATCTCCCTTCGCCGTTTCGCTCTAGTAAGCAAAACAGAAAACCAAGCATTCGGTGCTTATATCCATGGCGGCGGACGCATCGGTGTATTGGCATTGCTTGACGGTACCACTGATGCCGAGCTTGGCAAAGATATCGCAATGCATGTCGCTGCGGTAAACCCTCGCTACGTTTCCCGTGATGAGGTAGCCGCCGACGAAGTGGAACGCGAGCGCGAAGTACTGAAAACACAAGCTCTGAACGAAGGTAAGCCGGAAAACATCGTTGAGAAGATGGTGGAAGGCCGCCTTGGTAAATTCTTCGAAGAGATCTGCTTGCTTGAACAAAGCTTCATCAAAGATCCAGATCAAAAAGTGAAGAAATACGTAACCGACAAAGGTGCTTCCGTAGTGAACTTTGTTCGTTATGAAGTTGGCGAAGGTATGGAAAAACGCGAAGATAACTTCGTTGATGAAGTAATGAGCCAAGTTAAAAAATAAGGACGACAAAAAAGAGGGGACACTTGGTGTTCCCTTTTTTACAAAATACATACCTTTGGAGGATCTGATGACTACAGCACGCTATAAACGAATCGTATTGAAACTGAGTGGAGAAGCATTGAGCGGGCAGGTTGGCTATGGTATCGAACCTGCAGTCATCCGTTCAATCGCGGAACAAGTGAAAGAAGTAGCTGAAATGGGTGTGGAAGTTGCAGTTGTTGTCGGCGGCGGTAATATCTGGCGCGGCAAAGTCGGCAGCGAGATGGGGATGGACCGAGCGAATGCTGACTATATGGGGATGCTGGCAACGGTTATGAATTCCCTTGCACTGCAGGATAGCTTGGAGAACCTTGGCATTCCGACCAGAGTCCAGACTTCCATTGAAATGCGTCAGGTAGCTGAACCTTATATCCGCCGCAAGGCAATCCGTCATTTAGAGAAAAAACGTGTTGTCATCTTTGCAGCGGGTACAGGTAATCCATATTTCTCAACAGATACGACTGCGGCCTTGCGTGCAGCTGAAATCGAAGCGGAAGTCATCTTGATGGCTAAGAATAATGTCGATGGAGTATACAACGCAGATCCCAAGCTAGTGGCAGATGCGGTGAAGTATGACTCGTTGACATATTTGGATGTCTTGAATGAAGGACTTGGCGTCATGGATTCGACTGCGTCTTCACTTTGCATGGATAATGATATTCCATTGCTTGTCTTCTCTATCAGTGAAAAAGGAAATATCAAAAAAGCAGTTTCCGGTGAGAGCATCGGAACGATTATCAGGGGGAATAACTAATGTCAACAGCAATCATTTCTGATGCGAAAAGCAAAATGGCACAAGCAGTGCAGGCTTTCTCGAGACAGCTGGCCACTGTTCGTGCAGGACGTGCAAATCCATCGCTTTTGGATAGTGTCTTTGTAGATTATTATGGTGCTTCCACACCATTGAACCAGCTGGCAAGCGTAACTGCTCCGGAAGCGCGTATGCTTGTGATCACACCTTATGACAAAACAGCGATTTCCGACATCGAAAAAGCGATTCAAAAAGCAGACCTGGGTCTTTCTCCATCCAGTGACGGTAATTTGATCCGCTTGAGCATCCCTGCACTGACAGAGGAACGCCGAAAAGAATTGGTCAAGGTTGTATCCAAGTATTTGGAAGAAGCCAAAGTGCAAATCCGCAATATTCGTCGTGACAGCAACGAACAGCTTAAGAAATCCGAAAAGAATAAAGAAATCACAGAAGATGATTTGAAGGGCTTCCAGGATGATGTGCAGGCGGAAACGGATAAGCATATCAGCCAGCTTGAAAGTCTTGCGAAGGACAAAGAAAAAGAAATAATGGAAGTTTGACCCTTAACCATGTAAAATAAGTAGTACAAGACCCTCTTGCCAAAGGGGGTTTTTGCTCTTTTTGTGAGAGAAGGGGAAAGAGCAGTACTGCACAGGGCGCCTATGGCTATCCAGTCATCAGAGAATAAAGCCCAATGGAGGATTCAAGATGATTAAACTTCCTTTTTTCAATAGGAAAAAAAGAATAGAGTTACAGCCATCGACATTGAAGCTGGAGAATATCCCTGAACATGTGGCCATCATCATGGATGGAAACGGCCGCTGGGCAAAAAAACGGGGACTTCCGCGGATTGCAGGACATAAGGAAGGGATGACGACAGTCCGGCGCATTGTGAAAGCAGCCAACCGGATCAATGTAAAGGTACTTACCTTGTACGCCTTTTCGAAGGAAAATTGGAAACGGCCGCAAGCAGAAGTGGATTTCTTGATGAAGCTCCCGAAAGAGTTCCTGACGACTTATTTGCCGGAGCTTATCGAAGAGAACGTCAAAGTACAGACGATCGGAGATTTGGAAGGACTGCCGTCTTTCACGAGGGAAGCTGTTAAAGAAGCGATGGAAAAGACCAAACATAATGATGGTCTCATCCTCAACTTTGCGTTGAATTATGGCGGGCGGTATGAACTTGTACATGCTGTGCAAAATATGATGCAGGACATCCACGACAATAAACTGCAGATGGCAGATATCGATGAGACGTGTATTTCCCGCTATTTATATACTGAAAAGTTGGCAGATCCTGATTTGATTATCCGTACTAGCGGTGAGCACCGATTGAGCAATTTCCTGCTTTGGCAGAGTGCTTATGCTGAGCTCTGGTTCACGGAAGTACTATGGCCTGATTTCGACGAGATGCTATTCGAACAGGCAATCAGTGATTTCCAGAACAGAAAACGGCGCTATGGCGGTATTTGAGGTGAATAATTAACAATGAAGCAACGTTTGATCACAGCGATAATTGCAGGTATATTTTTCATGGTGTTCGTACTGCTTGGCGGGGCATGGTTCGAAGCTTTCATTTACTTGATCGCGACCATCGCCTTCATCGAGCTTTTGCGCATGCGCAAAATAGCGAAGTACAAAATACCATCCTTCGTGAGTGTCCTGCTGCTATGGGGGCTTTTGTCCCCTGAACTGGGCAAGATTAACGCAATATTCGACATACATATCAATAAAACGGACATCCTGTTATTCTCCGTCATTCTTCTATTGAGCTACACAGTACTCGCAAAGAACCGTTTCACGTTTGAGGATGCTGGTTTCCTGCTGATTACGGTCGTGTACATAGCTTTTGGCTTCCTCTATTTCATCATTACGAGGAATGCGCCGAATGAAGTGATCGAAGGACATATCGTGACAGGGTTATCCAAGTTCATTTTTGTATTGGTTGTCATATGGGCCACTGATTCGGGGGCTTATTTCTTCGGAAGGGCTTATGGGAAACATAAGCTATGGCCGACAATCAGTCCGAACAAGACGGTTGAAGGGGGCATAGGCGGACTCATCCTGGGCTGTATCGCCGGAATTGTGTTCCATTTGATTTCGCCGGTGAGCGGCTCCATTTGGATCGTTGCCGGAGTGTGTATCCTGATTTCCGTCTTTGGCCAGCTTGGGGATATGGTCGAATCAGCCTTTAAACGGCATTATCTTGTAAAGGATTCTGGAAAAATACTGCCGGGGCATGGCGGAATATTGGATCGCTTCGACAGTATGATTTTTGTTTTCCCGATCCTGCATTTAATTCAATTCATTTAATAGAGTATAAAGAGGAGCGTGTCCGATGAAAACAATCGCATTACTAGGTGCAACTGGTTCGATCGGCCTTCAGACATTGGATGTCATCCGCAATCATCCGGAGGCGTTCCGGCTGCATAGTATGGCGTTCGGCCGGAATATCGAAAAGGCGATGCCGCTTATCAGGGAGTTCGAACCGGCTGTTGTAGTCGTACAGGATGAACAGACAAAAGAGAAGCTTCATCAGACACTTCCGCATTTAGAAATCCTGGTCGGTTCCAAAGGGATGGTAGCGATCAGTTCTGCCGGGGAAGCAGATGTCGTTGTAAATGCTGTTCTTGGCAGTATCGGTCTGGAAGCAACACTGGAAGCGATACGGGCTAAAAAGCAGGTGGCCTTTGCGAATAAGGAAACATTGGTTTCAGCTGGTCACCTGGTCATGGCAGAAGCGAGGAAGCATGGCGTCGATCTGCTTCCGGTAGACAGTGAACACGCTGCGATTTTCCAATGTCTGAACGGGGAGAAACCGGAGGATGTGAACAAGCTGATCATCACTGCCTCCGGCGGGAGTTTCCGTGATAAGACGAGGGAAGAACTCAAAGCTGTGACGCTGGAGGATGCCCTGCGCCACCCGAACTGGAGCATGGGACAGAAGATCACCATCGATTCGGCAACGATGATGAATAAAGGATTGGAAGTCATCGAAGCACATTGGCTTTTTGGAATCGATTATGATGACATCGAAGTCATCCAGCACCGGGAAAGCATCATCCACTCGATGGTCGAGTACAAAGATTATAGTGTCATCGCCCAGCTTGGCACACCCGATATGCGGGTGCCCATCCAGTACGCGCTCACCTATCCTGAAAGACTTGATTTAGCCGTTTCAAAAAGGTTAAACTTAGTGGAAATAGGCAAACTCCACTTTGAGGAAATGAGTATGGAGCGATTCCCTTGTTTACGCATGGCATATGAAGCGGGCAGGGCGGGAGGTACTGCCACGACCGTACTGAATGCTGCGAATGAGGAGGCGGTAGCCTTGTTTCTTGCAGGAAAGATCGATTTCCTGACGATAGAGGATTATGTAGCGCGGGCACTTGATGCACATGCTTATGAATCTTTCCCTTCTTTGGAAACAATCATGGAAACAGATCGTCTCACACGGAGTCAAGTGAGGTCCTATATCCAATAAAGGCAGGTGCCCATTGTGACAACTATCATTGCGTTTATCCTTGTGTTCGGGCTGCTCGTTTTCGTGCATGAACTCGGACATTTGATTTTTGCGAAGCGGGCTGGCATGTTAGCGCGTGAATTCGCCATCGGTTTCGGACCGAAGATTTTTACCTGGACGAAAAACGAGACACTTTATACGATCAGACTGCTTCCGATCGGGGGATATGTCCGCGTTGCCGGCGAGGATCCGGAAATCGTGGAATTGAAGCCGGGTCATCACATCGGCTTGGAGTTCAATGAAAAACAGGAAGTGACGAAGATCATCGTCAATAATAAGTCCAAGCATCCAAATGCCCGTGTCATCGAAGTCGAAAGTGCCGATCTTGATCACAGTCTGATGATCCATGGCTATGAGATAGGCGAGGAAGAACGTCTTTCTTTCCCTGTCCATGAAAAAGCGATGTATGTGATGGATGAGACGGAGACACAAATCGCTCCATATGATCGGCAATTCGCTTCCAAGAATAAGCGGCAGCGGGCCATGCAATTATTTGCTGGACCGATGATGAATTTCCTGCTTGCACTTGTGCTCTTCTTCATCCTCGCCCTTGTGCAAGGGATACCGGCGGACAATGCAGCTGTAGGCACTGTACAGGATGGCTCTGCTGCTCAAGAGGCCGGGATCCGATCGGGGGATGAAATCACTGCGATTGATGGCACCCCGGTACAGACATGGGAAGAGTTTACGTCAATCGTCCGTAAAAATCCTGAAAAAGAGCTTGAAGTGACGATTGTCCGGGATGGACAGGAGCAGCAGCTGCAGATCACGCCTGCCCTTGTGGAAAGCGGCGATCAGCAGATCGGTCAGATCGGTGTGACGCTTGCCATGGAGAAGAAATTCTTGGCTGCGATTCCTTACAGCTTCCAGCAAACATATGAATTCGGAACGATGATATTGACCAATCTGGGACAGCTTATAACCGGTCAGCTCAGTCTCGATGCTTTATCCGGACCAGTCGGTATTTATGATGCGACAGATCAGGTAGTGAAGACAGGTTTGATCAATCTTATCCAGTGGACAGCATTGCTCAGTGTCAATCTTGGAATCGTCAACCTTGTCCCGCTCCCTGCACTTGATGGCGGACGTCTATTGTTCATCGGAGTGGAAGCCTTGAGAGGTAAGCCTGTCGAACCGCAGAAAGAAGCAGTGGTCCATTTCATAGGATTCGCTTTGCTGATGCTTTTGATGATCGTAGTCACCTGGAATGATATACAACGGTTATTTTTATGATGCAGAGGTGGAAGTATGCGACAAAGTAAAACATTTATCCCAACATTAAGAGAAGTGCCTGCAGATGCAGAAGCAATCAGCCATCAGCTGCTTGTAAAAGGCGGATACATCCGCCAGACTGCATCCGGGATCTACAGCTACCTGCCCCTCGGTACGAAGGTGCTGCGGAAAATAGAAGCGATCATCCGCGAGGAGATGGATCGTACGGGTGCGAGCGAAATGCTCATGCCGGCATTGCAGCCTGCAGAGCTTTGGAAAGAGACAGGCCGCTGGAAAGTATACGGTCCTGAATTGATGCGGCTGCATGACCGGAATAACCGTGAATTTGCACTGGGTCCCACCCACGAAGAAGTTACGACAAGTTTGGTACGCGATGAATTGAACAGTTATAAGAAACTGCCGCTGACGGTTTATCAGATCCAGACGAAGTACCGTGATGAACAGCGTCCTCGCTTCGGACTGCTGCGCGGGCGTGAATTCATCATGAAAGATGCCTATAGCTTCCATGCTGATTATGAGAGCCTGGATGAAGCCTATAACACCATTTCAGATGCCTATCATCGCATCTTCAAACGAGTGGGCTTGAATTTCCGCGCTGTAGTAGCTGATTCAGGTGCTATGGGCGGAAAGGATACCCATGAATTCATGGCACTTGCTTCCGTAGGGGAGGACACGATCGCCTTCAGTGATCAATCCGATTATGCTGCCAATATCGAGATGGCCGAGGTACTGGATCAAGGTCGGAAGCCCGAGGCCGAGGCCCTGCCTCTCGAGAAAGTCGAGACGCCGAACGTGAAGACGATGCAGCAAGTGGCGGATTATCTTGGCCACACGCTTGAAGAAGGTCTGAAAGCAGTTGTGTTCAAAGTGGATGATCGTCTTGTGATGGTCATTGCCCGCGGTGATCACGAAATAAATGACATCAAAGTGAAGAATCATTATCAAGCGCAGATGGTGGAATTGGCAGCTGAAGCGGAAGTGAAGGAAGTGCTTGGTGCAGGGTTCGGATCGCTGGGACCGATCGATGTACCGGAAGAAATCGATGTCATCGCGGATAACGCTGTAAAATATACGGTGAATGTTACCTGCGGTGCCAATGAAGATGGCTTCCACTATAAGAACGTGAACCCGGAACGGGATTTCCAAGTGCAATACGCCGATTTGAGGTTCATCCAAGCTGGCGACCCATCACCAGACGGCCAAGGTACGATCCAGTTTGCCGAGGGTATCGAAATAGGCCAGGTTTTCAAACTGGGTGAATTTTATGCCGATAAGATGCAAGCTACTTTCCTGGATGAACAGGGTAAGGCTAAAAACTTGATCATGGGTTGTTATGGTATCGGTGTATCGCGTACACTTGCAGCTGCCGTCGAGCAGCATAGCAAGGAAGGAGCGATTGTATGGCCGAAATCCATCAGTCCATTCCAGGTGCATCTGATCAGCTTGAATCCGAAAAAAGACGAGCAGCGCGAACTTGCTGACCGCCTATATGAAAGATTACTTGAAGCAGGTGTCGATGTGTTGTACGATGATAGGAAGGAACGTGCAGGTGTCAAATTTGCTGATAGCGATTTGATCGGCATCCCAGTCCGTGTCACAGTCGGCAAACGTGCTGCTGACGGAGAAGTGGAAGTGAAGTTCCGCGATACTGAACAAGAAGCAATTTCACATGAGAATGATTTGCTGGACCAGATAGCTGATTATTTATAAAAATATACAAGCCCTTGTCAAATTTTTGGCAGGGGCTTTCGCAAGACCGCAGTATCACTAGCGGGGGAGGAGAAGTCAATGAGTCTAAGCCAAAATGAAAAAATGGACATGCTCCTTGAGCAGATCCAGCTGGATGAAGAAACCATTGCAGCTCATTTCAAGGAGAGTCAGCTGGAGAAATTGGAAGTGGACCCGAAAGCAAAGTCATGGCATTTTCATTTCCAACTGGCAAATCTGCTGCCGCCGACCATATACAAAATCTTCACTGCCAAGCTGACGGAAGCATTTGCGCATATCGCCGCCGTGAACTGGTCGATACGCTGTGTCGCCAATACAGTTGACAGTGATTATATCAAGGATTATTGGAAGGATTTTGTCCTGACATATCCCAAGCTCTCACCTGCCTATAAGGATTTGGTGCAGACACAAACACCAGTAGTTAACGGTAATAAGATTATGTTAACTGCCAGGAATGAAGCAGAAGCCAGTGCTCTGAAAAAAAGGCTGGAGCCTGCCTTTCAAACTTACTGCGAGAAAATCGGTGCTGGACTATACATGCTTACAGTCACTGTCCAGGAACAGAACCTGGAGGAATTGAACAAATTCCGCGAACAGAAGGCGTTGGAAGACAGTCTGCTCGTCCAAAAAGCGATCAAGGATTCGGAAGAACGGGCGAAGAAACAGGAGGAAGCTCCTCAAGGCCCTGTCATGATCGGATATGCCATCAATGATGAAATCACACCGATGCAGGATATCCAGGACGAGGAACGCCGTATGGCCGTCCAAGGCTATGTCTTTGATGTGGATATAAGGGAATTGCGCTCCGGCCGCCACTTGCTCATCGCAAAAGTGACGGATTACACAGACAGCTTCCAGATCAAAATGTTTTCCAAAGGCAATGAAGATGCAGATAAATTCAAACAGCTCAAAAAGGGCATGTGGATTAAGGCACGCGGAAGCATCCAGACTGACAACTTCACCAATGAACTTACCATGATGGCGAATGATATCAATGAAATCTCCGTCACCCTTCGGCAGGATGAAGCCCAAGAAGGGGAAAAGCGTGTCGAGCTGCATGCGCATACACTCATGAGTCAAATGGATGCCGTGACATCAGCGACACGTTTGATCGAAACAGCAGCAAGATTCGGTCATGAAAGCATTGCAATCACCGATCACGCTGTTGTGCAAAGCTATCCGGAAGCCTTTGCTGCAGGTAAGAAGAACGGCATCAAGGTCATTTATGGGATGGAAGCCAACCTCGTGGATGACGGTGTGCCAATCGCATACAACAGTAAGGATATCGATTTGGAAGATGCGACTTATATCGTATTTGACGTGGAAACGACAGGTCTTTCTGCTTCCTACGATAAAATCATTGAATTGGCTGCCGTGAAATTCCGTGATGGGGAAATCGTCGATCGATTCGAGCGGTTCGCCAATCCGCACCAAAAATTGAGCCAGACAATCATCGATCTTACTGGAATCACGGATGATATGCTTGTGGATGCGCCGGAAATCGAGGATGTCCTGAACGATTTCCGTGACTGGATGGGTGATGATGTGCTTGTTGCACATAACGCAAGCTTTGATATGGGCTTCCTTAATCAAGGTTTCAAGCGGATTGGTTTAGAGAAAGCGTCCAACGCTGTAATTGATACATTGGAGCTTGCCAGATTCCTGTTCCCGCAGCTGAAGAATCACCGCCTGAATACGTTGTGTAAGTTCCTGGATATTGAATTGACGCAGCATCACCGGGCCATTTATGATACCGAGGCTACAGGTTATCTGCTATGGCGTTTGCTAAAGGAAGCGTTCAAAAAAGAAATAAAGAATCATAACCAGCTAAACGATTACATGGGGGAAGGGAATGCGTATCAACGCTCCCGTCCATACCACTGTACGATTTATGTACAAAATGAAGTCGGCTTGAAGAACATGTACAAGCTTGTCAGCATGTCCCATGTGGATTACTTCTACCGTGTTCCCCGGATTCCGCGCTCCAAACTGGAGCAGCATCGGGAGGGCTTGATCATCAGCTCCGGCTGTGACAAAGGGGAAGTGTTCGAAGCAATGATGCAAAAATCAAAAGAAGATGCAGCCGAAGCCGCTGCCTTCTATGATGTCATCGAAATACAGCCTCCGTCCAATTATTATCATTTGATTGAAAAGGAGCTTGTACAGAATGAAGCGCATCTGTTCGATATCCTTCGCAATCTTGTCGAGCTCGGAGACGATTTGGGGAAACCGGTGGTGGCGACTGGCAACGTGCATTATATCGAAGAACACGAAAAGCAGTACCGTAACATCCTGATCAAGACACAGAATGGTAACCCGCTCAGCAGGCAGACATTGCCGGATGTTCATTTCCGCACAACAAATGAGATGCTGGCATGTTTCGATTTCCTGCCAGCCGAAAAGGCAAAGGAAGTCGTCGTAACCAATACGCAGAAAGTCTCTGAAATGATAGAAGATGTCAAGCCGGTCAAAGAAGATCTTTACACACCCAATATCGATGGCGCCGAGGACGAAATGCGTCAGATGAGCTATGACCGGGCGCGGAGCATTTATGGGGATCCTTTGCCGGAAATAGTCGAGAAACGGATCGAGAAAGAACTGAAAAGCATCATCGGGCACGGGTTTGCCGTCATCTATCTCATTTCGCATAAACTGGTGAAAAAATCACTGGAAGACGGCTATTTGGTCGGTTCCCGGGGATCGGTCGGTTCGTCCCTGATAGCGACGCTTACCGATATCACCGAAGTGAACCCGCTGCCGCCGCATTATGTGTGCACTAGCTGTAAATACAACGAATTCTTCAACGATGGATCGGTTGCCAGCGGCTATGATCTGCCAGAAAAAGCATGCCCGGCCTGCGGGGAGCCGTTGAAACGGGACGGACAGGATATCCCGTTTGAAACCTTCCTTGGTTTCAAAGGGGATAAAGTTCCCGATATCGATCTGAATTTCTCTGGTACTTATCAGCCGCAAGCCCACAACTATACGAAGGTGCTGTTCGGGGAAGATAAAGTATATCGTGCCGGTACGATCGGTACCGTCGCCGAAAAGACAGCTTATGGTTATGTGAAAGGCTATGCCAGCGATAATCAGCTCCACATCCGCAATGCGGAAGTGGATCGGCTCGTCCAGGGCTGCACGGGTGTGAAAAGAACGACTGGTCAGCACCCAGGGGGTATAATTGTCGTACCGGATGACCAAGATATATATGATTTCACACCAATCCAATATCCAGCGGATGATCGCAACTCGGAATGGCGGACGACCCACTTCGACTTCCATTCCATTCACGATAATCTGCTGAAGCTGGATATACTCGGACACGATGATCCGACCGTCATCCGCATGCTTCAGGATTTGTCCGGTATCGATCCGAAGACGATTCCGACGAATGATCCGGAAGTCATGAAGATTTTCTCGGGAACGGAATCGCTGGGTGTGACGCCGGAGCAGATCATGTGTAAAACCGGTACACTCGGTGTGCCTGAGTTCGGTACACGTTTCGTACGTCAAATGCTGGAAGATACCAATCCGTCGACATTTGCCGAGCTCGTCCAGATTTCCGGTCTGTCCCACGGTACGGATGTATGGCTTGGCAATGCCCAGGAATTGATAAATAGCGGCATTTGTACATTGCCTGAAGTAATCGGCTGCCGTGATGACATCATGGTATATTTGATGCACCGGGGACTTGAATCATCGCTTGCCTTCAAAATCATGGAGTCTGTCCGTAAAGGGAAGGGACTGCAGGATGAATGGATCGAGGAGATGAAGAAGAACAATGTACCTGATTGGTATATCGACTCCTGCCTGAAGATCAAGTACATGTTCCCGAAAGCACACGCGGCTGCATATGTCCTTATGGCAGTACGGATTGCCTACTTCAAAGTGCATCATCCGATTCTTTTCTATGCAGCGTACTTCAGCGTTCGTGCAAGTGATTTCGAGCTCGATACGATGATCAAAGGTTCGGAAGCGATCCGCCAGCGTATCAACGAAATCAATCATAAAGGACATGATGCATCTCCTAAGGAGAAGAACCTTGTCACTGTTCTGGAGCTTTCCCTTGAAATGTGCGAGCGCGGTTTCCGTTTCCAGCGGGTCGATCTCTACAAGTCCAGCGCGACGGATTTCATCGTGGACGGGGACAGTTTGATCCCGCCATTCAATGCCATCGATGGACTGGGTACCAACGCTGCGCACAATATCGTGAAAGCACGGGAAGACGGGGAATTCCTTTCGAAGGAAGATCTGCGTGAAAGAAGCAGGATCAGTAAGACGGTATTGGAATATATGGATCAGCATGGCTGTCTGGAAGGAATGGCTGACCAGAACCAGCTTTCGCTATTCTGACGGGATTCTTGCCTAAACAAGAAACTTGTGGTATATTATCCAATAGCGGTATTGATACGAACCAGATCAAGAGTGGGATTACCCACTCTTTTTCATACCCATGGATTCGGCATCAAGTTTGTAAGGGGAGCGCCTCTTCGTTGTTTTGTAGCAAAAAGCACATGATAAACATTGTTCCCTTGCTTCCATTTCGGGCAAGGGTTTTCTATTGAGAGGCACACCCCACCCGAAAAAAAGTATTATTCGCCTGAAAGCGTGCAGTAAAGGAGGAAGCATTTTGGCAGCCAATATAACGGAAGTTACGGAAAGCTATCTACAACCAATCGTGGAAGAGCTGCAGCTGGAGCTGGTCGATGTGGAATTCGTCAAGGAAGGCAAGAACTGGTTCCTGCGGGTCTATGTCGATAAAGCAGAAGGCATCGATATCGAGGAATGCGCCATCGTTTCAGAGAAATTGAGTGCAGTCCTTGATGAGAATGATCCGGTTGACTTCCCGTACTTTCTGGAGGTTTCTTCGCCAGGGGCGGAAAGACCGCTTAAAACAAAACAAGCAATCACAAACAGTATCGGTAAGACAGTAAATGTGAAACTGTACGAGCCGATCGATAATGAAAAAGAGTACCAAGGTACATTGAAGGCGTTCGAAGACGATGTATTGACATTGGAAGTCATGAACAAAGCGAGGAAGAAGGAAATTTCCCTTCCATATGAGAAAATCGCGAAGGCACGTCTGGCTGTAACGTTTAACTAAAGGGGGATATACGAGTGAGCAGCGAGCTTTTTGATGCCATTACTTATTTGGAGAAAGAGAAAGGGATTAATAAGGATGTCCTGATCGAAGCGCTGGAAGCAGCCTTGATCTCCGCTTATAAAAAGAACTTCAAATCCGCGACGAATGTACGCGTCGATTTGAATGAAACTACCGGATCCATGAAAGTCTTCGCCCGCAAGGACGTTGTCGAGGAAGTCGAGGACAGCCAGCAGCAAATGACCCTGGATGAGGCTCGTGCCATTTCTGGAACGTACGATATCGGTGATGTCGTCGAGATCGAAGTGACGCCGAAGGATTTCGGGCGTATTGCAGCACAGGCGGCAAAGCAAGTCGTCACACAGCGTGTGCGTGAAGCAGAGCGCGGTGTCATATTCAGTGAATATGCAGATCGGGAAGAAGATGTCATGACTGGTATCATCTCCCGCAATGATCCGCGCTTCATCTATGTGGATCTTGGCAAAATCGAGGCAAAGCTGCCGGAAAGCGAGCAGATGCCGACAGAAAAATATGAGATTCACGATCGCCTGAAGGTGTATGTGACGAAAGTAGAGAACACAAATAAAGGACCGAGTATTTTCGTTTCCCGGACCCATCCAGGTCTTTTGAAGCGATTGTTTGAAATGGAAGTGCCAGAAATCTATGATGGTACTGTAGAGATCCGTTCGGTTGCCCGTGAGGCCGGGGATCGTTCGAAGATTTCCGTCTACGCCTCCCAAGCAGAAGTCGATCCAGTCGGCTCATGTGTCGGTCAGCGCGGTCAGCGTGTCCAAGCAATCGTGAATGAACTCAAAGGGGAAAAAATCGATATCGTTGAATGGTCCGAAGATCCGGTCGAGTATGTATCCAATGCCCTCAGTCCGTCCAAGGTCATCTCTGTCCTCGTTGACGAAGAAGAAAAAGCGACAACTGTCATCGTACCGGATTATCAGCTCAGCCTTGCCATCGGCAAACGCGGACAAAACGCGCGACTGGCAGCGAAATTGACGGGCTGGAAGATCGATATCAAATCCGAAACAGAAGCACGCGAGCTTGGTTTACTGACTGATCAGGATACAGATTCTGCGGACTTTGACGATTTAGACGAAGACACATATTGATAAGGGGCGCTGTATATGAAACAAAAGAAGGTTCCGCTTCGAAAATGTGTGGTTTCCAATGAAATGAAGCCGAAACAGGAATTGATCCGGGTCGTCCGCAACAAAGAAGGCGAAGTTTTCGTGGATGAGACCGGCAAGAAGAACGGACGCGGTGCGTATGTCTCCAAGGATGCGGCTGTCATTGAGAAAGCGAAGAAACAAGATACGCTGGCGCGTCACTTGAATGCACAGATCGATGATTCTATTTATGAAGAGCTTGAGCGATTAGCGAAAGGCCAGCACTCATGAGTAAAAATTATTTGAACTTGTTAGGGCTTGCTGTGCGTGCCGGACAATGCACCTTCGGGGAAGAAGCGATTGTCCGGGATGTTCAGCGACAGAAAGCAAAGCTAGTAATAGCTGCCAGTGATATCGGTCCCCAAACCTTGAAGAAACTCCGCAACAAGACCGATTTCTACAACATCGCCTTTCGGCAGGTAGAGGAGGACCGGGGGCAATTATCACAAGCGATTGGTAAATCCGGCAGAGTCGCAGTTGCCATCTTGGATGATGGTTTTGCAGACAAATTGAAATCTTTGCTCACTGAATCCACTCGGAGGTGAACGTATGTCAAAGATTCGTGTTTACGAATACGCAAAAGAGAAGAATGTTTCCAGTAAGGAAATCATCAATAAATTGAAAGATATGAATATCGAAGTGGCCAATCATATGTCCATGATCACGGAATCGGCTAAGGACAGATTGGATAAAAGCTTCACAGGAAAAAGCGCGAGCAGCGAGAAAGTAGCGATTAAAACGGGGAACTCAGCAAACACAACCAACTCAGCAAATAACAATGGTCAGAACAACAAGCCGAAAAACAAAGCTGGCGGCGGACAAAACCGTAATCAGCAGCGTAACGGCAACAGAAAGCCTGGCAAGGGCGGACAGAACAATAACAGACGCGGCGGCCGGAACAACAGTCGTAATCAAAAAGCGCCGCAGCAGAAACGTCCGGAAATGCCGACTCCAGACAAAATCACCTTCAAAGGGTCTTTGACTGTCAGCGAATTGGCAGCAAAGCTTCATAGGGAGTCCACTGAAATCATCAAGAAACTCTTCCTCCAAGGTGTCATGGCAACGAAGAACCAGGACTTGGATAAAGATGCAATCGAAATGATTTGTTTAGAGTACAATGTCGAAGTGGAAGAAGAAGTGGACGTTGATGTAACGGATCTTGACAATTATAAAATCGAGGATAAAGCAGAAGACCTGCAGGAGCGTCCTGCTGTCGTCACGATCATGGGACACGTTGACCATGGTAAAACGACCCTGCTTGATTCCATCCGCGATACAAAAGTGACCGAAGGTGAAGCAGGCGGGATCACACAGCATATCGGGGCTTATCAGGTGGAAGAGAACGGAAAGAAAATCACTTTCCTTGATACACCTGGTCACGCAGCCTTCACGAGCATGCGTTCCCGCGGTGCGCAGGTGACGGATATAGCGATCCTGGTAGTGGCTGCCGATGACGGCGTGATGCCGCAGACAGTCGAAGCCATCAACCACGCAAAAGCCGCAGAGGTACCGATCATCGTGGCAGTGAACAAAATCGATTTGGAAGGTGCAAACCCCGATCGTGTAATGCAGGAGCTTACAGAGCATGGCCTCATCCCTGAGGACTGGGGCGGAGATACGATTTTCGTCCAGCTATCTGCCAAAAAACGAGAAGGTATCGACGATTTGCTTGAAATGATCCTGCTTGTAACCGAGGTTGAGGAATTGAAAGCAAACCCGAATCGTGCGGCAGAGGGTACCGTAATCGAGGCGCAATTGGATAAAGGACGCGGTCCGGTAGCTACATTGCTCGTTCAGAACGGCACGCTCAATGTCGGGGACAGCATTGTCGTCGGAAATGCATACGGTCGTGTGCGTGCAATGGTCAATGATTTGGGCCGCCGTGTGAAGACAGCTCCTCCTTCCACTCCGGTCGAGATCACCGGCTTGAACTCAGTGCCTAATGCAGGTGATCAGTTCATGGTATTCGAAGATGAGAAACAAGCCCGTCAAGTAGGGGAAGCAAGACAGCAGAAGCAAGTGGAAGAAAACCGTTCCACAGGCGCGCGTGTCAGCCTTGATGATTTGTTTAACCAAATCAAGCAAGGGGAAGTGAAAGATATCAACCTGATCGTGAAAGCGGACGTGCATGGTTCCGTGGAAGCGATGGCTGCATCTTTGGAGAAAATCGAAGTGGAAGGTGTCAAAGTCCGTATCATTCACACTGGTGTGGGTGCCATCACAGAATCCGATGTCATCCTTGCATCTGCTTCTAACGCAATCATCATCGGATTCAACGTACGTCCGGATGCCAATGCGAAAAAAGCGGCGGAATCAGAGAATGTCGATATCCGTCAGCATCGCATCATCTATAAAGTAATCGAAGAAATCGAGTCGGCTATGAAAGGGATGCTTGATCCCGAGTTCGAAGAGAAAGTCATCGGACAAGCGGAGGTTCGTCAAATCATCAAGGTATCCCGTATCGGTACGATTGCCGGAAGTTATGTAACAGAAGGTAAAATCACACGTGATGCTTCCATCCGTGTCATCCGTGACGGTATCGTGATCGTCGAGGACGAAATCGATTCTTTGAAACGATTCAAGGATGACGTGCGTGAAGTTGCCACAAACTATGAGTGTGGTATCACATTGAAGAATTTCCACGATATCAAAGAAGGCGACACATTCGAAGCATATGTGATGGAAGAAATCGAAAGAAAATGATTCTGGCTGCGGTTGTAGAGTGTATGATCTATGACGCGCATTCCCTCAAGGATAAGCGTTCGGTCGTCAAACGGATCTCCACAAGGATCGGGGGATCGTTCAATATTGCCATCAGCGAAGCCGACTACCATGATTTGTGGCAGCGTACGTGCTTTGAGCTGGTGACGACATCCCCCGACCGTGTCCGGGCTGAACGTGTGATGGATCAAGCGCTTGCCTTGATTGATTCTTTTCCGGAGATCGAGAGAACAGCCACTGACAAGCAGTGGCTTTAGCATCCCTCCGAATGACGATGAGGTGATTATATGAGTGAATTACGAGCAAATCGTGTCGCAGAGCAGATGAAAAAAGAGCTTGGCGATATTATATCCAGAAAGATCAAAGATCCGCGAATCGGCTTTGTGACAGTGACTGATGTGGAAGTGACTGGCGATCTGCAGCAGGCGAAGGTTTATATCTCTGTCCTGGGCGAAGAGAAGCAAAAGCATAATACGCTTCTTGGATTGGCGAAAGCGAAAGGATTCATCCGCTCGGAAATCGGCAGACGTATCCGTTTGCGCAAGACGCCGGAGCTGGCATTTGAATTCGATGAAGCTGTCGAACAAGGTAATCGAATCGAACATCTCTTGAAGGAGCTCAACGATTCCGATAGATAAGAGACGATGGAGAATCCCTTCGCCCTTCATGGGAGGAAGGGATTCTTTTTTACATAGTACAAAGGGGTGCTGGCATTGGATGGGATCCTTGCATTATGGAAACCAAAGGGGATGACTTCCCACGATTGCGTGTTCAAGGCGCGCAAAATATTGCAAACGAAGAAAATTGGGCACACTGGTACATTGGATCCGGACGTAGAAGGTGTCTTGCCGCTCTGTATCGGCCAAGCAACGAAGATCGTCCCTTATTTGACCGATACGTCCAAAACCTATGTTGCAGAAGTGACCCTGGGCACCGCTACAGAGACAGAAGATAAAAGCGGTGCTGTAATCGAGGAAAAGCAGGTCATGGAACCGATTCCTCTGGAGACCATCGAATCGGTCCTCCAGCAGTTCACCGGGGAAATCGAACAGGTACCGCCAATGTATTCCGCAGTCAAGGTCGCGGGACGGAAATTATACGAGTATGCTCGGAAAGGGCTGGAAGTGGAGCGTCCCATCAGGCAGGTGACGATACATGAAATCGTCCTGGACAAAACGTCTGTGAGCAAAAATGGAAGTGTGTTCCGGTTCACCGTCAGCTGCTCGAAAGGTACTTATGTCCGTACACTCTGTGTGGATATAGGCAAAGCGCTTGGATACCCTGCTCATATGAGCGACTTGGAACGAATTCAGGCAGGAGCATTTCGTACACAGGATACGGTCACTTTTGCTAAAATGGAAGAGGCAATGGAAGCAGGCAGTATGGAACGATTGCTGCAGCCGGTCACGAAGGCGATAGAATTCATGCCGCTGATCGAGGCAGATGCCGTAATTGAACAAAAAGTGAGATACGGTCAGCGACTCAAACGGCCGTCCGAAGCCGATCTCTATCGTGTACAAAAAGGTGATCAGCTTCTCGGGATTTATGAGACGCACCCTGCCTATCCACATTTACTGAAGCCAAAACGAGTATTCGTATCAGGGAAAGCAGGAGGCACAGATGGAAACGATTAAACTACATTATTCAGAAACAATGAAGCTGGATGACATGCCTGCTGTAAGTGCGGCCATCGGTTTTTTCGACGGTATCCACCGCGGGCATCAGGAGGTCATCAAGCGAGCGATTGATGCTGCAGGGGAAAGAGAGCTGAAAAGTGCGGTCATCACTTTCCACCCGCATCCATCCGTCGTATTGGGAAAAGCGGATACAAGAGAAGACTATTTGACACCGCTCCGTGAAAAGGAAGCGATTCTGGAGAGCATGGGAATTGACTATCTTTATTTGATCGGTTTTACGAAGGAACTGGCAGGTCTTAGTCCGGACGACTTCATCGAGCGCTTTATCAACGGACTGGCAGTGCGTCATCTTGTATCTGGTTTTGATTTCACATACGGCAAGAAAGGTGCGGGGAATGCCGATACGCTTCGGGAAGCTGCCAAGCAGCATGCGTTTTCATATGAAGCGGTGGCAAAAGTCGAGAGTGGGGAAGAGAAAATCAGCTCCACGAAAATCCGTCAGCTTGTTGCAAATGGAGAGGTGGAAGCAGCGATCGATCTGCTCGGTCATCCGCTGACATTGACAGGAGAGGTCATCACTGGTGATCAGCGCGGACGCACTATCGGATACCCGACAGCGAATATCCGCATCGCCGAGGATTATTTCCTGCCAAAAGTGGGTGTTTATGCCGTGGAGGTATTGATTGATGATAAAACCTACAAAGGCATGGCCAACCTCGGATTCAAACCGACCTTCCAGGAAGATGCTGTTGTTCCGAACCTGGAGGTGCATATCCTCGATTTCGATGAACAGATTTATGGCGAGGATGTCACCGTATCCTGGTGTAAATTCATCCGGGAGGAAGTCAAATTCGACGGAATCGAGGCACTTGTTGCGCAGCTGGACCGGGATAAAGAACAGATCGGCGCATATTTTGCATAGAATGTTGTCCAATAGACTTGCATTCTGTCAGCAAAAAGTGTAATCTGGACTATGGAAAACCTTCGCTTGGCAATTCGCTACTCCGGCGATTGCTCGGGGAATGGGGTTACTATCAGATTTTCAGGAGGAATAACAAATGGCAATCTCTAAAGAGCGCAAGAATCAACTGATCGCAGAATACAAAACACATGACACTGACACTGGTTCACCAGAAGTGCAGATCGCTGTTTTGACGGAGGAAATCACTACACTTAACGAACACCTTCGTACACACAAAAAAGATCACCATTCACGCCGTGGCCTATTGAAAATGGTTGGTCGCCGCCGTAACTTGTTGAACTATCTTCGCGAAAAAGATGTTACACGTTACCGTGAACTAATCCAAAAACTTGGCCTACGCCGATAAGATTGACTAAAAGCGGGAATAATTCCCGCTTTTTCTATAGGAGAAAACCTATTTTACATAGTGTGATAAATGGAACCTGGACAAGTGCATAATACAAAGACAGGATCCAATGTAAGATTAATGAGAGGGGCTTTATTCATGGCAGATCAAAAACAAGTGTTCTCCACTGAGATTTCCGGACAGACTTTCACTGTCGAAATCGGGGAACTTGCCAAGCAAGCGAACGGCGCTTGCCTCATCCAGTACGGCGATACATCCGTACTATCCACTGTCACTGGTTCCAAGGAACCGAAGGACTTACCATTCTTCCCATTGACAGTTAACTACGAAGAAAGACTATATGCAGTAGGTAAAATCCCAGGGGGATTCATCAAACGGGAGGGACGTCCGAGTGAGAAAGCAGTACTTGCTTCCCGTCTGATCGACCGTCCGATCCGTCCTTTATTCCCTGATGGATTCAGGAACGATGTGCAAGTGATCAGCATGGTCATGAGTGTGGATCAGGATTATTCTTCCGAAATCGCAGCAATGATCGGTTCTTCCATTGCAATCAGCATTTCCGATATCCCATTCAATGGTCCGATAGCGGGTGTTGTGGTCGGCCGTGTCGACGGTGAATTCGTCATCAACCCGACGAAGGAACAGCAAGAGAGAAGTGACATCGATCTTTCCGTAGCCGGAACGAAAGATGCCATCAACATGGTGGAAGCAGGCGCGCAGGAAGTGCCGGAGGACATCATGCTGGAAGCAATCATGTTCGGTCATGAAGAAATCAAGCGACTCGTTGCATTCCAGGAAGAGATTGTTGCGGCTGTAGGCAAGGAAAAAATGGAAGTGCAGCTCTTCGATTTGGACAAGGAATTGATGGAAGATGTCAAGGACCGCTGCTACGATAAGCTGAAAGCAGCAATCGAAGTGCATGAGAAGAAAGCACGTGAAGCGGCAATCAGTGAAGTCAAGGACGAGATGGTGACATTCTATGAAGAGCAGGAAGCAGATGAAGATACCATCAAGCAGGTGAAGGGCATCCTTGACAAGCTTGTGAAGGAAGAAGTCCGCCGGGCCATCACGAAGGACAAGATCCGTCCGGATGGACGCGGAGTGGATGAAATCCGTCCGCTGTCATCACGGATCGGCGTCCTTCCGCGTACGCACGGTTCTGCACTGTTCACGCGGGGCCAGACACAGGCACTCAGTGTTTGTACATTGGGCGCACTTGGTGACGTACAGATCCTCGATGGATTGGATACGGAAGAGACGAAGCGCTTCATGCATCATTATAACTTCCCTCATTTCAGTGTCGGGGAGACAGGACCAATCCGTGCTCCGGGACGACGGGAAATCGGTCATGGGGCCCTCGGGGAGCGTGCGTTGGAGAAGGTCATCCCTTCCGAAAAGGATTTCCCGTATACAATCCGCCTTGTGTCCGAAATCCTTGAATCGAACGGCTCTACGTCACAGGCCAGTATTTGTGCCAGCACAATGGCCATGATGGATGCTGGTGTTCCGATCAAAGCGCCGGTAGCAGGTATTGCCATGGGCCTTGTCAAATCCGGTGATGATTATACGATCCTAACCGATATCCAAGGCATGGAAGATGCACTTGGAGACATGGACTTCAAAGTGGCGGGTACTGAAAAAGGCGTCACAGCTTTGCAGATGGATATCAAGATCGAAGGCTTGAACCGGGAAATCCTTGAAGAGGCACTTACACAAGCTCGTAAAGGACGCCTTGAAATCCTCGATCATATGATGTCCACGATCAGGGAGCCGAAGCAGGAGCTGTCTGCATATGCTCCGAAGATCCTGACGATGACAATCAATCCGGATAAAATCCGCGATGTCATCGGACCAAGCGGTAAACAAATCAATAAAATCATCGAAGAAACCGGCGTCAAAATCGATATCGAACAAGACGGTACAGTGTTCATCTCCTCCACTGATTCTGCCAAGAACGAACAAGCCAAGCAGATCATCAGCGACATCGTACGCGAGGTCGAAGTCGGTGAAGTGTATGAGGGTACAGTCAAACGAATCGAGAAATTCGGTGCCTTTGTTGAATTGTTCAAAGGAAAAGATGGCTTGGTCCACATCTCAGAACTTGCTGAAGAGCGTGTGGGCAAGGTGGAAGATGTCGTCAAAATCGGCGATAAGCTGAAAGTGAAAGTCAAGGAAATCGATCGTCAAGGTCGAGTGAACCTTTCACATAAACAATTATTGATCGAAGCCAAAAAGGAAAAAGAACAGCAGGAATCTGCTGAATAATAAGCATGACGGAAGAAACTGGTCCAGCCAGTTTCTTTTTTTGAAGGATAAAATGCCATGCTTGTTCTTCCTTGTCCCAGCCCTTCATAAGCTAGATTAGGGAGGGATGGGAATGCACCGGATTATCATTCACCTAATCGTATTCATCACACTGATATTCCTGCTTATCGATAGCGGTCATACGCCGTTTCAGACCGCATCTGTCGCGCATCATCCGGTTTTTTCCGATGTAGCAGTGCGGGCAGATGAGGAAGAACTGCGACAGGAAATAGAAGCAGTACGCCAGGAAGTCGAAAAGCCGGCTGAAAATGCGCGAATCGATAAGATATGGAAGAAGGTGCCCGGCAAGGCTGGCACCAAGGTAGATGTCGATGCTTCCTTGGAAAAAATGAAGAAGGCTGGTATGTTTGATCGCGAGCTGCTTGTAATCGAAGAAGTCGAGCCGGAAATCACCCTGGATGAGCTGCCGGCATCTCCGATATACCGCGCCAGGGAAGATCAGGAGCAGGTCGCCTTATTGATCAATGTCTCATGGGGGGAAGACCATATTCCGGCAATCTTGCAAACGTTGAAAGAAGCAAATGTAAAGGCCAATTTCTTCATCGAAGGGAAATGGGCGAAAGAGCATAATCAGCTTGTCGAGATGATCAAGGAAGAAGGACATGTCATCGGGAACCACGCATACAACCATCCTGACATGAAAAAAATGAGCAAAACCGAATCGGCTGAGCAGATAAGTGAGACAAATGAAATCATCCATGCCATCACAGGTGAGAAGCCAGTCTATTTTGCCCCGCCGAGCGGAAGCTTCAATGACGGGGTCATCCAGGCTGCCGATGAACAGCAGATGGAAACGATTCTTTGGTCGGTCGATACCATTGATTGGCAAAAGCCGACTGTTCCTGTTATGATGAAACGCGTGACCGAAAAACTGCATCCCGGGGCTTTCATCCTCATGCATCCTACTCCTGTCGTGGAGGCAGGTCTTGGAGATATGCTGAAAGCGATTGAGGATAAGGGGTACAGTGTATCGACTTTGGATACGATATTGAATGAAGGAAGATAATGGTACAGCAAGATGTACGTTGATTGGGAGGATTCGAATTTGCTGCAGAAGCATACTTGCAAGAATGGATTAAGAGTCGTAGTAGAAAACATGCCATCGGTACGTTCCGTTACAATTGGCATTTGGATTTTGACAGGTTCAAGGAATGAAGAAGAGAAGAATAATGGATTGTCCCACTTTTTGGAGCATATGTTTTTCAAGGGGACGAAAAAACGTTCTGCCAAGGAGATAGCCGAGGCCTTCGATGCCATCGGAGGCATGGTGAATGCTTTTACCTCCAAGGAATATACATGCTATTACGCAAAAGTGCTGGATACACATAAGGATTTTGCATTGGAAGTATTAGCGGACATGTTCTTTGAATCTCAGTTCGCGCAGGAAGAGATCGAGAAGGAGCGCAAAGTCGTCTTGGAAGAAATCAAGATGGCTGAAGATACGCCGGATGATATCATCCATGATTGGCTCGCCGAGGCTGCTTATGGCAAGCATCCGCTCGGATTGCCGATTCTCGGTTCAGAAAGCACGCTGATGAGCTTTACCAGCGAGTCGGTAAGGAATTATAAAGAATCACACTACGTGCCTGGGAAGATGGTAGTATCTGTAGCGGGGAATGTGGATGATGCATTCATCAAAAATGTGGAGGAGCATTTTGGGGCGTTTCAAGCTGAATCGGCTCACCGGGCGCTTGAAGTGCCTCCATTCAAGCCGAATACAATCAGCCGATCCAAGGAAACCGAACAAGCCCATTTGACAATCGGTTATCAAGGGTTGAAATTGGATGATCCGGCAAGCTACAGCCTGATGGTCGTAAACAATGTCTTGGGCGGCAGCATGAGCTCAAGATTGTTCCAGGATGTCCGGGAGGAAAAAGGTTTGGCTTATTCTGTGTTCTCCTATCATAGTACGTACATGGATAGCGGTATGCTGACCATTTATGCCGGGACGGGAAAAGAACAGCTGGATGAGCTCCAGAAAACGATTTACCAGACGCTGGAGAAACTGAAGGCTGATGGTCTCACCGACAAAGAGCTGCGCAATACGAAAGAGCAGCTGAAAGGCAACTATATGCTCGGCTTGGAAAGCACGAACAGCAGGATGAGCAGGAATGGACGGAATGAACTGCTGCTTGGCAAGCATCCCTCTTTGAATGAATTGATCGAAAGAATCGACAGCGTGACAATGGAAGATGTGGACGCCGTCATCCAGGAAATCTTCGGCAAAGAGCCGGCAACAGCGATTGTCGCACCAAAATAAAAGGAGCTGATCTGCTTTGCGTTTCAAGGACATAGGTGATAAAGAGATCATTGATGTGAACAATGGCGAACGGTTGGGTGTGCTTGGACAGACGGATATCGAGTTCAATCCAGTCACTGGAAAAATCGATGCATTTCTCATACCGAATTATAAATGGTTCGGGTTGCGCAAGGAAGGCAGTGATAATCGCATTGCCTGGGAGGAAATCCAGACAGTCGGGAAACATATGATACTTATAAAGACGTAACTTTTGCCAGTGCACAATGCACTGGCTTTTTTTGTGTTTGCATCATGACCCAATTCAATCACTCCTCGCGGTATTCCTCATATGATAACTCGAAAGCAACAATCTCCATTGAAAAAGAATCATGAAAATACGCTGCAGAGCGAGGTGAGAGTTTGACCACCGAATTGACTATCGCTGTTCTTGGCGGTGACGCCCGCTACTTGGAGATGATTCGCAGCTTGCAATGCAGTGCGAATGCATCTGTATTTGCAGTGGGCTTCGAACAAATCAGTCAAAGCTTCACCGGCGGTATCCAGCGGGAGTTGGAGGATCTTGACCCACAGAGTCTGAATGCAGTCATCCTCCCGATTCCCGGCGTAGGTCCCGATGGGCAGATTGAAACAGTTTTTTCCGATAAGAACATTCAGCTGACGGAAAGCTGGATGGATCGATTGCCCCGGGATTGTGTCATTTTCACAGGTATCACGAATGACTATCTGACAGATTTGTGCAAAAAGCGGAATTTGCGTCTTGTGTCCCTTTTCGACAGGGACGATGTCGCAATCTATAACTCGATTCCAACAGCCGAGGGCGCCATCATGACAGCTATCAAACATACCGATTTCACCATCCACGGCTCCAAGGTCGTCGTGCTTGGTTTCGGACGTGTCGGCATGAGCGTAGCCAGCAAATTCGATGCACTTGGCGCCGATGTCCATGTCGGTTCGATTCATGATGCCGATATTGCCCGGATAAGCGAAATGGGAATGCATGCATTTTTCCTCGAAATTCTGCCGGAAGTGGTCAAGGATAGTGATATCCTGATCAATACCATTCCTGCACTTGTCGTGAAGAAAGCGATCATTGAGCAGCTGCCTACGCAGACACTGATCATCGACCTTGCTTCCAAGCCAGGCGGAGTCGACTTCCATTATGCGAAAAAACGAGGCATCCAAGCCATCCACGCACTGAGCCTGCCCGGAATTGTCGCCCCGAAAACCGCCGGTAATATTTTGTCTGTCGTCATCAAACAGATTTTAACAAACAGCTAAAAGGAGGAGTAACCATATGAGTTTAGCAGGAAAACGGATCGGGTTCGGTATTACGGGCTCCCATTGCACCTACAGCGAAATTTTTCCCCAAATCGAACAGCTGGTGAAGCTCGGGGCGGAAGTGGTTCCCGTTGTCAGCAACACGGTACAATTCACTGACACCTATTTCGGCGATGCCAAGGATCATATGCAAAAGATCAGTGATTTGACGAAAACAAAGATCATTCGCACCATCCCGGAAGCAGAGCCATTAGGTCCTCGTGAACCGCTTGATTGCATGGTCGTTGCACCGCTCACCGGCAACAGCATGTCAAAACTGGCCAATGCATTGACGGATAGTCCGGTATTGATGGCGGTCAAAGCCACAGTGCGCAATGGCAAACCCATCGTACTCGGAATCAGTACGAACGATGCCCTTGGGCTCAATGGTGTGAACCTGATGCGTCTCATGGCGGCAAAATACATGTATTTCATCCCGTTCGGACAAGATGACCCATTCAAAAAGCCGAATTCCTTGGTTGCCGATATGACAAAGCTTCCCGAAACGATCGAAGCTGCACTGGAGTATAAGCAGCTGCAGCCTGTATTGGTCCAACGTTTTTCCTAAACTCCTCAAACGATAACCTATGACAGAAAAATTATGATAGAATAGTGCTAGCGTTACATCTAAGCTAGCGTAATAACAATAGAAATGTATCCATTCAGATAGACAGAGGAGAGGGTTTTTCATGACACAGCAAGGTTATCATATCGCAGTGGTAGGCGCGACGGGCGCTGTTGGGCAAAAGATGCTGGAGACTCTTGCAGAACGCGATTTTCCGATCGGCGAGCTATCCTTATTATCTTCCAGCAGATCAGCTGGGCAGCAAATAGATTTCAAAGGTAAAAGCCATACGGTGAAGGAAGCCAAACCAGAAAGCTTTGAGGGTGTTGATATTGCACTCTTTTCTGCAGGCGGTTCCGTATCCAAGGCGCTGGCACCGGAAGCTGTGAAGCGCGGGGCGGTAGTGGTCGATAATACAAGTGCGTTCCGTATGGACCCTGAAGTGCCGCTTGTAGTACCGGAAGTGAACGAGGGTGACCTGAAGCTTCATAAAGGTATCATCGCCAACCCGAACTGCTCTACGATCCAAATGGTCGCAGCACTGGAGCCGCTGAAAGAAGCTTACGGTCTTTCCCGTATCATCGTCTCTACTTACCAAGCTGTGTCCGGGGCTGGAGCAGTCGCAATCGACGAATTGAAAAACCAAGCGCAGCAATTCCTGAACGGAGAAGACATGGAAGCAAGTGTCCTTCCGGTCAAAGGGGATGAACGCCACTTCCCGGTAGCCTTCAATGCGCTGCCGCAAATCGACGTGTTCCAGGATAATGGGTACACATATGAAGAAATGAAAATGATCAATGAAACAAAGAAAATCATGCATGCAGAGGACCTTCACGTCTCGGCTACTTGTGTACGGCTGCCAGTATTCACTTCCCATGCCGAAAGCGTATATGTCGAGCTTGGCCAAAGCGGCCTCACTGTCAAGGATATCCAGGATAAACTGGCAGCAGCCGAAGGAGTCGTGCTCGAAGATGATCCGGGCACACAGACTTATCCGACACCGCTTTCGGCAGCGGGCAAGAAAGAAGTATTCGTGGGAAGAGTGCGCAAGGATCCCGATCATGATAATGGATTCCATCTGTGGATCGTGTCCGATAACCTCTTGAAAGGTGCAGCATGGAATAGTGTCCAAATCGCAGAACGATTGATCCAACATAACTTGCTTACAGTCTGAGGTGTAGAAATGAAAGTGTTAGTCCAGAAGTTCGGCGGTACGTCTGTAAGAGACAATCAGGCGGAAGCCATCCAGCACATCGAGGCAGCCCTGAAGGAAGGGAATAAGGTAGTGGTCGTCGTATCGGCAATCGGCCGATATCCCGATCCATATGCAACCGACTCCTTGCTTGGACTGATCGGAGTTCCAGGTGAGACGCATATTTCCAAACGGGAGAAGGATTTGCTGCTATCCTGCGGCGAGGTCATCTCCTCGGTCGTGTTCTCAAATGCACTGAACGCCAAGGGAATCCGAGCCGCTGCATTGACCGGGGCCCAGGCTGGTTTCATCACCAATGATGAATTCACAGCTGCGAAAATCAAGGAAATGCGCGTCGATAGGGTTTGGGAAGAACTCGAAACCCATGATGTCGTCGTGGTAGCCGGATTCCAAGGCATGACGGAAGACGGAGAGGTCACGACCATAGGCCGGGGCGGCAGCGATACATCCGCAGCTGCACTCGGCGCTGCTTTGCAAGCGGAATATGTCGACATCTTCACGGATGTGGAAGGAATCATGACTGCCGATCCCCGTGTTGTCGAGGAAGCGCGTATGCTCGATGTCGTCACATACACTGAAATTTGCAACCTGGCATATCAAGGTGCAAAAGTGGTGCATCCGCGGGCAGTCGAGATCGCGATGCAGGCAAAGGTCCCGATGCGTGTGCGCTCGACAGGGTCCCTTTCAGAAGGAACCCTTGTCACATCATCCAGGGACAGCTTTGCCGGCAAAGATATTCCTGACCGGCTGATTACCGGCATTGCACATCTTGCCGGCATTTCCCAAATCAAAATCGAAACCGATACGGATGCATATAAAACACAGTCACGCGTTTTCAAAGCGATGGCTGAGGCAAATATTTCGGTCGACTTTATCAATATCTCGCCAAATGGAGTCGTCTATACGATTGCTGCCGAGCAAGTCATGCTTGCAGAGGAGATCCTTCATGATCTTGGCCTGAAGCCGAAGGTGATCAACAACTGTGCGAAGGTATCCCTTGTCGGTGCCGGTATGACAGGAATTCCTGGCGTGACGGCGAAAATTGTCCAAACATTGACGGATAAAGAAATCGACATCCTGCAATCAGCTGACAGCCATACGACCATCTGGGTATTGATTAATGAAAAGGATCTTGTAGCTGCAGTGAACGCGCTTCACGAGACATTCGAGCTCAGTCTATAAGGTTTGACAATTGTTGAAGACAGAGGGGTTTTACGATGAAATTCGGTAAAATTATTACAGCGATGGTAACGCCATTCGATAATGATGGGAAAATTGATTTCGACGCCACTGCCCGTTTGCTCGATTATTTGATTGAAAACGGGACAGACGCTGTCGTCGTAGCTGGTACGACAGGTGAATCGCCGACACTTTCCCACGAAGAAAAGCTTCAGCTGTTCCGCCATGTGGTAAAAACAGCTGGCGGCCGGATTCCAATTATCGCGGGAACCGGCAGCAATAACACGAAAGACAGTATCGAACTGACAAAAGAAGCAGAGGAAATCGGTGTCGATGCAGCCTTGATCGTCGCGCCATATTACAACAAACCGAACCAGCGCGGATTATATGCGCATTTCGAAGCAGTGGCAAATAGCACGAAGCTGCCGATCATGCTTTACAATATTCCTGGACGGTCCGTGGTGAAAATCGAAGCGGAAACGGTGATTAAGCTTTCAAAAATCAAAAACATTGTTTCCGTGAAGGATTCCACTGGGGATTTGAGCGCCATGACGAAGGTCATCGCCAATACGCCTGATGATTTCAGCCTGTACAGCGGTGATGATGATTTGACCCTTCCGGTGGCTGCCATCGGCGGCGATGGAATCGTATCCGTATCCTCCCATGTGGTCGGAAATGAAATGCAGGCCATGCTGCAGGCATATGAAGCTGGTGATATCGGAGAAGCTGCCCGCATCCATCAGCAAATCCTGCCGGTAATGCAAGGCATGTTCCAGGCGCCGAGTCCGACACCGGTGAAAGAAGCATTGAACCAAAAAGGTGTGACAGTAGGCGGCGTCCGTCTGCCGCTTGTGGAACTGACGGAAGCAGAGAAAGAAAACATCAGCAAGCTCTTGAAATGATCGACGGCAAAAAGCAGGAGGGATTCCCTCCTGCTTCTTTGTGTATGTATGCCGATTGGCTCGCTGTCCATACTAAAAACAAGTATGGAAAGGAGCTAGGAAAATGGCAAAGGAACGTAATGATAACCAAGAGAATGAAAACGAAGAATCCGGCGGGAAATCCATCATTGAAAAAATCCAGCAGCTCGGTCAGACATCGGTTGCCCAGGCACCTGACTCCCGTGTCCATGTACTGTCCATCATCGGTCAGATAGAAGGGCATATGCAGCTGCCGCCGCAAAATAAAACGACGAAATATGAGCATGTCATCCCTCAATTGATCGCAATCGAACAAAATCCAAAGATAGAGGGATTGATAGTGCTGATGAATACGGTCGGGGGAGATGTAGAAGCAGGACTTGCCATTTCAGAGATGATTGCATCGCTTTCCAAGCCGTCGGTCTCCATCGTCCTGGGGGGCGGACATTCAATCGGTGCACCAATCGCAGTGAGCACAGATTATAGTTTCATCGTACCGACCGCAACGATGACGATTCACCCGATCCGGCTGACCGGACTCGTAATCGGCGTACCGCAGACCTTTGAATATCTGGATAAAATGCAGGATCGGGTCATCAGCTTCGTTACCTCTCATTCTTCCATCACCGAAGAAAAATTCAAAGAGCTCATGTTTGCCAAAGGCAACCTGACGAGGGACATCGGTACGAATGTCGTCGGGACAGATGCAGTATCCTTTGGGCTGATCCATGAAGTCGGCGGTGTGGAGCATGCGATGAAGAAGCTGAATGAATTGATGGATCAGCGAAAAGCAGCCCTGAATGGGGAATTGCAATGATCCTGTATACACCGCTCGCTGCCGAGGACATTTTCCCCGCCGAAACGAAAGAATTCGATTCCCATCAAATCATGCAGTACAGGGGAAGGACGGTGCAGGCTGAACATCTGGGCAACGGCACGTATCGCGTTCATCAGCTATTATCGACGGATCCGGCTGATTTCCTGGATGAAAGCTGTGCTCCCGGAAAGTTATTCTCTTTATAAATGAATACGTATGTTCGTCTTTTTGAATCCTATGTTATACTTAATGGGATGGCAAATCGATGCAGAATAGAAAACCCTTGTCGTTGGCAGGGGTTTTCTTTACATCTAAAGAAGTACATAAGCAATGTAAAACAAGGAGATTTACTACTATGGCTAAACGAAAAACAAAAAAACGTCAAACCAAGTTCAAGCATGTGATGAGCTTTGAAGTAATCGGACTGTTATTGATATTTCTCGCTGTTTTCGGAAGTGGCGCAGGGGCCATCAGTGACGGGGCCATACCGAATGCATTGGAGCATTTGTTCCGGTTCTTCTTCGGAAGCTGGTACTTCCTGCTTGCTGTCTTTATGGGCGGAGTGGGCATCTACTTGATGGCCAGATGCAAGAAACCGAATTTGCTTCATAAGAAGCTGATCGGACTGTATCTTATCACTGCTGGGATCCTGCTGTTCACACACATCCAGGCATTCGAGGATAAGCTGAGCCAAGTGGAGCAGCCGTCCATCATCAAGACGACATGGAACTACTATTTGGCTTATATACAAGATACGATCGATCCCGCCGCATTAGGCGGAGGGATGGCAGGTGCCATCCTGTTCGCATTGAGCTACTATTTGCTTTCGGCAACTGGTGCCAAGATCATCGCTTTCTTCCTGGTTGTCATCGGGATTTTGATTTTAAGCAATACCTCCTTTTCTGCAGTTGTCCAAAAATTGGTCGATGCAGTGAAAAAAGGGGCAAGCGCATCTTCTGCCAAGGTGAAAGACAAGCTTTCCGAGAACAAGGAGCGTAAAAAGACAGAACGCCCGCAAAGGAAGCCAAAACGTAAGCCGGTGCTGGCAGGGAAAGAGGAAGCGGCAGAAGCGGAACCGATTCACGAAGAACCGATCATCGAGGATTTCACGAATATTGCCTACGCGGAACCCGAACCGGAAATCATCGAGCCGAAGCAGGAAGCCCCTAAAGAGACAGAAGAGGAGCCGGCAGAGGAGAAAGAGGCGCTGCCTGCCTCTGAGCTGGAAAACAGGGATTACCAGCTGCCTAGCATCACCTTGCTGAAACAGCCGAAGAAAAACAGCCAGAAACAAGAACGATCCCAGATTCAGGCTGTCGCCAGGAAGCTCGAGCAGACATTCCAGAGCTTCGGCGTCAAAGCGAAGGTAAGCAAGGTACATGTCGGACCAGCTGTGACAAAGTATGAAGTGTATCCGGATACCGGAGTGAAGGTGAGCAAGATCGTGAATCTTCATGATGATCTGGCACTTGCCCTGGCAGCGAAGGATATCCGGATTGAAGCCCCGATACCAGGCAAATCGGCAGTAGGTATCGAAGTGCCGAATAAGGAAGTCGCAAGTGTATCACTGCGGGAAGTGCTCGATAATAGCCAGATGAAATCCGGCTCCAAGCTGAGCTTTGCGCTCGGCCGTGATATTTCCGGAGAGTCGGTGGTAGCGGAATTGAACAAGATGCCCCATCTGCTTGTGGCAGGAGCTACCGGAAGCGGTAAAAGCGTGTGCATAAACGGCATCATCACAAGCATCCTCATGCAGGCGAAACCACATGAAGTCAAAATGATGATGATCGATCCGAAAAAAGTGGAGCTGAATGTTTATAATGGCATCCCTCATCTGCTGACGCCCGTTGTGACAGATCCGAAAAAAGCGGCAAGGGCCCTGAAAAAAGTCGTGGCGGAAATGGAACGGCGATATGATCTGTTCTCCGAATCCGGAACGAGAAATATCGAAGGCTACAATGCCTATATCAAAAAGCAAAATGAACAGAATGAGGAAGAACAGCCATTTTTGCCATTCATTGTCGTGTTGGTCGATGAGCTTGCCGACTTGATGATGGTCGCTTCCAGTGAAGTGGAGGATGCCATCACAAGATTGGCACAGATGGCACGCGCTGCCGGGATCCATTTGATCATCGCCACGCAGCGTCCGTCTGTCGATGTCATCACCGGGGTCATCAAGGCAAACATCCCATCCCGGATTGCCTTCAGCGTAAGCTCCCAGATCGACTCCCGGACCATTCTCGACAGCGGGGGCGCCGAGAAGCTGCTCGGACGGGGTGATATGCTGTTTGTGCCAGTCGGCACCTCCAAGCCGACACGCATCCAAGGTGCTTTCCTATCGGATGAAGAAGTGGAGAAGGTTGTCGATCATTGCATCCAGCAGCAAAAAGCGCAATATCAGACCGATATGATCCCGGAGGAAGAACAGGATGTGCAATCCGAAGTCGAGGATGAACTATATCATGATGCGGTCTTCCTCGTAACGGATATGCAGAGTGCCAGTGTCTCCATGCTGCAGCGTCGTTTCCGCATCGGCTATACAAGAGCGGCCCGTTTGATAGATGCGATGGAAGAACGCGGTGTCGTGGGACCTTATGAAGGGAGCAAGCCGCGGCAAGTGCTGGTTTCAAAATCGGCAGAGGACAAACTTTCGTAGGACATAATTTTCATGAAAAGGAACAAAATCTAGATGAATATCCCTCGAAAAATCGAAAATATTCGTGTTTTTTGTAAAACAAGTATTTATTTTCTGTAAAAAGCATGTTATATTATTGTTCGAGTGAAGCAAATGTAGTAATTATGACCTAATAATCTACTAATTATGTATCATGCTTCGACTTAGCTATCAATCTATATTTGGGGGTTTCTATCTTGAAAATGCGTCGTTATGCAGTACTTTTAGGTTTGATCCTTGTGGTCGGTGTCGTACTAAGTGCATGCGGATCAGGCAGCAGCAGCTCCGGTCAAGGCGGAAGCGATGACAGCTTCAAAACAGCAATGGTGACTGATACTGGCGGTATCGATGATAAATCATTCAACCAGTCCGCTTGGGAAGGTCTTACAAAGTTCGGTGAAGACAACGACCTAAAAGAGAAAGAAGGGTATGATTACCTTCAATCAAACAGTGCATCTGATTATACAACAAACCTGAATCGCCTCGTGCAATCCAACACGGATCTGATTTTTGGTGTCGGGTTCAAACTTGCGGAGGATATCGGTAAGGTTGCCGATCAGAACAAAGAAACGCATTTTGCCATCATTGATTCTGTCGTAGAAAAAGAGAATGTAGCAAGCATCGTATTCGAAGAGCAGCAAGGCTCTTTCCTTGCTGGTGTAGCTGCAGCGACAAAGTCCGAATCCGGTAAAATCGGCTTCGTTGGCGGAGAAGAAAGTGAATTGATCAAGAAGTTTGAAGCAGGATACGTTGCTGGTGCGAAATCAGTCAATAAAGATATCGAAGTGGATGTACAGTATGCCGGCTCCTTCGGTGCACCTGACAAAGGTAAATTGATTGCATCTAATATGTACAACTCCGGCGTGGATGTCATCTATCATTCTGCCGGCGGTACTGGAAATGGTGTATTCGCCCAAGCAAAAGACTTGAAAAACAATGATCCAGAAGGAAACTACTGGGTGATCGGTGTCGACCGTGACCAGTATGATGAAGGCCAAATCGGAGATAACAACGTGACATTGACAAGCATGCTGAAAGCTGTTGATGTTGCGGTAGCCAAAGTCGCCCAAGACTCCAAAGATGGCAAATTCCCTGGAGGAGAAATCGTATCATTCGGTTTGAAAGATGATGGAATCGGTATTGCAGAAACTAATAAAGAAGCATATACAGACGATATCAAATCAGCTGTGGACGAATGGAAGCAAAAAATCATCGATGGTGATGTAACTGCTCCATCCACGGATGACGAACTGAAGGAATATGTAGATTCTCTATAAGAAATCAAAAGGGCTAGAGTATGCACTCTAGCCTTTTATAAAAAATCATCAACTGAAGCGTCTTTAAACCAGACAATTCCCCGCTTCATTTGACGATTTTTTTTTGAACGAAATCAAAGAAAGTTCGTAATTCCGAGAAGGAGTGTAAAATATGGAGAATTATGTAATCGAAATGCTGAACATTCGCAAAGAATTTCCCGGAATTGTCGCCAATGACAACATCACGCTTCAAGTGAAAAAAGGTGAGATCCATGCGCTGCTGGGAGAAAATGGCGCAGGTAAATCCACACTGATGAATGTCCTATTCGGTCTTTATCAGCCGGAACAGGGAGAAATCCGTGTCGAAGGCAAGAAAGTCGAAATCAATGACCCGAATGCTGCCAATAGACTGGGTATCGGGATGGTGCATCAGCACTTCATGCTGATCGACACATTCACTGTCGCCCAAAATATCGTTCTTGGCAGCGAGCCGAAAAAAGGACTGAAGATCGATATGAAAAAAGCGATCCGTGAAGTCCAGGAACTTTCCGACCGATACGGCTTGCAGGTGGATGCCACTGCCAAGATCAGCGATATCTCGGTAGGCATGCAGCAGCGGGTGGAAATCCTGAAGACCTTGTACCGCGGTGCGAATGTCGTCATATTGGACGAGCCTACCGCTGTATTGACCCCGCAGGAAATCAAGGAATTGATCGTTATTTTGCGGACTTTGATCAAAGAAGGTAAATCCATCATTTTGATCACCCATAAATTAAAAGAAATCATGGAAGTATGCGACCGCTGTACTGTCATCAGAAAAGGGCAGGGAATCGGCACAGTAGAGGTATCCGAAACGAATCCAAATGAGCTTGCTTCTTTGATGGTGGGCCGTGAGATTCGCTTCTCGACGGAAAAACAGCCTGGCGATCCGAAAGAAACGATTCTTTCCATCAAAGGTCTTACTGTAGAGGACTCCCGTCATGTCGACATGGTAAAAGGGCTGGATCTTGATATACGTGCAGGTGAAATTGTCGGAATTGCCGGAGTAGATGGAAATGGGCAAACAGAATTAATTGAGGCAATTACCGGACTTCGCAAAAAGAAGGCTGGCAAGGTAATGCTGAAAAACCAGGACATCACCGATATGCCTGTCCGCGCCATAACAGAAAGCGGTGTCGGCCATATCCCGCAGGACCGTCACAAGCTGGGGCTGGTCCTTGATTTTTCCGTAGGGGAAAACATCGTCCTGCAGACCTACTATCAAAAGCCTTACTCTAAAGGCGGTATCCTTTCCTTCAAACGGATTTTCGACAAAGCGAAAACGCTGATTGACGAATATGATGTGCGTACGCCAAGTCACCTGACGAAAGCTCGCGCTTTATCCGGAGGGAATCAGCAAAAGGCGATCATCGGGCGTGAAATCGATCGCAACCCGGATTTATTGATTGCTGCGCAGCCGACACGCGGTCTTGATGTGGGAGCCATCGAGTTCATACATAAGCGCTTGATCGAGCAGCGTGATCAAGGTAAAGCTGTATTGCTTGTCTCCTTCGAATTAGATGAAATCCTTAATGTGAGTGATCGGATTGCCGTCATGTTCGACGGGAAAATCATTGCGGTAGTCGATCCGAAGGAAACAAATGAACAGGAGCTCGGATTATTGATGGCAGGTTCGAAGCTTGAGAAAGAAGGGGCGCAAAACTAATGTTTTCCAGCAAAAAGTTCAATTACATCATACCAATCATCTCGGTCTTGCTCGGTTTGATTGCAGGTGCAATCATCATGCTCATTTTTGGTTATAATCCGATTCTCGGCTATCAGGCATTGTGGAATGGGGTCTTTGACAGTCCATTCTTCATGTCGGAAACGGTCAACCGTATCACACCTTATATCCTGACAGGTTTGGCGATCGCTTTTGCTTTCCGTACCGGTTTGTTCAATATCGGCGCAGAAGGACAGGTGCTTGTCGGCTGGGTTGCGGCAGTTTGGGTAGGTACCGCCATCGATGCACCTGCTTTCATCCATCTGCCGCTGGCAATCCTTGCTGCAGCGGCAGCAGGAGCACTTTGGGCATTCGTGCCAGGTATCCTGAAAGCCAAGCTCGGCGTCCATGAAGTTATCGTCAGCATCATGATGAATTATATCGCACTCCATGTAACGAATTACCTGATTCGTTCCGTCATGACGGACAACCAGGAAACGACAGAGCCAGTCAAACAGACTGCATCATTGACAAATGATTTTCTGATTGGGTTGACTGGATCTCGTTTGCATCTTGGCTTCATCATTGCTTTATTGATGGTACTTGTCATGTGGGTCATTTTAGAGCGTACGAAGCTGGGTTATGAATTGAAGGCGGTAGGATACAACCAGCATGCGTCCAATTATGCAGGGATGAAAGTCGAACGGAACATCGTCATTTCCATGCTGATTTCAGGGGTTTTCGCAGGTCTTGCAGGTGCGATGCAGGGTCTGGGGAGCTTTGGTAATGCCTTCACGAATACAGCATTCTCCAATCTTGGATTCGATGGGATAGCTGTTGCACTGCTTGGCGGGAACAACCCGTTCGGCGTTGTGCTGTCAGCCAGCTTGTTTGGATTCCTGAAGGTGGGCTCACTCAATATGTCCACAGCTGGGGTGCCGAATGAAATCATCGAAATCGTCATTGCTCTGATCATACTTTTTGTTGCTTCCGGTTTCATTATCCGCTGGGCACTGCTGCAATTGAAAAAAGGGGAGAAAAAATAAAATGCTGGATATCCTATATTCCATTATTCCGCAAACGCTGTTCTTTGCCGCTCCTCTTATTTTCACCGCACTTGGCGGTGTATATAGTGAGCGTTCAGGTGTTGTCAATATCGGTCTGGAGGGCCTTATGGTCATCGGGGCTTTCTCTTCGGTTACGTTCAACCTGCTTTATGCCGATACTTTTGGCGATGCAACCCCGTGGTATTCCTTGGTTGTCGCCATAATCGCGGGGATGCTGTTTTCATTGATTCATGCTGTTGCCACAATCACTTTCCGAGCCGACCAGACGGTTACAGGGGTGGCGATCAATATGCTGGCACTTGGATTCGGTGTCTTCATGATCAAACAGATCTTTGGAAAAGGGCAAACCGATTTCATCTCCCAGCCGATTTATACGACAGATGTACCATTCTTGGTCGATATTCCTGTCATCGGCAATATGTTCTTCAACAATATGTATATCACGTCGTACATTGCAATCGTTCTATCGTTCGTTGCATGGTACGTCTTGTATAAGACGCCGTTCGGCCTGCGTATCCGTGCAGTCGGGGAGCATCCGATGGCTGCTGATACGAACGGTATCAAGGTATATACGACTAGATATATCGGCGTCATCATTTCCGGGGCCCTTGCCGGTCTCGGCGGTGCGGTTTTCGCCATGACAATCTCGCAGAATTTCTCCGTTTCCACAATCGCCGGACAGGGATTCATGGCGATCGCGGCAGTCATTTTCGGTAAGTGGAATCCGCTTGGGGCAATGGGGGCAGCTTTGTTCTTTGGTTTTGCTCAATCATTGAGTGTCGTCGGTTCCTCGATTCCTTTGCTCGAAAATGTACCGCAAGTATACTTGCTGATTGCGCCTTATGTGCTGACAATCCTTGCTTTGGCGGGATTCATCGGCCGCTCGGTGGCACCGAAAGCAAGCGGTGTTCCGTACATAAAAGGCAGCCGATAAGACAAAAGACCCGACGTTTACAGTGCGTCGGGTCTTTTTATGTAAACTGATTCTTTTACTTCCAGTCGATTTTTCATTAATATGGTAATCATAGCGAGGATTGTCGGATATATATAAGCAAAACTAGAGAAGCTATACATAACAGTAGTCAGGGAGGTTCCTCATGAAAATTGCAGATGAACAGATCATCACAGGAAAAGGTGCGACGCTGCACCTTATACCAACGAAGAAATACAAGACAATCAGCATTGCTGTGAAGCTACAGGCGCCGCTTGAAAGAGAGACGATAACAGCAAGGGCCCTGCTTCCGTATGTCCTGCAGCAGGGTACTGCCAATCTTCCGGATGCGCGCGCATTGCGCATCAAGCTGGACGATCTATACGGTGCCATCTTGTCCATTACAGGAACGAAGAAAGGCGAAAAGCATATCATCACGCTGCGCCTGGATGTAGCAAATGAGAATTATCTGAGCGATCGGACTCCATTATTCGAAAAAGCAGCCGATTTGCTGCGTGAAATTTTATTCGAACCCAAGGTGGAAAATGACGCCTTCACCCAATCGATCGTCTCACGTGAAATACAAACCCTGAGACAGAAGATGACAGCCTTGAAAGATGATAAGATGAGCTATGCAAATATGCGGCTCATCGATGAGATGTGCAAAGGAGAATTGTACAGCCTCCATGTGCACGGGTATGAAGAAGACTTGGAAGCAATGGACGGCCGGAAGCTGTTTGACTATTACAAACAGCTGCTGAAGCAGGATAAGATGGATATTTACATTCTTGGCGATGTGGATAAAGAGCATGCCGAAAAAGCTGTCCGTCCATTCATGGAACGGGACACTGCACCAGCGGAAGAAAGGGCTGCTGCTGTTCACCCTGCGACTGGAGATATCAAGGAAGTGGTGGAGAGACAGGACGTGCAGCAAGCCAAGCTTCATTTGGGCTACCGCACCAATATCCTTTATGACGATCCGGATTATGCCGCACTGCAAGTATTCAATGGCCTATTCGGCGGTTTCCCGAGCTCCAAGCTGTTCCGGAACGTCAGGGAAAAACATAGCCTGGCCTATTACGCAGCTTCGCGTTTTGAAAGCCATAAAGGGCTATTATTCGTCTTCTCGGGCATCGATCCGAAAGACTATGAGAAAGCCAGGGAAATCATCGATGCTCAGCTCGCCGCCATGCAGGCAGGGGAATTCGAGGGCAGCGAAGTCGAGGAAGTGAAGGATCTCATCGTCAGCCAAATCCTGGAGACGATCGATAACCCGGCAGGTCATATCGAAACCTTGTACCAGCAAGTAGTGGGACATAGGAACATACCTATCGAGAAAATGCTGGAAGCAATCAAACAGGTTACGAAGGAAGATGTCCTGCAAGTGGCAGAAAAAGTCCAGCTGGATACCGTATACCTGCTGACGAATAAGGGGGACGAGTGAGGATGCATAAGAATCATTACGAACAATTACAGGAATCAGTATACGCAGAAACGCTGCCGAACGGTCTGAAGGTATTCCTGCAGCCGAAATCAGAGATGGCAAAAACATATGCGATTTTTTCAACGAACTACGGATCGATCGACCAGACTTTTGTCCCGCTTGATGGGAAGGAAAAAATCACTGTGCCAGAAGGAATTGCGCATTTCCTCGAGCATAAGCTGTTTGAAAAAGAAGATCGGGATGTGTTCCAGGATTTCACCAAACAAGGTGCATCAGCAAATGCATTCACTTCCTTCACGCAGACAGCCTATCTGTTTTCTGCAACTTCCCATATCGAAGAGAATGTGACGACATTGCTTGATTTCGTCCAGGACCCTTACTTTTCCGATAAATCGGTGGAAAAGGAAAAAGGCATCATCGCCCAGGAAATCCGCATGTATGACGATCAGCCGGACTGGCGTTCTTTCTTTGGCACCATCCAGAGCCTGTTCCAGTCTCACCCGGTAAGGATCGATATCGCCGGAACTGTGGAATCGATCCAGGAAATCACGAAGGAAGACCTTTATACTTGCTATAACACGTTCTATCATCCTTCGAATATGACATTATTCGTCACCGGCAATATCGATCAGGAGAAGATGATGGAACTTATCCGGTCCAACCAAGCCGGGAAGACATTCGCTCCTCCTGCCAAGATAGAACGCTTCTTCCCGGAGGAGCCTGAAACGGTGGCAGAAAAGAAAAAGATAGTCCATATGCCGGTAAGTGTGCCGAAATGCATGATCGGCATCAAAGAAAAAACGGATTATGCGTCACCGGAAGCATTTCTCCGGCAGGAACTGCTGACAGATATGGTCCTGGACTATTATTTCTCTAAGAGCGGGGTCTATTATGAGGAATTATATAAAGAAGATCTGATCGATGACAGCTTCAGCTTCGAAACCAGCCTGGAGAAGAACTTCGGGTTCTCCATCATCGGTGGCAATACGGGCGATCCGGATCGATTCGCCGATACCGTCAAAGGAATGCTGCAGCGCATGAAAGACCATACTGTCACCGAGGCAGAAATGGATCGTATGAAGAAAAAAACGATCGGTCAGCTGCTGCGGGCGATGAACAGCTTGGAGTTTGTCTCCAATCGATTCATTCAATACCATCTTGCCGGGGTTGATTTGTTCGAAATCGTACCAGCAATCGAAAAATTGACAGCTGACGACGCGAATGCTTTCCTGAAAGAATGGTTCAGTGAAGATCGACTGTCCGTCTGCCAGATCCTGCCTCAGGAGGCATGACCATGGACAAAGTCATTTTCATCACGGGCGCAAGCGGGGCTATCGGCTCTGCTTGCGCCCGTCAGCTTGCCGGTGAGGGGCATCAGCTATTGCTTCATTATAATCGGAATGAACAGGCGATGGAGGAGCTGTGCCGTGATATACCGGAGAGTGTGCTTGGGACGATCCGCGCTGATTTGACAACAGAGCAAGGCTTGTCGGAGCTTCTGGGTTTTTTGTCTTTCCCGATCGATCAACTGGTCTATGCTGGCGGTATGGCGCATTACGGCATGTTCCAGGATATGACGAATGATGAGATGGACGATTTGCTTGCCGTCCATGTAAAGGCTCCCTGGCGAATAAGCCGGCATGTGCTGCCGTCGATGCTAACACGACGGAATGGGGCGATTGTCATCATTTCCTCCATTTGGGGAGAAAGGGGTGCCAGCTTCGAGGTCGCTTATTCCAGTGTCAAAGCTGCCCAAATCGGATTCGTCAAAGGATTGGCCAAGGAAGTCGGAACCAGCGGCGTACGTGTCAATGCAGTGACTCCGGGTGCCATCGATACCGCCATGAACAGCCAGCTTTCCCCGGAAGAGAAGCTCCGCATCACAGAGGATATTCCGATGGACCGGTTTGGCAAGGCGAGCGAGGTCGCCGATGCCGTCAGTTATTTGCTCAGCGACAAAGCTTCCTATGTGAATGGGCATGCATTGGAAGTGAATGGCGGCTGGTAAAATTAAGTTATATTTTTGTGTATAAGAAGCCTCCTTCTGTCAAAAGATAAACTGCAAGCTAATGAAGGAGGAAGATACCATGTCAGTTCTTGACAATTTTGATTCTTGGAAAGATTTCCTGGGTGATCGTCTGCATCAGGCGCAAAACAAAGGGATGGAGACTGATACTGTCTCTGGCATTGCGTATGAGATCGGTGATTATCTTGCGACAAAAGTGGAAGCTAAGAACACGGAAGAGAAAATCCTTCGTGATCTGTGGACTGTCGCGTCCAAGGATGAGAAACAAGCAATCGCCAACATGATGGTTAAGCTTGTCCAAGATAATGGCCATACTCGCTAAAAGGTAAGCCAACTTCATTAAAACCTGCTTCTTTCCCAGAAGCAGGTTTTCTTTATAGTAACAGCCTGTTATGGCTTTTCTAATCTACTTTTTTCCTTTATAGTAAGAATAGGTTTTGTTATCAGACGCTATTTTCCTGTAAAGGGGCTTTTCTATGGAAACGTTGGAATGGTATTTGGAATATGAGATCCAGCATGACCGTCCGGGTTTGCTTGGGGACATCTCTTCCCTGCTTGGTATGTTATCCATCAATATCAAGACGATAAACGGGGTGGAGAACCAGCGGCGCGGGATGCTGCTTTCGGCCGAAAAAGAGCTGCAGATCATCCGTCTCCATTCCATTTTGCGGACGATGGAGCATGTACATATCACGAAATCCAGAGAGCCGAAGCTCCGTGACCGGCTTGCCGTGCGGCACGGCAGATATATACACCGGGATGTGGACGATAAGAAGACATTCCGTTTCGTCCGCAGTGAAATCGGACTTCTTGTCGATTTCATGGCAGAATTGTTTAAACAGGAAGGCTCAAAGGTAATAGGAATACGAGGGATGCCGCGTGTTGGCAAAACAGAATCGATCATCGCCGCAAGCGTGAGCGCCAACAAACGCTGGCTATTCGTCTCCAGTACGCTCCTGAAGCAGACAGCCAGGAATCAGCTGCTGCAGGATGAATACAATGAGGACAATCTCTTCATCATCGACGGCATCGTTTCGACCAGCCGCTCGAGTGAGCGTCATTGGGAGCTTGTACGCGAAGTGATGCGGCTCCCTGTAGCAAAAGTAATCGAGCATCCGGATATATTCGTCCGGGAAACGGAGTTTACATTGGATGATTTCGATTATATTATTGAACTTCGGAATCATGATGATGAACAAATCATCTATGAACCGGAATTCAGACAGATTTAAGCAATTTTAAAGATGGATGGTGGTATTAATGGACATTGGTGCAAAGCTCCGGGAAGCAAGGGAATCCAAGGGAATGACTTTGGAGGATGTACAACAGCGCACCAAAATTCAAAAGCGTTATCTGAAAGCAATTGAGGAGAATAACCACAGCGTAATGCCTGGTGACTTCTACACGCGTGCCTTTATCAAGGAATATGCACAGACGGTAGGTCTTGATCCGGATGAGGTGCTGGAGCCCAAAGCGCAGCAGGAAGCAGTTGCTCCGCCGGTTCAGGAAGAGGCAAGCGAAGCTCCTTCCCGTCAGGAACGCAGCCGCACCCAGGAAAATGACGGGCCTCCCCGCCGTGAGAGGAAAGGCATTCCGTATTTATCTTCCATCATCATCGGATTGATCGTATTGGCTGCCATTGCTGTCGTCATCTTCTTCTATGCCGGCGGTTCCAATGAGAACACCGAGAATGATACGGCCACGCAGCAGAATGAGGATCAGGTTACTTCGCCTGAAAACGGCCAGTCCGCAAATCCAGGGACAAATGAGGATACAGCCGATCAATCTGCCGATGCGGATGAGCAAGCAGATGATGCAGCGGAAGATGAACAGGCCCAGCAGGAAGAGGAGCAGGCAGAACCTAAGCTCTCCGTTGACGAAGAAGGCACTGCCAGCAATCCAGTAACCACGTACACACTGGAGAATGCAGGTGATGAGGTGACATTGACGCTTGCTGCCGAGGATGGGGATGCTTGGCTGCAAGTAGGCGACGGAAATAATGCCGGGAATGTATACACCGGTACGATCACTGCCGGAAGCGAACCTGTGGAGCAGGACGTAAGTGATTTGGAAACAGTCTCTATCAAGACAGGTTTTGCCAGAGCGACTAAATTGGAAATCAACGGTCAGGAACTGACATTCCCGATCGATAATGATGTGCAGACCATCAAGGTCAATATCCAGAAATAATGGTACGAGTTAAACCCTTTGCGTCTATGGAAAGGGTTTAACTTTTGTTTGATCATGCATACATAGGAGGCAGACATGAATATACCCAATAGAATTACATTATCCCGGATTTTCCTGATTCCGATCTTCATCATCCTGCTGGCAGTCCCCTTTGATTGGGGAACGCTTGATATCGGGGAGAATTCCCTGCCGGTGAACCATCTGGCAGGAGCGATCCTATTCATCATCGCATCCTGTACCGACTGGGTGGATGGCTATTATGCACGCAAATATAATCTTGTGACGAACCTTGGTAAATTCCTTGATCCGCTCGCGGATAAGCTGCTTGTTTCAGCTGCGCTCATTTTATTGGTACAATTGGATTTAGCGCCGGCTTGGATCACAATCATCATCATCAGCCGTGAGTTTGCCGTGACAGGATTGCGTCTCGTTGCAGCGGGAGAAGGTCTTGTTTTGGCAGCAGGCAAAATGGGCAAGCAGAAAACGGCAGTACAGATCGTTGCCATCAGTGCATTACTGCTGCATAATTGGCCGTTTTCCTATCTGGGATTCCCGTTTGCGACGATTTGCCTTTATCTTGCGCTGATCCTGACGATCGTGTCCGGAGTCGACTACTTTGTCAGAAACTGGAGTGTCATGAAGGAGTCGAAATAATATGAAGCAAATCAATGCAGAAGTGATAGCTGTAGGGACGGAAATCCTCATCGGGCAAATCAACAACACAAATGCCCAATGGATTTCCAAACAGCTGGCAGATAATGGAATCAACGTGTTTTATCATCATGTGGTGGGCGACAATCTCGGAAGAGTCAGATCATCTTTCGAAAAGGCGCAGCGCGATGCCGATTTGGTCCTTGTGACCGGAGGGCTGGGACCGACAGAGGATGACTTGACAAGAGAAGCCTTTCAGCTTGTGTCGGGTCTGGAAATGCATGAAGACAAAGTTTCCATGGACCGCATCAAAGAGTTCTTCCTCAAGCGCGGGCGCACGATGTCGCCGAACAACCACAAGCAGGCCCGTGTGTTCGAAGGAGCGAAAGTACTGGAAAACACAGTCGGTATGGCGCCTGGTATGCTTGTCGAGCATGAGGGGACAGTCTGGGCATTCATGCCGGGGGTCCCTCGTGAAATGAAGCAGATCATGTCCGATCACGTCATGCCTTATGTACGTGAGAAATTTGATCTTCAATCCGTTTTGCAATCCCGCCTGCTTCACTTCATCGGCATCGGGGAATCACAGCTGGAAACCGACCTGCTTGATTTGATTCAAGCACAGGAAAATCCGACGATCGCCACGTATGCTTCTGAAGGAGAGGTCGCTGTGCGGCTTACAGCACGGGCGGATTCGAAGCAGGAAGCAGACAGGCTGATAGATGTCGTGGAAAAAGAAGTGATGGAGCGTGTCGGCCAATACTTCTATGGATATGACGAGACTTCGGTACAGCAGCAAGTGTTCGAACTCCTCAAGCAACGGCAGTTCACACTGGCAAGCGCCGAAAGCCTGACCGGCGGATTATTCGCGGACGCACTCGTTTCCTTGAGCGGAGCGTCCGAGGTATTCCTTGGCAGCTTCGTTGCATATTCACCCCTTGTGAAGCAGCAGGTGCTCGGAGTGAAGGAAGAAACGATTCGGAAGGAAGGCACCGTCAGTGAGCAATGTGCCATCGAGATGGCGGAGAATGCCGTCCGTCTGACAGGTGCCGATATCGGAATCAGTTTCACCGGCGTTGCCGGTCCGGATGGCTCGGAAGGGAAAGAGCCTGGGACTGTCTTCATCAGCCTCCATGAAAAAGGCAAACAAACGCGGACAACCGAGCTGTCGATCCGGAGCTCCCGTCAAGGCGTGCGGGCGCAGGCTGTGAAGAAGGGCTTTGATTTGCTCTTCCATTACTTGAAATGATATTTTAAGCATGGCTCAAAGCGGATAAATGTTCTTTTTGCCTGGAAGCACTGTCATTTTGACAGGTTCCGGAGAAATAAAAAAAGGGAACATTTATTCGCTTTTTGCTTGTTATATCTCAAAAAACAAGTTAGAATAGGTATAGATAATCCAAAGGAGGAAACACATTTGAGTGAACGTAAACAAGCCCTTGATATGGCTTTGAGACAAATAGAGAAGCAATTCGGTAAAGGTTCGATCATGAAACTGGGCGAAAGAGCGGAACAAAAGGTCTCTACCGTATCCAGCGGCTCCCTTGCACTTGATATCGCACTTGGTGTCGGCGGATATCCGAAAGGCCGTGTCATCGAGATTTATGGTCCGGAATCTTCAGGTAAGACGACTGTTGCCCTGCATGCGATTGCAGAAGCACAGCGCAATGGCGGACAAGCAGCCTTCATCGATGCAGAGCATGCACTTGATCCCGTGTATGCAGAGAAGCTTGGTGTCAATATCGATGAGCTTTTGCTTTCCCAGCCGGATACAGGGGAACAAGCATTGGAAATCGCCGAGGCGCTTGTGCGCAGCGGAGCGGTGGATATCGTGGTTGTCGACTCTGTTGCTGCCCTTGTACCAAAAGCGGAGATTGAAGGGGAGATGGGGGATTCCCACGTCGGTTTGCAGGCGCGTCTGATGTCCCAGGCACTTCGCAAGCTATCTGGTGCGATCAACAAGTCCAAGACGACTGCGATCTTCATCAACCAGATTCGTGAAAAAGTAGGTGTCATGTTCGGGAATCCGGAAACGACACCAGGCGGACGCGCCCTGAAATTCTATTCCTCCGTCCGTTTGGAAGTACGCCGTGCCGAAACATTGAAGCAAGGTAACGATATGGTCGGTAACAAAACGAGAATCAAAGTGGTGAAAAATAAAGTGGCGCCGCCTTTCAAGCAAGCGGAAGTCGATATCATGTACGGGGAAGGGATCTCCAGGGAAGGGGAACTCATCGATATCGCGAGCGACTTGGATATCATCCAGAAGAGCGGAGCTTGGTACTCCTATAATGAGGAGCGTCTCGGCCAAGGCCGCGAAAACGCGAAGCAATTCTTGAAAGAGAATCCGGAACTATCCACTACCATCCAGATGAGTGTGCGCGATCATTACAATCTGGATGCTGATAAGAAGCTTCCTGAAGAAGTTGTTACAGAAGAACAGGAAACTTTGGATATGTAAGGCTCTTGGGCTGGGATACATGCCTTGGCCAAACTAAATCCGAACGAGGTGCAAATTGGGGAGTTGGATTTGCATCTGTTCGGATTTTTTTGAAGGCAAATTCGGATTGGAAGCATAGCTGGTATAATATCTCGTCACCGCATTCCGGATCATGCTCCGGGAATTGGAATCGCTGCATGCTGCCTGTGCAGATTCATCTAATCGCCAATCTGCTAGTACTTTCCATGTTTCCTTGACAACATGCGAACACAGGATTAAAATTAACTTGTATAATTTTCTTTCTTTATTATACTTCTCTAAGGTTACCATAGTTTTTTTAATGAAAAACATTGTGCATGCCGACAGACATGTTTGTACAATTTCATAGCAGGGGAGGTGAAATCATGGATCTAATTTACCTGATCATCTCCATTTTGCTTGCTCTAATCGTCGGTGGTGTTGTTGGTTATCTTGTTCGCAAATCTATTGCTGAGAAAAAGATCTCCAGTGCGGAGGAATTGGCGAAGCAAATAGTAGAAGAGGGCCATCGCAATGCGGAAACGGCTAAGAAAGAAGCGCTTCTCGAAGCGAAAGATGAGAACTTCCAGCTGCGTCAGCAGACGGAGCAGGAATTACGTGAGCGACGTCTCGAACTGCAGAAGCAGGAGAATCGTCTGATGCAGAAAGAAGAAAATCTGGACCGTAAAAGCGATACGCTTGATAAGCGTGAAATTACGTTAGAGAAAAAGGAACAATCATTAGCTGAAAAACAACAACAAATTGAAGAATTGGAAAGCAAAGTGGAAGTCTTGGTGGAAGAGCAGCAGCTTGAATTGGAGCGTATTTCCGGCTATACGTCCGACGAAGCACGTCAGATCGTGCTGGACAAAGTCGAGAAGGAAGTTGCCTTCGATGCAGCTGTCATGATCAAAGATGCGGAACATCGTGCCAAGGAAGAGGCCGATAAGAAAGCGAAGAGCATTCTTTCCCTTGCACTTCAACGCTGTGCAGCCGATCATGTTGCGGAAACGACGGTATCCGTCGTGAACTTGCCGAATGACGAGATGAAAGGACGCATTATCGGACGGGAAGGCCGTAACATTCGTACGCTAGAGACACTTACGGGAATTGATCTAATTATTGATGATACACCTGAAGCGGTCATCTTGTCCGGTTTTGATCCTGTCCGTCGTGAAATCGCACGAATCGCACTTGAAAAACTTGTTCAGGATGGACGAATCCACCCGGCCCGAATCGAGGAAATGGTGGAGAAATCCAGACGGGAAGTCGATGAGTACATTCGTGAGACAGGGGAAGAAACGACTTTTGAAATCGGCGTACACGGCTTGCATCCGGATCTTGTGAAGATACTGGGAAGATTGAAGTATCGCACAAGTTACGGTCAAAACGTCCTGAAGCACTCGACAGAGGTAGCTTATCTATCAGGATTACTGGCAGCCGAGCTTGGCGAGGACGTTACCTTGGCCAGACGTGCAGGTCTCCTGCATGATATCGGTAAAGCCATCGACCACGAAGTCGAAGGCAGCCACGTTGAAATCGGGAAAGAACTCGCGGTCAAATACAAAGAGCATCCAGTTGTCATCAACAGCATCGCTTCCCACCACGGGGATGAGGAGGCAACATCGATTATTGCAGTGCTTGTAGCTGCAGCCGATGCGCTTTCCGCTGCCCGTCCCGGGGCAAGAAGCGAGACACTGGAAAACTATATCAAACGTCTGGAGAAACTGGAGGAGATTTCGGAATCCTTCCAGGGCGTGGAGAAATCCTTCGCCATTCAGGCTGGACGTGAGATCCGCATCATGGTCAAACCGGATGAAATCGACGACTTGGAATCGATCAAGGTCGCTCGTGATATCCGGAAGCGCATTGAAAGCGAGCTGGATTATCCTGGCCATATCAAGGTCACGGTCATCCGGGAAACACGCGCAGTTGAATATGCTAAATAAGAAAGCGGCCTTGTGCCGCTTTTTTTAATAGACAGTCAGGAAGGAATGGATTATGAAGCTATTATTTATCGGGGACGTTGTCGGGGAACCGGGACGTCAAATGGTGCAGGAATATTTGCCTCGCCTGAAACAGCGTTATCAGCCGCAGCTGACAATCATCAATGGAGAGAATAGTGCGGATGGAAAAGGGATCAACGAACGCATTTATAAACAATTCCTGGAATGGGGAGCACAAGCTATCACGATGGGCAACCATACATGGGATAAGCGGGATATTTTCGAATTCATCGACGATGCAAAATATCTAGTCCGACCGGCCAACCTGCCGCCGCAGACTCCCGGTACAGGAATCATCTATGTGAAGGTGAATCAATATGAAGTGGCAATCATCAATTTGCTGGCGCGTACATTCATGATGCCGGCGGATGATCCGTTCCGGGAAGCCGACCGGCTGATCAAAGAAGCACAAAAGCGGACGAATCTGATCTTCATCGATTTCCATGGGGAGGCGACAAGTGAAAAGCAGGCATTCGGCTGGTATGTCGATGGCCGGGTCAGCGCTGTCGTCTGCACCCATACGCATACGCAGACAGCAGATGAACGTATACTGCCTTCTGGTACGGCATATATTTCAGACGCTGGTATGACTGGTCCGTATGACGCAATCCTGGGAATGGAGCGCGAGGCAGTCATCAAAAGATTCCTGACTAATCTCCCAATACGTTTTGAAGTACCAAAAAAGGGTAAAACACAATTAAATGGAGTAGTGATCGATCTGGATCCGCAAACGGGGAAGGCTTCCTCCATCAAACGCATCCTGATCAATGATGACCACCCGTATATGGATTGATCTTTGCTGCTCCTTCACTAGTTCTTTTGTTTACAGATATAATCCAGGACAGACCGCAGCACTTTTTTCTGACATCGCCCGAAATGGGCATATCCATCACCACACAGAAATATAGTTAAAAGGAAAGTAGTCCAGTAAACGAAGGAGGTACCAGTGTTGGATATACTAAAAGTTTCAGCGAAATCCAATCCAAACTCAGTAGCAGGCGCACTCGCGAACGTATTAAGGGAACGCGGCTCAGCGGAAATCCAAGCAATCGGCGCAGGAGCACTTAATCAATCCGTGAAAGCTGTCGCCATCGCCCGGGGATTTGTTGCTCCGAGTGGTGTAGATTTGGTCTGTATCCCGGCATTTACGGATATCATGATCGATAACGAGGAACGGACTGCCATCAAATTAATTGTAGAACCACGATAAATCCCGCTCATAGCGGGATTTTTTATTTCCGATACTTGGACCTTGATAAGAGCATTGGTATAATGGACAAAAACGATCTATGGATGGGGGAGCAGGAAACAGTGAATGAGGAACAGCGTAAATCCGTTAGTTTGACAGGTTCAGAACAGGCAAATCAAATCGAGAAGCCGCTTCATGAAAAGACAACAGCCGATTTCGCTAAGTATTTCCAAACGACATACCAGCCGCCGAATTTGAAGCAGGCCAAAAAGCGGCGCAGGGAAGAGGTTAAGTTCCATTATGATTTCACGATTCCCCCGGAGCTGAAGGATGCGGGACGGGGCAAAAAATTCCTTATCCGTACATACGGCTGCCAAATGAATGAGCATGATACCGAAGTGATGGCAGGACTTTTTTTGGAAATGGGGTATGCACCCACCACGGATACAAACGAAGCGGATGTCATACTCCTTAATACCTGTGCCATCCGGGAAAATGCCGAGAATAAAGTATTCGGGGAAATAGGTCATCTAAAAGCCTTGAAACTGGAGAAGCCCGATCTGATCCTTGGTGTTTGCGGCTGTATGTCGCAGGAAGAGGCGGTCGTCAATCGAATCCTGAAGAAGCATAATCATATCGATTTGATTTTCGGGACACACAATATCCATCGGCTTCCGCAGCTATTGAAAGAAGCCCAATTCAGCAAGGAAATGGTGCTGGAAGTATGGTCCAAGGAAGGCGATGTCATCGAGAACCTTCCCAAAGCGAGAAAAGGCAAGATCAAAGCGTGGGTCAATATCATGTACGGCTGCGATAAGTTCTGTACATATTGCATCGTCCCATATACCCGCGGCAAGGAACGGAGCAGACGGCCGGAGGATATCATCCAGGAAGTGCGGCAGCTGGCAGCACAGGGCTATCAAGAGATTACTTTGCTTGGTCAGAATGTGAATGCCTACGGCAAAGATTTGCCCGATATCGATTACGGGCTCGGGGATCTGATGGATGCAATCAGGAAGGTCGATATTCCGCGTGTCCGCTTCACGACTTCCCATCCGCGTGACTTTGATGATAAACTGATAGAGGTACTGGCCAAAGGCGGCAATCTTCTTGATCACATCCATTTGCCTGTCCAATCGGGCAGCAATGATATACTCAGGGTAATGGCCCGTCGTTATACACGCGAAGAATATCTGACGCTTGTCAACAAGATCAGGCAGCAGATACCGAATGTGACGCTGACGACCGATATCATCGTCGGATTTCCGAACGAGACCGAGGAGCAGTTCCAGGAAACTTTATCGCTGGTCGAAGAAGTCGGGTTCGAAGCTGCCTACACCTATATCTATTCCCCGCGTGAAGGGACGCCCGCTGCCAAATGGGAAGACAATATTCCGATGGAAGTGAAAAGGGAGCGCCTGCAGCGATTGAATAGAGTGGTGGATGAATATGCAGCCAAGTCCATGCGTGCGTATGAAGGAGAAACAGTCCTCGTATTGGTCGAAGGGGAAAGCAAGCGGAATCCGGACGTGCTGGCAGGTTATACGGAAAAGAATAAGCTCGTCAAATTCAAGGGTCCGAAGTCAGTGATCGGTAAAATCGTCCCGGTACGTATAAAGAAAGCCAAAACATGGTCACTCGATGGCGAGTTGACAGAAACAACAGCGGAGGTACAGATCTAATGGGTTATTCCACCGAAGAGATTCTCAAGCAGGCTGAAAGCTTGGCAGATGAAATGGGCCACCTGGAAGAGATTGAGCACTTTCATCAGCTGGAAGCGAAGCTTAACGAGAACAAAAAGGTGCAGACATATATCAATCAAATTAAAATGAAGCAGAAGCAGGCTGTCAATCTGCAGGCTTATGGCAAACGGGAAGCACAGCTGCAAATGGAAAAGGAAATAGATGAGCTGCAGGAGAAAATCGATAGTATCCCTGTCGTCCAGGAATTCAAGGAGTCCCAAGTCATTACGAATCATATCCTGCAGAGTATCAGCCAGAATATCCAGCAAACTGTCTTCAGTAATGAAGAAACGGACAATTGAGTCCGTTTCTTTTTTTCTTTAATGATCAGTCATCCGGCAAGTTTTCGATAACCTCTCTTTAGGCATCTGCATAGTATGGAGGAGCGTTTAGTTGTGGTGAGCGGGAGCATTATTTTCTGACACCATAGGTGAACACCCTGCATAACATGACTATGTAAAAAGAGGAGGTTTTGGCAAGATGGGTTTTCAAGATCAGTCATATCGTGAAATCATCACGAAAGCGGTCATCGGCCGCGGTCGTAAATTCAGCAAGCATATCGATCATATCCGCCCGGACAACAAACCGTCCAGCATCCTTGGCTGCTGGATCATCAATCACCGCTATCACGCAAAAAAGAAAGGCGACGTAGGGGTGGAAGTAGTCGGCAAGTATGATATCAACGTTTGGTATTCCTACAATGATAATTCCAAAACAGACGTTGTATCGGAAACTGTCGAGTATAAGGAATTGGTCAAATTGAGCATCAAGGATGAAAATTGTCTGGATGACGAGTTTGAGGTTTATGCGAAAGCAATCCAACAGCCGAATTGCTTGGAATGCAAGATCGTGCAGCATGGCCAGAAGATTTTCGTCGAAGTCGAGAAGGAATTCCTTGTAGAAGTCGTGGGAGAAACAAAGCTTTGCGTGAAGGTCGATCCTGATGGATGCGAAGTGGAAGTGGACGTAGAAGAAGATTGGGATTATGAGCTTTCTGAAGATGATTTCAAAGATGTAGATCCTGATTTTTTGGATAAAAAGGATGACAAAGACTAAAACGAGAGCAGGCGCTCTCGTTTTTTGTATTTTTTCAAAGTGACGCAACAGAAGAAACTAGGAAAATACCTGTGTTATAATAGGACTAATTGCAATGAAACAGGGGAGTAGAAAATGTCAGGTTATACACCGATGATGCAGCAATATTTAAGAATAAAAGCCGATTATAAGGATGCCTTCCTCTTCTTCAGGCTAGGTGATTTTTACGAAATGTTCTTTGAGGATGCGCTGAAAGCGACGAAGGAACTGGAGATCACCTTGACGAGCAAGAATGCAGGAGGCGATGAAAAGGTGCCGATGTGCGGCGTTCCGTATCATTCGGCAGATAATTATATAAAAACACTTGTATCACGCGGCTATAAAGTCGCCATCTGTGAACAAGTGGAGGATCCCAAGACGGCTAAAGGTGTCGTGAAGCGGGAAGTGGTCCAGCTGATCACACCAGGTACTGTCATGGAAAACGGCATGCTTGATGAAAAGGAGAACAATTACCTGGCAGCTGTCACGGAAAATGAAGACCGTACATACAGCCTTGTGTACCATGATCTTTCCACAGGAGAAAACCGGGCTGCATTGCTGGAAGGCGGCTTCGATAGTCTGCTGAGCGAGCTTTACAACCAGCCGGTGAGGGAGATCGTCATCACCGAGGGGTTTAATCCGGAGCTGCAGGAGGCGCTGCGGGACCGCCTTGGTGTCACGTTATCCTATCAGGAAATGAACAGTGCTGGCATGTCACTGGATAAGCTCACTGGCAATGTGACGGATGCCAGGCTGCTGGGATGTTTTTCCATGCTATTGAACTATGTGGAACGGACGCAAAAACGTGGCCTGGATCATCTGAAGCCGCTCCAAGTGATGGAGCTCAAGCATTTCATGACACTGGATATGTATTCAAAACGCAATCTCGAGCTGACCGAAACGATCCTGAAGAAAGGGAAGCACGGGAGCCTCCTATGGGTGCTTGATGACACCGTTACGGCAATGGGCGCGCGTATGCTGAAGAAATGGCTGGAGCGTCCCCTGCTGCAAAAAGAAGCGATTGTAAGACGCCAGGATCTGGTCCAGGCCTTTCTGGATCATTTCTTCGAACGCGATACGATCCGGCAGCATCTGCAATCCGTGTATGATATCGAAAGGCTATCCGGTCGGGTCGCTTTCGGAAACGTCAATGCGAGGGATCTGTTGCAGCTGAAGCGTACACTGCAAAAGCTGCCTGAATTGAAGCAGGTTCTCTCAAGCTTTGAGGAAGAGGAAGTCCGCCGCATGGGGGAAGCGCTCGATCCGCTGCCGGATCTGTGTGAATATCTGGAAAGCAGTTTGCATGAAGATGCACCCATCAGTGTGCGGGAAGGCGGCATCCTGAAAGACGGATTCCACGAACAGCTTGATATATATCGGGATGCTTCAAGGAATGGGAAGCAATGGATTGCCGCACTGGAACAGCGGGAGCGCGAGGAGACGGGTATCAAATCGCTTAAAGTCGGCTATAACAAGGTATTTGGCTACTATATCGAGATAACGCGGGCGAATCTTCATCTGCTTCCGGAAGGGAAATATGAACGTAAACAGACGCTCAGTAATGCAGAACGCTTCATCACACCCGAGCTGAAGGAAAAAGAAGCGCTCATCCTGGAGGCGCAGGAGAAAAGTGTGGATCTCGAGTATACGCTGTTCATGGAAATCAGGGACCATGTCAAGACGTATATCCCTGCACTGCAGCAGCTCGCAGAACAGATCAGCCAGTTGGATGTTTTGCAAAGCTTCGCTGAAGTAAGTGAAAAGCAGCGTTATACGCGACCGACATTCAACCTCGAACGATCCGTGTCGATTAAGGAGGGCCGCCACCCTGTCATCGAAAAAGTGATGAAATCGGGCGAGTTTGTACCGAACGATGTGCAAATGGAAAATGATGCGGATATCCTGCTTATCACCGGACCGAATATGAGCGGTAAGAGCACATATATGCGCCAGGTGGCATTGACGAGCATCATGGCCCAAATCGGCTGTTTTGTTCCTTGTGAAGCAGCCGATCTGCCTCTTTTCGATCAGATCTTCACTCGTATCGGGGCGGCGGATGATCTAGTTTCCGGCCAGAGTACCTTCATGGTCGAGATGCTGGAGTCCAGGCATGCCCTGGAGCATGCGACCGACAGAAGCCTGATTTTACTGGATGAAATCGGCAGGGGGACAAGCACTTATGATGGCATGGCTCTTGCACAAGCCATCATCGAATATGTCCATGACCATATCCATGCAAAGACTTTATTCTCGACGCACTACCATGAGCTGACGTCTTTGGAGGAGAATTTGGATAAGCTTCGCAATGTCCACGTCCGGGCAGAGGAGCATGACGGGAATGTCGTTTTCCTCCATCAAATCCGTGATGGAGCGGCTGATGAAAGCTACGGTATCCATGTCGCAAAATTGGCTAAGCTCCCGGGAAGCCTTATCGAACGGGCCTCACACATCCTTCAGGAGCTGGAAGGGCAGGGGGAAAAGCCGGCTGTCTCCAAACCTGAACAGGAGCGGGAAGAGGTTCAGCTATCGTTTTTCGCAGAGCCAGAGCCGGAAATGAAAAAACAAAAACAAGACAGCCGAGCGGATAAAGTGTTGGCAGAGCTTGCATCGATCAATTTGATGGAGCAAACACCGCTTGAAGCTATGAATCTATTATATAAATTGCAGCAAATGGCAGCAAAGAAGTAAGGAGGTTCCAATATGGCGATTCAATTGATGCCGGATGATTTAGCGAATAAGATTGCAGCGGGTGAAGTGGTCGAGCGGCCGGCTTCGGTCGTCAAGGAACTGGTGGAAAACAGTATCGATGCAAACAGTACAGTGATCAAAGTGGCCGTACAGGAAGCGGGGCTGACCGAAATCAGCATTGTTGACAATGGTGACGGCATGGAACCGGATGATGTGGAACGGGCCTTTTTCCGTCATGCTACGAGTAAGATCCGGAATGAGCATGATCTCTTCCATGTCCGTACACTTGGGTTCCGCGGGGAAGCATTGGCCAGTATTGCCGCGGTAAGTCAGCTTGAAATCAAGACAAGCACTGGTGAAAATGCAGGTGTGAAGCTAGTCATGGAAGGCGGCGCAATCAAAGAAAGAAGCAAGTGCGATGCACGGAAAGGGACGGAGATTACGGTCCGTCATCTGTTTTTCAATACCCCGGCCCGCCTGAAGTATATGAAAACGATCCATACGGAGCTTGGCCATGTCTCCGAGGTGATCAACCGCCTTGCGCTTGCTCACCCGGAAATACGGTTCGAACTGACGCACAATGGCAAAGCTTTGTTCCAATCAACCGGACGAGGGGATATGCTGCAGATCGTCGCTCAAATCTATGGTAATTCCGTTGCGAAGAAAATGGTGAAGGCGACACATGAGACATTGGATTATAAGCTGGCGGTGTTAGCGGCCAAGCCAGAGATCAATCGGGCTTCCCGTCAGTATGTATCCTTTATCGTGAATGGCAGATACATCCGCAATCCTATCTTGGCCAAAGCCGTCATGCAGGCGTATCATACCCTGCTGCCGATCGGCAGATTCCCGCTTGCTGTGATTTCCATCGAAATGGATCCGGTCCTTGTCGATGTCAACGTGCATCCGGCTAAGCTCGAAGTCCGTTTCAGCAAGGAAAAAGAGCTGTTTGATGCTGTCGAGCAGGTGGTCGGCAAGGCGCTTCGGCAGCAGCGGCTCATTCCGGAAGCTGTCGCACCGAAACAGAAAAAGGTCGAGGAACGAAGCGAACAGCAAAGCTTCACTTTCTTTGAAAATAAACCGATCAAAGAACCAGATCCCCAACCGGAGCGATGGTTCTTTGATGAAGTGAAGGAATCAGCGCCTCCGATCATAGAGGTTGAAGGGGAAGGAAAGCCAGAGCCCGAGGTTTTCCTTTCAGATCCTGATGAAGCAAACGAACCAGGGGATACCGTCGACCCAGAAAATGAGCCGGAATATGCAGTCCCGCCGATGTATCCAATCGGGCAGCATCATGGCACGTATATTTTGGCGGAAAATGAAGAGGGTCTCTTCCTGGTCGATCAGCATGCTGCGCAGGAACGGATCAAATACGAATACTACCGGGAAAAAATCGGGGAAGTGGAAAAGGAATTGCAGGAATTGCTCATCCCGCTCACATTTGATTTCACCCGGCAGGAATCCTTGATCATCGAGCAGTATCGGGAAGAGCTTGAGGCAGTCGGATTATTCTTTGAATCCTTCGGAGGACATACGTATATCGTCCGCTCCCATCCGCAATGGTTCCCGAAAGGCTTCGAAGAGGAAATCATCCGTGAAATCGTGGAACAGGTGATGCAGGAAAGCAAAGTCGATATTCACAAATTACGGGAGGAAGCGGCAATCATGATGTCCTGCAAACGTTCCATCAAAGCGAACCATCACTTGAATCATGATGATATGTTCCATCTATTGGAAGAGCTCCGGACATCACAGGATCCTTTCACCTGTCCGCACGGTCGGCCGATCATCATCCGCTTCACTTCATACGAGCTGGAAAAACTGTTCAAACGAGTACAATAGGCGCAGGCAGCTGCGCCTTTTTGGCTTGTCTGGGTATTCACCGCCCCGGAGGATGGGGAACGTGCTTATACTATCCTGTAATCTGATTACTGACAGGAAGGAGATTACAGTATGGCACTATTCATCAAACCGACATCAGGCAGGCTGACAAACGGCTTCCGAGGTGCTGGATCATCCCATAATGGTGTCGATTGGGCACAATCCGGCACTGTGAGAATCGTCGCAGCTGCTGCCGGTACTGTCAGCAGATCGTATGTGTCTTCCTCATACGGAGAAGTCGTCTTCCTTGTGCATCAGCTTAACGGACAAACGTATGAAACGGTTTATGCACATATGCGGTCGGGATCCCGGCAAGTAAGCGTGGGAGATGCTGTCAGGCAGGGACAATTCATCGGATATATGGGCAGCACGGGGGATTCCACTGGTCAGCATCTCCATTTTGAATTGCACCGCGGCAGATGGAACGCGGACAAATCCAACGCGGTCGACCCGCTCGATTATATCGGGTCATCGGCAAGCGATTCACGACAGTCTGCCAGTGTCCCATACCCCGGAAGTTATATTCGGATGGGGTCACGGTGATGATGTCCGGCGGATCCAGCGGGCATTAGGCGTGACAGCTGATGGGATTTTCGGCCCGGTCACAAGACAGGCCGTCGTCGATTTCCAGCGCAGCAATGGTCTTGGTGTGGACGGTATCGTCGGGCCGCAAACATGGAATAGATTGTTCTGATTTTGGGCATGCTGATTAGCCAGAGGAGGCGTTAGCCATGCAGAATCAGCATCTTGTGGACTTTCTGAACCAGCAAATAGCCAATATCAGTGTATTGCATGTGAAGCTTCAGCGTTATCATTGGTATGCTAAAGGCCCATATGGTTATGTGATTGAGCAATATACAGAGGATTTGCATCTGCAATTGGACCAGATGAAGAAATCGTTGGGCAATCGTGTGCTTGCCATCGGCGGCAGACCGATAGCAGTCATGAGCAAATTCCTGAAGGAAGCTACCTTGAAGGAAGCGCAAGCCGATGATGAGGATTATGAAGTCGTCAAGACCTTGCGTCATGATTACAGTCAACTGGCCCAGGAAATCAAGATCACCGGCATACCGCTTGCGAAAAGGCAGGAAGATGATGCGACAGCTGGATTGCTTGCGGATATCCTCGGCAGACTGGAATATGAAGCCATCCGCCTGACGAAATATCTTATCGATGCCGATGAAAAATAAGCTGTGCTCATGCGTGCACGGCTTTTCGTTTATCTTTCTTTGCAGTGTTATGCTAAACTAATGACATGTTAAAGAAGGAGAATGACATGGAAAAACAGAAACTAATCGTCGTTGTCGGACCCACGGGTGTCGGCAAGACCCAGCTGAGTATCGAAATCGCGAAAAAATTCGGCGGCGAGGTGATCAGCGGCGATTCCATGCAGATATACAGGGGCATGGATATTGGAACGGCAAAAGTCACCAAAGAGGAACAGCAAGGAATCCCGCATCATCTGATTGATATCCGCGACCCTGATGAAAATTATTCTGCGGCTGATTTTCAAGCTGATGTAGAGGTTTGTGTCAGGGATATAACAAGCCGCGGAAAACTCCCGGTCATTGCCGGCGGAACCGGTTTATACATACAGGCTGCCCTTTACGGCTACGATTTTTCGGAGGCAAAACGGGATGACAGCTATCAGCAGCAGCTGGAGCAGGAAGCAAAAGAACATGGACCGCTTCACTTGCACAGCCAGCTGCAGGAGGTCGACCCAGTACAGGCAGAGCGCATCCATCCGAATAATATCCGGCGGGTGATCCGGGCGCTGGAAATCTACCGCCGCACCGGTAAAAGAATGAGTGATCATGAAGAGGCCGAACCTGATGCTCGTTATGATGCTACGATGATCGGTTTGGAGATGGACCGGGATTTGCTTTACGAACAGATAAATCTCCGGGTCGATAAGATGCTTGCTGCCGGATTGCTGGAAGAGGTGAAGCAGCTGGTGGATCGCGGCATCAAAGACACCCAATCCATGCGGGCAATCGGGTATAAGGAGTTTATCCCTTATCTGGAAGGGAAAATGGACTGGGAGGATACGGTGGCCCAGCTGAAGCAGAACAGCAGGCGCTATGCGAAACGTCAATATACATGGTTCCGCAATAAGATGGATGTGGACTGGTATACGATTACGCCTGCGACAAAAAAACAAAAATTTAGAATTATTTTAGAAGAACTTGCAGGAAAGCTGGAATAAAGGTAGAAATAGGAACCGTATAGAAATTAGGAGGGGAATAGATGTCTCAATCTGTTAATATCCAAGACCAATATCTGAATCAACTACGCAAAGAACGTATGCAAGTCACTGTTTTCCTGACGAATGGCTTCCAAATTCGCGGAACGGTGAAGGCTTTTGACAATTTCACTGTATTGTTCGAAACGGAAGGAAGACAGCAATTAATCTTCAAACATGCGATTTCTACATTCTCCCCAGTCAAGAATGTATCGCTGGATTATAAAGAACATAGTTAAAATAAAGCGGGCGCCCAATGCGCCCGTTTTATTTTTGTTTTAAAGTGGAGCGCCGCTGAATAAAGTAGATAAAGACCATTGGGCATTTGTCACGGCCTACCTGTCTTGAGCGTAAACTGCAGTGAGGGGTGATCATATGGAAGCTCAAGTTACGAATGCGAAAGGAAAAATCAATATCGTCCTGAAAAACAGGCAGCAGGAGACGGAACAGCTGCAAAGTGCTGCTGCCAAGCGCGATATCGATCCGTTCCGTCATATCGACCAGGAATTCGCCTCCTTCATCGGAATGGAGAAGCTCAAGAAAACAATCAAAGAAATTTATGCAAATGTCCATATCAGCCAGAAACGGGAGGCAGCGGGACTGAAACAGGAAAAGCAAGTGCTGCATATGCTTTTCGAAGGCAATCCCGGTACAGGGAAGACGACAGTTGCCCGGAAGCTTGCTTCAGTTTTTCGTGATATGGAGGTTTTGGATAAAGGACATTTCATTGAAGCGGAAAGGGCCGATTTAGTCGGTGAATATATCGGGCATACGGCTCAAAAAACAAGAGCGCTCATCCAACGTGCCATGGGCGGCATCCTGTTCATCGACGAGGCCTATTCGCTGGCGCGCGGAGGCGAAAAGGACTTCGGGAAGGAAGCAATCGATACGCTGGTCAAACATATGGAGGATGCTTCCAACCGATTTATCCTCATCCTTGCCGGATATCCCAGGGAAATGAGGCATTTCATGAGCTTGAACCCTGGGCTGCGTTCACGCTTCCCGATCCAGCTCGAGTTCCCTGATTATAAATCCGAGCAATTGATGAATATAGCCAAAGGGATGCTTGCAGAGAAAGAGTATCAGCTGACGAAGGAAGCGGAATGGAAGCTAAAAGAAATCATCGTCCAGCAGAAAGCCAAACGAACAGCGGATTTCTCGAATGCCCGCTTTGTACGGAATATCATCGAAAAAGCGATCCGGATGCAAGCAGTCCGGCTTGTGCGCCATGATCACCATCTGTCGTCGGAAGAATTGATGAAAATAACAGTTGCCGATTTGAATCATGAAGAATGACCCGGAACGTGAACAAAGAGCTCATTGCGCGGCTGCGCAATGAGCTCTTTTGCTCTAAAAGGGTATTCATGCAGTGCATAGCCGGAATTTGCTGGGGCAGTATACATATCAAGGAGTGCACATGATGGAAAATATATTTGAATTTCTTCTGCGGTTGGATGTGTGGATCGGTACGATCGTTGTTGTCCTTGTACCAGTCTTATGTACTGTACTGGCCAATAAATTAAAAGGGCTCCGCAAAAAAGTCCACAAACGAAAAGAACAGACCTTCCTTCCGAATCAATTTGTCCTGTCTGCAAAATTAGCGCAGAACGTGGAACATATCAAAGGTATCGTCGGTGACAGCTCCGATATCATTTTCCGTCAATTCAAATTGGGAATGGATAATCGAAGCTGCACGATCGTCCATATCGATGGATTGGTCGATCAGCAGCTGTTGCAGCAATCCATCCTTCATCCGCTGATGCACAGCAAGCAGTCTAAGTCTGGCTTCCATCTATTCAAGAGTGGAAATATAAAGGATTACTTGCTTTATCATGCGCTGGAAGTCAGTGATATAAAGGCTCTGAAGGACACGGATAAAATGATACGGCAGCTTCTGTCTGGATCTGTTCTGCTGTTGGCGGAGGGACTGGATGAAGCATTTGTGCTCAGTGCCAAAAAATGGATTTCCCGTAATTTGGACGAGCCGATCACCGAAGCGCTTGTCAGGGGGCCCCGTCTGAGTTTCATCGAAAATATTCGGGATAATACAGCAATATTGCGCAGGATGACGACGGACCCCAATTTGACATTTTCGGATTTTAATGTTGGGGAGAGAACGAGCAAACAGCTGACCGTGGTATATGTGAAGGACATCGCCAATGAAGAGCTGGTCAAGGAAGTCAAGGATCGCATACAAAATATGGATATAGACCATGCGGCGGATACGGGCTATATTGAACAGCTGATAGAGGATAACTATATGTCCATTTTTCCGCAAGTACAGGCAACGGAACGGCCCGACCGCGTGATGGGGGCGATTTTGGAGGGAAGGGTCGGGATCCTGCTTGATGGCTCATCATATGCCCTGATTGTGCCGGCGACATTCTCCGTGATGGTGCAATCACCGGAGGATTACTATGAGCGCTGGATCCCAATGTCCCTCATTCGGCTGCTTCGGTATGTAGCTGCCTTTTTGAGTGTATTCCTGCCGTCCTTTTATATTGCATTCGTATCTTTCCATCAAGGGCTGATTCCGACTGATTTAGCCTTGGCCATAGCCGGGACGAGGGTGGGGGTTCCGTTTCCGACGATCATCGAGGCGCTGCTGATGGAAGTATCGATTGAATTGTTGAGGGAAGCAGGTCTCAGGCTTCCACGGCCGGTAGGGCAAACGGTCGGGTTGGTCGGTGCCCTGATCATCGGGGAAGCGGCGGTGCAGGCTGGGCTGGTCAGTCCGATCATGGTCATTGTCGTCGCCGCCACGGCCATCGCATCCTTTGTCTCGCCTCATTACGGAGCGGGCATCGCGCTGAGGGCACTTCGTTTCCTGGCCATGTTTTCCGCTGCTTTCCTTGGTTTGTACGGGATCAGTTTATTCTTTTTGGCACTCTGTGTCCATGCGGTCAAGCTGCGCAGCTTTGGAGTCCCTTATATCACTCCGGGCACATTATACAGCAAAGAAGACTGGAAGGACTTCTTTCTCCGCATGCCTTTGTTTACGATGAGAAATCGTCCCGCAGAATACTTCCCGAAGGACCAGGTCAGAAGAAAGAAATATTAGGAGATATGGCAGATGAAAATGGGAACGACTAGGATCACGACCGTACAAATGGTTTCGTTGCTTGCAACAACACTGATTGCAGTAGGTATCTTTACCCTGCCGCGGAATCTGGCCATGAAAGTCGAAACGCCGGACTTATGGATTTGTGTACTGTTGGGCGGCATATGCGCTTATCTTTCGTGCCTTATCATCGTGACTTTGAGCCTTCGCTTTGACCGCCTTACCTTTTTCGAATTCAACAAGCTGATCGTCGGCAAATGGCTGGGGACGATATTAAGCATTGGTTTCATCGGATACGCGCTTTTGATCGGCGCGTTTGAAATACGATCCATGGGGGAATTGACACAGTTTTATTTGCTGGAAGAAACGCCGATTCCTGTCATTCTGATCAGTATGTACTGGGTTGCCATTTACCTGCTGGTGGGCGGCATCAATCCGATTGCCCGGCTGATCGAGCTATTGACGCCTGTTTGTCTATTCATTTTCATCCTGGTATTTTGTCTTGGTTTCAAAGTATTTGAAATTGATAATCTGCGGCCTGTATTCGGACTTGGAGTAGCTCCTGTATTGAAGGGAGTCACTCCGACGTTCCTCACTTTCAGCGGATTGGAATTCATGCTCGTATTCGTTGCCATGATGCAGAAGCCCAAAGACGCGAAGAAGGTGGCGTTGATCGGGATAGTCATACCGGTATCCCTTTATTTATTGGCTGTCGTCATCATTACCGGCGGTTTATCGGTAGATAGGATGAAACATCAGAAATGGCCGACATTTGCCCTCATCCAGGAATACGAATACGAAGGCATCCTCTTTGAACGTTTTGATTCGCTGTTCTTGGTCGTTTGGCTGATCCAGATGTTCACGACATATGTGGTCTGTCAATATGTGGCGGCCAAAGGCATCTCCCAGCTGACGCGTATATCATATAAGAAAGCGAATTATTTCCTTTTGGCTGCAGTTTATATCATTTGTTTGATTCCTCAGGATTTGAATCAGTTGGAAAAGATGGGGACGATGATTGGCTGGACAAGCTTTACTTTTTCTTTCCTCGTTCCATCGCTGCTGTTGATCATTGCGATTGTGAGGAGGCTGAAATACAGTGAAGAGACACAAAAGGGTACGTGATCTCTGTCTATGTGCAATTGCTTCGCTGTTATTCATGTCCGGCTGCTGGGACAGCGCTGATATCGAGGAAATGTCGTTTGTGATCGGCTTTGGCATCGATAGCAGCGAGAATGAGCAGACTCCGATCAAGCATACCACGCAGATTGCCAGTACCAAGAAAAAAGGAGAGCAAGGGGCAGCGCCGCAAGGGAAAATGTATCAAGACGTTACCCTTGAAGGGGAGTCGGTCCAGGATATTCTGCGTTCCATCTCCCTTCAGCTGCCTTATCCTGTGTACACGGATCATCTGGAATCCATCATCATCAATCAAGAAATAGCGCGCAAATACGATCTTTCCATTATGCTCGATCAGATCATGCGTGATAATGTGACACGCCTTAGCCCGTATGTTGTCCTAAGCGAGCAGAAAACGTTTGATGTATTGGACACGAACATCGAAGGGGAGATACCCAGCAGCTATATCAGCAGCATTTTCGATAATAAAACAAGCACGCTGAAAATCCTGCCTCCAGTACGCTTAGGTGAGGTTGCTGCCAATCTGGCTTCCCGGATCAGCTTTACCTTGCCGAATGTCGTGAAGGAAAATAATACGATCAAAGTGGACGGGGCCGGCATAATAAGAGGGAAGGACAGGAAGCTCGCCGGTTTCCTGACGACGGAAGAGGTGGAAGGGATAAACTGGATGAGCGGGGAAGGGAAGGCTGGTTTACTTGAATTCCAGGATGATAAAGATCATACGATTGTATACGAAGTACAGCATTACAAGACGAAGGTAAAGCCGAAATTACAGGATGGGCGTCTATCCTTCCTGGTACAAAGTGAAGCAGATGGATGGATAACGGAAGATTGGTCCCAGTCTGCCCATAGTTTGTCCGAACGTTACGTAGAAGAATTGAGACGCTTGGCAGAAAAAGAAGTCAAGAGATTGATGAAGGAAACGATGAAAAAGCTTCAGGATGATTATAAAACGGAAGTCGTCGGATTCTCCGATAGTTTCCGGATCGCTTACCCAAGGGAATATCAAAAGATGAAAAAGGATTGGGATGAACACTTTGCGAACGCAGAAGTGGACTACGAAGTAAAAATCAGGATCGTCAATACAGGGGATGTGGTGAAGTAAATCGGCTTCTCCATGAAGCATGGATGTCATTCCTCCGGTCATTTCCAAGCTTTCGCATAAAGCGAAGGCTTTTTCCTTATCTGATAGGGTATAATGACATATGGAAAGGGTGACAGCATGGAACGTGTACTATTGATGGCAGTCCATCATCAGAATCAGACATTGGAGCGATTCCAATCATCGCTCGATGAACTGGAGGCATTGACAAAGACAGCGGGCGGAACCGTGGCGGGAATCGTCACGCAAAAGCGGGAGCGCCTGCATCCTGGAACATATTTCGGCGCAGGGAAGCTGGATGAACTTGCTGAGCTCGTCGAGCAGGAAGAGCCGCTCCTCGTCATTTCCAATGATGAATTGTCTCCAGGGCAACTGAAGAATATCAGCAACCATATCGGCGTCCGTGTCATCGACCGGAGTCAGCTGATCCTTGATATATTTGCGACGCGTGCGCATACCCGCGAGGGAAAATTGCAGGTGGAGCTGGCACAGATGCAGTACTTGCTGCCAAGACTTTATGGGCAGGGTACCGAAATGAGCCGTCTTGGGGCCGGAATCGGGACGAGGGGCCCCGGTGAAACAAAACTGGAAACCGACAGACGGCATATCCGCCGCCGGATCGATGAAATCAAACATCAGCTGAAAGCGGTCGTTTCGCACCGATCCCGCTATCGGGAAAGGCGCAAAGCGAATCAGGCATTCCAGATTGCTTTGGTCGGCTATACAAATGCCGGTAAATCGACTATCTTCAACCGCCTTACCGGAAATGACAGCTTGGAGCAGGATCAGCTGTTTGCCACGCTGGATCCGATGACACGCAGGATGCGGCTTCCTTCCGGTTTCCAGGCATTGCTGACCGATACCGTCGGCTTCATACAGGATTTACCGACAGCACTCATAGCAGCTTTCCGTTCGACACTGGAAGAAGTGACCGAAGCGGATTTCATCATTCATATGGTCAATAGCGCCCATCCGGATCACGAACAGCAGCAGGCCACAGTGCTGAAGCTGCTCAAAGAACTCGGAGCAGATCATCTGCCGATTCTGACAGTCTATAACAAGGCGGATCTCCTGACGGAGGATTTCATTGCCAGCGCTCATCCATATATGCAGATATCGGCATTCAAGGAAGAAGATCGACGCCGCCTACTGGAAAAAGTGCAGGAAATGATCCAGGAAACAAGCGAATTTTATGATACAATCGTACCTGCGACAGGCGGGCGTCTCCTGGATAAGCTTGCCCAAGAAACGATCCTGACGAAACGGGATTACAATGAAGAATTGGATGCTTATGAAGTGAGCGGCTATGTATTGCCGGATCACCCGCTTGTTCATCAATTGAAGGGAAAGAATGAAGCATGATAAAAGAAACAGCAAGAAGAACGGAAGAAGAAACAAGCGCCCAGCGCGCAGAGATAGATCGCATTGCAGAAGAAAATCAGAAACGAGTGATGGATGCATTCCGGAACCAGCGCGTGAGCGACAGTCATTTCAATCCGACCACCGGCTATGGCTATGATGATTTTGGCCGCGAGACGCTCGAACAAGTATATGCTGAAGTGTTCGGCGGGGAAGATGCGCTTGTACGGCCGCAGATTGTTTCCGGGACGCATGCGATCACGACGGCACTTTTCGGTATCCTTCGCCCGGGAGATGAGCTTCTCTATATCACCGGTAAACCATACGACACACTGGAAGGTGTCATCGGGAACCGGCAGGAAGATACAGGGTCCCTGAAGGATTTTGGTGTCACATATGATGCAGTCGATTTGACCGAAGCAGGTGCAATCGATTATCCGGCTCTGGCAGCGAAGCTTTCCGATAAGACGAAGGTCGTGGCAATCCAGCGTTCGAAAGGATATGCCGACAGGCCTTCGTTTTCTGTTGCTGAGATCGGGGAGATGATCGCCTTCGTAAAAGAGAAGTATCCGGAGATCATCGTATTTGTCGATAACTGCTACGGGGAATTCGCAGAAACCAAAGAACCGCTTCATGTCGGGGCTGATGTGATTGCCGGATCTTTGATCAAGAACCCAGGCGGCGGTATTGTGCGTGCGGGCGGCTATATCGCCGGGCGGGCGGACCTGATCGAGTTATGTGCCAATCGTTTGACCGCACCTGGTCTCGGAAAAGAGACGGGAGCAACATTGGGGATGCTGCAGGAGCTGTTCCAAGGTTTCTTCCTGGCACCCCATGTCGTAGGTGAAGCACTGAAGGGAGCCATTTTCACCTCCAGGTTCCTGGAGCTGCTCGGATTTTCTACTTCACCGAAATACGATGCCAAGCGAGTTGATTTGATCCAATCAGTGAATTTTCATTCAGCGGATCAAATGGTCGCCTTCTGCCAGGCAATCCAGCATGCATCACCAGTCAATGCACATGTGACACCGCATCCGGCGCCAATGCCGGGATATGAAAATGACGTCATCATGGCAGCTGGAACCTTCATCCAAGGTGCCAGTCTCGAGCTGACGGCAGATGGACCGATCCGTCCGCCATACACGGCTTTTGTCCAGGGAGGTTTGACTTATGCCCATGTGAAGCTGGCCATCATCGATGCAGCTCAGAATCTACTGGAAAAAGGCTTGATATCAACGAATCAAGCAAACTGAAAAATTTCATGTCAACTAAGCTGACACGTGTTGACATTTAAAATTACCTACGTATATAATAGACGTAGAGTACATAAGGAAAGGGGATGGACGATAAATGAGTGACATGAATCGCCGATCTATGCCCTTGTTCTCTATTGGTATTGTAAAATCACTTACTGCATTAACAGCAAGACAAATCCGTTATTATGAAGACAACGGACTGATTTTCCCAGCAAGAACAGAAGGCAATCAGCGGCTTTTCTCATTCAATGATGTGGATCGGCTGCTGGAGATCAAGGAATTGATCGATAAAGGAATCAATCTTGCCGGTATCAAGCAAATGCTGCCTTATAAAGAAAAACCGTCAGCAGATACGCTTGAGACCCCGATCGCACCGGAGATCTCCGACAAGGCACTGCGACAAATGCTTCGTCAGGAATTGATGGACACCGGACGTTTGGGTAAAGCTTCGTTACGTCAGGGAGAGTTATCACGATTCTTCCATTAATAGAGGAGGAGAAAGAATGGCGAAATTTACTAGAGAAGATGTAATCAAGATCATCAAGGAGGAGAACGTAAAGTTCATTCGCTTGCAGTTCACCGACTTGCTTGGCACAATCAAAAACGTGGAAATCCCGCTTAGCCAATTGGACAAAGCTTTGGACAACGAAATGATGTTTGATGGATCATCCATCGAAGGCTTTGTGCGCATCGAGGAATCCGATATGAAACTTTATCCGGACCTGGATACTTTCGTTGTATTCCCTTGGACTAGTGAAAAAGGCAAAGTGGCACGTTTCATCTGTGATATCTATACTCCTGAAGGAGAGCCATTCGAAGGCTGCCCGCGTTATAACTTGAAGCGCAACCTGAAAAAAATGGAAGAGCTTGGATTCAGTGCATTCAACATCGGTACAGAGCCGGAATTCTTCTTGTTCAAACTCGATGAAAAAGGCGAACCGACACTGGAATTGAATGATAAAGGCGGATACTTCGACCTTGCCCCGACGGACTTGGGTGAAACGACCCGCCGCGATATCGTGTTGGAATTGGAAGAAATGGGCTTTGAAATCGAAGCATCCCACCACGAAGTGGCACCAGGGCAGCACGAAATCGATTTCAAATATGCAGACGCATTGAAGCATGCGGATGATATCCAAACTTTCAAGCTGGTAGTGAAGACAATCGCCAGAAAACATGGCCTGCATGCCACATTCATGCCGAAACCGCTATTCGGTGTCAACGGTTCCGGTATGCACTGCAACATGTCCCTATTCAAAGACGGCAAGAATGCTTTCTATGATGAAAGCGGCGAGCTGAAGCTTTCCGAAACAGCATATCAGTTCATCGCAGGCACATTGAAGCATGCGGTCAACTTCACTGCTGTAACGAATCCGACAGTAAACTCATACAAACGCCTGGTACCTGGCTACGAAGCTCCATGCTACGTTGCATGGTCCGGCAAGAACCGCAGCCCATTGATCCGTGTGCCATCCGCTCGCGGAGCAAGCACACGCATCGAGGTCCGCAGCGTCGATCCATCTGCGAACCCATACCTGGCAATGAGCGTATTGCTTGCTGCAGGACTTGACGGAATCAAGAACAACCTGGAAGCACCAGCATCCATCGACCGCAACATCTATGTCATGGACAAAGCGGAAAGAGAAAAGAACGGTGTAACAGATCTTCCAGCTACACTATTCGATGCTCTTGAACAGCTTAAATCCGACGATATCATCGTCGAAGCATTGGGCGATCACCTATTCGAACACTTCATCGAAGCAAAAGAAATCGAATGGGATATGTTCCGCACACAAGTGCACCCATGGGAACGCGATCAGTATATGGAAGACTTTTAAGCGAAAAACGTTGATTTAAAGCCATTTCACTGGTGGTCAAAAAGTAGGCTGCTAACCCCAAAGTTAGATTTTACCACTTTTTGACCACCAAATTTGGCTAAAAAATATCAGTCATAAATTGACTGAGTGTATTTTTCATATCCATCTACGCTCGATTTTTCGCTCTTTGGTGATATATGAGAATAAATATCTGAAGTGATACTGATCGACTTATGGCCAAGTCTTTCTTGTACAAACTTCATATCAGCTCCTGATTCTAACAATAAGACTGCGTGAGTATGTCTTAGGGAATGAATCGGGAGTTTTTCTATTTGTGCTTGTTTAAGTATCCGCTTGAAAGCATTATATAGAGATGATTTAGGTAAGATACTACCGTCTTCGCGGCAAAAGATTAAATCAAGGTCATGGCGATAATATCATTGAGTACTAATTTGTTATCATTGAGCTTGTCCAAGTGTTGCTAGCTCTTTTGTAAGTGTGTTAGTCAGTTTGATTTTTCTATTCGGCTCGTATGTCTTCGTTAAGCCAAATAGGTCTTCTCCAGGTTTAGCTTGAAAGTCCAGAGTTTTATTAACTGTTATATATCCCTTTTTTAAATCGATGTCTGATCTTTGCAATGCAAGTGCTTCGTCTTTTCTCATTTCTGTCTCAATTAGAGTTTTAAAGAACATGTAGTACATGTAGTTATCACGTCGAGCATGGAAGAGGAAATCAGATATCCTATCTGAATCAATATACTGTATCTTATCTGCCATTCTGCGCGTATTACGGGGAAGCGTCACATCTTCACATGGATTTTCACTTATTTTCTTTAATGGCTTAACCGCAGTCTGCGTGGCACTATACATAGTTTGATGAATTATCTCTATTGTACGTGTACTATATCCTTTTGCTTTAAGGTGATTTATAAACTTTTGATATCTTAGCGCTGTAACTTCTTTGAGATTAATAAGTTGGAAGTAGGGGATAATATGCTTTTCAATATTACGCTCATGAAGTATATAGGTGTTCTTCCTGACGTTATCCTTTTTATACTCTGTAATCCATATCCTTAGATACTCACTTAACAGCTCGTCTTTAGTGATTACCTCATGACCAGTAGCTAACCTCTGCTCATGAATTACTGCGATAGATTGGGCTTCTTTCTTAGTTTTAAAACCTCCTTTTGATACCTCCGTTATTTCCTTAGTAATGGGATTTGTGAACTTGATGCGATACTGCCAGCTATTTCCTCTTTTTTAGTAACTACCACATATTCTCCATTTTAACAATATCCACCATTATACCATATAACTAATTAGTTGAACTTGTTTATAATTTTATTTTATTTGTATTGAGAGTATAGTTTCTTTAGCTAGGCATTTAGTTATGGTATATAATGAATTGTGTAATAACTAAAATTTGGCAGGTGTATAATTTGAACTCAATTAATCCAGATGAATATCCTATACATAGAGAATGGAATGCTAAAGTATTCTCGCTTCCTAAAATTCCAAGAGGGGACTTAGGTCAACCTACCATTCTAAGAGAAATTTTAAAAGCGATAGTAGATAAAGTACCATATGCTACTAAAATGGAGTTTCCAGGTAGTACAAGTCAAGCAACTTTAGAACATCTTTGCAGATGGTTGAGACCTATTGGGCTAATATACAAAGAAGATGGAATATGGAAGATTTCCGATGAAGGTAAACGATGCTTAGATTCTGAAGACGATTTATACTTAACAGCGGTATTCTGCGCTAATGTTAGGTTCATTGGTGAACTTCTAGTGAAACTTCATTCGCCAATAGCGATTAAGGAATTACTTAATATAGCTAATAATGACTATAAGCTAAATTGGGATACCAAGTCAGAGGTCTCAAATAGGTTAACATGGTTCAGACAATTAAATTTAGTGAGTTTTAATGATTTTAAGAATACATATTGTTTAACTGATAAGGGCAGGGAATTTGTCAAGGATATTAAATACGTAAAACCCGAAGAAATTGAAACTTTTGGAGATCCCACCATTAATGAAGAGGGAGTCACTGTTTCACTATGGGCAGAAGAATTAATTCAAATGAATCAGGAAGAATTTAAATCTCGAAAGTCGTCGATAGGTTACATCCCGGGTAATATCTCTGAACTTCGCTATACATTTGATGGGTATATACAACTAATGTACTCAACAATAGATAAAGAATCTTTCTTTAATTATTCAAGAGAAACTTATAATATATCCGCTTCTTCGGCTAACTCTTTTGTTACGACTTTAACCAATATAGATTTCCTCGAGCGTAAATCAAGAAATTTATATGAGGCTACAGGGTTGGCTAAAAAATGGTTAACGACTAAATCGATTTTAGATTTAGTATACTGTTTACATGCAAAAGTATTATTTGTTTTCGAAATGTTAAAAGAATTAGAAAAAGGAAGTTTATCTGTTAAAGAACTAGCTGTAATTGCTAAGGTATCTTATGGATTTCAGACAGAAAAGATTGAGGAAATTAGAAAACGTATAAAAATCATGCAAAGCGCATTACTTGTACAAGAAGAGAGTCCGGGTAAGTATTGTTTAACGCAAAGAGCTAAGAAATTATTAGATAAGGTATTGATACAAAATAAATTAAATATAGAAGTTACTAATGAGATTGGAGACATTAAGACTAAGGCTGAACACTTAGAGGTAAATGACTATCTTACTGAACTACGTTTAGCTTCAAAAGATTCATCTAATCCTGCAAGATTTGAACGAGCTATTGCAGCTGCATTTTCAAATCTAGGTTTTAATACATCTTGGCTTGGGGGAGCAGGTAAAACTGATGTCTTAATACATTCACCTAGTATCCCAAAATATTCTTATACAGTAGCAATTGATGCAAAATCAACACATACAGGTGTCGTTACAGATGGGCAAGTTAATTTTGATACGTTAAAGGATCACAAAAAGTTGCATTCAGCTGATTTTATAGCAGTGATAGGTTTTTCTTTTACTAATGAACGGTTAGTTAAACGAGCTATAGATCATAAAGTAGTATTAATAGATATAGATTCGCTAGAGAAAATAATAAGATTCCATAACCAAATACCATTACAAGCTGATGCATATAAAAAAATCTTTTCACAAGCAGGTAAAGTTGATATTAGTTGTTTAGATTCAGAAAGGAGAGAAATCCAGAGGTCAGGAAAACTATTGCAAGCTGTTGTTGATAGCCTTGTTGTAGAAAGTAATGACCCGGTCACGGAGGGCTTATTAGAGGTAAAAGATATATATAGGACATTGAGGCATAATGGTGATTTCGATACACCTCCTTCTCTAGAAGAAATATATGAGATGCTTAAATTTTTATCTTCACCATTAATAGGGTGTGTTGGACGTTCAAAGGAAAGTTTCTATGCTGTAGGCACGTTATCAGATGCAATGAATAAGTTCAATTTTTATGCTCAGTCGTGCTCGACATCATAAAACAAATTCGATATTTAAACCAAAGAGAAAAGGCTACAGGTCGTATATAAAAACCGCAAAAAATGTTAAATAGAGCTCTTTAGCTAATAAATATCATTTATATTATTACTCAGGATGGATAAAGTGTTGCTATAGCTGGCATCAGTCCAGTTATTAGAAGTGTGTCTAAGTTTTCTGGACATCACGTTTTATTGTACATAAAGTCTCTGCTGGTTGAAAATATGGATTTTGCTTTTCCAACACTTCCTCCAAGTGGAATAATGGTACTTTGGAGAAATAAATAATACTAGGGAGTAAATCGTGAAACAACTAGACCGTATCTTAATTATTATTGCAACATTAATCTTAATTGTTAACTATCCAGTAAACATCTATATTCTTAATAATCAACCTGATCACATAGGAACATTTATTGTTTTAATTTTAATTTGTATCGTACTAATGAGAATAGTAGATGAAAAGAAAGATAACTAAGGACGTTGCTAAGCAGCCCACTTTTTCTAATAGAGGAAACCCTTGATACCACTGGTGTCAGGGGTTTTTCTTTTTATGTGGGCAGTCATGAATGTTTTTGAGGAAAGGAATATGTACATTATGTTATAATGGCGTATAACTAGTGAAATTCCGTTCAAAATGCAATTTCACCTATGGGCGTGATTAGTACGAAAACCCTTGGACCGCTGGTGTCAGGGTTTTTTCTATGCGGACCGTATATACTTAAATGAAGATAAAAGATAGCGAGGTAGGAAAATGATTGCAAAAACAGAAGAAGACATTAAGGCCCTGAAGGAAATAGGCAGGATTGTGGCCTCCATCAGGGATGAATTGGTACAAAGGACGGTACCTGGCGTAACGACGAAAGAACTTGATGATATAGCTGGGGAAATGTTTGAGAAGGAAGGCGCAGTTTCGGCTCCGAAAAGTGAATACGATTTTCCGGGGTTCACTTGTATCAGTGTCAATGATGAGGTGGCGCATGGTATTCCGGGGCAGCGAGTCATTCAGGAAGGGGATCTGGTGAATGTCGATGTATCCGGCTCAAAGGATGGCTATTTCGCAGATACTGGAATCTCGTTTGTCGTAGGAGAAGGGGAGGCAATCCTGACGAAGATTTGCGACGTTGCTAAAGAGGCATTTGAAGCGGGCCTCAAGAAAGCAAAACCCGGCTCCAAGAAAAGCGGAATCGGGAGAGCGGTATTCCAAACAGCAAGACAGCATGACCTAACCGTCATCACCAATCTTACTGGACATGGTATTGGACGTACCATACATGAAGCTCCTGACCATATTTATAATTATCGGGATACAACGGATGATGAATTATTGAAGGATGGGATGGTAATCGCATTCGAACCATTCATTTCAACCGCTGAAGAAGAAGTGTTCCAGAAAGAAGACGGCTGGACCTATGCTACCGAAAACAGCTTCGTAGCGCAATTGGAGCATACGATTATCCTGACTAAAAATGGTCCGATCATTGTCACGCAGTAATGCGTCCACGAGGATTTTTTTAGGTCGATTCCCTAAACCGGGAATCGGCTTTTTTTATGTGGCTTAATAAATGGTGTCATAAACCTAAGAAAAATACGGTAACGTGTTATGGAAGGAAGGACTTGATCATTCTCATCTTGGTCGCAAAGATCCATCACTTTTACTTATTATTTGCTTATCCGAGTGAACGGTTTGATTATCACGTGACTTGGGACATCTGAATCGTTGAAGGAAAACCACGTATTGCATCTAGAATCTATCCAGACAAAAGAAATCGGAGGAGATGAGGAATCATGGAAGAGGTAATGGCCTTTGCTTCGATTATCAGTCCTGTTGTCGTTGCGTTGGTGCAGCTGATTAAAAAGACAGTTACTGTAAATAACAGGTTCCTGCCATTGATGAGCCTGCTGATAGGTCTATTGGTGGGAGCCCTTGCTTGGCCGTTCACTGAAATGGACATTGTATTGCGGCTGTGGTCGGGAGGTTTTGCTGGACTGGCTGCATCCGGATTGTATTCCCTGGGTAAACGAACGATACCAAATAAAAATAATGATAATGATCATGCTGCCTAAGGATGCTTGTTTGGATATTAAATCTTTAATCTCAGGATATTCACCAACAGTACATTCATTTGATTAGCGGACCCCCGGAAGTCGCGGCGATACCATTCGATTATTAATCCGATGATTGCATTGGCAGTATAGGAATAGAGAAAGCCCTTGATTTCTTCAGGCTGTACTGCGTGTTTATCCTCCAACAGCATCGACTGTATTTCGTCGAATAGCATGTAATAGCATTTCAAAGATACTTCTTTCGATAATATGATGCTGTAAAACTCTTCATATGTGAAAAGCTTTTGGGATTCTGTCATTTTTTGGAGTGGCTGTATGGTGATTTTGCCCGGCGCCCCTAGGGTGTCGTCACATTTTTATAAAGCATCGGTCAGGATTTCGAGTATGGTGCTCCATAAAAAAGTGCTGCCTATATTGTTACCTGACTTGTCACGTTATTGTGAAATAATGTACAAACTTTCCGTCCTGCTCATACTCCATCTGTGGAACAATGGAAGCATGAACAAGGAGGAGATTTCATGCCAAAACTACGCGTGACATTATTTCACGAAATACTGGAACAGCTAGAAGCAGACCAACTCCAAGGAACGAAAGCAAGAGATTACCGGTGTGCTGTGGGGACATGCACGCCGTATGATGTCGTGCATCATACAGAAGTGCTGCTGCAGGAAGGCTTCATCACCGGCGCGGTAACAAACGCAAAGGATTATCGGGATGTTTTCATTGACGATATTTCCGTAAAAGGTCATGAGCTGTCAGCTTTGATGGGAAACAAGCGGATACTGGAAGGTGCCCGGCAGCTTTTAGGAGAGACGTACGAAAAAGCGACTCCTGGTATCCTGCTCCGTGCACTGCATTCAGCGATGAAACAGAATGATTTAAAAGGGGAGCCTGCCGTGTAGGCAGGCTTTCCTTATGTAACATGTATCTTCGCACTGATAATTCAAATTCACTATACATATCAAATTATACAGAAACGATCCAGCTGCAGCGGCCGTAAGAAGTTGATCACGGGAGGCCTTGTCCTTTTTCCCTCGGAATCCTTTCGGTAATGATAGAAGTGAATAAAGTACTTCCCAAGGATCAATCGAGATGTGTATTTCCTCGTCAAGCTTGATTTACAAGGCTTTTATCAATAAATATAGATAACAATATTTTACCCTTTTCTCTTTTTTATTTACCATTGCCTGCCGGATGAAAGCGCTGTATCATCAGTTGCAAGCAAGTAATATCCAGTACGATTTCAGGGAGGCAGTCAAATGAGTAAAATAACGTTCATCGGAGCAGGTAGTACCATTTTTACAAAGAATGTACTGGGAGATTGCATGTTGTCCCCAGCTTTACAGAGATTCGAGTTTGCGTTGTTCGATATCGATGAAGCGCGATTGGCCGAGTCCGAATTGCTGCTGAATGCACTGAAGCGTTCGTTGCAGGCAGAAGTTACAATCAAAGCATATAAAAACCGCCAGGAAGCCTTGCAGGGTGCCAAGTATGTCATAAATGCCATTCAAGTAGGGGGCTATCGGCCGAGCACTGTCATCGATTTTGAGATTCCCAAAAAGTACGGCCTTCGCCAGACGATTGCCGATACCGTCGGAATAGGCGGGGTATTCCGGGCATTGCGCACCATCCCTGTCATGCTGGATATCGCAAGGGACATGGAAGAGGTTTGCCCGGATGCATGGCTGTTGAATTATACAAATCCCATGGCTGCACTCACCGGGGCTGTTGCCCGTTTTTCGAATGTCAAAGTCGTCGGTTTATGCCACAGTGTACAGGTTTGTACAAAAGACTTGCTCAGGGATCTCGAGATTCCGTATGAGAATATCGAAGAACGGATTGCTGGTATCAACCATATGGCATGGCTGCTGGAGATCAAATCCAATGGCAAGGATATCTATCCTGAAATCAAGAAACGTGCCAAGGAGAAGCAAAAGCAAAAACATCATGATATGGTTCGTTATGAACTGATGGATAAGTTCGGATATTACGTGACGGAATCCTCTGAGCATAATGCAGAGTATCATCCTTATTTCATTAAAGAAAAATATCCGGAGCTGATTTCACGTTTTAACATACCGCTGGATGAATATCCGCGACGCTGCGAGGAACAGATTGAAAGTTGGCAGAAAACAAAACAAGAGCTGATGAATGACCACAGCTTGACACATGAACGTTCGCATGAATACGGTTCCCGTATAATGGAAGCGATGGAAACAAATCGACCGTTCGTTTTCGGAGGAAATGTAGTGAACACTGGCGGTCTGATTGCGAACCTGCCTCGAAATGCAGTAGTCGAAGTACCGTGCATCGCAAATCGAAATGGCATCACCCCGGCATATATGGGAGAGCTTCCGGAGCAGCTGGCAGCTTTGAATCGTTCCAATATCAATACACAGCTGTTGACCATCGAAGCGGCAATGACAAAATCAAAGGAAAAAATCTATCAAGCAGCCTTGCTTGATCCGCATACAGCTGCCGAACTTTCCATGGATGACATCATCAGCATGTGCGATGATTTGATTGAAGCACATGGTGACATGCTGCCGGCGTATTCAGTAGCGAAAGGGACAGTCAGACTTTGATTGATGTCGATTTCTTTTTGAATCTAGGATGATAAGGGAGAGAGACGATCATTGATACGAATCAAAGAAATGAGAAAAAAGATTACGGCGTCTACGGCTTTCATTTTCAGGAAGCCGAAATAGATGAAACAGCAAACATCCTATTGCTGGGCAGGGATAAAAAATCACCGGGCATGAGCTATGACTGGGATGGATTGAAGAGACAGGATATTGGCACATACATCTTTCAGTACACGTTATCGGGCACGGGGAATCTTGAGAAGGATGGAAAGATCCATTCACTTAAGGCGGGGGAAGCATTCCTTGTCGAAATTCCCGGTGCACATCGCTACTACCTTCCGGAGGACAGTGACGGGTGGGAATTCATTTTCATTACCTTGGTAGGCAGTAAAGCGTTGGAGTGCTGGCGTTTCATCGATGAACATAATGGGCCGGTATTGCGGATTTCTCCCGAATCGAAGCTTATCCGGCTATTATTCGCAATATATCAGGATACCATCGAAAATAGGATTACGGATGCTTATCAGGCATCTGCCAGAGCTTACGAATATATCATGGAGTGTCATCGATTCGTGAAGAATATGGAAAAGCAAAAGAAAGACCCTTCCGGTCAAATCACGAAAACTTTATCCTATATCCAGACACACTATGCTGCTCCCATTTCATTGAGTGACATCGCCGCAGTATCAGGCTATTCCAAATATCATCTGGTCAAGCAATTTCAGAATCATATGGATACGACACCTATGAAGTATCTTACAAGAATCAGGATCCAAAAAGCCGTTGATTTGCTGATGACAACAAGATTGCCCATCACAGAGATTGCAGAAAGGGTGGGGTACTCAAACGCAAATTATTTCAATAAAGTATTTCGGAAATCGATTGGTATGGCGGCGGGAGAATTCAGGAAAAGAAAGAACCCATCCAAGATCGATCGCGTCATAACGGATGGATGAGTTTTTTCGGTTCAGCGCACTGCATATATAATACTCCATATAAAAGAGGAGCCTGCCGCAAAGGGCAAGCTCCTTATTTTATTCTGTGCTCAGCGTTCCTTAAGATAATAATCATCCATGCTGTGTTCTTCCTTACGGTAGCTTCTCGTATACCCGCATTTGCATGAATCTGTAACACTATCAATCTTATGACGGCCTCGTATTTTGCACACAAGCTTGTAAAACAGCTTCACGATTCCACCTGCTTTCTAGCTTTTGGTAAAAGCATATTCTAATATACCCAAAAAATGTGTCGAAAGAAGGGTGGAATTGTGTAAAATATATGAAAAAAACGGCCGAAGCCGATTTTCTATTGGATAGAGCGATATAGACCGATTACTTTTCCCAGGATGCTGACATTATCCAGGATGATCGGTTCCATTGTACTGTTCTCCGGCTGCAGGCGGATCTGGTTCTCTTCCTTGAAGAATCGTTTGACCGTTGCTTCGTTGTCCTCTGTCATCGCAACGACGATTTCCCCGTTCTGAGCGGTCTGCTGCTGTTTGACGATGACCATGTCCCCGTCCAGGATGCCGGCCTCGATCATACTCTCCCCGACAACCACAAGCACGAAAATATTGTCATCCGGACCTACAAGATGGCTTGGTACCGGTACGTATTCCTCGATATTCTCAACGGCGGTGATCGGGATACCTGCCGTCACTTTCCCGATTACCGGCGCATAATTCGCTTCGCTGCGCGGGATATCTGTCTGTTCTTCGCTATCCAATGAAAGGACCTCGATGGCACGCGGCTTTGTAGGGTCGCGCCGAATCAGTCCCTTTTTCTCCAGTCTGGAAAGATGGCCATGTACCGTGGAGCTGGATGCCAAGCCTACTGCTTCCCCGATTTCCCTGACGGATGGCGGGTAGCCTTTATCGAGAACCTGCTCCTTTATGTATGCTAGAATCGCTTCCTGTCTTTTCGATAGTTTCATCATGTATCGAACACCCCGTGCATATATTTTTATTACATACAGTATAACACGATAGATTTCAATATACAAACATCCGTTCGAAAAAACGCTTGACTAGAACCTATGTTCGTATATAATGGAATTAACAAATGAGAACGCACGTTCTTAAATACGGAGGGGTCAACCATGTTCAAAAAATTAGCGAAATCAGATCTATTCTACTATGTGCTTTTCGGCTTCACGCTTTTCTTCTTATACTTTACACTTATTATGAGTGTCTAATTAGCTGAAGTGAGAGGGTACATCAATGAAAGCAGTCATCTATTGCAGAGTCAGTACAGAAAAGGACGAGCAGGCAAGCTCGATTGAGCGGCAGCGCGAGGAGCTCATGAGTCTTGCTGCTTCCGCCGATATAGAGGTCATCGATATCATAGAAGAGAGACAGAGCGGCTATGAGATTGAACGCCCGGGTATCTTCCGCATGCTGGATCTATTCACAGCAGGTGAAGCGGATTGCCTTCTTATCCAGGATGAAACAAGGCTGGGCAGGGGCAACACCAAAATTGCTTTATTCCATCACTTGCAAAAGCTGGAGGTCAAGGTCTACACGCTGAGCCAGCATGGTGAATTCCAGCTTTCTGAATCGGATGGTATGGTGCTCCAGATTGTCGGTATTGTCGAGGAGTACCAAAGGAAGATTCATAATATGAAGATAAAACGGGGCATGAGGCGGGCGATTGAAGCCGGTTATGATCCGAGTAAGAATCTGGGCAACCAGCAGGCAGCACCAGGCAGGGAGCGGATTGACTTTCCGATCCAAGAGGTGATCAGGCTGAGAAACAACAAGCTCACCTTTCAGGAAATCAGCTCTGTTCTTCGCGGTATGGGCTTCCAGGTATCGAAGGCGACCGTACATAGAAGGTACCAGGAATATCTTTCGCTTGAATCGGAGGACGGTAGCAGGTAACATAGTGTGTATGAACTTTAATGCTTAAAGGAGCATATACACATGATATCCAAAGAAAAACTGGCACGCATAAATGCGTTGGCACATAAAGCGAAAACGGAAGGTCTCAGCCTTGGCGAACAGAAAGAGCAGAAGGAGCTTAGACAGGAATACTTGAAGAATGTCCGCACTTCGTTCAAAAATCAATTCAAGACCATGACGATCATTGATCCGGAAGGAAACGATGTTACACCGGATAAAGTAAAGAAAATGCGGGAAGATAATTAAGAAGGGATGGCTGGCATCATGCTCAGCCAATCCCTTCTTTTTCTATGTATAAATCCTTGTCTATCGGAGCATTTAGGTATAGGATGAAAAAGAGTACATAATTTGCTAGATGAAAGGGATGTTCACATGGTTCAGACTACAGAATTGCTTTCAATCAATACAATTCGTACGTTATCAATCGATGCGATCGAAGCTGCTAATTCCGGCCATCCGGGTATGCCGATGGGGGCCGCACCGATGGCGTATACGCTTTTCACCGATTTCATGGTCCACAATCCGAAGAATTCCCACTGGTTCAACCGGGACCGTTTCGTATTGTCTGCAGGGCACGGTTCCATGCTGCTGTATTCCCTCTTGCATTTATCCGGATATAAGGTATCCATCGATGACTTGAAATCATTCCGTCAGTTCGGATCCCGTACACCAGGACATCCGGAAGTGCATCATACGGATGGTGTCGAAGCAACGACTGGTCCGCTTGGACAAGGCATCGCCATGGCTACTGGTATGGCAATGGCCGAGGCGCATCTTGCAGCCAAATACAACAAGGATGGTTTCCCAGTCGTGGATCACTATACATACGCTATTTGCGGTGATGGTGACTTGATGGAAGGTATTTCGCACGAAACGGCATCGCTTGCCGGTCACCTTGGCCTGGACAAGCTGATCGTCCTGTATGATTCAAATGATATCTCGCTTGATGGCGACCTTCATCACAGCTTCTCTGAGAATGTGGAAGACCGCTTCAAAGCGTACGGCTGGCAAGTGATTCGTGTCGAAGAAGGAACGAATGTGGATGCAATCCGTGAAGCAATCAAAGAAGCGAAAGCAAACACAACGCAGCCTACCCTGATTGAAGTGAAGACTGTCATCGGTTACGGTTCGCCGAACAAGTCAGCGAAAAGCGCCTCCCATGGTGCGCCGCTGGGTGTGGATGAAGTAAAACTTACGAAGGAATTTTACAAGTGGGAGCATGAGGACTTCCATGTACCGGAAGAGGTCTATGCCGATTTCGAAGAGAAGGTTGCCAAAAATGGCGCCGAAGCTGAAAACGCTTGGAATGAGCTATTCGCCAAGTACGAAGAAGCATATCCCGAGCTTGCAAAAGAGCTGTCTGCTGCAATCAAGGGTGAGCTTCCGGAAGGATGGGCAGATGCGCTTCCGACGTATGAGGAAGGCAAAGATGTGACTGCCACTCGTTCTGCTTCCGGAAAAGTACTGAATGCAATCGCTGATACTGTGCCGGCTTTGTTTGGCGGAAGCGCGGACCTTGCCGGTTCAAACAAGACGCTGCTTGCAAAAGAAGAGAACTTCTCCAAGGCCAACTACAGCGGCCGCAATATCTGGTTCGGTGTGCGTGAATTCGCGATGGGTGCTGCCTTGAATGGTATGGCGCTTCATGGCGGCCTGAAAGTGTATGGCGGAACATTCTTCGTATTCAGCGATTACCTTCGTCCGGCAATCCGTCTGTCCGCTTTGATGGGGACGCCTGTGACTTATGTATTGACACACGATTCCATCGCTGTCGGTGAAGATGGTCCGACGCATGAGCCGATCGAGCAGCTGGCATCCCTAAGAGCAATGCCTGGCTTGAGCGTTGTCCGTCCTGCCGATGGCAATGAAACACAGGCTGCTTGGAGACTGGCGATGGAATCCGAAAAAGTTCCGACTGCATTAGTCCTGACGCGTCAGGATCTTCCTACATTGCCATCGACACAGCAAGCGGCATATGAGGGTGTGAAGAAGGGGGCATATGTTGTCAGCCCAGCACAAAAAGAAACACCGGATGTCTTGCTTCTGGCGAGCGGATCGGAAGTACAGCTTGCTGTACGTGCGCAGGCAGCGCTTCGTGAGCAGGATATCGATGCTTCTGTCGTCAGCATGCCATCCTGGGATCGTTTCGAACTGCAAGACCAGTCCTACAAGGATAGTGTCCTGCCGCCTGCAGTGAAGAAGCGTGTCGGTATTGAAATGGCTTCCCCGCTTGGCTGGGAAAGATATGTAGGCCTGGAAGGCAAGGTCATCGGCATCGACACGTTCGGTGCGTCCGGCAACGGTGATAAATTGATCGAAGCATTCGGCTTCACAGTCGAAAATGTCATCGAACAAGTGAAATCCATATTGAATTGATGAAAATACCGGTCACGCTTGTGACCGGTATTTTCTTATACGACAAAATCCGAGCAAAACTCTGCATCTTCGTGTCTCTTTGCTACAAGTTCCGAGGGATTAAGCAACGCTGTCTCACGTATACTATTCTTTCAAAGGGAGAAGGAGGGACAAGCTTATGAAAGAGTATTTTGTCTATTGGGTGAAACATGAGATCTACTTCCGTTATTTTTATAAATCGGATATCCTATATCGCTTTTTCCTCTCCAGTCAGGAGGAGAAAACCGCATATGTACAGGAGCAGCTGGACTATATCACAAATGAATTTCCTCCCGATGCATCACTGCAGCAAGCACTCCATCAAGATGACAATGTGCAAATCGAAGCTGATCAGCACTGCCTCCGCGTTGTCTGCGATTCCTTGACGACCGCTGAAGAGACCATCTTCTCACAGCTGCGCCATTTCGATTCATCCTTTTTCATCATCGAACCTGCGGCCAACAACTGCGGCTGGATCGCCCCGATCATAAAAAATGACTTGCAATCACGGGTTCATCTATTGTATTCTTCCTTTTGATTGTCTATACTAGATTAGAGATATTTTGAAGGAGGAAGCCAATATGAGTCCGATCTGGGTCGTACTTATAGCACTGGCTGCATTGATTATCGGCGTTGCGCTTGGATTTTTCATCGCCAGAAGATACATGATGAATTATCTGAAGAAGAACCCGCCAATTAATGAACAGATGCTTCGTACAATGATGATGCAAATGGGTCAAAAACCATCACAAAAGAAAATCAACCAAATGATGCGCGCAATGAATAACCAACAAGGTAAATAAGCAATTATTTCTATATAGCTTTGACGTTTCAAGTTGGCGATTTGGCATTGCAAAAAGATTTCAATGAAATCGAAAAACCACGTTTTCTGCTTAGAGATTTAGCAGGAAACGTGGTTTTTTTGATGTTATTTCAAGCTTCATCTATTTTATATTTTCTGGATTTATGCGGAAACTATCACTGGATGGAGAAGGGGGAAAGATGCTGAATGTTTGACTGGCTGGAAGAGAGAACAATCATCCTGGCTCCAACGGGAAGTTATGCATATGGCACGAATACCGAGGATTCTGATAAAGATTTCAAAGGAATATGCATCCCGCCTGCAAGTTACTTCCTGGGGCTGGATTCCTTCAATGAATATAACAGCAGCGGCGGTAAAAACTTCAAAAACATGAAAGATGATATCGATATCAATATCATCCATATCACGAAGTTCGTCAAGGATGCTATGGCTGGGGTGCCCAATAACATCGAAATATTATTTTTGAATGGAGAGCAGTACTTAAAAGTGACAGACTTGGGGCAGCGGTTAATCGATGATCGGCATTTATTCCTTTCTAAAGCAATCCACAAAAAATTTGGTGGCTATGCCGAGTCCCAGATCCAAAAGCTTAAGCAGAGAAATTCCAGCAGATCCGGCAGACAGGACTTGATCGAGCAGTATGAGTACGACACGAAATTCTTTATGCATAGCGTAAGGCTGCTGACCAGCGCGATTGAGATACTGGAAACAGGCGATTTCAGCACCTACAGGCCAAATCGCGGTTTTTTGCTTGACTGCAGGAATGGTAAATACACATTTGGTGAAGCAGTGGAGCTTATCGAGTCGTTGGATGAAGATCTCCGGAAGGCAGCAGAGGATTCCATGCTTCCAGAAGAGCCGGATCGTCATGCCATTGATGAGCTCTTGGTCAGCATAAATATTGCAGCAATGAAAGAAGAAGGCGGCTGGTAAGTGCCGGCAAAGGTATGAAATACAGGAAGCAGGCAACACTCATAATGCAGACAATAGGTTTTATTCTGCAAATATGAAGGTAAAAGTAAAGAAGAAAAGGAGTGAGTGGGCAAAATGAAACATGTAAAGGCACTATTGATCAAATTCATCATGATTTTAGCTGTTTTATGGATTGTTTTCACTCTGATGTTCGATGCGGAATTCGGTGATACGCTGCTTATGAGTGTCGTCTTGACGATCGCTGCTTATGTGATCGGGGATTTGTTTATCCTCAGCCGATCAGGGGATCGGAGCAAGCCGGATGGTGATTTTACCAAGCGGAATGCAATTGCGACAGTGTGTGATGCCGTCCTCGCATTCATCGTGCTTTGGGTGTTGGGGGAAGCATTGCTGGATCCTGATGATAATGTTGTGCTGGCATCCTTGATTTCCACCGTCGTGATCGGTATCGGCGAGTTGTTCTTCCATCCTTATGTCAATAATCAAGTCATTGAAGATCACAATGCCCAAACTGTTGGTATGTCCTGAATTATGCTATAGTAGAATGAGTTAATGGAAGGAATCCCTATATGGGGATTCCTTTTGCTTGCCGAATGATCAAGGAGGAGGTATCTTGTGGAGGTTTCGATACTGCTGGCTGTTTCTGCAGGATTTCTATCCTTTTTATCCCCGTGTGTCCTTCCGCTTTATCCGGCATTTCTATCCTATTTGACTGGAGTTAATCCGGCTTCATCCAGCGGAAAATCGCATGCCTATGGATGGTTCTTGCATACGATTTTCTTTTTGCTTGGGTTTTCGGCGATTTTTTTATTGCTGGGCTACAGTGCACTGGCATTATCTGAATTACTTTTTGCTTATCAAGCATACATACGTGTCATCGGGGGAGCTTTCCTTATCCTATTGGGAGCGATACAGATAGGATTGCTGGGAGGGAGATGGCAGTCATCCGGAAGCTTGTTTCGTTTTAAGGACAGACCGTCTGGATATGCGGGTTCTTTCCTGATCGGACTGGCCTTTGCCATGGGCTGGACGCCATGTACAGGCCCGATATTGGCGGGGATCATGACGACTGCTGCACTGCAGCCGCTTCAAGCCGTCCCGCTGATGTCGGCTTATGTCCTTGGTTTCAGCATTCCCTTTTTTGTTTGTGGTTTTTTCGGATATCGTCTGCAAAAATTGCAGAGAGCGGGTAAGCTCTTGCATGAAGTGAGCGGCTATTTCCTGATTCTGATCGGCATTTTGCTTCTATTCGATTTGACAACAAGGATAACAGCTTATCTTGGCGGTTTTTTCTCTTTTTACGGTTTTTAAATCGTGAAAAATGCTGCGAAGTAGTTTAAAATATGTAGGGAAAGGGTGTCGATTGTGGAATTTTCACCGAATAATTTAATTTTCAAAACAACAACCGTGCTCATCTCTTTCTTGTTGCTAGGGTTTTCGGTCTATCTGTTCTTTGCAGGCCATAATTCCCCGGGCGGTGGATTCATCGGAGGTCTGGGAACTGCTGCTGCACTGGTGCTTATGTATATGGCATATGGATTTAAGACGGTCAGCAAGGTTCTGCCGATCAATTATCGTGTGTTGACGGTGATGGGTGTGCTGATTGCGGTCCTGACCAGTGCTGGGTCATTCCTATTCGGACAGCCATTCCTGAGCCATACCTTCACGTATATCCATTTGCCGGTACTAGGGGAACTGGAGTTGGCTACAGCGACACTTTTTGATCTGGGGGTATATCTTACCGTTGTCGGTATCGCCCTGACGATCATTCTGTCCATCGCACAAGATCGTTCAAGCAGTGAGGAGAATGTAAGTGGCAAAAATATTGATAGTTGATGATGCAAAATTCATGCGGAAGACATTGCGCGGTCTGCTTACCGAGAACAATCATGAGGTTGTCGGGGAGGCTGCGGATGGACTGGAAGCAGTCTCAAAGTTTCGTGATACCCATCCTGATCTTGTGTTCATGGATATCACGATGCCGCATAAGGATGGGCTTGCAGCCTTGAAGGAGATCATCGGGATGGATCCGGATGCCAAGGTGATCATGTGTTCTGCAATGGGTCAGCAGCGCATCGTCATGCAAGCGATCGAGCTTGGCGCAAAGGATTTTATTACGAAGCCTTTCGAGGATGTCCGAGTGATTGAGACTGTGGAGCGTATTCTCGCTTAAAGAAATGTAAATTGAAAGAAGGTAAGGGTATGACATTACCTGTTATCATCAGTACCATCCTGGTGGCATGTATGGGACTGGCTGTTGCCATGATACGGATGCGGGCTGCAGCCAGACCGGTTACGGCCAAGAAAATCATCCTGCCGCCCCTTTTCATGAGTACCGGAGCGCTGATGTTCATTTTTCCGGTGTTCCGTGTACCTTGGCCGGAGGTTTGGTTTTCATTGGGGGCAGGAATCATTTTTTCCAGTTTGCTGATCCTGACTTCCAATTTTGAAGTCAGGGATCAGGAGATTTTCCTGAAGCCTTCGAAGGCATTCGCAATCATACTTGTCGGTCTCGTGTTTGTCCGGGTTTTACTCAAAGTGGCGATCGGCCAGACGATCGAAATAGGGGAGATGGGCGGTGTCTTCTTCCTGCTGGCCTTTGGCATGATCGCTTCCTGGCGGATTGCAATGCTTTGGAAGTACAAACGGCTTGAAAGAAGCTTGCAAGTCACCTGATGGTGTGAAAAGACTTTCTTCCAGTGAGAAAGTCTTTTTTCATAGACTGAGGACATACAAGTTTTAGGAAAATCATGGCACGAGCGTTTTGTTTTTTGCTTAATTGTAGTAACATACATTACAAAAGGACTTATACATACATAGATGCACGAAGGTCACATAAAAGGGGGCGAAGGAGCTTGAACGAAGACGACTATAAGACAGAGAAAAAGGCAAGGGCGGCTTCATTTGATTCGACAGGCTTTGAGGCACATTCTTTGGCTGAACTTCCGGCACCGCTGCTGCGATGGATCGATGAAAACGGTTTTGATATCGTATTCGTCTGCAGCAGTGATGGGATGATTCGGTATACTTCCACGTCGGTCACGCGGCTGCTGGGCTATTTGCCAGAGGAATTGTTCGGCACGTCTTCTTTGACTTATTTGGATCCATGTGAAGTGCCTGTCCTGAAAAACAGGTTCAAATCAGCGACGGAATGGCCCCAGCGATTCCATTTCACGGCTGTGGATAACAGGGGGAAGCATATATGGATGGAGGCCAGCATCTCACTTGTAAAGGAGCAAGATGCCCCTTATTATATCGGGGTTGCCAAGGATGTCTCCGATAAAAAAGAAATCGAGGAAATGATGTTCCGTTCGGAAAAAATGAGTGTGGCAGGACAGCTTGCAGCTGGGATAGCGCATGAAATCCGTAACCCGCTTACGAGTCTGAAGGGCTTCCTCCAGCTCATCCAGGCGGGTATCAGCCGCAAAGAAGAGTATTACAAGATCATGGTGGATGAGATACAGAAAATCGAAACCATCACTTCCGAGCTTCTATTCATTTCAAAACCTGTAGCGGAAAACAAAGAATCGGAATCGATCCATGAAATGCTGCAGGATGTCATCACCCTGCTGTACTCACAAGCAAGGCTGCAGAATGTCCAGATCAATTTTGAAAAAGGATCGAATAGCAGGCTGCTCTGTGACAGATCTCAAATCAAACAGCTCTTCATCAATCTTATCAAGAATGCACTTGAAGAAATGCCGAATGGCGGCAAGATTGATATACGTCAGCGGCAAGAAGGTGAAGAATGTATAGTGGATGTCGTGGATGAAGGGCCTGGTATCCCGGATGAGGTGCTTGCCAAGCTCAAGGAGCCTTTCTTTACGACAAAGAAAGAAGGTACGGGACTTGGATTGATGATTTGTGCTCAAATACTGGACAAGCATAATGGCAGCCTTGATATCCTTCGAAATGAAATCAAGGGTAGCACATTCAGGGTGTCCCTGCCTGTAACCTTATAATATTTATACATGGCCCCTGCGAGGAGGCCATGTTTTCTTTTACATGTCGTGATGACTATGATGTTTTTGTCTGCTATGATTTTTGTTTTTCACTTTCTTCGACCCGCTCAGCGGCTCATTCACCTTCTCTGGATGTTTTCGCTGTTTCCCTTTCTGATCTCCCATTTCCTCACCTCCACATCAACTATTATCCCTTATGTGAAAGGGCTTATTCGAGGGTTGTCAAAATCTATAGGTAGGCTGCAAAATGCGCTAGGATTCCCTATTTTACGCGTGTTTTTTGCTCTTAATTAATTTACTTATGAATCGTTTTCATTTAGAATAAAAAGTGCAAATCGATGTTAGCTCGTGCTGCTTTATCATAGAATCGTGATAAGCAGGCTAATTCACAAGGGGGTTTGTTCATACGATGGTGGGAAATAATTCATACAATGCAAAGAAGCAGTTTGAATTAAACGGAAAGACGTACAATTACTATCAATTGAAAGCGCTTGAAGAGAAGGGGCTTGGAACAGTCTCCCGCTTGCCATTCTCCATTCGTGTGCTGCTCGAATCACTGATCCGTCAGCATGATGGCTTTGCAATCAAGGACGAGCATGTGGAAGGCTTGGCAAATTGGGGGAATGGGGACATCACCGATGTACCATTCAAGCCTTCCCGTGTCATCCTGCAGGACTTCACCGGGGTACCGGCGGTCGTGGATCTCGCTTCCCTGAGAAAAGCGATGGTAGACCTTGGCGGGGATGCAGACCGGATCAACCCGGAAATCCCTGTTGACCTTGTCATCGACCACTCCGTACAGGTTGATAAGTATGGCACGCAAGACGCACTGAAAGTGAATATGGAATTGGAATTTGAGCGAAACAAAGAACGTTATGAATTTTTGAACTGGGCACAAAAAGCATTCGATAACTATCGTGCCGTTCCGCCGGCAACCGGTATCGTGCACCAGGTCAACCTGGAATACTTGGCTAGTGTGGTCCACGAGAATAAAGAGGAAGACGGAACTTATATTGCTTATCCGGATACGCTTGTCGGTACGGATTCCCATACGACGATGATCAATGGTCTTGGCGTCCTTGGGTGGGGTGTCGGCGGTATCGAAGCGGAAGCAAGCATGCTTGGACAGCCGTCTTACTTCCCTGCACCGGATGTCATCGGGGTCAAATTCGTCGGTACGATGCCGGCAGGCTCGACAGCGACAGATTTGGCGCTGAAAGTGACACAGGTGCTGCGTCAAAAGAACGTAGTCGGAAAATTTGTCGAATTCTTCGGCCCGGGCCTTGCGGATATGCCGCTTGCCGACCGAGCGACGATTTCCAACATGGCGCCGGAATATGGGGCGACATGCGGATTCTTCCCGATTGATGAAGAGACATTGAACTACCTGCATTTGACTGGAAGAAGCAAGGAACAAATCGATCTTGTGGAGAAATATGCAAAGGAAAACGACTTCTGGTACTCTCCGGATGTCCGCGATCCCGAGTATACAGAATTGGTGGAAATCGATCTGTCTGCATTGGAGCCGAACCTATCCGGTCCGAAGCGCCCGCAGGATCTGATTCCGCTTTCCGGCATGCAGAAATCATTCGTTGATTCGATCACGGCACCAGCCGGCAACCAAGGATTCGGCCTTGATAAGAGTGAATTCGATAAATCGGTGGACATCAGCCATCCGGATGGCAAGACATCCACGATGAAAACAGGTGCTGTCGCAATTGCTGCGATCACATCCTGTACGAATACATCCAACCCGTATGTCATGCTCGGGGCAGGACTTCTCGCCAAGAACGCCGTGGAAAAAGGACTTAGCGTCCCGGCATATGTGAAAACCTCCCTGGCTCCTGGTTCCAAGGTAGTTACTCGCTACTTGGCAGATGCAGGATTGACACCTTATCTCGACCAATTGGGCTTCACGCTTGTCGGCTATGGATGTACGACATGCATCGGTAACTCAGGTCCGTTGTCCCCTGAAATCGAGGAAGCGATTGCATCCAGTGATTTGACTGTCGCATCCGTCCTTTCGGGGAACCGTAACTTCGAAGGCCGCATCCATCCGCTTGTCCGGGCGAACTATTTGGCTTCGCCGCCATTGGTTGTGGCTTACGCGCTGGCGGGTACAGTCGATATCGACTTGTACAAAGATCCGATCGGAACGGATAAAAATGGCAACGCGGTATATTTCAAGGATCTATGGCCATCTCCTAAGGAAATCCGTGATGCAGTAGCTGAAGTCGTGACACCGGAAATCTTCCGTAAGGAGTATGAGGATGTCTTCCATTCCAATGAGAAATGGAATGCGATTGCTACGACAGACGAACCACTCTATAAATGGGATCCGGATTCCACTTATATCCAAAACCCGACCTTCTTCGAGAACATCTCCGGAGGAAGCGGTACTGTCGAGCCATTGCAAGGATTGCGTGTAATCGGGAAGTTCGGCGACTCTGTCACCACCGACCATATTTCCCCGGCTGGTGCAATCGCCAAGGATATGCCGGCTGGTAAATATCTGCAAGCCAAAGGTGTGACACCTCGAGAGTTCAACTCCTATGGTTCCCGCCGAGGCAACCATGAGGTCATGATGCGCGGTACATTTGCGAATATCCGCATCCGCAACCAGCTTGCACCGGGAACCGAGGGCGGTTACACAACATACTGGCCGACGGATGAAGTGATGCCGATTTATGATGCAGCAATGAAATACCAAGCTGATCAGACTGGACTGGCTATCTTTGCCGGAGAAGATTATGGTATGGGAAGCTCCCGTGACTGGGCTGCAAAAGGTACGAACTTGCTCGGTATCAAAACCGTCATCGCACAGAGCTTTGAACGGATCCACCGTTCCAACCTCGTCATGATGGGTGTGCTGCCATTGCAGTTCCAGCCTGGTGAAAGTGCTGATTCACTTGGTCTGACTGGCCGTGAGAGCATCGATGTTGCAATCGATGAGAATGTGTCTCCGCGTGATATCGTCAAAGTGAAAGCCACTGCAGAAGATGGAAAAGTGACTGAATTCGAAGCTATAGCACGTTTCGATAGTGAAGTCGAAATCGATTATTATCGTCATGGCGGAATCTTGAACATGGTCCTTCGTGACAAATTACAGCACGCATAAGTATCTATGGGAAGCAGCCGGAATGGCTGCTTCTTTTTTGGTTAGTTTGACTCCTTTCCGCTTACAATAAACGGCGAAGGGGGAATTTGCATGAAACGAGGACTGATCCTCTTGTGCGCTTTTTTGTTCATCTTTCCAACCATCGCCAAAGCCGGTACAGCAGAGCTGAAATCGGTTGAAGCTTTGATAGAAGCAGCCGATGGGAAGCCTGTTGTGATAACGTATTGGGCTACATGGTGTGATACATGCTTGTCGGATCTATCCGAGCTGGAGGAGTTTCGTGCTCTGGTAGGCAGTAAGGTCGGCGTATACAGTATCAATGCGACAAAGAGTGAGCGAAGCGTGAAGCAAGTGAAGAATTTCATCGGGAAAAGCGCACTTCAGGTGCCTGTCTATTTGGATGTGGAAGGTACTGTAGCGCATCAATTCCGCCAAGTAGCGGTTCCTTTTACCATTCTGGTCGATGAATCCGGCAAGCAGCGGATCATTCCCGGTCCCGTGACGAAGGAACAGCTGCAGGAATGGATCGATTAAGGACACACCAGTTCACCTGTATGGCTCCGGTATGCTAAAATGATGGTAGAAAAGGGGGCATACTTGTGGCTCAGACAGAGAAAACCCTGAAAGAACAAGTGATTGCATGGAGTTCAATGGACATCTCACCGCCTCTATCAGAGATAGAGGCGTTACGTATGGCATCAAAGCTGGATTCAGGGGAAGAAGCCCTAAAACAGGGCTTGTATCGAATCATAGCTTTTTACCGGATCATGCGTGTGCAAAAGCAGGATCCGATCAGCAGACAGCTGCTGGCAGAATCGGAGCGGACACATCCAATTGTGCTTGAAATCGATCAATTTGCACAGGTAAGTCAATATTATCAGGCATTGATGGATACGGATTTGCCAGTATGGTCGGTGCGGGAAACAGATTTTGACCCTGCAAAATTAAAGAAATCCCAAAGCTTGTATGGTCAGCTGAATGATATAATGAAAGCTTATCCACGCAGGTTGAATGGCGCAAGCAAATTGGCGGCGGCATACAATCGTTCCTATGAGGAACTGGAGGATTTACTGGTACTCTTGGAACAGACCATCGAAACGATTGAAAACAGGAAGACAGGATCACCTGTCACTGCGATGAATGCAACCGTCCTGCAGATATTGAAATCCCTGGAAGCTGTACAGGATGCACTGCCTGATGTATTAAGCCAGGCAAGTGAAAGCCGTCCGCTTGAAGCCCTGGATCAACTGATAGGTTTACAGGATGTGAAGACATATATTCATGATTATTACCATTATCTGCGCTATCAGCAGGAAAGGAAGCAATTTGGTTTCCAGATGGTGGATGAACCGGGTCTGAATATGGTCATCACCGGCAATCCCGGAACCGGGAAGACGACGATTGCACGTCTTTTGGCCAAGCTTTACCACCAGCTTGGGCTGTTGGACTCCGATCATGTCGTCGAGGTGAACCGCTCTCATCTGGTTGGTTCGTATCTTGGCCAAAGCGAAGAAAATACAACCAATTATGTGCGGCAGGCGATCGGCGGCGTGTTGTTCATTGATGAAGCGTACAGTCTGAAAAGGGAAGGCCAAAGCGGAAATGATTATGGACAGGCAGTGATCGACACGCTTGTTTCCAGTATGACAAGCAGCGAATACGGCGGGAAATTTGCTGTTTTCCTGGCAGGCTATCCCGAGGAGACGCGTCAATTCCTGTTTGCCAATCCAGGACTGCGCAGCCGTATTCCAGATCAGAATTACATCGAGTTACCGGATTTTGAAACCGAGGAGCTTTTGCAGATTGCCGAAAATACGGCGCTTGCCAACGATTTTTTCTTCACTGAGGAAGCATTGCGCCTGGTTGAGGACAAAATCGAACAGGCTCGGGTCGATGAAACATTCGGAAATGCCCGCTCTGTCCGGGATATTGTATTGCGTATCATCTTCCAGAAGGGAGCCGATCGCAAATTGACGACGGAGTCATGGATCGATCATATGACATTATCCGCCCAAGACGTGAAAGATCCAGACCGAAATGAAAAAGAATCAGAACCATTGCAGCAGCTGGATCAATTGATCGGCTTGCAATCGATCAAAGAAGAGGTCAAAAAGCTGTCTTCCTTTGTCCAAATCCAGCAGGAGCGGAAACAAAAAGGGGCTCCGGCAGTGCCGATTCAGCTGCATGCTGTCTTTACCGGCAATCCGGGAACCGGTAAGACGACGATCGCCAAGATCTATGCGGAGATTTTAAAAGAGCGCGGTCTGCTGAAAAGAGGGCATCTGGTAGTTGCTTCAAGAAGTGATTTGGTAGCTGGTTATGTCGGCCAGACAGCAGCTAAGACGAAAACGGTCATCCGTGATGCCCTTGGAGGGGTACTATTCATCGATGAAGCGTACAGCTTATTCCGAGGTGCACAGGATTTCGGTAAAGAAGCAATCGACACGCTTGTGGATGAAATGACGAAGCATAATGAGAATCTCGTCGTGGTACTGGCAGGATACCAGCAGGAAATGAAGCAATTCATCGACAGCAATCCAGGACTTGCTTCACGCTTCAAGAAATATTTCACTTTCCCTGATTACAACAGTGAAGAGCTCGTCGCTATTTTTAAGCATGCAATGGAAAATTATGCATATACGCTCTCGGAAGAAGCGGAAGCTCTCCTTAGGGAACGACTGGAAACAGAAGCTGTTTCCGGCAATGCCAGATTCGTTACGAATCTTCTCGATGAAGCGATTCAGTTCCAATCGCTCCGCCTTGTCGAAGAGGAAGAAAAGCTGGAAATGGATTTATTGAATAAGAAAGATATAGAGAATGCTTGGGAAATGGTAAGGAGAAGTGCTTTATGAAGAAATCGACATCAGAAATAAATGTAAGATATGGAGAAACAGATCAAATGGGAGTCGTGTATCATGCGAATTATCTTATTTGGTTTGAGATCGGGCGAACTGATTTCATCGAGACATTAGGTTTGCATTACGCAGGCATGGAAGAGGATGGCTTTCTTTCCCCGGTTGTGGATGCCCAGCTGAATTTTCACTACCCCGTTCGTTATGGGGAGAAGCCGGTTGTGGATACATGGCTCCGCTCCTATGATGGAATCCGGACACAGTATGGCTATGAAATCAAAAATGAGGATGGCAAACTCTGTGTATCCGGTACAACTACCCATACAGTCGTGAAAAAAGAAAATTTCCGACCTGTTTCGATACGACGTTCACTGCCCGAATGGCATGCTGCTTATTCGAAAGCGCTGGAAGCATAACAGATGGCATTCGGGATCAGACGCGGTGAGTTGCAGCGGTGGAAGGAGCAGGTCCGCCGCGGGGAGATTGCCTTTTTGACCCACTATTGGCTGGATGCCCGGTTCCCGGAAGCAAAAACGGTAACGAAAGCGGGCTGTGCCGATCGGCAGAAGCTGATAGAGTGGGGGGCGCAATATGGTCTGGAGGAAGCATGGATAGATGAGCATGAGGATTTACTGCATTTCGATCTGATAGGGGAACATCAGCTGCGTGTCCTCCAGGCTGAACGGCAATGGGAGCAGTTGGAAAGATTTCACTTATTGCCAAAATAAAAAGCAGTGACCCCTTGATTGGGGATCACTGCTTTTTTTCATGGTGATGATGCTCACAATTCGCACCTGGTACAGGATCGAATCCACCCCGGTGAAAAGGATGACATTTTGAGATGCGCTTGACGGTGAGCCAGCCGCCCTTCCATGCCCCATGCCGTTTGATTGCCTCCAGCCCGTATTGGGAGCATGTCGGATAAAAGCGGCAGGATGGCGGAGTCAGGGGGCTGATGAAGCGCCTGTAAAAACGGATCAAGGCTAAGAATACCTTGTCCATCGGCTTATTCCTCTTCGTCGCGCTTGTCGTAGCTCAATGTCGCCACGGCATCGTGCAAGTGGATCGATTCCTGATTGCTGCAGGATACAGTGAATTTTTCGACATAATCCAGTTCATACAAATCCGCTGCCACAAGACGGACCATGTCTTCGACAAAGCGCGGATTCTCGTAGGCAGTCTCGGTGACCATCTTTTCATCCGGACGCTTCAGGACAGGATGGATACGGGCACTTGCATTGCTTTCCGCAGCCTCGAGCAAATCCTCTTTCCAATCGCGCACATCTTCGTCGAATGCATCTGTCAGCTGTACTTCCATTGACACGATACCACGCTGATTATGTGCACTGTACTCACTGATTTCCTTCGAGCAGGGGCAAAGTGTCGTAACCGTACCGGAAAGCTTAGCCGTGGTCCGGAAGCCTGTTTGCTTGTCGTAAGCGACCTCCAATGTGGCATCCGCATGATTCAATCCAGTCATCCCGGAAGCAGGACCGCTTCGTTCAAAGAACCATGGGAATGTCACTTTCACTCGTGCATCGTCCTGCTTCAGGCGATCGGCAAGCTCAGCGACAAAGGTCTGTAAGCTTTTCACGGAAACGGTGAAGCCATTTTTGTGATACAAATCCAGCTGCTCCGTGAAGCGGCTCATGTTCGTCCCTTTGCTGTCCTGCTGGATGGAGGAGGTGAATTCAAATGTTCCGATCGTTGTCTGCATCGCCGGGCTGGTATTGCTGATCACCTGGATCGGGTGTTTGACCTTCGCGATTCCGACTGCATCTATATGGAAAAGGAAATTCTTTTTCGTGTTCTGTAAGTCGGCCATATCGGCTTTATTTTCTGGTTTTGTCTTCTTGCCTGGAGGCACGGAGCCGAATAATTTATGTCGTTCCGCCTTTGAAGGCAGCTGTTTTTTAGTTGATGTGTGTAGGTGCTGCATGATTGTACTCCTTTCAAAAGTCGCATGGACTAGCTTAAAGTATACCCGATGCGAAGCTGGTAATTCAATTTTCCGAACCGGGTATGCAGGTGCAATGAAAAAAACAATCCCGTTACTTGGAATTGTTTTTCACTAGGAAGGAAGCTTTTGGTTCCTCCCGTCTGATGATACGGACGATGTTCTGCCGATGCTTGTATAGGATGAATATCGCCAAGAGCCCGAGTACGATGGATAAAATGACATCCTGTGCAATGAAGATCGAGACGATGACACCGACGACACCCGCTGTCATGGAGGCAAGTGATACATATTTGCTGAGGAGCAAAACGACGACGAAGCTTGCCAGGATGATGACAAAGAGCCAGGCATTGACACCCAGGATGATCCCGGCTGATGTCGCGACAGCTTTCCCTCCTTTGAAACGGGCGAAGATCGGGTATACGTGACCGATGACCGCCCCGAGTCCGATGACGAGCAGGTATAAGTCCATTCCGAACAGAACGGGCAGGATGGTTGCAATCGTACCTTTCAGGATGTCGGCGATCAGCACGATGGTCCCGGCTTTCTTACCGAGTGTCCGGAACGTGTTCGTAGCACCGAGATTTCCGCTGCCATGCTCTCTTACATCTATATTATAGCTTACCTTGCCGACAATCAGGGCAGATGGAATCGAACCGATGATATAGGCGAGCAGGATGAATAACACGTACTCCATTTTCATTCTCCTTTAACTGCTTAGGCGTTCCTGTTGCTTGCTTATCCATTTTAGCACGAAGTATCATGGAAGGGCATAACTTTTTACATAGTATAGGATTAACTTACCAGAAGCAAGGGTAAAAAACTATTCAGTACATAATACGAGGTGAAGGTATGATTGAGTTCAAAGGTGTACATAAGACATACCCGGATGGTACGGAAGCCATCAAGGATTTCAATTTGAAAGTGCAGGAGGGGGAACTCCTCACGCTGATCGGACCAAGCGGATGCGGCAAAACGACGACGATGAAGATGATCAACAGGCTTGTCGAGCCAACGGCTGGCGAGATATACATAGATGGCAGGCAATTAAAAGATTATAGCATCCATGAGCTTCGCTGGAACATTGGCTATGTCCTGCAGCAAATCGCATTATTTCCGCATATGACAGTCGAAGAGAACATCGCTGTCGTTCCGGAGATGAAAAAGTGGAAGAAGAAAGAAATACATGATCGGGCCAAGGAATTGATGCGGATGGTGGGGATGGAGCCGTCCATCTACTTGAAAAAGAAACCTTCCGAACTATCCGGCGGACAGGCACAGCGCGTAGGTGTCATCCGGGCACTGGCAGCCGATCCGCAGATTTTGCTGATGGATGAACCCTTCAGCGCCTTGGATCCGATCAGCAGGGAAGGGCTGCAAAAGGATATCCGGAAATTGCAGCGGCAAATCAAGAAAACGATAGTGTTTGTCACACATGATATCGATGAAGCGACAGCTTTGGGAGATCGTATCTGCCTCATGAATGCCGGTGAAATCATTCAGGTCGACACGCCGCAGAAATTGATACTGGAGCCGCGTGACTCCTTTGTCCGCAGCTTTATCGGGGATAAAAAATCACCTTGGCAGACTGCCATCGATATCGTCGCTGCCCAATCTGTTTCCCATATCCTGACGCAGACAGCATACGAAGCAGGCGATTTCGATCCAGATCAAGCCTATATCCTGACAAGCGATGACGGCCAATTGCTTTGTGCCGTCGAGCATGGGAAGCAGCAGAATGTCCTCGCTGTGCCGAGTGATATGAATGTCCTGGAAGCAGTGCATGCTTTCGAGGAAGCAGGTGCCAGTATCCTGCCTGTCACAAAAGGTGAAGAGTTGATAGCGACTGTCACACAGCAGGAGCTGCTGCGTTACCTTGCCGGCAAAACCGAAGTCAGGAATGGGGTGGTGACCCAATGAAAGCATTCCTGGAAGTATTCGAACAGCGCAGTGATTCCTTATGGACGGCATTGGCTGAACACTTGCAAATATCGATCATTGCCTTGCTGATCAGTATTGCCATAGCCGTTCCGCTCGGCCTTTTGCTCAGCCGGTCCAAAAAGCTTGCCGAACCGATCATCGCGATAGCGGCAGTCCTGCAGACGATTCCCAGTCTAGCCGTTTTGGCGTTTTTGATTCCGTTGATCGGAATCGGCACGAAGCCGGCAGTTGCAGCACTCATCATTTATGCATTGCTTCCGATACTTCGTAATACATACACCGGGATCGCCGAAGTCGATCCAGCTTTGAAAGAAGCAGCAACGGGCATGGGAATGAATGGTTTCCGCCGCCTCCGCAAAGTCGAGCTGCCATTGGCGATGCCCGTCATCATGGCAGGTATCCGGACAGCTATGGTGATGATCGTCGGTACAACCACGATTGCCGCTTTAATCGGCGCTGGCGGACTCGGGGAACTCATCCTGTTGGGCATCGACCGCGGCGGAGATGTGAACCTCATCCTGCTTGGTGCCATTCCGGCAGCATTGCTTGCCATCCTGCTGGATTTGGTCATCCGGATTTTCGAGCGCACCAGCCGCAGATTCGGTTTCAAGTCGCTGGCTGTCCTGGTTATCGTGGCTGTCATTGGGGTCGTGGCCCCCTTTGCGGCAGCGCAGGATGATCAGCCTGATTTGGTGATAGGCGGCAAGCTGAATGCCGAGCCGACAATTTTGATCAATATGTACAAATTGCTTATCGAGGACCAGACAGATTTACAAGTCGAATTGGAACCGAATCTAGGGAAAACAGATTTTCTTTTCGAAGCCTTGCAAAATGGCAGCATCGATATTTATCCGGAGTTCACCGGTACTGCTCTGGTGACATTATTAGGCGAACAAGCAGAAAGCAATGATGGTCAGCAAGTGTATGAGCAGGCCAAAGCAGGTATGGCAGAAGCTTTCGAAATGGCATATCTGGAACCGATGGCGTACAATAATACGTATACACTTGCTGTGAAACGATCCTATGCGGAGGAGAATGACCTGCAGACGATTGCGGACCTTAGGAAAATGGACGATGAGATGACAGCGGGCTTCACATTGGAGTTCAGCGATCGGGAAGATGGTTATCTGGGCATCCAGGATGTCTATGGCGTGGAGTTCGGGGAGCTGAGGACGCTGGATCCCGGCATCCGTCAGCAGGCGATCGAAGCCGATGATGTCGATGTCATCGATGCTTACTCGACCGACAGTTATATCAGGGATTTGGATCTTGTCACACTGGATGATCCTGAGAATCTGTTCCCGCCGTACCAAGGTGCTCCGCTGATGCGCCAGGAGACACTTGAGGAATACCCGGAGCTTGCGGACATATTGGGTCAGCTTGCGGGCAAGATAACAGATGAGCAGATGACAGAGATGAATTACCAAGTCGATTTCAAAAAGAAGCAGCCTGAGGACGTCGCAAGGGACTTCCTCGAACAGGAAGGTCTGCTCTGAAAGAAGGGGGTATGTCAAATGGCATTCCAGAATCCGGAAAATGAACAGATTCGTGACATATTGCGGAAAGCGAAGACGATTGCGGTAGTGGGACTGTCCGATTCACCGGACAGGACATCCCACGGTGTTTCCCGTGCGATGCAGCAGGCAGGCTACAGGATCATACCGGTCAATCCGAATGTGACCGAAGTCCTCGGCGAGAAAGCCTATCCCAGCTTGGCTGATGTACCCGATGAGATCGATATCATCAATGTCTTCCGCCGATCGGAGTACCTGCCGGGATTGGCAAGGGAAGCAAGCAGGACGAATGCTCGCGTATTCTGGGCCCAGCAAGGCGTTCATGATGAAGGAGCAGCTGCTTACTTGGAACAGGAAGGTTTTACGGTCTTGATGGATTTATGTATCAAAGTCGCACATAGCGTACTTGTCGGGCCATCCGGCAAATGAACATACCCCATCTGCATACAGGCAGATGGGGTTCTTGTATCAATAGCGTATAATGGAACCAATGCAGAAAAATGAAGGAGGAAGAATCGTGGTTTTAGATGGAAAATTGGATGCCTCCTACACGGCATTGCCTGAGACTTTTTATACCAGGATGTCACCAAATCCGGTCAGGGATCCGCAAATGGTAAAATGGAACGAGGAACTGGCTGAACAGCTTGGCATCGGACAAGAAGGTGCTCTCGATCACTTGGCAGGCAACTCCTTCCCTGAAGGGGCACAGCCGATTGCACAAGCATATGCGGGTCATCAATTCGGCAATTTCACGATGCTTGGGGACGGAAGGGCCATCCTCCTCGGGGAATGGCAAAATCGATCGGGCCAAAAAGTGGATATCCAGTTGAAGGGCGCTGGCCGCACCCCGTATTCCAGGGGCGGGGATGGACGTGCAGCGCTTGGGCCGATGCTCAGGGAATACATCATCAGTGAAGCGATGCATGGGCTCGGCATCCCGACGACGCGCAGCTTGGCTGTCGTTTCCACGGGTGAACCGGTTTACCGGGAAACGGCATTGCCTGGCGCGGTATTAACCAGGATTGCGTCAAGCCATATCCGGGTGGGGACATTCGAATATGCCAGAAGATTTTGTTCGGAAACCGACTTGATAGCCTTGGCAGATTACAGCATAGAGCGTCATTATCCTGAGCTGGCTGGAGAGCCTGATAAGTATGTGCGCTTTTTCCGAGCGGTGATGGAACGACAGGCGGAACTGCTGGCGAAATGGGTGGGTGCCGGCTTCATCCATGGCGTGATGAACACGGATAATATGACGATCAGCGGCGAAACGATCGATTACGGCCCTTGTGCCTTCCTGGATGCATACAAGCCGATGACGGCTTTCAGCTCCATAGATATCCAGGGACGCTATGCCTATGCCAACCAGCCGCCGATCGCAGCTTGGAACCTGGCGCGATTTGCCGAAGCATTGCTTCCCTTATTCGATTCGATTCCAGCAGAGGCAGTGAAACAAGCAGAAGACACGCTCCGTGAATTTCCGCAGATTTATAGGAAATGCTGGCTCGATATCATGTACAGGAAAATTGGAATCACAGGTGCAAAAGAGGGCGATGAAGCACTTGTGGAGGATATACTTGGCTGGATGGAGCAAGCGGGGGCGGATTACACGAATACCTTCCGCGCATTGACGATAGGCGATACAGCTGCACTTGAACAGGCGGAGGGCTTTGCATCATGGAAAAAGCGCTGGGATGACCGGATCGGAGCTGAAGGAATCGAGGCTGCACGTGACTTGATGCGTCAATCCAATCCCAGCATCATCCCGCGCAATCATTTGGTGGAGGAAGCACTGGATGCTGCCGGAAATGGTGATTATACGCTGTTTGATCGGCTGTGTGAGCTTGTGTCTGATCCCTTCAGTTATGAGCCGGTCGACTCAAAATTCACCGAAGATCCGCCTGAGCCGAAGGAGCCTTTCCAAACATTTTGCGGAACCTGATATTGGCCTGCCCCCCAGGGCAGGTATACATAAATGTGAAAATAAGAACAATGATAGCAATGATTTATATTCCAGATGGATCCAGACTGTCTTATGAAAGCAAAACACGATGAAAATGGCACCAAATGGACGATTAATTATATGAAAACCCAAAATGTGGATTGATTGACTGGCATTATTCTGCTACTTTTAATTAGGCATACACTGGACTCTGCAAAGCAAGGGAGCCAGTTTACAAGAACATATGTTTGCGTTATGATGAACATAACGTACTGTCGTTTTCCAGCGAACGGATGGATGAATGACTTGGAAACAGTTTTTTTGTTCGAAGAAGGGAGCCGATGTGGCATTGGTAAAACAAGCATCGCATTATTCAGATGACTCGATTCAAGTGCTCGAGGGGCTTGAAGCGGTCAGGAAGCGGCCCGGCATGTATATCGGTAGCACTGACAGCCGGGGATTGCATCATTTAGTTTATGAAATAGTCGATAACAGTGTCGATGAAGCACTGGCAGGCTACGGAGAAAAAATCAATGTGACAATTCATCAGGATAACAGTATTTCTGTCGAGGATTTCGGCCGCGGTATGCCAACGGGTATGCATGCTACCGGAAGGCCTACTCCCGAGGTGATTTTCACTGTGCTGCATGCAGGCGGTAAATTCGGCCAGGGCGGCTATAGCACGAGCGGCGGCTTGCACGGCGTCGGGGCATCTGTCGTCAATGCCCTGTCCGAATGGCTCGAAGTGACGATCCATCGGGATGGAAATATTTATACGCAGCGATTCGAAAATGGCGGCAAGCCTGTCACTTCGCTTGTGAAGCAAGGCAAGACGAAAAAGACAGGCACGAGCATCCACTTCAAGCCGGATCCGTCCATGTTCTCTACCACCAGCTACAATTTTGATACGCTGGCTGAACGTCTGCGCGAAGCGGCATTCCTGCTTAAGGGTGTGGCGTTCCATATCACGGATAAGCGCAGCGGGAAAGAGGAGACATATGTGTATCCTGACGGCCTGCAGTCTTTCGTTGACTATCTGAACGAGGAGAAGGATACGCTCCATCCCGTCCTTGCCTTCGAAGGCGAGCAGCAAGGAATCGAGATATTCTTTGCCTTCCAGTTCAATGATGGTTACACAGAAACGATGCTCAGCTTCGTCAACAACGTCCGCACCAAAGACGGCGGTACCCATGAAGCAGGAGCGAAATCCGGGATGACACGCGTCTTCAATGAGTACGCACGCCGGAATGGATTGCTGAAAGAAAAAGATAAAAACCTCGAAGGGACAGATATCCGCGAAGGATTGACAGCAATCGTCAGTGTCCGGATACCGGAGGCACTGCTTCAATTCGAAGGACAGACGAAGAGCAAGCTGGGTACTTCCGAAGCCCGCTCTGCGGTCGATGCCCTCGTATCGGAGAAACTTTCTTACTTCCTTTCTGAGAATCCCGATATTGCAGGTATGCTCGTAAAGAAAGCAATCCGGGCCAAGGAAGCAAGGGAAGCAGCGCGCAAGGCACGCGAAGATGCGCGCAGCGGCAAGAAGAAGAAGCGGAAAGATACATTGCTGAGCGGGAAGCTTACACCAGCCCAATCCCGCAATCCGCAAAAGAACGAACTGTATTTGGTGGAGGGTGATTCCGCCGGCGGTTCCGCCAAGCAGGGACGCGACCGGAAATTCCAGGCGGTGCTGCCTTTGCGCGGTAAGGTCATCAACACGGAGAAAGCCAAACTGCAGGATGTCATGAAAAATGAGGAGATCTCGACGATCATCCATACAATAGGTGCAGGTGTCGGAGCTGATTTCACTTTGGAGGATGTACAGTATGACAAAGTGGTCATCATGACGGATGCCGATACCGACGGCGCGCATATACAGATCCTGCTGCTCACATTCTTCTACCGGTATATGAAGGAATTGATCGAAGCAGGCAAAGTATTCATCGCCCTCCCGCCTTTGTACAAGCTATCCAAAGGCAAAGGAAAAAAAGAAGTCATCCGCTATGCTTGGAGCGATGAGGAGATGCGTGAAATCATCCAGGAAATGAAAAACGGCTATGCCATCCAGCGCTACAAAGGACTAGGCGAGATGAATGCCGATCAGCTTTGGGAAACGACGATGGATCCCGAGACACGAACGCTGATCCGTGTGACGATCGAGGATTTCGCCCGTGCAGAGCGCCGGATCACGACACTGATGGGTGACAAAGTGGAACCGCGGCGTAAATGGATCGAGAGTAATGTCGCTTTCGGTATGGAAGAAGACGGGAATATCCTCGAAAACGATAAGCTGCATAACTAAGGGGGATTTCTTTTGGAAAACTATTTGGATTTGCCATTGGAGGAAGTCATCGGAGACCGATTCGGCAGATACAGTAAATATATCATTCAAGACCGAGCGCTGCCGGATGCCCGGGATGGCCTCAAACCGGTGCAGCGCCGGATTTTATACGCGATGTTCGATGAGCGGAACACACATGATAAACCGTTCCGGAAGGCAGCCAAGACTGTCGGTACGGTAATCGGTAACTTCCACCCGCACGGGGACAGTTCGGTATATGAAGCGATGGTCCGGCTCAGTCAGACCTGGAAAGTACGCAATGTGCTGGTTGAGATGCATGGGAATAACGGCAGTGTGGATGGTGACCCGCCGGCAGCGATGCGTTATACGGAAGCGAGACTATCCAGCATCGCTTCTGAACTGCTGCGGGATATCGATAAGAATACCGTCGAATTCGTCCCGAACTTTGACGATACGAACGCGGAGCCGACTGTTCTCCCGGCCAAGTTCCCGAATCTGCTCGTAAATGGTTCAACGGGTATCTCTGCTGGTTATGCCACTGAAATACCTCCGCACCATCTTGGCGAAGTGATCGATGCCGTCATCATGCGCATGGACAAGCCGAACAGCACGGTGGATGAACTGATGACGGTCATGAAGGGACCGGATTTCCCGACAGGCGGCATCATCCAGGGCGTCGATGGAATCAAGAAGGCGTATGAGACGGGAAAAGGCAAAATCATCGTTCGCGGCAAAACGAGCATCGAGGATATCAAAGGCGGCAAGCAGCAAATCGTCATAGATGAAATTCCGTATGAAGTGAATAAAGCGAATCTCGTCAAAAGGATGGATGAGCTCCGCCTAGACCGAAAAGTGGAAGGTATTGCAGAGGTTCGTGACGAAACCGACCGCACCGGTATGCGAATCGTCGTCGAGCTCAAAAAAGAGGCGGATGCACAGGGGATCCTGCATTATCTGTACAAAAATACGGATTTGCAGATTTCTTACAACTTCAACATGGTCGCCATCAAAGACAAGACGCCGCAGCTGCTTGGTTTGGCGAGCTTGCTTGATGCGTATATCGAACACCAAAAGGAAGTCGTTACGAGACAATCTGCTTACAATTTGCAAAAAGCAAAAGACCGCAAGCATATCGTCGAAGGTCTGATCAAAGCAATCTCCATCCTGGATGAGTTGATTGCGACAATCCGCGCTTCCAAGGATAAAGCCGATGCCAAACAGCGGATCGAGGCAGCTTACGGCTTTACCGAGGCCCAGGCAGAGGCGATTGTGAACCTGCAGCTTTATCGTTTGACGAACACGGATATCACCGCACTGCAGCGGGAAGCAGACGAGCTGGATGAGCAGATCCAAAAGCTCGAGGATATCCTTAAAAACGAAAAGACGTTGCTTAAAGTGATCAAGCAGGATCTGCGGGCAATCAAGAAAAATTATCACACCGACCGCCTCACGCAGATCGAAGATGAAATCGAGGAATTGAAAATCAACCTCGAGGTCATGGTCGCATCCGAGGACGTATTGGTGACTGTCACACATGATGGTTACATCAAACGGACAAGCCTTCGATCCTATCAGGCTTCCAATGGGGAAGATTTGGCTATCAAGGAAGAAGATCATCTGATCGGCATGCAGGAGATCAATACAACCGACAAGCTGCTCGTCTTCACGAATAAAGGGAAATTCATATTCATGCCGGTGCATGAGCTGCCGGATATCCGCTGGAAAGACCAAGGGCAGCATCTTGCCAATATCGCAAGCATGGACAAGGACGAAAAAGTCATTGCCAGCATTCCGGTCCGTGATTTCAAACAAGCCGGCTACCTTGTCTTCTTCACTAAAAATGGCATGGTGAAACGCAGTGAGCTCAAGCTTTACGAAGCGACACGCGCTAACAAGTCACTTACCGCAATCAATCTGAAAGCGGACGACGAAGTGTGCCACGTAGCCCTGACTGATGGTAACAAACAGCTATTCATGGCAACGAATTCGGGATATGGCCTATGGTTTACCGAAGAAGAGGTCACTCCGATCGGCATACGGGCAGCAGGTGTGAAAGGAATGCAGTTGAAGGAAGATGAATATATTGTCGGTGCCCAGACATTTGGCCAGCAGCATTCCCCAAGTGTAGTCGTCATCACACATAGGGGGTCTGCAAAACGGATGAAATTGAAGGAATTCGAGCCAAGCGGCCGAGCAAAACGAGGTGTTGTGATGCTTCGTGAACTCAAGAAGAATCCGCATCGGATCGTCGGATTCTATGTATTGGAAGATGCTGCAGCGATTCATCTGGTGACGAAGGATAAACAGGATCATATTCTTGAGCCTATGAATCTGAATGCCAATGATCGTTATAGCAATGGCTCTTATGTTTTGGATACGGATAAGCATGGGGAAGTCATCGCAACTTATCCTGAAGCGATTTATGAAACTGTATTTTCTCAAGAAAAAGATTAAATTTACAATAATATCATTATGTAAACCAAGAGGGGCATTGAGCCTCTCTTTTTTCTGCACAATAAGCCCTCTGTAAGGATAGAATAATTGACAGGCAGCACAAATGACATGGTATAGTTTTACGTATAGCATATGGAACGGGGGAGCAGAATGGATAATCGTACGTTCAGAGATGCAATGGGGAAATTTGCGACAGGTATTACCATTGTTACAACCGATGTGGCAGGTGAGACAAAAGGGATGACGGTGAATGCCTTTATGTCTGTATCACTGGAGCCGAAGCTCATAGCTGTTTCAATCGATAAAAAAGCGTCCTTATATAATGTTTTACAGACAAATCCCACATTCGGTGTCAGTGTCCTGAGAGAGGAACAAAAGGATATCAGTATGGTATTTGCCAAACAGAAAGAAGAAGAGCCCGTGCCGATCATTGCGCTGCATGACGTACCGGTCGTAGAAGATGCCCTAGTCAATCTGGCGTGTAAAACAGTCGACAAAGTGATGGCTGGCGATCATATGATCATCATTGGGGAAGTCGAGGACTTGCTGCTGCGTGATGGTGATCCGGTGCTGTACTTTGGCGGTAATTATCGAGAAATCAAATCGATCTGAGGAAGGGAGCCCAGCCTATGGATCAGACGACAATCCTGGTAGTGGAAGATGAAAAGAAAATGGCGAGGCTGCTTCAGCTGGAACTGGAGCATGAAGGCTTCGCTGTTGATGTGAAGTACGATGGCCTGGATGCATTGGAAGCATTTTATGCTAACAGCTATCAATTCATCTTGCTGGATGTGATGCTGCCATCATTGAGCGGGATGGAGCTGCTTCGGCGCATCCGCAAGCAAGATGCCCATGTACCGGTCATGCTGCTGACGGCAAGAGATGCTGTACCGGATAAGGTGAGCGGTTTTGATCTTGGTGCCACTGATTATATGACGAAGCCATTCGAGATTGAAGAATTATTGGCGCGTATTCGAGCCCACCTTCGTCATACCGTGATGGCTGTCGTGCCAGAGCCAGTGCTCCAGGTCGGTGACTTGACGCTTGATGAGAAAACAAGAACGGTCAAACGCGGCAAAAAGGAATTGGAGCTGACACCGCGCGAATATGATTTGCTTTTATTCCTGATGAAGCACGAAAAGCAAGTTCTGACACGGGATCAGCTGCTGGAGAGGGTTTGGGGCTTCCAATATGCGGGAGACACGAATGTAGTCGATGTGTATATCCGCTATTTAAGGAAAAAAATCGATGCAGATGAAAAACATAAGCTGATCAAGACGGTGCGGGGAGTCGGATATACAATCAAGGATGAAGAGAAGTGAAGCTGCGCACAAGGATCCAGCTATACATAATCGTTACCCTCGTGATCCTGTTATTGGTCGTGAATATGTCCATTTACTTCCTGTTCCGGGAGGTAAGCCTGGATAACAGTGTCGAACGGCTGCATGAACAAGGCCGTGCTTTGGCTGAGACAGCTGCGACTGTCGATTGGAAGGATACATCGCGCAGCAGTCTTTTTCAGGCGGATCTGCCGACTGAAGGAATGGTGCGATTCATTGGCTCTGACGGCAAAAGTGAAGGTGTGATAACAAGAGCGGAAAAATACCGGGAGCTCCCATTTACTTTCACATCACAGGAACGGGATCAAACCTTTTATCATGACGGCAGCTGGTATGCAGTAGTATCCATCCCGGTGATTCGGGATAATGGCATTTATACGATGCAGGTTGTCGAAGAGCTTGTCAGTCTTCAGCAGACGTTTCAAGTATTGAAATACAGCCTGACGATAGCTGGGCTGATCATTTTGATTCCCTCGATCTTCGGCGGCCGACTGCTGGGCAGCTTCTTGCTGCGGCCGATCCTTGCCCTGACTTCAGCCATGCAGACAATCCGCAATAGCGGGAAATGGAAGCGTATGGAAATGGAAAATAGAAGTAATGATGAATTGCAGACCCTGAGTGATACTTTCAATGAAATGGTCGATCAGCTGGAAGAGAACTTTACCAAGCAGCAGCAGTTCGTTTCCGATGCCTCGCATGAACTGAAAACGCCAATCAGCATCATCAAGAGCTACAGCAAGCTGCTGGATCGATGGGGGGCGGATGATCCTGCTGTCCAGCAGGAAGCTGTCCAAGCGATTCATAGCGAGACAGAACGGATGCAGGCATTGGTAGACCAATTATTGATTTTGGCAAAAGATGACCCAGCATTGCTGCAAAAAGAACCCGTCGATCTCGGTAGAATAGCTGAAGGCTGTGCTGCAGCTATGGAAACAGCTCACCAGAGGGAAATCAGCCTTCATATCGAGCAGGAGGTTGTCGTCAAAGCAGATGCCAATATGCTGAAGCAGGTTGTCTATATACTGCTGAGCAATGGCATAAAATACAGTGACGAGCGAATCGAAATCGTTGTTGAAGCTGCTCGGGATGAAGCGGTCTTGTCCGTCACCGACCAGGGCGAAGGACTCGATGAGCAAGATCAGCGGCGTATTTTCGATCGATTTTATCGGGTCGATAAAGCCCGCACCCGCGAGAAGGGAGGCAGCGGCCTTGGCTTGGCCATTGCCAAACAGCTGGTAGGACTGCATGATGGAGAGATTGAAGTGGACAGCATCCTGGGCAAAGGATCTACATTCACGATCCGGCTGCCACTCTAGCTTCTCATGAAATTCTAATAAAGCAATCACCATTTCTTTAATGAACAAGATATATACTGGCTATACAATGATAGCTGGAGGCGATCGATATGAAGAAAAAATGGATTATCCCTGCCGCCATTGTCGTGCTTGTCGCAGCTGTATTTGGTATTTACCGGATGCAAGCGTCCGCTGGTGAACCGGAGATGACAATCGATCAAGCACGGCAGCAGGCAGAGAAACAATATAATGCGACAGTGACAGAAATTGAATTGGACCGCAGCGGCAGCGAGCCAAGATATGATATTGATCTGGAAAACGGGGAAAGACGGTATGATCTGACTTTGAATGGAAATACCGGGGAAGTGATCAGTTTGAAGGAAAGCAGCATACAGAAAACTTTACCGGGAAAAACGAAAGAAGACCAGGATCAAGCATCAGCTGATGATCAAAAGCAAGAGCAAAACGAACAATCGGCTGATGATCAGCAGCAATCCGATAAGCAGGGGACTTCGCCTTCCCAAAAACAAGCTTCCCAGGCTGAAGTGAAAATCACGATGGACGAAGCTGTCAAAATCGCCACTGACGAAGTCGGCGGCACCGTGACAAACGCCGAGTTCGATGAAGAGGATGGATTGCCTGTGTATGAGCTTGAGCTCGAAACGGCTGATGATGAAGCAGAGGTTGTCATCAACGCACAATCCGGGGAAATTGTGACCATCACCTACGATAGTGAAGATGATTGAAGCAGCATACCGCTGCTTCTTTTTTTAAAATAAGAAAAGGCCAAACGAACATAGGTTCAAACCATGCAAAAGGCGACAGGCCATTCGACCTGCCGATCTTGATAAAGAGCACAAAAATCACATCAGTAACCGCCGTACCCAGATGCACCGAGAATGATCAAAAGGATGAACAATACAATAATAAACACAAATCCTGCTCCGTATCCAGAACCCATTAGTACACCTCCTATTATGACAAGGATGATGTATTGTATGTGTTGCTGTAAGGGATGATTGGGGATTGTTTTGCTGCTTCATGAATAGAAACGATCCAAATTGGCAAAAGGACAATAACGTTCAGATCAAAATGGGTGAGTGACCATACAAAGGCTGAAGTCCATACATACATTATATTAATTCATATGGAGGTGTTATCATGAGCGGAGGGTACAGTTACGGCGCAGGTTTTGCGCTGATAGTAGTTTTGTTCATCTTGCTTATCATTGTCGGGGCAGCTTGGTGCTGATTTAATCCGTAATGAAGGAGACTGCTAAATGAAGCAGTCTCTTTTTTATGCAATTTCAATATCAATTGCAGTATGAGCTAGGGCGAACTTGTTGTGCATTACAAAGAATAACGTTTGGGGAAGATTTCCATGAAAGATTTGATGAAGTCGAATACCGGGAAGGTCCGGAATTGGTTTGATCAGATCATTAAAGTACTTCTGCTTGTCATCCTATTGCCTAGCAAAAGAACAAAGGAATCCAAACCAGATGAATAGGAGCTGAAAATGAACGGGCAGCTGGCTAACGCAGATGAAATTCCTTAAATCATTGCCTGTTGATACACCTGAACACTCAAAAATGGAGTGGGTATAACGGTTATATTTTCAAGCATCCTGGAATCATACCCACGCAGCTTCATATCTGTAATGTTGAAGGACCGCAAGCATATCATTTCCCCCGTCCCTGCATCGTATTGGATAATAGGAGGATACTATGCAGAAAAGAAGGGTCCGCTATGAAACAGATATACTCCGACGTATTCACCTTCCGTGGATCGCATTATGATTTCGGCTTCATGCAGGGAGAGCGTTTGAAACATACACCATTATTTGGATACCAGCAAAAACAAAAACAGCGGAACCGCCGCCGTTTTACGGTTGACCCGGCCGATGCCTTCCGTATGTTCCGCAGCTATCATCCTGGTATTTATGAAGAATTGACTGGGCTCAGTGATGCCTTGGGTCTCTCTATCGAAGAGACGTTGATGGATTACAGCGGCTTCCAGCAGGAATGGAGAATCAATTCCGGCTGTTCGATCGTGACGGGGAATGAATTCCTGGCACGCAATTATGATTATCATCCAAAAACATATGAAGGACGTTTCCTATTGTATCAGCCCTCGGAATCGGAATATTTTGCAACCATCGGTCCTTCCCAGCGGATTCTCGGGCGAATCGACGGTATGAACGAAAAAGGCTTGACGATCGGCTATAACTTCGTGCATCAGCGTTTTCCGGAAGAAGGATTCATTTGTAATATGCTGTCTCGCATCCTCTTAGAAACCTGTACCACAACAGAAGAAGCCGTCGAGAAGCTGACTGAAATGCCGCATCGGCACTCATTCAACTATGTCATCAATGATGCCGATGGTGTTCGGCGAGTGGTCGAAGGAAGTCCCCGCGGAACGGCTGTAAAGAAAGCTCATTATAGTACGAACCATTTTGATGTTTTGACGAAAGAAAACCGGCATCATTTAGTGGATAGCAACCGTCGATTCGAGATCATCAAGGCTCATCATAAGGAAGACATGGATGCAGCTCAAGGCTTCCGACTCTTGAACGATCCGAGCTACGACGTATTTTCCGATAGCTATCGCAACTGGGCAGGTACGATCCATACATCTGTCTACAAACCGAAAGAGCTTAAAATGGGATTTGCCATCGGGAATCAGCAGCCGACTGAGGTTGACTTCGGCGCCTGGCTCCGAGGTAAGGATCTGTCATTCAGCCAATTCACCGGATCCCTGGACACCGATGTCCGGATTCCATATATGGGAGAATGAAATGAAAACCGCATTTACGATGGTAAGTGCGGTTTTCCTGTTTTATAATAAAAAATATGAATGCGCATACATAAGGGGAGGGAGCAACATGCGGCGTACAGCGGAAACAACGGAATTGTTCAGTCTGGCAGCATTATATCAATTTTTCGAAGCGGAAAAGGCATCGCAATACAGCAAAAAAGCGCTCGATTTAGTGGAGAAGGCCGAAAAGGGGACTGCCTTCATCTGCTTCACCGGTCATTTTTCAGCTGGGAAAAGTTCACTCATCAATGCTTTGATTGGCGACCAAGTGCTTCCGGCCAGTCCGATTCCGACGAGTGCCAATATCGTCACCATCCAAAATGGGGAGCCGGAAGTCTTTGCCTATGGATCGGATGATACGAAATATAAACTGCCAGCGCCATATCGGAAAGAGACCTTGGATACATATTGCCGCAATAAAGACATTCAAAGAATCGCAATTCAAGACGATCAAACCAATCTTCCATACGGTATCGCTTTGATGGATACACCGGGGATCGATGCAAGTGATGATGCAGACCGTTTGATGACCGAATCAGCACTGCATCTTGTGGATGCGATGTTTTATGTGACTGATTACAATCATGTCCAATCGGAAGTGAATTTACTGTTTTTACAGCAGCTTTCCGATCAAGGGCAGCCATTCTATCTGATCATCAATCAAATCGATAAGCATCGTGATGAAGAGCTTTCCTGGTATGATTTTCAACATGGAGTCGCCAATGTATTCGAACAGTGGGGCATCACACCTGAAGCTGTTTATTACACAACGCTGAAGGAGACGGACCATAAGCGCAATCAGCTTTCTGCTGTGAAAGAGAAGATGGATCTCCTGCTTGGAGACAGAGAGCGGCTGCATAAAGCAGGAGTGGAGCGAGGCAGACAGCGACTGATCACTTACTATCTCCAGGAAAAGAAACAAGAACTTGCGGAAAAAGAAGCGATATTGATGGAAACGCTCCATCAATTGGATGATGCTGCTGCGGATGCAGCCAGTAACTGGCGCGGGAAACAGAAAGCAGCAGAGGAAGATGGTCGCGAGACGATTCTGCAGACCTTGAAGAATGCCAATCTGATGCCTTTTGAAGTACGTGATGCGGCTGAGGAATATTTGGAATCCACTTTTCCTGACTTCAAGGTCGGCTTGTTCGGCAGTAAACGGAAAACGGCAGAGGAGCGGGAACAACGGCGTGCCAAGACGGAAGGGATGATTCAGCAGCAAATCGAGAAGCAGCTGACTTGGAGACTGCGTGACAAGCTGCGTGACTGGGCCAGGAGGCATGATGTATATACGGAATCGGTACAAGTCCTGCTGCAGGAATTTGCGGCGGAACTGCCGGCTGATTTATTGGAGCAGCATGTCCAGCCGGGAGCAAGCATGAATGGGACCTATACGCTCGTGTATACAGCGGCAGTTCAGGATCATATTAAGCTCAGCTTTAAAAAAGCCGCACTGCAAGTAGTGGAAGCTGCCGTCAATACGACCCAGAGTGCCTATCAAGAAGCAGAACGCCTGGAACAGCAGGAGAAACGAAAAGCCGCAGAAAATGAGCGAATCAAAATGGAAATCGATCAGCTGAAACAGTCCTTTGAAGCACTTGCCAAGCGTATACAGCAAACGGGCCAGCAAAGGGACGCACATATCATCGAACAAACAAGGGAAGCCCTGGCAGACAGGTATCGGATGAAAGAAATGATGGAGCTGCCGGAGGAACCAGGTAAATCGACTGAAACGCCGGAAAAACCATCGATTGAAAAGCAGAGACGGACTGCAAAACGATCTCCGGAACAGATGGTGCAAGATCTTGATCGCGCAGCAGCGGCCCTTCAAGGTGTGGAAGGTTTTCAAGCGGCGATTGAAGATATCAAGAATAGACAAGAAAAATTGATACATCAGGATTATACATTGGTGCTCTTTGGAGCTTTCAGCGCCGGTAAATCATCGTTTGCCAATGCGCTGCTCGGGGAAAGCATGCTGCCGGTATCTCCTAATCCGACGACAGCTTCCATCAATATGCTGAAGCAGGCAACAAGCCAGCATCCGCATCGAACGGTGCTCGTCAAATGGAAATCCCGCCTGCAGATCGAAGCAGATATCGAGAGTCTCAGCGGAAAGCAGATGAGTCTGGAGGAATTCTTATCGCAAAACCCTGCCGAGCTTGTAAGCGATAAAAGGCATCAAGTGTTTCTGCAGGCCGTTCAGAACGGATACAGTTTTGTTCACGCCAAGCTTGGAACAGAGGGAGAAATCCCGTTCGCAGCATTCAGCGACCATGTGACAAAGGAGACGATAAGCTGCTTCATTGAGCAAATAACCGTTTATCTGGAGAATGAATTCCTAAGCCAAGGAATCACATTGATCGATACACCCGGAGCCGATTCTGTCAACGCCCGCCATACGGATGTGACCTTCCAATTCATGAAGCATGCGGATGCCATTTTGTTCGTCACTTACTATAATCATGCTTTCTCTAAAGCGGATGAACAAGTACTGCAGCAGCTGGGCAAGGTAAAAGGAGCCTTGGAAAAAGACAATATGTTCTTTATCGTGAATGCCAGCGACCTGGCTAAGGATGAAGAGGAAATAAATTATGTCACCTCCTACGTAACAGCCAATCTGGCAAACTTCCATATCAGGCAGCCTCGTCTTTTCGCTTTGAGCAGCTTGCTTGGCCTGCAGGAGAAACAAACTTCCGCCCAGCTTGGTTCAGGACTTGAGAGGCTTGAACAGGATCTTGGTGGATTCATACGCGACGAACTGACAGAAGTCATCATCCAAGGCGCCCAGCAGGAATTGACAAGGCAATATGGACAGCTTCAAGCATATGCCGAAGCCGTGGATTTGGATGAAGAAGCGAAATTGCAGAAAATCAGGCAGTATAAAAGGCAGCGGGAGGAGGTATTGGATAAGGCTCATACTTATTCACAGCCTGTATTCCAACAAGCCATCACCCAACGAATCGAGAAACAGCTGCATTATGTAAAGGAAAGGCAGCTCTTGGAAGCAAATGATCTATTCAAGAAATGCTTTAATCCGTCACTGATCAAAAGCACCGGCGCAGCAGGTAAAGAGGAAGTGGCCCGCCAGCTACGCGAGTTTGAAAAGCTTATCCAAATACAGCTGGAACAGGAATACCGTGCTGTTACAATCCGTGTCGACAGAACCGTGCGAGAGCAAGCAGATAGATGGAAGATGGGATTGGAACAAGCTGTGCAGGCAGTGGACGAAGCATTGTCATTCGCAGCACCTGATCATGATAAACTGCCGGAAACTGCGCCGCCAAAAACGATTTTCCGCTTGGAGCAGGGGACGGTGGCGCGACTGCAGAAGCAGTACCGCGGACCGAGAGCCTTTTTCCAAGGAAATGAAAAAGAGAAGCTGAAAGAGGAACTGCTCAAGCTGATGGAGCCGCTTCTAGCCGGAATCCTGCAAGAATATACAGACGCTATGACCCGACATTACGAGCAAATCTGGCAGACGGAAGAAGCGAGGCTCAAGGAACAGGCGGCCGGACAGCTGTCGAGCTACTATGCCGGTCTGCTTCGTGCTCTGGCAGACGATTCATCCCGCCAGCAGCTGCAGCGGGCAGTGGAGACTTTCACTTCCCTTTTGCAGGAAGAAGTTTGACCGATAGCAATCCAGGATACTGTATAACCAAATAGATAGCAATTCAGGAGGTTTACAGTTATGGAGCAGGCAAAAAAGCTTTTCTCGGTTAAACCGTCATCCTATTGGCGCAATTCAGTGGATATGCCATCGTATCCAGAACTGGATCAAGACCTGGATACGGACATTTTGGTCATTGGTGCAGGAATTGCCGGTATCACGACAGCTTATGAGCTGATCAAGCGAGGCAGGCGTGTCGTGCTTATCGAGGGACGCGAGCTGATTTCAGGTACTACGGGGTATACGACCAGTAAACTGACTGCGCAGCATGATATCATTTATCAAGGTTTGATAGAACGTTACGGCGAGGAGATTGCCAAAAATTATTTCCAAGCGAATTTGCGGGCAATCAATTATGTGAAGGATACAGCAGCCGAGCATGGCATCGACTGTGAATTCGAAGAGCAGGAGGCATATATCTATACGCAGCTGGATGAGGGGGCAGACATAATCGAAAAAGAGGTCGATGCCTACCGGAGACTTCACATCGATGGATACTTGACGGACTCCATGCCGCTGGATATTCCCATCAAAGCAGCTGCCGTGATGCGCCAGCAAGCCCAGTTCCACCCGGTGAAATATTTGGTCGGCTTGCTGAAGGAAATCGAACTGCGGGGAGGAAGCATCTATGAACAGACATTGGCTGTTTCCTTCGATACAGAATCCCGTCCAGTCGTGCATACCGAAAACGGGCATACCATCACAGCCAATCATGTGGTAAGCGCCACACATTTCCCGCTGCAGGTGGAGAATCAATACTTCTCCTCGAACATGGATCCGAAAAACTCCTACGGTATCGCCATCAAGTCGAAAAAGCCTTATTCCAAGGGCATGTATATCAGTCTCGAATCCCCGAAACGTTCCATTCGGAGCCTGAAAAAGGGGGAAGATCACTATGTCCTTGTCGGCGGTGAGTCCCATGTGACAGGAGATGGGTCTTCCGTTCTCGATCGCTATGAGAAAATCCATCAATTTGCCGAAGAGCAGTTCGGCGTGGAGGAACTTTATGAGCATTGGTCCAGTCATGACCTGCTTACGACGGATCAGCTGCCATTCATCGGTAAAGTCAGTGATGATGCACCCGGAATCTACACAGCGACCGGCTTCGGAAAATGGGGGTTATCCAACGGGGTTGCAGCAGCTACATTGCTTGCCGATTTGATTGAGGGTAAAGATAATGAGTTTGCTGATGTATACAGAATCGGCAGGGAAATGGAAGAAGCAGAACCTGAAACCCTCGGCGAAGACGATGTGAACCGCACCGGTAATGAAACAGTTATCAGGCCGGATGATCTGCCGAATGGAACAGGCGCCATCCTCGAGAAAAATGGACAGACAATGGCCTACTATAGGGATGATAAGGGGGAACTGCATGAAATGAGTGCCTCCTGCACCCATAATGGCTGCCCGGTTTCCTGGAATGACGCCGACCATACATGGGATTGTTCCTGTCACGGCTCCCGCTTCACAGCGGAAGGGGAAGTTGTGGAAGGACCTGCATTGCGGGCACTGGATAGGGAATAGATAGACAAAAAGCTGCCGGGTTTCCCGGCAGCTTTTTTTCGATATGAAACCTTGTAAATTAGATCTGGTAAACTATAAAGGAGAGGTGAACATATAGCGGCAGAAAAGAATCTCCTCAAGAAATGGTTCGTATCATTACTGCGATTACGCTGAATGGTCCTTTGTATGCTGCCAGTCTAAAAAAGTAAGTATACGTCACAGGCAGCTGCAGGCTGTCTTTTTATATCGATAAATCAGGAGGAGAATGGTGAGAAGTAACCGGTCTGCAAGACAAATCAGGCCAGCACAGCTGAAATGCTCACTTATATGCATAAAACGTCAGGAGCGTATTCCAAGCGATTATGTTCTGTCGATAGCAGAAAAACGCAATTAGTATAACTTATATCGTATATAGATCAACACAATACTTCCTTATACACGATGTCGCTTCAGGTATCCATTTAATCAACCGATGGAGATACGGCTTTATAAGATATATAACCAAAGTGATTTTACAGGTGCATCTACTTATATAAAACAATGGAAGAGATTGGCACACCTTGCAGAATCGAAGGAATTTTTATTGTGTCAGGAAGGCATAATGTGTTTATTGATTTAGGATTCGTTTAGGAAAATGCTCCGACTTAGTTGAAAGTATTTTAGGAAAAATGAAAATAATATAACTAATTCTAAAAGTGTTATCATGTAAAAATAAATATGTCATAATAGATGACAATAGTTTTGGGGTACTTTTGACAGTGATTATTCTTACATATAGATATGGATGAAAGATAATCATATGGCGGAGCACAAAATTTTAATAGAGACGTAATTGCTGTGGATAAGACTTCTTCTTCCTTGCAAAACCGTTCATACATTAAAATTGTCCAAAGCTAAGCAAAAAAGGAATTTCACTGTTGACTATTGTTGGTTCTGCAGGGTTGGAGGTAAATGAAGTGTCAATTGTTATTGGAGTTTTAGGAATACTTGTTTTAGTCGCTGTGGCATGGGCTATGTCAAACGATAAAAAGAATATCAATTATCGAGCAACCGGTATCATGCTGGCTGTTCAGCTTATACTGGCTTGGTTTTTGCTGAATACTTCAATCGGCAGAACAATCATAAAGAAAATAGTAGATGTATTTTCCAAAGTACTTTCCTTCGGACATGAAGGAATCTCCTTTGTATTTGGTGACCTATCGACAAAAGGCTATTTCTTCCTTGATGTTCTTATGATGATTATTTTCGTATCAGCATTGCTTTCCATTTTAACTTATACCAGAATACTGCCATTGGCTATCAAGTATATAGGCGGTCTGGTGTCCAAGATAACTGGACTTCCCAAGGTCGAATCATTTGTGGCCGTGAATTCCATGATATTCGGCGATACAACTGCAATCATCTCTGTAAAATCCCAAATTCACAAGCTTAACCCAAACCGTCTGTTCATCGTTGCTACTTCATCTCTTGTTGCGGTATCCTGTTCGACGCTCGGAGCTTATTTACAGCTGATTCCTGCCGAGTATGTCCTGGTGGCATTGCCGATAAACGTATTTTCAGGTCTGATTTTATCATCCATTGTAGCTCCTGTTAAAAGTGAAGAGGACTATGACATCGATATCAAAGAAATGAATACGGATAAATCCTTTTTTGAAGCCATTGGTAACGGTACATTATTAGGGGGTAAAACAGCTCTTATCGTGGGAGCGATGCTGATCACCTATATGGCGCTGCTGGCGATGATCAACTTTATACTCGATGGCTTGGTAGGAATGACCTTCCAGGAACTTATAGGGTATGTTTTTGCACCTGTAGCATACATCATGGGAATCCCGGCCTCCGAAATCCTGAATGCAGGCTCTGTCATGGGAACCAAAGTGGCTGCCAATGAATTTGTTGCCATTACGGATTTCGTTAAGATGATTCCGGATATGTCTACAAAGACAGTAGGTATCGTATCAGCCTACTTGATTTCATTTGCTAACTTCTCTTCCATAGGTATGATTCTGGGAACAGTGCAGGCAATCGATCAGAAGCAGGCAAGCCTGCTGGCGAAAGTAGGGTTGAAAGTCCTGTTGGTGGCTACCATGGGATCCGTATTGACTGGTACGATTGTCGGTTTGTTCCTCTAAGACCCAAAAAAGACTGTACACCATTTAAGGATGTACAGTCTTTTTATGCCTTTACAGCTTTGCTTGTGTGTGATGTGAACTAATTATCGCGTGGTAGAATCTTCATTGTCGCAGCTCGGGTCCTTCTGCCGATCATCGGCTCGAGATAAGGGCTGCTTTTGTATTTTGCCTTATAAGCTTCATCGATTTTGTCATTGATCGATCCTTCGACAGGCTCGAAGACGACTTCTTTTGTCATGCCAGCGGCAGTGATTTGCCCCGCTTTCTGCTTTAGCGCAGCATTATACCAACGTGAATGCTTTCCGTTGTATGCTCGCACATAAAGGCTTTCATCGACCACCACCGACCAAATCCAAGTCGGAGTGCCATAGGTAACTCCGTCATCCCGAAATGGGGAGATGTGAAGGTCATCTGTTCCTTTGATTTTCGCTAATTCTTCTTTCGGCCATGAGAGAGCCATTATCTTCATTCCTCCTCCATTGATTTTCCCGTGAGCCGATTTGTTTACCAAGGTTGATTAGTTGGTCCGATTGTAAATTCGTTAACATTTGTATCTTCTGGCTGATCGATTGCGAATGCTACAACATTGGCAACTCTATCAGGAGTGATACCATATTGTTCGTACATGGCAGTCATACCTTCAGCTGTGTTTTTATCCGTGATTGTATCCAGCAATTCCGTGTGGATTGCTGCAGGATAAATGGTAGCTGTGCGGATGTTGGTTCCTTCTTGGGCGGATTCCATGCGCAAAACCTCCATCAGATCACGGACAGCCCACTTGGTTGCGCCATAAACCGCGCCTCCTGGATAGGCTTTAAGTCCAGCCACGGAGGAGGTAGTGATGATATGACCGGATTTTTGGGTGGTGAATGCAGGCAATACTGCCGCGATGCCATTCAAGACACCTTTGATATTCACGTCGATCATGCTGTTCCACTCATCCGTTTTCAATGCGGAGAGAGGTGCATTAGGCATAAGGCCAGCGTTCAGGAAGATGACATCGACGCCGCCGAATGTATCTTTCGCAAGCTGGACAAGCTCCTTGCTATCGTCCGGGTTCACAACATCGGTGACCCGATAAGCGGCTTGTCCGCCAGCATTTTGGATATCATCGGCCAATGCTTTCAATTTGTCTTCCCGGCGAGCGCCCAGGACGACTTTGGCGCCTTTGCTGGCCAATAATTTTGCAGTTGCTTCCCCGATTCCGGAAGAAGCCCCCGTAATTACCACTACTTTGTTTTCGATTGTCATTTTGATTCCTCCTTCATCGCGATAAATCAAGCCTATACCTTAGAGCTGACTCTATGGCAAGAGAAAACCTCTCCTGATTTTTCACAAGTGAAAAGAAGGGATCTGCATCGACTATCAGATGCAGATCCCTTCTTCGTTAATTCGCTGAGCAGGTATATCAATTTTATCTTGTTTGTGAATTGCTTCTGTACCGGCTTCCAATGCTTCCTTGTAGTATGAACATTTATGATCGATGAGTCCCAGGGTATCCTGAAGTTCCTTGATCTGTCTTTCCACAGCGGCTTTACGTTCCACAAACATGTCGAACCGCTGCTGTAATGTGGAATCTCCCTCCGAACACCAATCGATGAAATTCTTTATTTCCTTGATGGGCATCCCGGTAGCTTTCAGGCATTCAATCACCTTTAAAGCGGCAATATCAGATTCTTTAAACAACCTTTGTCCATTGCTTGTGCGTTCAACAAAGGGCATGAGCCCTTCTTTATCATAGTATCGCAAGGTATATGCAGTGACATTTAATTCTTTTGCGACTTCACTGATCGTATAGGTTTTCATGATATCGCTCCCAAACTGATTTAAAAACCTTGAATGTGAAGTCATTTTATCAATGTCTCACGTGTACGGCAATATTTTAATTTCTGGATGCTGAATATTTTGTTTTCGCTTGACTTAGAGTCCACTCTATCCCTTAGGATTATTTCAGGCAGGAGATCAAGCTGGCAGTCAGTACATATTTATAGGCTGATACTCTTGTGATTAAATTATTTACTTTGGAGGTTGTTGATATGGTAATCGCTAAAGCAAGAGCTGTTGATGGTCCGGACAAACCTTTCCGTGCAGCTGAGATTGAGCGACGTGATCTGGATTCGCATGATGTGCTCATAGAGATTAAATTCGCAGGTATCTGTCATTCGGATATCCATACCGCTCATGGTGAATGGGGGCCGGTGGATTATCCTCTCGTTCCGGGCCACGAGATTGCGGGAATCGTCACCGCTGTAGGTTCCGAGGTCACCAAGTATCAAGTCGGAGATCGAGTAGGGGTCGGTTGTATGGTCGATTCCTGCGGCAAATGCGATAACTGCAAGAAAGGGGAGGAACAGTACTGTCACGAAGGAAATGTACCGACTTATGCTGGTGTCGATAAGTATGGACAGCCTACCCAAGGCGGCTATTCCAGCCATATCGTCGTGACGGAAGACTTTGTCCTTCGAATCCCTGATGGTATCGAGCTTGATGCCGCTGCACCTTTGCTATGTGCAGGTATCACGACTTATTCGCCTCTTAACCACTGGAATGCAAGCCCAGGAAAGAAAGTGGCAGTGGTAGGGATGGGAGGCCTTGGACATTTGGCTGTCAAGATTGCCAATGCCATGGGTGCCGAGGTGACGGTGCTGTCTCAGTCCCTGAAGAAAAAAGAAGACGGACTGCAGTTCGGGGCAGAAAATTATTATGCCACCAGCGATCCGGACACATTTAAGGAATTGGCTGGCTCATTTGATTTTATTCTTAATACAGTAAGCGCAAAAATCGATATCGATGCGTATCTTTCCCTGTTGAAATTGGATGGTGCCCTTGTGAATGTAGGTGCACCAGCAGAACCATTGGCACTGAATGTGTTCAATCTCATTAGTCAGCGTCGTACATTCGCAGGTTCCATGATCGGCGGAATCCGCGAAACGCAGGAGATGCTGGACTTCTGTGCTCAGCATAAGATTGTACCTGAAATCGAAATCATCTCAGCCGATCAAATTGATGAAGCATATGAACGAGTGTTAGCTTCCGATGTACGCTACCGCTTCGTAATCGATACAAGCACATTGTGATTGTGTTAGGAAAAAGGATGTCCCTAGGGTTGAAGGACATCCTTTTTTCGTACAGGACAGCTCTGCTTATTGTCTGATGAATTCCGTTTGAACTGCTTTAAGGAATGTATCCGCAGCTGAAGAAAAAACCTGGTGTTTTTTCCACACAAGGCTTAATCCCGATTCGATTTTAGGCTCCAAGGGCTTGAAGCAAAGCGTGCTTTCTTCTGATGTATTCACTATTTTATCAAGGGTGATCGCGTAACCAATGCCTTCTTCCACAAGGATTGCAGCATTGTAGGCAAGATTATAGGTCGTCACGATATTCAGTCTGTCAAGATCTTCGCCGAACCAATCTGCAAATTCATTTTTGGAATAGCCCTGATTCATGGCCTGTCTGGAACAGATCAGCGGAAGATCTAACAGGTCGGCTGCCGTAATTGCATCCTTAGCAGCAAGAGGGCTGTCTTTTCTCATGACGACACCCCAAATATCCTTGGCAGGGATATTCAGATGATTGTATTTCGATAGCTCAGCTGGTTCGATCAATATGCCAAAATCAAGCATGCCTCTGTCAAGTCGATCCGCCACGTCTTCTTCATTGCCGCTGTATAGGTGGTAGCGTATATTTGGGTATTTTTCGTGCAAGTCTTTGACAATCCGGGCGATATGCCTGATGGCGTCGGTCTCACCGCCGCCTATATGAATATCACCACTCACCATTTGTTTCATGGAGCTGAATTCCGATTCTAATTTATCGACCATATAGACGATTTCTTCAGCTCTCTTTTTTAAAAGAATTCCCTCATTTGTAAGGGAAATACTGTGGCTGCTCCGGATGAACAGTTTTTTTCCCAGCGCTTGTTCAAGGTCCCTTAATTGTCTGGATAAGGTAGGCTGTGTCACGTGCAGGAAATTGGCTGCTTTCGTGATGTTGCCTTCTCTTGCCACGGTAAGGAAGTAGCGAAGCACACGTAATTCCATTTTCCATCTCCCCTTATACGTTCAGTATATACAAATAGAAATGCTTATCAAGCATATCACGATATAAGATATAAGTATTTGTTATATGTGGGATGCACACCCTAAAATTAAATAAAAAGCGTGAAAAATCATCAGAAAAGATGAATCCAAGTGCCGGATATCCGGAATGAAGGAGTTGTCATCATGGGTGTATCAAGCGGAATAGGGGAGGGAGCTAGATTAGTCATTGCTGCCCCACAAGGATATATCTTATGCTGTCGCCTATGCAATCAGCACATCTGAGACGGTGGCCGTAAGCGAGATTATCATTCGTCCGACAAGGCAAGTGGACTAGTAGAGGGAGAAGTTCCGGCCTGAAAGGCTCAAGGGGGATCATTTACAGGGAAGGGAGGTTCCATTCGGTATGCTGATGACAAAGCTGTCAGTGCGTATTCCGCGTGGCCTGCAGGCCAGGAACACAGCTATATTCGTGTCCAGGGCATGTGCGTTCACTAGTGATGTCATCATCTCCAAAGATGGTGTTCCCATAGATGGAAAAGAAATAATGAAAGTCATGGATTTACACGTGAAGACCGGGGATGAGATTACCTTGATTGTTGATGGAGATGATGAAAAGCTAGCCATAGATACATTGAAGGAATTCCTTACAGATCAATGAACAGCAGCATTGGCTAGGCCAGACAATAATCACTTACGAAGGATGGCCCTGTTGCCAGCAGCATTTTCAGGGCCATTTAGTATGGATATGGATCTTTCATCCATTTTTCCGCTCTTGGATCATTACCATGCAGGTGCAGTGATACATTTGGCAGCATCCTTAACTGTTCACGCAGACATATGATTCTACTCTTCGTTCTTCTGGGCTAGGGATGTTCATCTCCTAGCTTGAAGGCTCTAGGTTAAATTCCTGCTTCGACCAAATTCCAGACATTCTCGAATTCTCCTTTGAAGTCGATTTGTGACCAATTTTCTGCAAAGGAGGGGGATGAAAAATATGAAAATGCCAAGAACAGTGCTTTTAATGTACTGTTGTTTTCAATTCCGGCTGCTTTTTTTAAGCTGCCGGATAAGTCGGTAAGGTGACGAGCCAAAGCTTGGGGATTTCCATCGATATACGTTGTATATAACTTAAACATTTCTGGTTCGCGATGATAAGCGTTGTATTTTGATTCACTCAAAACCCAAAACCAATCATGAATGATTTCCTTTGTAGAGGAATAACTTTTAGTTTCGAAGGGAAATAGTTTTGACAGTTCATTATCAAGCCATGAAAGGGCAAGCTCTGTCCATAATGCTTCCTTTCCTGAGAAATATTTATAAATTGCTGCATGACTCGTTCCTAATTCTTTTCCAACCTTTGAAAGATTGACTTTTTCCATCCCATGTTCAGCTACCATACGATGAGCAGTTTCCAATATGATTTCTTTACTTAAATTCTTCATATATCGATTATACTATATACCTCGCCCAGTTACAAAAGTTGACTTTTGTAACTGGGCGAGGTATCGTTTTGTTTAAGGTTACAAAAAACATAAATTGTAACCAAAGGGAGGAGAAGAACTATGAAGCTTTCAAATAATACAATCATTATTACTGGCGGCACTTCAGGAATTGGTCTTGCTTATGCTAAGGAATTGTTAAAACGCGGGAATAAAGTGATTGTAATCGGCCGTAATCAAAAAACAATCGATCGGGTGATGAAAGAGTACAAAGGACTGATCGGATTACAAGGGGACGTTTCAAGTCTTGATTCAATTCGGAAAATGGCAAGTTTCATTAAGGAAAACTACCCCGAAGCCAATGTTTTATTTAATTCAGCCGGAATTATGCGTTCTTTTAAACTGCTTGATGAAAAAATGGAGCTTGAACAGGCGACAGCTGAAGTTGACATAAATCTTAAAGGAACAATGTGGATGACCCAAGCTTTGCTGCCGCAGCTTTGTAAGCAAAATGAAGCGATGGTCGTAACGGTGAGTTCTGGTCTATCTTATCTGACTTCACCTATTCATCCCGTTTATTCTGCTACGAAAGCAGGAGTTCATATGTATACCGACGCGCTTCGCATTCAATTAAATAAGTCAGGGAAAAATATTCATGTGATGGAATTAGTACCGCCGCTTGTTGCAGAAACAAATCTTGAACCGAATGGAACAAAAGGTGAGAGTACTACAAGTATGCCAAGCATGTCTTTGGATACCCTTGTTAAACATGGCATCAAGGGTATGGAAAAAAACAAGAAGCGCGTAGTCCCGGGTTTATCGAAAGTTTTGCGCTTTGCAGGAAAATTATTCCCTGATTCATTCTCTAATTCCATGGTGCGAGGATGAGAATTTCATAGTTGAAAAAGGGGGAGGCAATGGATGCCAAAGGTTTTGATACCTCCCTGATAATTGGATAGGACACATTCCATTGAAATGTTTTTTATATAGGGGCCTCTAGATTTAAGTACCTGATAAGGTCATGTTCAATAAGTGTCGGGCATAGGTGATTTTGCTTCAATGGATTCAATAAAACAAGACTCCTACAGCCTTGCCGTCAGTATCGCGGCCATCCATTGGAATCCCAGTACAAATCGTTGATCAGCAGCCGTGGAATGCCATTATTTTCTGCATCGTAGGCGTGGCGGACAAAGACGTTGTTATCATACACATCCTGGTGCCCCGGACCGATCCAGCGTTCATTGCCAGCATCAAAGATCGTACCGCCGCCATCAAGCATATTCCTGCCGTTTTTATCAACATAAGGACCCGTTATATTTTTGGATCGGCCAACGGCGATCTTATAGTCACTGTCCACACCTCGGCAGCAATGATCAAATGAAACGAATAAATAATAGTACCCATTCCTGTACGTAATATTTGGTGCTTCAATCGGATTGTTGGGAACATTTGGACGCGCTGCGATGGAATGGATCGTACCAGTCGGTTTCATAGTATTCTTATCCAATTTTGTGAGCTTGATCCCGCTCCAGAATGAGCCGAATGACAGCCATGGCTCACCATTTGCATCTATGACCAGATCACCGTCGATTGCATTGTAATCATTAGCTGGAGTGGACCTTATCACAAGTCCATCATCCCGCCAATTTCCGGATTGGATGCTGGTTGTGGAAGTCAGGCCAATCAAGGAAGTATTGGATCCAAATGAAGAGACGGAATAAAATACCCAGTATCTGCCGTTGTAATAAGAGACATCGGGCGCCCATTGATTGCTTGCATGATTCGGGACGTACTGCTTCCACCAAGGGAGTGGCTGCGGAAAAATAACCGGCGTGGCGCCCCAACGTCTCCCATCCTCCGAACGCAGGACGCGAATTCCGTTTTTATCCACTTCCCCGGTTCCAAAAGCCCACCACACGTTTCCTTCCTTCGTGAGTGAAGGATCATGCAGCATTGTATCACCTGATATCTCCCAGAAGTTAGCCGATGCATTCGGTGCAAACAACAAAACAGAAATAAGAAATAAGCCAAACACCTTCCCAACCAATGCTTTGAAACTTTTCACGCATAAGACCTCCTCTTCTCATTTAGTTATTGCTTAATTTATTTATAGTTATTTTTGAAATCGTTTACAACAAAAAAGAGATCTTTTCTTTATGGGGCTGCAGTGGGAAGAAATCTTGAATACTCAGTTTAAAACGATACCAGGATTCAAGAAAGGGGAAGAAGGGTACAGCTGTGTCTGGTACGTAACGAAATTCGAAAACAGCTGCGCATAAGACATCCCGTGCACAGCTGTTTTTCCATACTTACTTATTCAATTCTTGCGGAAGATGAAGAGAAAAAGCTGATATTCGGTCGAAACCTTTCGCAATACCAATCGCTTCATGGCTGTCAGAACCAGGAACCAGCGGGATGCCGAGCTCGGCAGCATGTTCCAGGAGCTCGGCTGGAGGATAAATCTCCTTACATAAAGGCTTAAAAAGACCGGCTGTATTCACATCGAGTTCATATCCTTTTCTCTTTATGATCTCCAGGATATGCTGCTGTTCCTTGGAGAAGTCAGCTGGCTTGGGGTAAGCGAGCTGGAATTTTTGAATCAAAGTGATGTGCCCGATCCGTTTTGGCTTGAAGCGGCCGAGATCTGCTTCGATGGATGCTAGCAAACTAGTATAATAGGCTTTATATAATGGTGTAAGTCCGCCGAATGCACGCGCTGCACGACCAAATTCTTCTTTACTGTAGTCAATGCAGAACCAGGAATCATCCGGCGCCTGCAGCATATGCACAGATAGGATGCCATCATCCATTTCCGGCCCATACATATCAAGGAATTGCTCGGTTTCCTGTTCAAAGCCACGGATAAAATCGACTTCAAAGCCAATATTGATCTGTATGTCTTTTTCATATTGTTTCTGCAGCGCTTTTCCTTCCTTCAAATAAGCGTCGACCTTGTCCCTGTCCATCGCGCTGTCGCGCTTGGGGGCAGGATCTTTGAAGTTTTCCGGAAGGGGAGCGTGTTCCGTAAAGGAGAGGTGGCTGATTCCTTTTTCGATTGCCTGCAGGACATAGTCCTCCATTTTATCATCTGCGCCGTGCTGGCAGTATTGGGTATGTACATGAAAATCGCCGATCATTTGCTTGCTCCTTTCTTTTTGTGTTGACGTTAGTATCTCATTATGATACATTCAAATCAACAGAAATCCTTTATCATGGTAAAGTGGTAGAATGATAAAGAAAGAATCGGGGGCTTATAGATGTTCTTACCAGCAGGAAGCCGCGATTTGACCGGTCGACAGCTTGTCAATCGTGTAGCTATATACGAAAAGTTCCAGTCTATCGTTAATTTACGGAATTATCAATCGATTGAAACACCTGTCATTGAGTATAGCACGACTTTTACCAATCCGTATGCGGGTATGACACTTAAAAAGATGCTCAAATGGTTCGATGAGGAAGGGGAAATCGAAGTATTGCGTCCGGATTGGACGATCGCTGTTGCCAGGGCCCTTGCCAATCAGCAGTCGGATCAGCAGAAATGGGCTTATGCCGGATCTGTATTCAAGAAGGACCACACGGGTGTGGAAAGCCATCAGGCAGGCATCGAAATCATCCGCACACCGGGGCTGTATGGGGAATATGAAAGTCTGTTCACGGCTGTCCGCTTTCTCAGGGAGCTTGGAGTGGAACAGTACAGCATCGAACTGGGACATACGGAAATCTTCGAAACCTTCATTTCTTCCTTGGAACTCGATGAAGTGACAGCTTCCCAGGTCAGGCAGGCAATGCATGATAAGCGGAAGGATGAAGTATACCGCCTCATCAAAGAAACAGGGAATGAAGAGACAGCTGAGTCAGTGGCTGCATTGACAGACGCATTCGGCGGGACAGCCATTTTGGATGCTTTTGCACAAGCATGGAAAAATGATGTTAAATTATTCCCTGTCATTCAAGAGCTGCAGCAGCTTGCTTCTGCCCTTGAAGAGCTGGGACAGGATGTCATCGTCGACCTTGGGCGCGTCAAACAGCTTCCTTATTACAATGGCGCGATGTTCAGGGGGTTCCTTGCAGAAAGCGGAGCTGAATGCTTCTCCGGCGGCAGATATGATGAATTGTATGAACAATTCGGCGGCAGGATGAGTGCAGTCGGGTTGGCTTTCGATATGGATGTACTTGCTGCTGTACTGCCGGCACCACAAGCGAAAGAACGCATTTGCTTGCTGACCGATGAACAAGGGCTTATCGCTGCCGAAGCATTGCGCCATCAATACCCGGATGCAGTAGTCGATGTCAGGACGGAAGCGAAAGCAGGGGATTTTGATCGTGTTTATCGAGTGATACAACGCGGGGAAGGATATGAGGTGATCGAAGAATGAAGCCAGTCATCGCATTGACAAAGGGTCGTGTCGAGAAGCAATTCCTTGGCTTTTTGGAGAAACGGGGCATCGATAGTACACCTTTGGTGGAAAAGGGACGCAAGTTGAGCGTCGAAACAGAGGAAGCTGTTTATTTTTTTGCAAAAGGTGTGGACGTGACAACCTACGTACAGCATGGCATTGCCGACCTTGGTATCGTAGGGGAGGATATCATCGCAGAGTTCCAGCCGGATGTTTTTAATCTCTTCCCGCTGCCATTTGGGGCTTGCAAGATGGCAGTGGCTGCGGAAAAGGGGAAGGTCTGGCCGGATCGGAAGAAACGAATTGCCAGCAAATATACCAATATCACGAAGCAATATTATCTCGATAAAGGGGAATCGGTCGACATCATCAAACTGGAGGGATCTGTGGAATTGGCGCCGCTGCTTGGATTGGCAGATGCGATCGTCGATATCGTCGAGACGGGCACAACCTTGAAGGAGAATGGCTTAGAAGTGATCGAAGATATCCAGCATTTCACTGCCAGAGTCATTGCCAATCGATCCTCGCTTAAAATGAAGCGGAATATTCTTCAGCCATACCTTGCTGCTTTGCAGGAAGAGGTGGCACAAGCATGAAAAAGCTGACAAGAAGACGATTTTTGGAGCAGTTTTGCACCCGAAAAGCAGATAGCGGCTTTGATCCGGATGTGCTTCAAGCTGTATCGGACATTTTAAAGGATGTGCAGGCGGAGGGTGATCAAGCCGTCCGTAAATATACCGAACGATTCGATGGCTCGACAGCGGAACAGCTGCTTGTTTCAGAAACCGAGATGCAAGAAGCGAAAGCAAAAGTGGCACCTGAAACATTGATGGCTTTAGAGGAAGCAGCTGCCAATATCCGCGCTTTCCATGAAAAGCAAGTCAGCCCGTCCCGAATCATGCTGGCTGAAGACGGCAGACAGCTTGGTCAGCTCGTCCTGCCGATGGAACGGATCGGCATTTATGTGCCTGGCGGCAAAGCGGTATACCCATCGACGATCCTGATGAATAGCATCCCGGCACGATTGGCCGGTGTGAAGGAAATCATCATGGTCACACCGGTAAAGGAAAACGGGGACATTGCACCGGTCTTGGTGGCAGCAGCTGAAATAGCCGGGGTGGATAAGATCTATAAGATTGGCGGTGCCCAGGCCATCGGCGCATTGGCGTACGGGACGGAAACCATCGCACCGGTCGATAAAATTGTCGGACCAGGCAATGCCTATGTTGCGGCAGCAAAAATGCTTGTCTTTGGCCAGGTAGGGATCGATATGATTGCAGGACCATCTGAAGTGGCCATCATCGCGGATGAAACAGCCGACCCTGCCTACATCGCCGCTGATTTACTGGCTCAGGCAGAGCATGATGAAAATGCAAGAGTGGTCCTGTTGACACACAGCAGGACGCTGATTGAATCAGTGGAAAGGGAGCTCGAAGCGCAGCTGGAAAAGCTGCCTCGTAAAGCGATAGCAAGCGCTGCAATCAGTGGGAAGAGTGCTCTGGTCCTGACAGAATCAGTGACAGAAAGCTTTGAGTTATCCAATGCATTCGCTCCGGAACATTTGGAAATCCAGACAGCCGATCCGCTATCATCCTTAGGGAAAATCAAACACGCTGGTTCTGTCTTTCTTGGTGCTTATGCTCCGACAGCACTTGGAGACTATTACGGGGGGACGAATCATGTTCTGCCGACAAACGGCACAGCCAGATTCTCGTCCGGGCTCAGTGTGGATGATTTTATCAAGAAAACAACATATACGTTCTATGAAAAACAAGCGTTGCAGAAAGCCAGGACGGCTGTCACTCAGCTGACAGAAGAGGAACAGCTGACAGGCCATGGGGAATCGATCAATATCCGGTTTAAATGAGACAGGGGGATGCAATCATGCGCAAAGCAGAAAAAACTCGTAAAACATTCGAAACAGACATCGATATGCAGGTGAATCTGGACGATCACAGCAATATCGAAATCAATACAGGAGTAGGTTTCTTCGATCATATGCTGACACTGTTCGCAAGCCACGCGAGAATCGGCCTCGTGACCGAAGCGAAGGGAGACTTGCATATCGATAGCCACCATACCGTGGAGGATACCGGTATCGTACTCGGTCAGCTGGTCAAAGAAGCGCTCGGTTCGAAGGAAGGGATCAACCGATACGGTCATGCTTTTGTACCGATGGATGAAACATTGGGCTTTGTGGCCCTGGATATCAGCGGGCGTCCCTTCCTTGTGTTTGATGCAGCGTTCGAGAATCCGAAACTGGGGAACTTCGATACAGAGCTGGTACGCGAATTCTTCCAGGCTTTCTCCGTTCATGCAGGTATTACACTGCATGCCAAGGTGCATTATGGCTCCAATACGCATCATAAAGCAGAGTCCCTGTTCAAGGCCCTTGGCCAGGCACTTGCGATTGCCATAAAAATAAATCCGGATATCAAAGGAGTCAACAGCACGAAAGGGATGATCGAATGATCGCAATCGTCGATTACGGCGTCGGCAATGTTGCGAGCGTTGCCAATGCCTGCAAACAGCTGGGTTATGAAACGATCCTGACTGATGAAAAAGAGCAATTCGAGCAAGCGACGCATATCATCCTGCCAGGCGTCGGTTCATTCCGCGCCGCTATGGAAGAAATCAAAAGACGCAGCTTAAGCGAGCTGCTTCTTGATCTTGCTGCACGTAAACCGTTCATCGGTATCTGTGTCGGCATGCAGCTATTATTCGAGAAAGGTTTTGAACATGGGGAAACAGCAGGGCTGGGTCTCATCCCGGGAACGATCGATAAAATCGAAACGAGCCATCTGCTTCCTCATATCGGCTGGAATGCTTTGAAAGTAAGCGAGAGTTTTCCTGCTTATGCGGAGCATGACGGCAAGCATGTTTATTTTGTCCACAGCTACCAGGCGTACACACCAGAAGATCATATCGTCGCCAGCACGGAGTATGGTACAAACATACCTGCCATCGTGCAGAAGAATAATATTTGCGGAATTCAGTTCCATCCGGAAAAAAGTGAAAAAGCCGGCCAGCTGCTATTGCAAAGTGTGTTTGAAAGCAGTCAGCGGGCCATTGGCAAGGAGGGAAGCAAATGATCGCAAAACGCATCATTCCATGCCTTGATGTAAAGGATGGCACTGTCGTGAAGGGGACGAACTTCGTTTCCCTGCGCGAGCTCGGTGATCCAGTCGCGATGGCCGCTGCTTATTCAAAAAGCGGGGCCGATGAGATTGTCTTCCTTGATATCTCGGCAACGCATGAAGGACGGGCAACGATGATGGATATCGTGCGCCAGACGGCATTGCATGTGTTCGTGCCTTTCACTGTCGGCGGCGGTGTGCGCTCGCTGGATGATATGACTACCATGCTGCAGGCAGGGGCAGACAAAGTAGCCATCAATTCAGCGGCTGTTGCTGATCCGGAACTTATCACGATGGGAGCACAGAAATTCGGTTCCCAGTGCATCGTCGCTGCCATCGATGCGAAGCGCTTTGATGATGGCTGGCATGTCGTCACGCATGGCGGCCGTAAGGATACCGGGATCGATGCCATCGAATGGGCAAAAGAAGCCCAAGCAAGGGGAGCAGGGGAGATCCTGCTGACAAGCATGGATGCCGATGGTGTGAAAACCGGATACGACCTGCCCCTCACCAAAGCAATCGTCGATCAAGTCCGCATACCGGTGATTGCTTCCGGAGGCTGCGGCAGCCCCGAGCATATAACCGAAGTATTCCAGGAAACAGATGTTTCAGCTGCACTTGCAGCATCGATTTTCCATGATAAAACCTTCAGCATCGAAGAAGTGAAACAAAGCTGCCGACAGGAAGGAGTGCGAATTCGTGAAGCCTGATTTCACCAAAGGACTTGTCCCTGCCATCGTGCAGGACAGTCGGACCAAGCAAGTGCTCATGCTAGCCTATATGAACGCAGAAGCCTATGAAAGGACACTGGAAACAAAAGAAACATGGTTCTATTCCCGATCGCGTGAGGAGCTTTGGAATAAAGGGGCGACCTCCGGCAACACCCAGCAAGTCGTCGATATGAAATTGGATTGTGATAATGACACGATCCTGATCAGTGTCATTCCGCAGGGACCAGCCTGTCACACGGGTGAGGTGAGCTGTTTCTTCAACGAAACACCAATAAATGGAGAAACGATGACAGAAACGAATATCTTCCATACTGTCATGGATGAAGCTGAAGACCGGAAAAAGAATCCAGTCGAAAATTCCTATACAAACTACCTTTATGAGAAGGGTGTCGATAAAATAGGCAAGAAAGTGATCGAAGAGGCAGGGGAAGTCGTCATTGCTGCCAAAAATGATGATCAGGAGGAACTGATAAATGAAGTGAGCGACCTGCTGTATCACAGCTTCGTCCTGCTGGCCAATCAAGGTGTCAGCCTGCAGGAAGTGGAGGCAGAGCTGGCCCGCCGTTTTCAAAAGAAAGGCAATAATAAAGGAGAGCGTCCGCCGATTGAGGAGTGGTGACGCTCTTTTTCCTATTGTGTTGCTATATATCCATCCATGACTACATCGAGTTGCAAAGATACGATGCTCGATCAGCTTTGAGTTAGAGAGAGGTCGGACTCGGTACCATCTTCAGCATTGTAGATAAAATAATCAAAATCAGCATGCAGCTGCTGACCTGATGTATCCTGGCATTGCATCCCGATAAATGCGCCTGTAAAGAAGCCGCCGCCATGGATATAATCATCCGATAGTTTATGGGAAGGGAGTGTAATCGGGAGTGTTCCCCACTTTTCCCCATCAAAGGAGTAATGATAAGTGTATGTGTTAGCGTTTACATTACAGCGCAAATAAATGTATTCCACTCCTTCAGGAATAATGATTTGTTTATCTCGGAGAGGCTGCTGAAAAACAAAGTTATCACATATGGTCAAATCAAGTATCCTTCCTTTATCTTCATCCCATGTAACCTGCAAGGCAGACCAATTTTGGGTATTATAATAGTTCACCAGCCCAGCAGCCTGCTGAAAATTGGTCGGATGATAAGATACTTTTGTTTCAGCTGTAAAGTGAAAATGCTGCCACCTTCTTGCAACAAAGGCCTGTGTGAATTTAGAAGTAAGCGATTCTCTCCCGTAGAGCCTTAGATGACCAGGGTTATCTTTAAGATTGGCAATCTTATCGTTTAAGGGTATTCGCAGTGATTGGAAGTGAAGATTCAGCGAATCGGAATCAAAATCGTCTTTTACCTCATAATCACGTTCCCATTTCACCTCTTGGATGGTTGGACCTTCTATTTTTAGGGAAGGTTGATTGCCTCCTGTAACATAAGGCCAATCATTTTTCCATTCCAAGCGTTGAATCGCGGTTTCACGGCCAAGCGGACAATATCCGCGCGGGTCCAGCAAGGGTTTGTCTGGTTGTGACAAAGGTCGGCCCGTCAAGTGAACCAGAAACCACTCATTGGTATGTGTTTGAACAATGGATGCGTGCCCAGCTTTCTGCAGCGGATTTTTAGGATACGGAAAAGAAGTGATCAAAGGATTTTCCGGATGAACTTCATATGGCCCGTGCAAATTTTCAGACCGTGCAATAGTTGCTTGATGGTCGTATTTGGTTCCCCCCTCGGCTGTCAAAAGATAATAATATCCGTTCATTTTATATAGGTGCGGAGCTTCGGTTAATTTCACCTCTGTACCTTTGAAGATGATTTCTCGTTTGCCTACAAGTTTTTCTTCCAAAACATTGTATTCCTGCAGAGCGATGCCATAAAAATTATGATGATCGACTCGTTGATCCCAAACCATGTTTACAAGATATTTTTTACCGTCGTCGTCATGGAACAAAGAAGGGTCGAATCCAGAACTGTTCAAGTATATCGGTTCAGACCAATCACCATCTATGGTATCGCAGGTAACCAAGTAATTATGGCAATCCTTCCATTGGCCATCGACTACTTTGACATCGGTATAGATGAGCCAGAACTTATTGTCATGAAAGGATAAGGCAGGAGCCCAAACGCCTCCGGAATCAGGATTACCCATCATATTCAATTGGCTTATACGACTAAGGGGCCTTGATGCCAAACGCCAATTTTTCAAATCTTTCGAGTGATAAATGCCCACTCCCGGAAACCATTCGAAAGTGGATACAGCAATATAATAATCTTCTCCTGAGCGACAAATACTTGGATCCGGATTAAACCCTGTGAGAATGGGATTTTGAATGATTGTCATTTGAATAACCTCTCTTTTCTAGGAATACGGAACAATTAAACATCCTGGATATCGATAGCCAGGAAGTTTTCGTTGGCATAAGCAGCAGCACCCAAGGCAGCTGAATAACGAGATAGCTCAGAGAAATCAATCTTTAAATCTTCCTGATGCGTGCGCAGCGTCTGTGCCTTTTTCATTTCAATGGATTCGCTTAACCATTTAGCAGAAGAGGCGAGACGGTTGCCGATGATGATTTTTTCTGGATTGAAAATATTGATAATATTGTTGATCCCAATTGCAAGATAACTTCCGATTTTGTCAAATACTTCTACAGCATGCTGATCACCTCCTTCAGCAAGGTCGTTAAGCTCTTCGAGGGAGATCCTATCTCCATTTACCGATGTGATTCCGGATGCAATCGCTCTATTTATCAATGCTTTTTCCGAGGCATACAGTTCCCAGCACCCATGGTTGCCGCAGCGGCACAATGGACCATTCGTTTCGATGCTCATATGTCCAAGCTCCCCCGAGAATCCATTTTGCCCTTTATAGAGTTCACCGTTCAGGATGAGGCCGACACCAATCCCGATGCCCACACTGACATATACTAAATTATTGGAAGATTTTCCGGCACCGAATTGCTTTTCCCCATAAGCTCCTGCGTTTGCCTCATTTTCGATCAGCACCGGTACTTTATATTTTTCCTCCAGCACACCCTTCAGATTGATATTTCGCCAATTCAAGTTCGGAGCGAGCAAGATTTCACCTTCTGTATTGACTGTTCCTGGTACACCGACGCCGATTCCAACCAGTCCATAGGGACTTGGGGGCATGGAAAGGAGGAGGGAGTCAATCGAAGCATATAGTTCCCCGAGGATTTCCTCATAGGATAGATCGTTGAAAGAAATGATTTTTTCATTCTTGATATTCCCTTGCAAATCCGTAAGAATACCAAGAATGTAATTCACCCCGATATCAATTCCGATGGAGTATCCTGCAATGTGATTGAATAGAAGCATTACGGGACGTCTTCCGCCGCTTGAAACTCCCGGCCCGGATTCCAGGATTAAATTCTCCTCCAGAAGCTCACTTACTTGGGAAGATACAGTTCCTTTATTCAGACCTGTTTCAGCTGCGATATCTGCCCTTGATATAGGCATCTGCTCTTGTATGGTTTGTAAAACCAATGATTTGTTTCCTTTTTTTACAACATGCTGATTGAAGGTTTGGGATGATTTCATGAAAAAGCTCCATTCTAATGTTTGAATATTTCCATTTTACCATGATAAACTTAGTTTATCCACTAGACAAACATTGTTCCCGATGGTAAACTTATTCCAGTAACAAGACCATTACAAAAAAAGCATAATGGGGAGGAATATGAATTGAGTAAAAAGAAAGCGGTTACAATTTTCTTTGCTGTTATTTCCTCGTTGCTGTTGATCAGTGGATGTTCCGGTTCGGATGATGTATCTGGTTCGGATGGTAAAACAATTGAGTTTATGCATCTATGGCCTGAAGGGAGTTCGAAGCAGCATAATGAAATCGTGCAAGATATCGTTGCGGATTTTGAAGCGGAAAATCCAGACGTAAAGGTAAAGCTGGAAGTGATGAGTAACGAGCAATACAAGGATAAAATCAAGGTGTTGTCTACTTCCAATGAACTGCCCGATGTAGGTATGACATGGGCTGCGGGTTATTTGGAGCCATATGTGGAAGGTGAAAAATTTGCTCCGTTGGATGATGTGCTGGAAGGGGATTTAAAAGACAGTTTTGTGTCGGGGATACCAGAAGCTTATGCGATTGACGGGAGTACGTATGGATTACCGCTTGAATTGAATGTTGCCTCAATATTCTATAATAAGAAGATTTTTGAAGAGAATGGTTTGGAAGTACCAAAGACATACGAAGAATTTCAGGATGTCGTTAAAACACTGTCCGAAAATGGTGTGGCTCCAATTGCATTGGGTAATAAAGATCGCTGGACAGGATCTTTATGGTATATGTATTTCGCTGATAGGATCGGCGGAGGGGATGCGTTGACAAACGCAATCAGCGGTTCTGGTTCCTTCAAGGATCCTGCTCTGGTTTCTGCTGCTGAAGAAGTTCAGAACATGGTGGATATGGATGCATTTGTGAAAGGATTCAATGGACTTTCGGATGAGGAAGCAAAAAGTATGTTTATGAATGAACAGGCAGCCATGTATCTGATCGCGACATGGGATCTTCCCAATTATACGACCAATGAAGATGTCCTCCAGGAGTTCAGGGATTCCGTAGGTTATTTTCCTTTCCCGACAGTTGATGGGAAGGGGGATATGAGCAGTTATGTGGGGGGACCTGGAGTCGGTTTGTTTGTCGCAGAGGATTCGGATGTAAAAGAAGAGGCAAAAGAATTCGTATCTTTTTTTGTACAAGAATGGGGCAAAAAGTCGGTTACGGAAGCAGGGGTCATTCCAGCTACAAAAGTGGATGCTGCCTCACTGGATCTTCCCAAAATGTATGTAGATGTACTGGATGACTTGAACAATGCCAGCAATATCACCTTATTTGCTGACGTTCAAATGAGTGCGGATGTGGCCCAGGTTCACTTGGATATGATCCAGTCCTTATTCGGAAAAGAGGTGACGCCAGAAGAATTCGCCGAAAAACATGAAGCGGCTCTCTCAAAATAATCAGCGGTAGTGAAGGGCAAACCTATAGCTGGATTGCCCTTCATTCATAAAAAAGGAGTTGATCCCAATGGATAAAGTGATGTCCAATAAATGGATAATCGGATTGTATATTCTCCCGGCTTTTTTACTCATCAGCATATTCATCTTCATTCCTTTGCTGCTGTCTGGATACTATGGCTTGATGGACTGGGATGGTATCGGTGCCATGAAGTACATCGGTATGGAAAACTACTTCAACGCCATCCAGGATGGACTATTTTGGGAAAGCGCTTTGCATTCATTCTTGCTTGCATTATTTTCCACTGTGAGTCTGATTGCGTATTTGGCAATATCGTTAGTTCTGGCATCTAAGATTAAAGGATCCAATCTACTACGGAAAATATACTTGATTCCAATGTTGTTATCATCGGTGGCAATTGCCCAACTATGGATCAAAGTCTTTCATCCTTCCAATGGAATTTTAAATAGCATGTTAGCTTTAGTTGGGGTGGAAAACCCGCCCGCTTGGCTTGCAGAACCGACTGTAGTCCTATATGCCATCTTCATTCCGATTCTTTGGCAATATGCAGGCTTTTATATATTGATCTATTATGCTGCCTTGAAAAATATCCCCGAGTCGATAGTCGAGGCTGCCAGAATAGATGGAGCAACACCATTGCAGATTGCGTACAGGATCAAACTGCCTTTGATCATGGGGGTTGTGAAAGTGACGATTGTCCTGGCGGTCGTAGGCTCATTGAAGTACTTTGACTTGATTTATGTCATGACTGGCGGCGGACCTAATGGTGCCAGTGAAGTGATGGCATCCTATATGTACAAGTTAGCATTCTCCAGTAATGACTTTGGATATGGCAGTGCCATTGGTTTCTTGTTATTGCTCATCACACTGATTGTTACCGTCATTATACGAAAAGTCACAGCTTCCAAAGAGGAATTGCAATATTAAAAGGAGGTCGTTCCCTTGAAAAAAGTAAGCTACATGCTTCTTTATGTATGTTTGGCTGCAGTGGCTGTGTTGCAGATATTCCCGATTTTATGGCTGTTTCTTTTTTCCTTGAAAAATAATCAGGAGATCTTTTCGGAATCCCCATTCGCCCTGCCAACTGCATTTAGATGGGAAAATTATATGAAGGTATGGGATAGCGGTATAGGAGGTTATTTCTGGAATAGTGTCTGGATTACAGGAGTAGCCATCATCTTTACCGTTTTGTTGGCAAGTATGGCCGCATTTGCAATTACCAGGATGAAATGGAAGTTAAGCAAACCGGTGCTTGGGCTATTCATGGTGGGATTGATGATTCCTATACATTCTTCCATCATCCCTTTGTTCAACATGTTTTTGAAAGTGGATATGATAGATAATCCTTGGTCGATCGTCATCACGTATACAGCTTATAATTTACCGATCACCTTGATGATTTTGTTGGGATTCTACTATGCATTGCCTCGCGAAATAGAAGAGGCAGCCATTATGGATGGCTGTTCGGTTCATAGGATTTTTTTCAGGATCATCCTTCCGATGACTGTTCCGGTATTGTCCACCACAGTGATCATCAACATGATTTATAACTGGAATGAATTTGTTTTTGTGAATACCTTTATAAGTTCGGATGAATACAAAACACTGACAGTCGGGATACAAAATTTCATTGGACAGTATATGACGGATTGGGGGGCAATCGGGGCAACTCTGATCATCAGTATGCTGCCTATATTGCTGGCCTTCCTGTTTTTCAGCAATAAAGTGGTGGAAGGTATTTCCTCCAGTGCAGTCAAAGGTTAAAAAGCCAAAGAGGCTGGGACAAAAGTGTTTTAGCCAAATAAAAAACCGAACTATATTGCAAATCTTCATACGAAAATTTGCATAAGTTCGGTTTTTTGATTAGTTATCTATCCCAGTGTAGGAAGAAACGGAGACTCCTACGGGAACAGCGCGAGCTGAAGACCCCACAGTGGTGACCTTTCCACGAGGAGGCTGAGGCCGTTCCCGTGGAAAGCGGAGTGTTCTGCCGAAGCGGCGCTCAAGATAAGATTCGGTTTTAAACACTGGGGAATTAGTTATGTCCCAGCCTCCTTTTATGCGCTGTTTTTTTTATTCATTCCAGTAAAAGCATGAAGGCAAAGCCACATAGTCGTAAAAGCAAAAGCACTTCCACCAAATAAAAATGCCAAGGAAGGAAGCGCATACATCATGAGTGTTAAACAAGCTAGACAGATAATGATCATGAGAGTGTGCAGCGGATGAATCAGCATGATGAGAAAGGCATGCTTAATGATTGACCGGACATTCAAATCAAAATGGACAAATGCCGGAAAAAGATAAAATAAGAAAAGGAAGGAAAACAGGATAAATACCAGCAAAGGAATGTGGAACCACGACAAGACAGGGGGAAGGAAGTGCAAATACCAAATATCAAGGATGATTATCACCATGAGCATGGCAACGAATATCCCCAATTTATTACTTTTCCAAAATTCTTTTTTATATGATGACCAAAACGTCCCAAGCAGCGCAGCATCGGACTCTCCTCTTAACCAATTCCTGATGATGGTGAACATGGCAGTGGTGGAAGGGAAAAATCCTAAGATAATCCCACCGGTGAAGGTGAATAAGATCCACAGGACATTCAAATAAGCAAAACGGGTGATCCATTCCAATATGAGATAAATAGAACTGCTGATTCTCTCCATTTTTAAACCTCCGATTTCTGTTAGTCTATTGGGACAGCGTGCTTAGGAATCTGTGAAAACACTTACATTATAAGGCAATGGATTGCATTAGTATACGTTTATTGCAGGAACAGGCAATGGAATATTTAAAACAAAACTTAGTTTATCGTATAGACAAACTAAGTTTTCGATGATATTATCAAATGGAAAATGGATTATCAAAAGAAGCGGAGGTGTAGGTTACGTGAAGAAATGTAAGGGCTTACTTTTGCTGGGCTTGGTTAGCTTACTTCTTTTTGTCTTAGCAGCCTGCGGTCAAGATGTTGGTAAAGACAGTACTGATGACTCTGGAAGAGGAGAGGGAGGCGATAAACTTAAAATTGGCTTATCCGTTTCAGATTTGACACTTGAACGCTGGCAGCATGATCGTGACTTTTTCGTGGAGAAGGCAGAAGAGCTGGGTGCAGAAGTCCTTGTCCAATCTGCAGATGGTGATGAAGCGAAACAGCTGTCCCAAATCCAAAACATGCTGTCCCAGGATATAGATACACTTGTCATAATCGCAATCAATTCCGATGCTCTTTCGACTGTTGTAGATCAGGCAAAGGCAGAAGGGATTTCAGTCCTTTCTTATGATCGTCTGATCAATGGGGCAGATATAGATGCCTATGTATCTTTTGATAATGTGCGTGTAGGCGAAATGCAGGCTGAATACCTCACAGAACAAGTACCGACAGGAAAATATTTCTTGATGGGCGGATCTCCGACAGACAATAATGCCAAGTTATTCCGGGAAGGTCAGCTGAATATCCTGCAGCCGCTCGTGGACAGTGGGGATATTGAAATCATCGGTGATCAATGGGTGAAGAACTGGGATGCAAATGAAGCCCTCAAAATCATGGAAAATGCGCTGACCGCAAATAAAAATGACGTCGATGCAGTCGTGGCATCGAATGACAGTACTGCTGGCGGGGCAATTCAGGCTCTGGAAGCCCAAGGTCTGGCAGGGAAAGTGGCCATATCCGGACAGGATGCCGATCTTTCCGGAGTACAGCGAATTGCAGAAGGCACACAGACAATGACTATTTATAAGCCGATTAAAGAAATTGCGACAAAAAGTGCCGAAGTGGCAGTCCAGCTGGCAAAAGGGGAGGAAGTCAAAGCTGACTCCACCATCAACAATGGAAAGATGGATGTACCATTCATCAAGCTCGAACCAATCCAGGTGAATAAAGATAACTTGGCTGATACCGTGATCAAAGATGGATTTCATTCACTTGAGGATGTATATAAAAACGTACCAGAGAGTGAATGGCCAGCTGCTGGGTAATATGGAGCCGGAGATTATTTATTCATAAGGACAGGTTACGGAATGGCATCAAAATGAAAATCAAGCTGGATGTACCTTGTGAACTCTGGAAAAGTCCTAACAATCAATCAGTGGCGGGAGGGACATACAGGCATGTATGCACTTGAAATGAAAGGCATCACAAAGGAGTTTCCGGGTGTACGTGCTTTGGAAGATGTGACGTTTTCCGTTAGAAAAGGAGAAATACACGCGCTCTGCGGAGAAAACGGAGCAGGGAAATCAACTTTGATGAAAATACTCAGCGGTGTTTACCCTCGGAATAGTTACAGCGGAAAAATTGTCATTAACGGAAACGAAGCAGAGTTCAAATCAATCAAAGAGGCGCAGGATGCAGGTATAGGGATCATTTATCAGGAACTGGCGCTGGTGGAGGAAATGTCGGTTGCAGAGAATCTTTTCCTGGGCGATGATCTGATGAGAAGAAAGTTTATCGATTGGAACAGGATTTACTCTGAAGCCAAGAAAAAGCTGGAACAAATCGGACTGAATATAGACCCGCAAGTCAGAACGGGTGATTTATCTGTAGGGAAACAACAATTGTTGGAAATCGCAAAGGCGCTTACGAAAAAAACGGAGATACTCATCCTGGATGAGCCGACAGCTGCGTTGACGGAGAGTGACGTGAAAGTATTGATACAATTGCTGAATGGCTTAAAGCACCAAGGTGTCACCTGTATCTACATTTCCCACAAACTGGGGGAAGTTTTGGAGCTTGCCGATACTGTGACAATTTTGAGGGATGGGAAGACGATCAGTACCGATCCTATCGAAGATATGACGGAACAAAAAATAATCTCCAAAATGGTCGGGCGTGATTTGACGGAGCTTTTTCCATATGAGCCGCATGCAATCGGAAAAGAAAAAATCCTGGAAGTGAAAGATTACGCTTTTACAGATGAAACAGGAAAAAGATTGCTCGCGGATGTGTCATTCCATCTTCGAAAAGGAGAGATCCTTGGTTTTGCCGGATTGATGGGTGCCGGACGTTCAGAGTTGTTCGTCAGTCTGTTTGGAGGTTACAAAGGCAAGAAGAAAGGAACTGTCTTGATAGATGGGAAACGGAAAACCATCAAAAAGCCTTCAGATGCCATCAATGAGGGAATGGCTTATGTCTCTGAAGACAGGAAGCGTTACGGATTGGTGCTTGGGATGGATATAACAAAAAATACAACGCTGGCCGCCCTTGATAAAGTGATGAATATAAAAGTGATTGATCGTGCATTGGAAATCAAGCATGCAGCCATTATCACAGAAAAGATGAAGTTAAAAGCTCCCGACCTTGAAACAAAGGCTGGTCAATTGAGCGGCGGTAATCAGCAAAAGGTGGTACTGAGCAAATGGCTGATGAACAAGCCAAAAATATTGATCCTCGATGAGCCTACCAGAGGAATCGATGTAGGAGCCAAGTATGAAATCTACAAAATCATGAATGAACTTGTCAAGGAAGGTGTCGGGATCGTCCTTATTTCTTCGGAGCTTCCTGAAGTGATGGGTATGTCCGATCGAATAATCGTCATGTCCGAAGGAACGGTTGCTGGGGAATTCCTAAGGGATGATGTCACTCAAGAAAAGATCATGACTTGCGCAACAGGAGGGGATCGAAGTGAACAGTCCGCTTCCATCGGCTAATGGAGCAACGGAAAAACAGCGGAAAATCAGCTTTAAACTGGACTATCAAGCATACACTCTCCTCTTTGCATTAGTGTTGATCGCCGTTATTTTCAGTGTTTTCACCGGAGGGGAGTTCCTGTCATCCAGGAATATTTCCAATCTATTCACACAGATGTCGGTGATTGCTGTACTGTCAATTGGAATGACGTTGATAATTGTTGCCGGTCATATTGACTTATCTGTCGGATCTTTGGTCGGGCTGCTTGGCGGGATAGCCGCTATATTACAGGTCTGGCATGGCTGGGGTACCATACCTGTGCTCCTTATCACGGTTCTTGCCGGAGCATTGCTCGGATTATGGCAGGGATGGTGGGTGGCATATCGGGCAGTACCTGCTTTTATAGTTACGCTGGCTGGTATGCTGGTTTTCAGAGGCATATTGATCGGAATCAGCAAGGGGCAAACGGTAGCACCTATGAATGAAGGTTTTAAACAAATCGGAAACAGCTATCTTCCATATGTACCAGGGTATATCCTGGCGGCAATCAGTATTGCCCTATTGGTATATGGAACTTTTAGAAATCGCTTTAAACGGAAGCAATTGGGGCTGATCGTAGCCAATGGTTTCATGGATTATGGAAAAGCAGCCGTGTATTCCTTTTTCATATTGTTGGCCACCTATATGTTGAATCGCTATTTGGGAATCCCTGTTCCTATATTCATCGTTTTGATACTGGCAGCCATCTTTATTTTCGTATCCAACAAGACTGCATTTGGACGCTATGTCTATGCAATCGGAGGGAATCAGGAGGCAGCAGCATTATCAGGTATCAATATTAAATGGAATACACTTTGGGTTTTCATCTCGATGGGAGCGTTGGCAGGAGTCAGTGGGGTCCTGCTTACAAGCAGACTGAATGCGGCAACTGTCAGTGCCGGCGACATGTATGAATTGGATGCCATAGCGGCATGTGTCATTGGCGGGACCAGTCTTATGGGAGGTAAAGGGAAAATCACCGGTGCTTTGATTGGCGCCCTGATAATGGCCAGCATCGACAATGGAATGAGCATTATGAACATAGAAGCTTTTTGGCAATACATCGTAAAAGGTTTGATTCTCATATTGGCTGTTTGGGTAGATATTTCAAGCAAAAAAAATAGGGGGTAATGTTATGGCTTATTTTGAAAACGTTGACAAAATCGTCTTCGAGGGTGCTGGTTCTACCAATCCGCTTGCCTATAAATTTTATAACCCGGAGGAAAAGGTCGCTGGGAAGACAATGGAAGAAATACTCCGGTTTGGTGTTGCATTTTGGCATACGATGACCATGGATGGTTCCGACCCATTCGGCAGCGGGAATATGCTGCGCCCATGGGATGGATTCTCAGGTATGGACTTGGCTAAAGCACGTGTGGAAGCAGCATTTGAGTTTTTCGAAAAGCTGAATGTACCATTCTTTTGTTTCCATGACGTAGATATTGCGCCTGAAGGAAGTTCCTTGGCTGAGACAAATAAAAATCTCGACATAATCGTTGCCATGATCAAGGAGTATATGAAGACTAGCAAAACGAAGCTTTTATGGAATACAGCGAATATGTTTACCCATCCCCGCTTTGTCCATGGAGCAGCGACAGCGGCCAATGCGGACGTGTATGCTTATTCTGCTGCCAAGGTAAAGAAGGGGCTCGAAATAGCCAAAGATCTTGGAGCTGAGAATTACGTGTTTTGGGGCGGCCGTGAGGGATATGAAACGCTATTGAACACAGATATGAAGCTGGAGCAGGATAATTTGGCCAGATTCTTGCATATGGCCGTTGATTATGCAAAAGAAATTGGTTTCAATGGGCAGTTCCTGATCGAGCCAAAACCGAAAGAGCCTACAAAGCATCAATATGATTTCGATGTAGCCACAGGGTTAGCTTTTCTCCAAAATTATGATTTGAAAGATCACTTTAAATTCAATATTGAAGCAAATCATGCTACATTGGCAGGCCATACATTTGAACATGAACTGCGGGTCGCACGCATCCATGGTTTATTGGGTTCCGTTGATGCAAACCAAGGTGATCCGCTGCTTGGCTGGGATACCGATGAATTCCCGACCGATTTATATGCTGCCACTCTGGCGATGTACGAAATTCTGCAAAATGGCGGACTTGGTAAAGGCGGTTTAAACTTTGATGCGAAGGTAAGGAGGGGATCGTTTGAAGCAGAGGATCTTTTCCATGCACATATTGCAGGGATGGACAGCTTTGCAGCGGGTCTGAAGACAGCAGAGAGATTGCTGGAAGATCGCGTATTGGAGGACTTCATCGAAACTCGTTACAGCAGCTATGAAAGCGGGATAGGAAAAGAGATAGTGGAGAATAGAACGGACTTTCATAAGCTTGAGGAATATGCTTTGGGATTAGGGGAAATCAAAAACACTTCAGGGCGTACAGAACAGTTGAAAGCGACAATCAATCAGTACTTATTAACTGTCCTGACAGAATAGGCAATCAGGGGATATACCGGATGAAGGGATTTCATTTTGGTATATCCCATTGTTTCGTGAAAAGGGGGAGAGGAATTGAAATATGTGCTTGGAATAGATTTGGGAACAAGCGCTGTAAAAATACTGCTCCTAAACAAAGCGGGAGAGGTTTGTTTGGAGGAAACCAGGGCTTATCCTTTGATCCAGGAAAAATCCGGATTCAGCGAACAAGATCCAGAAGAATGGATACATCAGACGATTGACGCCCTGCAAAGCTTATCAAGGAAATTCGAAGGAAATATCGAGGACATAGAAGGGATCAGTTTTTCCGGTCAGATGCACGGCCTAGTCTTACTTGATGAAAAGGGAAATGTCCTGCGTCATGCAATCCTGTGGAATGATACACGCACTACCGGACAGTGTAAGGAAATCCATGATAGAGTCGGCATGGAGAAGCTATTGTCAGTCACCAAAAATTCGGCACTTGAAGGATTTACCCTACCGAAATTATTATGGGTAAAAGAAAACGAACCAGAATCATTCAGCAAGGCATCGACATTCCTGCTTCCAAAAGATTATGTCCGTTACCGTATGACCGGACACATAGCGACCGAGTATTCCGATGCCGCCGGAACGCTCTTATTAAGTATAAGTGAAAAAACATGGAGTGGGGAGATATGTGAAATCCTGGGTATTCCACCTTCTTTATGTCCACCGCTTGTGGAATCGCATGAGTGCGTCGGGACATTGACTTCCGCTTTTGCTGCGGCATCAGGGCTGTCCCCGTCAACTCCTGTGTTTGCTGGAGGGGCAGATAATGCCTGCGGAGCCATTGGATCCGGAATCTTAAAGGAAGGAGACTCCCTTTGCAGTATCGGAACCTCTGGGGTCATCTTGTCTTATGAAGACAATGGTGAATTGGATTTTGGTGGAAGGGTGCATTATTTCAATCATGGCAAGAAGGATGCGTTTTATACAATGGGTGTCACTCTGTCGGCAGGGTACAGCCTTCATTGGTTCAAAGATGTTTTCGCCAAAGATCAAGACTTTGAATCTTTGCTGGACGGAATCGACAAGGTACCAATCGGATCCAATGGATTGATTTTCACACCGTATCTTTCCGGCGAGCGAACTCCTTTTGCTGATTCGATCATTCGCGGAAGTTTTATCGGAATGGATGCTGCTCACTCTATCAAGGATTTTGTCAGGGCCGTACTGGAGGGAATCACATTTTCCCTCCATGAATCCATCCAAATTTTCCGTGAAAATGGCAAAGTCATCAATACCATTGTCTCTATCGGCGGCGGAGCAAAAAATGATACATGGCTTCAGATGCAGGCGGATATCTTCGACGCCACGATTGTGCGTTTAAAGAGTGAACAAGGTCCTGGTGTCGGAGCGGCAATGCTGGCAGCTGTCGGTGCCGGATGGTTTTCCACACTTGAAGAATGTGCCGATGTATTTACTGGAAAAATGAAAGAATTCAAGCCGATTGCTGCAAATGTGCAAAGATACAAAAAATTATTCCGTGTTTATCAGGAAGTATATGTTTCTACCAAAGGCTTAAATCAACAACTTAAGGCATTCAGGAATTAATTGCAAAATATCCATCCTAGGATCCGTCAATTGTCTTATCAAGAATCTAAGCCAGGTCTGCTGGGAGGCCTGGCCCTCTTTTCATTTCCATGCCTCTTCTAAGATAAACCCTTCCCCAACCTGTCTGTTCCCTTTTCGGACCTGTCTGGGATTCCATGACTGAACAAACTTGGAAGTCCTGCGGCAATTTCTTCATTATGTGGTTTTATACGCCGCGGGACAAATGCACAGGTTCTGTTATAATGGATATCTATAAAAGAAATCACGGTTAAAGAAAGGCAGATACATGACGACTGCAGTGATTGCACCAGCGGAATATCTATACACTTATACGACAAGCAGGGAAGAATACTCGCTTCGCAAATTGGAGCAAAGAATGCTCTTCGGACAAGAAGCAGACAACATTATCAAAAGCACGAAAGAAATCGATCCAAGCAGGAGTCCATTCATAAAAGGCAGGCTTTCCATTCTCTATTCAGGAGCGTCTATCGTCGAGATTGCCCAGCAGGTCCGTCTGTTGGAGCTAAATGACAAAACCTTCAAGGTACTTTACATAAAAATTAATGACCTTTCCGATGGACGGAAGATAGAATTTGACGAACAGCGGGCTATTGAGAAGGAAGTTGGATGGAATATTATAGGGAAGGCCAAAATGCAAAATCCGGATTTTCTCTTCGGAATCGTTCCCTTTAAAGGACGCTGGTATTTTGGAAAGTATCAAGCGAGCGAATCACTGTGGCTGAAACATTCAAAGAAACCACATGAGTACTCGACGGCCTTAAGCACTCGTTTGGCCAGAGCCGTTGTGAATATCGCCGTTCCGGATCCAGCAGGTATCCGCGTGATCGATCCATGCTGCGGAATTGGCACGGTCCTCGTGGAAGCCCTTTCGATGGGTATTCCCATTCTCGGAGCCGATCGAAATCCACTTGTAGTGAAGGGTGCACAGAAAAATATCGCGCATTTCAATTACCAAGGCGCTGTGGCTGTAAAAGACATAGCCGAGCAGGAAGGTCATTATGATGTGGCAATCATTGACATGCCTTATAATTTGTATGCTCGTGCCACTGCGGAGGAACAATATACCATTATTAAGCAAGCACGAAGGATAGCCGATAAAGTCGTCATCCTGACTATCGAAGATATGGATGAGATGATCAAGAAGGCGGGTTTTGTGATAATTGACCGCTGTGTTGCCAACAAGGGGCTCAAGGCATCATTCTCAAGGCAGGTTGTGGTTTGTGAATGATATCTTGTAAATTCCAGACAGCCATCTGAATGGATCCAGGCGGCCGATCCATCAATATGTGAAGGAAAAGGTTGTAATATGCAGTCATGGTTAATGATGACTTGAATGCTTTGGTAGATACCTACTGAGAAAAGAAATAGATAACTCCTTGACTTGATTATTAATGTGAGTAGGAGCGTCATTGCTAAAAAAATACATAAGGGAAGTGCTTTTGCGTTACAGGTGTAGCTTTAAACCTTCGTGTGATGGCTTAAATCCTAACTTTTCATAAAAATGAAGTGCTTCGGGTCTATTTTTATCTGTAGTCAATTGAACTAAGTGACATCCACGTTTTTTTGCGCGGTGAATTGCCCATTTAATCAATTCAGATCCTACACCCTTCCCACGTACGATAGATGCAGTGCGAACACCTTCAATTGTAGCTCTCCATCCGCCCTGATAAGTAATGAACGGAGTAAACGTAATCTGCTGAACACCGATAATCTCACTGCCATAACAGGCTACTATCAGTTCATTGTTTGGGTCAGAGTTTATAGATTGAAATGCATTTATGTAACTATCAGGCAAGGGGTGTTTATAATCTTCTCTCTTACTTCCTAGAATATCATCTGATAACATATACACTATTCTGTCAAGATCTTGAATTTTTGCCTCTCTAAAGATAATTTGATTCAAATTCATTAAGATCACCTTCTTATATCTTAGTAACTTAAAAATTCAACTTTCCTTGGAATGAGGGAGGCAATAGAAAAACTCATTTAAAATATTATTTGAAATACCACTTCATAGCATTTGTATACAAAATCTTATCCGTAGCTTGATCATCAAATAAACTCTGAACTAATTCAATGTCTTTGTGCTCAAAAGGCCTTTTGGCTCTTGTTGATGGTAAATCTGTACCGAACATAGAGCATCCGGGTTTACTTTATATATAGACTTTAAAGCGTTTTCAATATTTAGTTCAACTCGTCCAAACCCTGTGGCTTTTACGTGTATGCCTTTATCTACTAATCTTAAAAGATGTGGTAGCCCTTCTTCTGACAATCCTAAATGATCGATTGAAATAGCAGGTAGTTTCTCGATGATTGCTGCTATCTCAGGTAGCTGTATCGCATCAATATAAAGTTCGCTATGCCATCCGGCCAAATCGTACACTCTTCTTGCAAAGTAATCAAATTTTGACAAATCCTCTGATCCGCCGCGTTTAATATTAAATCGTAATGCTCTTACTCCATTGGTATGTAATTTTAAGATTTCTTCATCTGTTACTGTATAAGGCAACTGTATAACGCCACAAAATGCTGTTCCCATTTGTTTAAGTGCCTTCAGTAAGTATTCTTGATCAAAACCTTGAAATGATCCAGATACAATCGCTTCATTTAAATCAGCAGTCTCTGTTAGATAATCTTCTGTAACGTAGCTGGGTGGGGTATATCCTTGATTCTCAATAACAGGATAATCGAAGTCAATAATGTGAAAATGAGCATCAAATATTCTCATTTCAATTCCCCCTTTCAATACAAGGATAATACATTCAGGATGGACAGGGAATTATGGTATGTTAAACAAATGGAAGGAATGTAATATCCAGCTTTAAATTTAGAGAAATAAGAATTCAAATAGATCATCATTATATGGTAGATGTATCAAGGACAGTTATAATATTTCTCGTAAATATACACCTACACCGTTCGATTAAGTACACTATCTTGGATGGACCATCTACGAACACTTCATTTGTAAAGTTTCACTGCTTCCTCCAAAAATTTTATATATTTCGCAATAAAACCTTTTGGCTTGATGATCTTGACTTTATTACCGAATCCGGCTAAAAATTGATAGGCATATTGATGCTCAGGCAATTCAATCACTGCAAGGTAACTACCAGCAGTTCCTTTTATCATGGCATCTTTCCCATACCTTTCGATAAATTGATCCCTTACAGCAACATCTATCGATAGATGCACATTAACCAAATTTTTTTGTTCATTATATTGTTTTTTATGTTGAAATTCCTGGTCAGTCCTTGGAACAAAAAAACCGTCTTTTTGGATATGTAATATCCTCGTTATCTTGAATGTCCGATAATCTTCCCGTTCTAGACTATAACCAAAGAGATACCAATTCCTCTCCCTGAAATGTAACTTATAGGGCTCTACGAGTCTGTACGTTTTATTTCCCATTTGATCCACATATTCAAATTTCAATAACCAATTTTTCTCAATTGCTTGCCTGATAAATAGCACTTCTTCGTTGATTTGGCTTCTTCCCGGCCAATCGTAGAAAGTCAAATCAAGTGTTGGAGAAATATCTGCGCTGGTCATTCCTTTGATTTTCTGAATAGTCGTTTGGATCCCCTGATCGGTAATCAGTCCCTCAACGCCACCTAAAGCTATAAGTATATTTTCAATATCCTTGTGATTCAGTAATCGCTTATCGAATTTATACTCTTCCATTAGCGCATATCCCCCTTCAGCACCATATTCTGCGTAAATAGGGATGTTTGCATAATGTAATGTTTCCATATCACGTTGGATCGTTCGTTTTGTCACATGAAAAAGTCGGCTGAATTCTGATGCTGAAACGACTTCCTTTTGTAACAAAATCATCACTATCGAGATAAGTCGCTCAATTTTTTTCATATTTCCCTCCGATATATGACATACATATGTCGCCCATGCCCTATTATACTTCAAATATGAAAAGGAGGAATAAAATATGAAAGCAATAACTTATCTGCAATTCGATGGAAGAGCAGAAGAAGCGTTGGCCTTTTATGAAAAGACATTAGCAGCAACTCGTGTTAAAAAGGCGAGGTTTGGTGATGTTGGCCAAGATCCAAATGCTCCAATAAAGGAAGAGGAACAAAATATGATTATGGATTCTCGTATCGAGTTTGCAGGGAATATTTTAATGATCTCTGATGTTCCGCCTTTTATGCAAGCTGCGACAGGCGAAATCACAAATGGGAATACCATCCTGATCAGTATTATAGATGCTGATCCAGAAATGAATAAGCAATACTTTGAAGGGCTTTCAGAGGGTGGTACTGTGATCATGCCGATATCCTCAACGCCGTGGTCAGCAAGCTTTGGAATGTTAGTCGATAAATTTGGGGTAATGTGGAAGTTTAATAGTGAGGCGAGTAAATTTCTAGATGGTTATGTAGATTAAACTTTGATTAGGGGTTTCTCCAGCATTTGGTCGCAACACATGGATAAAACGGATTAGATGACATATCAGACTCTGAAATTCCTATATGATTGGGGAATTTCAGGGTTTGTTTTATTTCTGTGATTATACGGGATGTTTATTTTAGGAATTGAAAATAGTATGCAAATGGAAAGATGTATGTGCCTATCAAAAATGCTTCTGCATGGATTTCCTGAGCGAATACCTTGTATGCTTCCCGTTTCATTACCTACAATAAGATGGATAATTAGTTGCAGGGAAGAGGTGGGCGCATGAAGCTCAGCGTATTGGATCAGGCACCGATCAGAAGGGGAATGACGCCGGAGGAGGCATTGCAAGAAGCGATAGAGCTTGCACAGCATGCAGAAAGGCTAGGCTATGAGCGTTATTGGTTTGCAGAGCATCATAATACAAACGGATTGGTCAGCGTCGCCCCTGAAATAATGGCTACGCGGATTGCCAGTGCGACGAATTCAATAAAGGTCGGGACAGGAGGGGTATTGCTGCCGCAGTACAGTCCGCTGAAGGTAGCGGAAACCTTTCATACCTTGGCGGGATTATTTCCTGGACGGGTCGATTTGGGAGTCGGCCGTTCGCCAGGCGGCAATGAACAGACGAGGAGTGCTTTGGCGGATGGTGCCGATAGCGGCATGGGGGAATTTCCAAGAAAGCTGCGGGAGCTGCAAGGCTTTCTGCATAATACACTTCCGCGTGAGCATCCTTATCGCTCGGTGAAAGCTTCTCCGCGAGTGAAAGATCCTGCGCCATTATGGGTGCTTGGCTTATCGGAGGGAAGCGCCAGACGGGCGGGGGAACTGGGGATCGGTTATGTATTCGGTCACTTCATCAGCCCGGCTAAGCCCGATGCGATGCCTATATATAAGGAAGCGTTTCGTCCATCTGTGTCCATGGAGAAGCCATATGGGATTGTTTGCATTTTTGTTGTTTGTGCAGAAACACAAGAGCGGGCGGAAGCGTTGGCGGAGAGTCAGGATCATTGGCTTCTGAGTGTCGGCAAAGGACGTGATACGCAGATTCCATCCCCGGAACTTATCAAGAAACGTCAGCTGACGGAAGCGGATAAAGAAACCATCCGCCAAAACCGCAAACGCTGTGTCATCGGCACACCTGAGAAAGTAAGAGAGGAGCTTGAAAGACTGAAGGATCTCTACCAAGCAGATGAGTTCATGATCATAACCAATATCCATGATAAGGAAGCAAAATGGAAATCATATGAACTGATCAAACAATCGGTAGACCATAATTATATTATGTAAACTGAAGTGTGTGAAACAAGGAGCGAAAAAATCGCTCCTTTATTTATTCCAGTGTTCTTCGATGAATTCATCCCGGCCGGATTTTGCACGATCTTCTTCGTAAGCTTCTTTTTCTTTCTTATAGAAGTCTTGATGATAATCCTCGGCAGGATAGAAGGGAGCTGCCGGCAGGATCTCGGTCACGATCGGCTGTTTGAACTTGCCGCTTTCTTCAAGTGCTTTTTTGGAGAACTGCGCAAGCTCTTCCTGCACCTCGTCATGATAAAAGATAGCGGTACGGTACTGATCACCGCGATCATGGAACTGACCGCCAGCATCGGTGGGGTCGATTTGCGGCCAATATAGGTCCAGTATTTGCTGATATGTTATCTTCGCTGGATCATACGTGATTTCGACAGCTTCATAGTGTCCTGTCGTCCCTGTTTTCACTTGCTCGTAGGTGGGATTCTCGACATGGCCCCCAGTGTAGCCGGAGATGACCGATTCCACGCCATCCCATTGATCGAATGGCTTCACCATACACCAGAAGCATCCTCCTGCGAATGTTGCCTTGGCAAAGTTTGTTGTCATAGTTTCCTAGCTCCTTCCTGGTGTAATATGACTTATTTTACCCTATATATATAAGTTGTACTAGTATGATAAACTAGAAGGATGAAAGAAAAGAAGGAGACTATGAAACGGTTATGAAAAATCACATCTTATTGATAGATGGCATGGCGATATTATTCCGCGCATTCCATGCCACAGCTTACCGTAATTATTTTATGATCAACTCAAAAGGGATGCCGACCAATGGGCTGCATGGCTTTATCCGTCATCTGGCTGCTGCAGTTGATCATTTCGAACCGACGCATGTGGCTGCTTGCTGGGATATGGGCTCGAAGACATTCCGCAGCGAGATGCTGGATACGTACAAAGGCAATCGTGAGGCGCCGCCTGTCGAACTGATCCCGCAATTCGATGCGGTCAAGCAGGTTGCTGCTGGTTATGGTATCCCCAACATCGGCCTGGAAAATTATGAAGCAGACGACTGCATCGGGACATTGGCATGCCTTTATGCAACTGAAGGGCATCAAGTGACGATACTTACCGGCGACCAGGATATGCTGCAGCTTGTCCAGCCGAATGTGGACGTTGCCATCATGCGAAAAGGCGAGGGAAACTATGAAGTATTCCAGGAAGCCACCTTTTTGGAACAAAAGGGACTGACTCCGGCGCAAATCATCGATATGAAAGGCTTGATGGGGGATAGCTCCGACAATTACCCGGGCGTCAAGGGCATCGGTGAAAAGACAGCCATCAAGCTGCTGACTCAGTTTGAAACCATCGATAATATACTGGAGAATCTCGCCGAGCTTCCTAATGGTGTACGGAAGAAAATCGAGTCGGATTTGGACAATTTACATTTGAGCAGAAAGCTTGCTGCAATCCATTGCGAGGTTCCGATCAGCTGTCCTCTTGAAGATGCTGTTTGGGCAGTGGATGAAAAACAGAAGCAAGCGATGCTCGAAGAATTCGAACTGACAAAGCTGAGCCGTCTTTTGAGCCCGGCTGACAGCGTCGTAAACTAAAAACGATTGTGCGTCATGCACAATCGTTTTTTTTATCTGAATTGCTGCAAGCGGGAGAAGAAATCACGGACAAAATCGTAAAACAGTTGTTCCGATGGTGCCACTTGCCTCTCTTTGGGCATGATGACGCCGACAGATCTCCTCACTTCCGGAAATGTAATCGGAATTTTCGCTGTCATCCGCGGGGTGGCATCATAAAATGTACTTTCCGGCAAAATGCTGATGCCGATGCCGGCTGCAACGAGCCCTTTGATTGCATCCAAATCTTCTCCTTCAGATGATACAGTCGGTTCAAAACCCGCCTTCTTGCAGCCATCCATCACAAGCTGCCTCAATTTATAGCCTTCAGGGAAAAGGACGAATTGCTCCTTTTGTAAATCTTTCAGCTGCAGCTGCTCACGTTCAGCGAACCTGTGTGCGACAGGAAGGAGCGCAGAGAAGCTTTCGGTAAAGAGGATTTCGCCATCGATGCGGTCATGATCCCGCGGGACGGGACCGATAAATGCGATATCGATATCGCCCCGGGATACTTGTTCGATCAGGAATTGATAAGTACCTTGCCGCAGCTGAAACTGGATATTCGGATAGGCCTCCTTGAAAGAGTAAATGACCGTAGGCAGCAGCTGGCCGGCCAGGCTGGTCGGGAAGCCGATCTTTACCGACCCGCGCTCCGGATCCAAATGCTCATCGATTTGCTTCTTTGCATAATCGATTGCCTGCATGGCTGTTTCGATATGGGTTAGGAAGGTACGTCCTATTTTGGTCAGCTTGACATTTCTCCCCTCGCGTTCGAACAGGTCCACACCCAATTCATCCTCCAAATTGCTGATTTGCCGACTGATGGCGGACTGAGCGACAAGCAAATATTCTGCAGCTTCCGACATATGCTCCCGTTTGGCAACCTCGATAAAATAGCGCAGTTGACGTAATTCCATGCTGCACTCCTCCTTTCTATCTCAAAATGAGATTGATTCTATCTAAATTATATATTGTTTCGATCAATTAGAAAACCTACAATGTACTATAAGACAACATGTCGGTTTCGAGACAGAGAGTGAGGGATTAATAATGGCATTTCATTTTCTACCAAAAGCACAAGGCCTTTATCGACCGGAATTCGAGCACGATGCATGCGGTATCGGCTTGTACGCGCATATGAAGGGGAAAGCAGCCCATTATATCGTTCAAAAAGGATTGCAGCTGCTGCGTCAGCTGGATCACCGCGGCGGTCAAGGGAGCGATCCTGCATCAGGGGACGGAGCGGGGATCATGGTGCAGCTTCCACACCGTTATTTTTCCGAAAAGACCGAATTTTCTTTACCTGAAGCGGGTGCTTACGGCGTGGCGATGATTTTCTTCAACACGCAGGACTCCCAGCAGGAGGAATTGGAAAGCAAAATCAGCTCTCTTGTGGAAGCGGAAGGTCAGCACGTAATCGGCTGGCGCACCGTACCTGTCGATGACACGCACATCGGCATCATGGCAAAGGACGTGAAGCCTTATGTCCGCCAGCTGTTCGTGGGAATCGGGGAGCAGACAGAAAAGGGCCTCCCGTTTGAGCGGAAGCTGTACGTGATCCGCAAGCAAGCGGAAAACGAAGCAAAAGAAATGCAGCAGCATCTGTATTTCGCGAGCTTTTCCAGTGAGACGATCGTCTACAAAGGGATGCTGACCTCCGCGCAGGTCGATCAGTTCTACCTGGATCTGCAGGATCCGCTGTTTGAGAGTGCATTTGCACTTGTGCACTCCCGCTTCAGTACGAATACCTTCCCAAGCTGGGAACGGGCCCATCCGAACCGTTATCTCATCCATAATGGGGAAATCAATACGCTGCAAGGGAATGTCAATTGGATGCGCGCCCGTCAGGAGCAGCTGGTTACCAAAACTTTCGGTAAGGACGCAGCTAAGATCCTGCCGATTCTGGATACGGACGGAAGTGATTCCTCCATCATGGATAATGCTTTTGAATTCTTCGTGCTAGCGGGCCGTAAACCGGCTCATGCTGCCATGATGATGATTCCGGAACCATGGGATAAGAACCCCTATATGGATAAGGAAAAACGTGCTTTTTATGCTTATCATAGCACATTGATGGAGCCTTGGGACGGTCCGACAGCCATATCGTTCACGAATGGGAAACAAATCGGCGCAATCCTCGACCGTAATGGTTTGCGTCCCGGTCGTTATTATGTGACGAAGGATGATCATCTCATCCTCTCCTCCGAAGTGGGAGTCATCGATGTCGAGGAAGAGAATGTCCTGCTTAAAGATCGGCTCAGCCCGGGCAAAATGCTGCTATTGGATTTGGAGCAAGGCCGTTTGATTCCTGACGAAGAAATCAAGCAGGAGATGGCTGCTGCAGAGCCGTATCAAAAGTGGCTGGATGATAATATCGTGGAGCTCCGCGATCAGACGGCTGCAGATGATAGTGCTGTCGAGGACCTTGTCACCAAACAAAAGGCATTCGGCTACACATATGAAGATGTCAAGAAGTATCTTGTTCCGCTTGTATCAGAGGGCAAAGACCCGATCGGGGCGATGGGGAATGACACGCCGCTCTCTGTGCTGTCGGACCGGCCGCAATCGCTGTTCAATTATTTCAAGCAGCTGTTCGCCCAGGTGACGAACCCGCCGATTGATGCATACAGGGAGCAGATCGTTACCAGCACGCTTTCCTATCTTGGAAAAGAGGGCAATTTGCTGCATCCGGATGGAACGAATTGCAGACGGATCAAATTGGCATCACCTGTCATTACGAATAACCAGCTGGAACAGCTGATAACCGATAAAAGCGGTGATTTCAAGCTGCAGGAGATCCATACATTATTCGGGAAAAACCTCCAGAAGAGCATGCAGCGCATTTTTCAGGAGGCAGAGGAAGCAATCAGGAAGGGCGTCAGCGTTCTTGTGCTGACTGACCGCCTGATGTCTGATATATACGTACCGGTTCCTGCTCTGCTTGCTGTGAGCGGGCTGCATCAGCATCTCATCCGCAAAGGTCTTCGGACCAAGGTCAGCTTGATCGCCTCAGCCGGGGAAGTGCGGGAGGTCCATCATGTCGCGACGCTGCTCGGCTATGGGGCAGATGCGATCCATCCTTATCTGGCGTATGCAACAGTGAAGGAAGCAATCGATCATGGCGATATTGACTTGACTTATCCTGAGGCCATCAGGGAATATGCTGCCGCATTGACCGAAGGCGTCGTCAAGGTCATGTCCAAAATGGGCATCAGCACTGTACAAAGCTACCGCGGGGCACAAATCTTTGAGGCAGTCGGTATCAGTCATCATGTTATTTCCGAGTATTTCACTGGTACGACGTCCCAAATTGATGGAATTGATTTGGACACCATTGCCCTGGAGGCGAAAAAACGTCATCAAGCTGCCTATAAATCAAGGACGGCAGCCCTGGAAACCGGCAGTGAGTACCAATGGCGGAAAAACGGGGAACATCATGCGTTCAATCCCAAAACGATCCATACGCTGCAATGGGCGTGCCGCCGAAACGACTATGACTTATTCAAGGAGTATACCGAAGCTGCCGATCAGGAACGGCTCGGATTCCTTCGCAACCTATTCGATTTCAAGAAAAAGAAGGCGATTCCGCTTGATGAAGTGGAATCGGTGGAAAGCATCGTGACTCGCTTCAAAACAGGGGCGATGTCCTTTGGATCCATCAGTGAAGAAGCCCATGAAGCTCTTGCGATCGCGATGAATCGCTTAGGCGGCAAGAGCAACAGCGGCGAGGGCGGCGAAAATCCCAAACGTTATACGATGGATGAAAATGGAGATTACCGCCGCAGCGCCATCAAGCAGATTGCTTCCGGCCGTTTCGGTGTCATGAGTTCCTATCTGGTACAGGCGAATGAGCTGCAAATCAAAGTGGCGCAAGGAGCAAAGCCAGGGGAAGGCGGACAGCTGCCGGGTAAGAAAGTATACCCATGGGTTGCTGATGTACGGAAATCCACTCCAGGTGTCGGCTTGATTTCTCCGCCGCCGCACCATGATATATACAGTATCGAGGATTTGGCGCAGCTGATCCACGATTTGAAAAATGCCAATAGAGATGCACGGATCAGCGTTAAATTGGTTGCCAAAGGCGGCGTCGGTACGATTGCTGCCGGTGTGGCAAAAGGGAGCGCTGATGTCATCGTCATCAGTGGATACGACGGTGGTACAGGTGCATCTCCGAAAACAAGTATCAAGCACGCTGGTCTTCCATGGGAAATCGGGCTGGCGGAAGCACACCAAACGCTTATGCTGAATGGTTTGCGCGACCGCGTCCGTTTGGAAACCGACGGTAAGCTGATGACTGGGCGCGATGTCGTCATGGCTGCTTTGCTTGGTGCGGAGGAATATGGCTTTGCAACGGCTCCATTGGTAGTCTTGGGCTGTGTCATGATGCGTGTCTGCCATATCGATACATGTCCAGTCGGCATCGCGACGCAAAACCCGGAGCTGCGCAAGAAATTCATGGGTGATCCAGACCATGTCGTCAACTTCATGACCTTCATTGCGCAGGAAGTAAGGGAAATCATGGCGGAACTCGGTTTCCGGACAATGGAAGAGATGGTCGGCCGTACAGATGTGCTGGAGGTTTCCGAACGAGCAAAATCACATTGGAAAGCAGGGCAGCTTGATTTGAGCAGACTGCTTCATCAAATCGATGGACCGAAGACTTACAGTACGCCGCAAAACCATAAGATCGATATCGCGTTGGATACGACAGATATACTGCCGCAGCTGGAAAAGGCACTCAACGGCGAAGGAAAAGTGAATCTGCAAATGCCGATCCGCAATATCAATCGTGTGGCCGGTACGCTTGCAGGCAGTGAAATCAGCAAAAAATTTGCCGAAGCGGGCCTTCCGGAAGATTCCGTGAATCTGCATTTCCATGGTTCTGCAGGTCAGAGCTTTGGCGCTTTCACGCCAAAAGGGATGACCTTGAAAGTGACAGGCGATGCCAACGACTATGTCGGAAAAGGCTTATCCGGTGCAAAACTGATCGTCAAAAAACCGGCTGCATTCCGGGCATCCGCTGCTCAACAAGTGATCGCCGGCAACGTGGCGCTGTATGGAGCCACATCCGGTGAAGCGTATATCAACGGCAAGGCTGGTGAGCGGTTCGCTGTGCGGAACAGCGGTGCGACAGCTGTCGTGGAAGGAATCGGCGAGCATGGCTGTGAATACATGACTGGCGGTAAGGTTGTCATACTCGGTGAAGTCGGCAAGAACTTCGCTGCCGGAATGTCTGGCGGAATCGCCTACATCCATACAGGCGACCATGAAGGACTCAAACAACTTTGCAATAAGGAAATGGTTGATTTTGAACAGCTGACGGATAAAGAAGAGATTGCGGAACTTCGCACTATGATAGAGAAGCATGCCGCCTACACAGAAAGCGAAAAGGCACTCTTCATCCTGGAAAACTGGGAAACGGAACTAGCTTACTTTGTCAAAGTGATTCCGATCGATTACCGCAGCATGATGCATCAAATCGATGCACAGCGTGAGCTTGGACTTTCGCAGGAGGAAGCGGTGATGGAAGCATTTGTATGGAAGAACCAGCAGCCGCAGCCAGTGAAAGAATCCGAGAAGCCAGCAGCTGTACATTAAGAAAGAGGTGGAAGTATGGGGAAAGCAACCGGTTTTATCGACTACAAAAGAGAAGAAGCAAGGGAACGCGATCCAAAAACGCGCACCGGGGACTGGAACGAATACGCCGCTCCTTTCTCTGATGCTACACTGAAGACACAAGGGGCTCGCTGTATGGATTGCGGTACACCGTTCTGCCATATCGGTATGGAAATCGGCGGGAGCACATCCGGCTGTCCGATTTACAACCTGATCCCTGAGTGGAACGATCTTGTGTATAAGGGTAAATGGAAAGAAGCATTGGAAAGATTGATGCTGACAAATAACTTCCCGGAATTCACAGGGCGCGTCTGTCCTGCGCCTTGCGAGGGCTCCTGTACGGTGGCAATCAGCGATCCGGCAGTGGCCATCAAGAATATCGAGCGGGCAATCATCGATAAAGGCTTTGAGAACGGCTGGATTACGCCGCGCATCCCACAGGAACGGACGGGCAAAAAAGTGGCGATCGTCGGTTCTGGTCCGGCGGGCCTTGCAAGTGCCGATCAGCTGAACCAAGCCGGCCACTCCGTAACGGTTTACGAGCGTGCCGATCGAGCTGGCGGTTTGCTTATGTACGGCATTCCGAATATGAAGCTGGATAAAGCAGTGGTGGAGCGCCGGATCAATTTACTGCGCCAGGAAGGAATCGACTTCATCCTGAATACGGAAATCGGCAAGGACATCAGTGCCGATGAGCTTCGGGAACAGTATGACGCTGTCATCCTTTGTACAGGTGCCCAAAAGCAGCGTGATCTTGTCATCGAAGGAAGGGAAGCAAAGGGAATCCACATCGCAATGGATTATTTGACAGCTTCCACAAAAGCGCTGCTGGATGACAAACGGACGATTCAGCCTGAATTCGATGCGGCTGGTAAAGATGTCATCGTCATCGGCGGCGGGGATACCGGTGCCGATTGTATCGCGACCGCCGTCCGCCAGGGAGCCAAAAGCGTCACCCAATTCGGCAAGCATCCACAGCTGCCCCTGGCTCGCAGTGCCGATAATCAATGGCCCGAATATCCGCATGTATTCGGTTTGGAATATGCACATAAAGAAGCGAAGGCGGTCTATGGGGAAGACCCGCGCCAATACTCCATCCAGACCACAAAATTCGTCATGGATGAGCAAGGCAATCTGAAAGAATTGCATACGATTGATATGCAGAAGGTCCGTAATGAGCAAGGTATGTTCGTCTACCAAGAAGTCGAAGGCTCCGAAAAAGTATGGCCTGCCGAGCTTGTATTGATCGCCATCGGCTTTGAAGGTACCGAAACGCCGCTTCTGACTGAATTCGGCGTCAATGTAACACCGAATAAACGGGTCGAAGCAGCATACGGAGACTATCGCACGAATGTCGAGAACGTATTTGCTGCCGGTGATGCCCGCCGCGGACAGAGTCTGATCGTCTGGGCGATCAACGAAGGAAGAGATGTGGCCAAACAAGTCGATCTCCAGCTGATGGGGGAGACGGTTTTACCTTGAACTTAAAGCAGAATTTCCGTTTGGCGGAAGTTCTGCTTTTATTATGGCTTGAAAAAGGAGAAGGAGCCAGCAACTTGTGAGAATTCCTGCCAGTATTTTGGCAGGACTCCTTCATTTTTTGGCTGTTCAACCGATAATTAGGAAATGGGGGATTCAATAAGGAGGAACATAATGTTATTGAAACGCAAAAAAGAGAAAAAAACAGACTCAGCGGGCGGTATCGATTTTACAAAAGGAACCAAGGCTGTCATGAAAGTCGAAGGCGAGCTCAAAAAACAGCTGGATATGATTCATCTGACAGAAGGGGACTTGCGTGTGCTTGCAAGGATGCAGCCGCTGGTCCAACAGGAGATCGAGAGTATCGTGACCCGTTTTTATCAAAACATCACGAATCAGGATAACTTGCTGGCGATCATCGAAAATAATAGTTCCGTTGACAGGCTGAAGCAGACGCTGAAGCGCCACATCCAGGAAATGTTCGATGGCAAAGTCGACGCAGACTATGTGGAGAAGCGCAAGCGCATTGCCTTGATACATGCCAAAATCGGCTTGGGGCCAAAATGGTATATGGGGGCTTTCCAGGACCTTCTGCAGCAGATGCTGTCCATTTATGAAAAACACATTACCGACTTTCATGATTACCGTACCGTAGTTTTGACTACGACGAAAATATTCAATATTGAACAGCAAATCGTATTGGATGCTTATAATACCGAACATGAACGTGTACATATAGAACATATCGAAACGCAGAATAAACTGCATGAGAGTATTCAAGCTACCTCCGAAAGCCTCACAAGTATATTCATGCAAGTGAACCATGCTGTGGAGGGACTGGTTGCATTCTCGGCGACGCTGACAGAGCAGAGCAATGAGACGAAACAGGCAGCAAAAGAAGTCGTGAACCACTCCGAGGAAGGACAAGCAGGACTTGTCTTTCAGCAGGAACGGATGCAGCGCATCGGGGATCAGATGGATATGGTACAGAAAGAACTGACAGCGCTGGAGCAAGCAGCTGCTAAAATCGGCAGCATCGTAGGCCTGGTAGAGGGCATTGCCGAGCAGACGAATCTGCTCTCGTTGAATGCTTCGATCGAATCGGCACGTGCAGGGGAGCAAGGGAAAGGATTTGCCGTTGTAGCAAGCGAGGTCCGGAAACTGGCGGAAGAGACGAAAACATCCGTATCCGATGTCACAGCGCTGATTCAAGATACCCATTCGCAAATCAGCAATGTAAGCAAGTATATGGCAGCCGCGGAAGAGCTGATTGCCAGCGGGACGCTACAGCTTGATGATGTAACGACTAAATTCGATAACATCATGACCCATTCCCAAAGCAATGAACAAATAAGCAGCCGTACCGAGGAAAGCATCAAACGATTTTCGGCTGAGCTCACGGATGTAAAGGGAGCCATGCTGCAAGCTGAAGGCATATTGCGTCAATTGAATGAATTGACAGAAGCATAAAGAAACCAGCAGTCGATCGACTGCTGGTTATTTGTCTTCAGATTATGTTTGTTTGAATTGCTGCTTTAATGCTGAGGGTGCTTGTTTGATCGAGGAGATGACTGTCTTTGTTCCTTCTGTGATGGATTGGATATTTTCCTGAATATCCTTTTGATGCTGCTGCAGTACAGCCTGTTCTTGTTTGATCGTCTGCATATCCGCTTGCATCGGTGCCATCGTCTTATTGATTTTGTTCTTCGTCGCCAGCATGGATTTCGCAGCCTTCATGATCATGACTGCTGCTATTGCGAGCGCAGCGACTATGATGATGCCACAAATGATCCACATGATTGTACCCGTTTCCATATGCCGTCCCTCCTTTATGTATCTGCTTTTCTTTTCCCTGATCTTTGTCCATCGTAACACATGGATAGTGATTTTGTTAAAATTTTAGGTTGAAACTGACTGATTTCTCCTTTATAATCTGTTGATAAGATATTGTTGTCGCAATATTCTATCATTAGGAACAATTTAAAGAAAAAGAAAATCTAAAATGACAGGGAGTCCTAGCTTTGAAACAACAAACCTTTGCTTTTACACGCAGCGAAAATTTAAAAGAGAAACCGGAAGCAAGCACGCTTCAATTCGGAAAGGTGTTTACCGATCATATGTTCACGATGGATTACACTGCCGAAGCTGGCTGGCATGATCCGCAAATCGTACCATATGCACCGCTCGAACTAAATCCTGCAGCCATGTGTTTCCACTATGGTCAAACTGTTTTTGAAGGCTTGAAAGCCTATTTGACGAAAGAAGGTAAGGTTCTGCTGTTCCGTCCGGATAAGAACTTCGAACGTATGAACCGCTCGAATGACAGACTATGCATTCCGCGCTTGGATGAAGAACTGGCCTTGGAAGCATTGCGACAGCTTATTTCGATCGAAAAGGATTGGATCCCGACTGCAGAAGGAACATCACTTTATATCCGTCCGTTCATCATCTCAACGGAACCGTTCCTTGGCGTAGCTGCATCTGCCAGCTACAAATTCATCATCATTCTGTCCCCTGTGGGAGCTTACTACAAAGAAGGTATCAATCCGGTAAGCATCGCAGTGGAGAATGACTATGTACGTGCAGTCAAAGGCGGTACCGGTGACGCGAAAACCGGCGGTAACTACGCTGCCAGCCTGAAAGCGCAGGAAGTTGCAGCAGAATCCGGCTTCTCCCAAGTCCTTTGGCTTGATGGAGTGGAGAAGAAATATGTCGAGGAAGTCGGCAGTATGAACGTATTCTTTAAAATCGACGGTGAAATCGTCACGCCTCAGCTGAATGGAAGCATCCTGCAAGGTGTCACACGAGATAGCGTACTTCATCTATTGAAGCATTGGGGATATCCTGTGACAGAACGCCGTGTGTCGATCGCCGAAGTGATCCAGGCTCAAAAAGAAGGCAGACTGGAAGAGGTATTCGGTACTGGTACAGCAGCAGTCATCTCTCCTGTCGGAAAACTGTTCCATGAAGGCGAAACATATGAGATCAACCAAGGTGTCACTGGTGAAGTAGCAAAACGGGTCTATGATACGATCGTCGGCATCCAGAAGGGCGAGCTGGAAGATACATTCGGCTGGACAGTCGAAGTGCATTAACTATCTGAGATGATCCGTAGGGAAGACAGTAAGCAGCACCCCCATCGCCGCGTCGTGGGGGTGCTGTTCTTTTTTATGAAACCAGCTTCAATCTTATTGCCCCTCCTGATGCCAGGGCTCATACTATCCGTTCCCCATCCTTTGGATCATTAATAAATATCATTCCTATGCTTGCTTCGGCGGATGCTCCGATCCCTGTTCTATTTATTCATTTTCAATGAAGTTTTTTGTTATTAAGCTAGGAGCTTCCGATATTTTGCTATATAATCGTTACTAAAATGAGTTATTGGACGAAAAGGTGAATGAGTGATGAAGAGAATAATCGTAAAAATAGGCAGCAGCATGCTGTCGGAACAAGGTGGGGGAATGAGCGAAGCGAAAATCCGCCGGCATACCGATCAAATCGCCGCTTTGATCAGGGAGGGGCACGAGGTCATCCTTGTATCATCCGGTGCAGTGGCAGCTGGTTTCCGTCAGCTCGGCTATCCGTCAAGACCTGTGACGATCGAAGGGAAGCAAGCTGCAGCCGCCATCGGACAAGGCTTGCTCGTACAAGCCTATACAGAAGCATTTGGTAAATATGATATGAAATGCGCGCAGCTGCTTTTGACCCGAGATGTGTTCACAAATGCCGATCAATATAATAACAGCTATAACACGCTGCAGGAGCTGCTGAAGCGGAATATCATCCCGATCATCAACGAAAATGATTCTGTATCCATCCGGGAGCTCACATTTGGTGATAATGATATGTTATCTGCTTATGTCAGCGGACTTGTCAAAGCTGATTTGCTTATTTTGATCACGGATGTGGATGGGATATACGACAAGAATCCGAATACATATCCTGATGCGAAGCGTTATCAGCGCCTGGATAGGATTCCGGCTGAAATGCAGGCTTCCATCGAACAGACTTCCGGGTCCAAAGTCGGCACCGGGGGCATGTATTCCAAGGTGCTGGCAGCCCAGACTGCACTCGAGTTGGGCGTGCCGGTATTCATCGGCACGACAAATGAGTCATCGACGCTGCTCGAGATCGCCAAAGGGAACGGCGCTGGGACATATATCGGGGATGAAGCATCCGAAGTACAGCGCAAAACCAAGCAATGGCTGACGCATCATGCCAGGGCGACAGGCAGTCTTACCATTGATGCCGGCGCAGCCGAGGCATTGCTGCAGAACGGCAAAAGCTTGCTGCCGATCGGTGTCACAGAGGTGCAAGGCACTTTTTCCGCATCAGCTGTTGTCGATATCAGGACATCGGATGGAGATACTATCGCTCGCGGAATCAGTGATATTTCATCGGCGGACCTTAGGGAAATGCTTATCAGCCGGGAGTCCGATCCAGCTTCGGTATGGCATAGGGCCGTCGTGCATCGAGATTATATCGTATTGCTGTGAACAAGCCGCCAAGCCTGTCTGCTCGGCGGCTTCGGTGTATAATGAGACCAAGGAAGGAGTGACAGCAGATGAAAGTAATCATGCTCGTCCAAACGATGTATAAAAACCAACTGCTCCGTGAAGGCGGTACATACGAGATTCCAGAAGACACAGCAGCTCGCTGGATCAGGAGTAAAATCGCCAAAGCAGCAGAGTAAGGAGGGATTTTATGGATTTAGGATTGACAGGGAAGACAGCATTGGTCGCAGCTGCCAGCAAAGGTCTGGGGAAGGCAACAGCCATGCAGTTCGCCAAGGAAGGCGCCTGTGTCCATATCATCAGCCGGGATGAACAAGCACTGAAACAGACAAGGGATGACATCATCAAAGAATCAGGTAATGCGCTTGTTTATTATTCTGTTTGTGATATTACGGATGCAAACGACATTTCCCGTGCAGTGGAATCCGCTAAGCAGCATACTGGTTCAATTGATATTCTAATCAATAATGCTGGCGGTCCGCCGGCCGGTAAACTGCTGGATTTCAGCGATGAAGACTGGCAGCAGGCTTTTGAACTGAATCTATTGAGCTTCGTTCGTTTTATTCGGTCAGCAGCTCCTATCATGAAGGAAAATGGCGGCGGTCATATTCTTAATATCGCTTCATCCTCCATTAAGCAATCCATTGATAACTTGCTGTTGTCCAATACATTTCGCGCTGGGATTGTCGGCTTGGCAAAGTCACTTTCACAGGAACTGGCACCAGACAATATTTTAATCAATACACTGGGGCCTGGGAAAATACATACCGATCGCGTTGACCAACTGGATCAGAAGACAGCCGATCAGCTTGGAAAAAGGCTGGATGAAGTCCAGGAGCAAAGCCAAGCGGCTATCCCGATGGGCAGATATGGTACGCCTGAAGAATTTGCCAACATGGCCGTTTTCCTTTGTTCTTCAGCTAATTCCTATATTACCGGACAGGCTTTCGTCATTGATGGCGGTATGGTTAAAAGTATTGGCTAAGCTAAGCCTTTGCCTTGAGCCGGTAATGGCTCAGAGCAAGCAGTGGAAAAATGTGCGGATAGCTTTCATAACGGATATAAAATTGGCCGGGAAGTCCGATCCCGGTCGGGTAGTCGATCGAGGCCTGCAGCAGAGGTTCTCTCAGCAAAAAGCTGATGCCTTGCTGTACCTCCTTGCTATCCTGTTCGCCGCTGGCAATCAAAGCATCAACTGCCCAAGCAGTCTGTACGACAGTACTGATCGGCAAATCTACATACGTTCCTACTTCCGCACTTCTACATGATTCCCCCCAGCCGCCATCCTCATGCTGAACAGCTTTCAGCCAGTTTACAGCACGTTTCACGTGTTTTTCTGACGGTTTTATGCCAACTGCTGCAAGGCCAGTCAAAGCAGCCCATGTACCGTACAAATAGCAAACTCCCCATCTGCCATACCATGATCCATTTAACTGCTGATGCTTATAAAGCCAGCGGATGGCTTTTTTCACATTGGAATGGTCTTTTTTCAAACTGGCATAAGTCCCGAGATATTCCATGACACGACCTGTCAGATCTGCAGTAGATGGATCGATCGCTGCATCTTCAGCATTTTCGATCGGCAGCTTACCAAGGATCCACCAATCTGTATCCTTCTCGAATGCAGCCCAGCCGCCGTCTTTGTTTTGCATTGCCAGCAAATAATCCGTTCCTTTTTTCCAGGCACGCTTGATGGAAAGATCTTCACGGGCCTGCCTTGTGATGGCGCGGAGTGCAGCGGAGGTATCATCGTTATCGGGATGATTCGTATTGATATCCGAAAATCCCCAGCCGCCTGGCTCGGCTCCTGGCTGATGAATTTGCCAGTCCGCCTTTTGGACATGCTGCCGCTGCAGCAGATAGTGATTGGCTGATTGAATCATCTTTTGTTTTACTGGAGCGCCTGCTTGCTGAAGTGCATAACTGAGCAATGCTGTATCCCAAACAGTTGAAGTGGAATTCTCTACATGGATGCCGTTGCAGTTTTCATTGACAAGAGAATGTATCCCTTTTAATGCCTGCTGTATCCTAGGATTATTTTCTTCATATCCTAGCGCCAGGTAGGCGTAGACCATGAAGAAGGTAGCACTTGCATAGCTGTAGAGTGTTCCATCTGATTCCGTACGTTCCTGCATATATTGTTCCGCGTATCGATAGCCGGCTCGATGCAGCCGAGCTGGCAAGCGAGCCAGACGGCTCCATTCATTGGTAATGGAACGAAATGGCGAACGAGCATCCGTAAAATCATCCCATTCTTCTTCATATAATAGATGTTCAAGCTGGATACTGTGCGAGCTGATCCGTTTGAACTTTTTATTTAATAACAGCAGCATGGGAACAAAATGGATTCTGGCGTATGAACTGAATTGGAAGAAATTGATTGGGAATGTGGTCGGTACAAGCAGAGCGGTCATTGGGAACTTTAAAAAAGTTGGCCATGGTATCATACCGTGTACAGCCAGCATGAAGCGAATCATAAAGTGCGCTTTGTTGATGCCGCCGTTTGTGCTGATGAAGCGTTCTGCTGCTCGGAGCTCCTGAGCAGGGATTCCTGAAAAACGAAGTGCTGCATAAGCCAAAACAGTAGCCGATAAGTTGCCGTTTCTTTCGCCGGGATATGCTGCCCAGCTTCCATCGTCTCGCTGCTTTTTCAGTAATTCAATTTTAAGTTTCTCGACTGTATCTGTTTCTCTATCGAATGAAGTGAAAGTGATTATATAGAAGCAATCTGTTAAAACAGCACCTTCAAAGCACATGCGCCAAGATCCATCCTTCTGCTGCAGCTCTTCAAGCTTTCCTATACGCTTCTCAATTGCCGTCTTCAGATCTTCCATGTTGACCTGGCTCATGATACAGCTCCTTTTCTCGAGAGTTGTGGAACGGAAAATATACTGCAATATGATAAAATATGCAGAGAAAAGCTGATTATGACTTGAGCATCTATGTCCCAATCAATAGGAGGCTTATTATGCGAGCGATTGTAGCAGCAAGCACGGGTGGTCCAGATGTGCTCGAATTTAGAAATCTTACAGTACCTGAACCATCAGCCGGGGAAGTAAGGATAAGGGTATTAAAAGCAAGTGTCCATTTTGCTGATATAAAAAAGCGAAAGGGCACAAAGGGGTCTGGCACCCCTGGTATACTAGGACTGGATGCTGTCGGAATCATTGATAAGCTAGGGCAAGATGTCAAAGGACTTCATATCGGCGATCGAGTTATCGCATTTGCAAAATCAGGCTCATATGCGGAATATGCTATAGCGAATGCTGTGCTTGTCTATCCGATTGCAGATCATGTTGATTCGTCTGTCGCTGCGGCTTGTCCGGTTCCTTCCTTTTTGTCGTTCATGCTGCTCGAGCGCGTTGGGAGACTCAGCAAAGGAGAAGCTGTGCTTGTTCATGCTGCATCAGGCGGGACAGGCCTTACATTGGTTCAGCTTGCAAGAAAACTAGGTGCAGGCAAAATAATAGGAACCGTAAGCGCAGATCAGAAAGCAGCTTTGCCTTTGGAACTTGGTGCTGATGTTTGTATTACTTATGATAATTTCCCAGATTCGGTTCGGAACCTGACAGATGGAGCTGGTGTTGACCTAATTTTAGACTCGCTTGCCGGAAATATAATGGAAGATAGTTTTACTTGTCTTGCACCCTATGGTAGATTAGTAAACTACGGGAATGCGAGCGGCGCAGCCGGGGGGATTAAAACATCAGACGTCCACGCAAGCTGCCGGTCTCTGCTTGGCTATAGCTTGGGAACGACTCGCAAAAAACGCCCAGAAGATTTGAAGTTTATTGCTGATCGAGTTATCAGCTTCGTAGAAAAAGAAGATATTACTTTTCCAAGCATAAAAGAATTCAAGCTCGAGGATGCGTTCAAAGCGCATCAGCTAATGGAAAGCAGAACACATGCAGGGAAAATAATCCTGCACATCACAGATTAGAGACAGACAACGGGGGAAATAGAGAAAATGAAGTTCGTATCATGGAATGTCAATGGAATCAGAGCTTGTGTAAAGAAAGGCTTTCTTGAATATTTTGAGGAACAAGATGCAGATTTCTTCTGCTTGCAGGAAACGAAGCTCCAGGAGGGTCAAATTGAATTAGATCTGCCTGGTTATCATCAATATTGGAATTATGCAGAGCGTAAAGGATACTCCGGTACTGCTGTGTTCACGAAGCATGAACCGCTGCATGTCACATATGGGTTGGAAGAAGGCGTCACGGAGCCTGAAGGACGCATCATCACGCTGGAGTATGATAATTTCTATTTGGTGACGGTTTATACACCGAACTCCAAACGAGATTTGACGCGATTGGCGGAGCGGCTGGAGTGGGAAGACAGGATCCTTGCGTATGTGCAGGAGCTGGACAGCCGCAAACCAGTCATTTTATGCGGTGATTTGAATGTGGCCCATCAAGAAATCGATCTGAAGAATCACAAGACGAATCATGGTAATTCCGGTTTCACGAAAGAAGAACGGGAAAAGATGACAGCCTTCCTTGCTTCCGGATTCGTGGATAGTTTCCGTTTCCTATATCCGGATCGCGAGGATGCTTACAGCTGGTGGTCTTATATGAATAAGGTGAGGGAGAGGAATATCGGCTGGCGCATTGATTATTTCATCGTCTCCCAGAGATGGAAGGACAAAATAGAAGAAGCGGAGATACATGCAGAGACGCTGGGCAGCGACCATTGCCCCGTATGCTTATATATCAAGAATGAAGACACCCTTTGATGGTGTCTTTTTTTTACCTTTGAGTAATATTTTAAATTATCTGATAGTTTGTTACACTACATACATATAGATGAAAACGTACAGGTTAAGCAGGGTATGCAAAAGGAGGAATTGCAGATGCTTCGCAAAATTGCGCGATTATTAGCTGTAATGCTTTTGTTTTTTGCTTGTTTGATCCCTCACGGGCATATCCGCGTAGCCGGAAAAGAGGATGCGATGAAAGAAAGGATTAATGAATACTTGGCAAGCGAGGAACAATTGCAGGGAGCGGCTGTTGCAATCCATATCGCTGAAGGCCAAACAGGCAAGACACTCTATGAAAGAAGCGCCGATCAGCGCATGCGTCCTGCATCCAATATGAAGCTTTTGACTGCTGCAGCTGTTTTGGATGGACTGGGGGCAGAACACCGGTTCGAAACGATCATTGCCACCGACGGCCGCATCTCGGCAGGACAGCTTCATGGGAACTTATATTTGATTGGTAAAGGTGATCCGTCTTTGACATATATGGACATCGGGCAGCTGGCAAAACAGCTTCGCAAAGCAGGAATCAAGAAAATACATGGTGATATCATCGCTGATGATACATATTTTGATCAGGAACGATATAGTGAAGATACTACCTGGAAAGATGAGTCGGCCTATTATGGTGCCGCAATCAGCGCTTTGACGGCAGCGCCGGATACCGATCATGATACAGGAACCGTAAAGGTTGTGGTGGATGCATCGTCTTCATCAGGAAAACCAAATGTGAGCATCATCCCTGCAACGGATTATGTGACCATACATAATCATGCAGTCATTTCCCAAGAGGGTGAAGCAGAATTGGAAGTGGTTCGAACGCATGGAAACAATGATATCGTCATTTCAGGCACAATTGCTCCAGGTGAAAAAGAGCAGGAATGGGTAGCTGTTTGGGAACCTGCCGAATATGTACTGCATTTGTTCCAGGAGAATCTCGAAGCTGCAGGAATTCAGGTGGATGGCGGCAGTAAAACAGCAAAGGCTCCAGCAAAGACGACGGAGCTTTTGCGCAAGGAATCTGCACCGCTTCAGCAATTGCTGCTTCCATTCATGAAGCTAAGCAATAATGGCCATGCCGAGATGTATGTCAAGCATATGGGCAGCAAGGAAAGAGCTGGGAACTGGGAAGATGGTATCGAACAAATCGAACGCTATCTTGATGGACTATTACCGACAGGGCAAATGGTCATTCGGGATGGTTCTGGTCTTTCACATGTGAATGGCATAACTGCCAGGCAGCTGACAGCATTGCTTGTACATGTTCAGAACGAGCCTTGGTCCCATGCTTTTGAACATTCCCTGCCGGTCGCTGGCGAACCGGAACGGATGATTGGCGGAACACTTCGCAATCGCTTCGCCGATAGTGAGCTGGCCGGAAAAATCAAGGCAAAGACAGGGACACTGACTGGAGTCAGTTCCTTGTCGGGCTATATGGAAACAAAATCAGGTGAACGAATAGTCTTCTCGATTCTGCTGAATGGGCTGCTGGATGAAGAAGAAGGACCCCGAATAGAAGAACGACTATTGAAAATCGTATACGAAGAGTTGAAAAACATGCATATAAATTGATGGAAATAGACAGGATATTGGCATGCAGATAGCGAAATGTTCTGAGTAGGAAGGATAAAAAAGCTGCAGAAGCCTTTTGGGTTCTAAAAAGCCAGACACAGGAAAGAGGAGATAACAGTGAAACGAAGCTGCATGGAAGCAGAGTTATATTGTATCCATTGTCGCGAGGAGTCTCCATTCACCATTACCTACATCAACGACAAGCTCAAGACGATTTGCTGTACTCAATGTCATCATGCGATTGATGTCCGGCTCGATTTGCAGAAGGAATTCAAGCAAGAATGGCAGAATCGCATCCTTTCCAAGCCTTCCAGGATGACGACAGAGTACAAAGATGATCTCAGTCAGTTCCTTTTCACGCTGCCGATCCGGCTGGCGAGCAAACCATATCGATTATATCAGGATATCAAAGAGTCGCGCATCATCATGCGGGATTTCAAAGATGTCAAGCATTGGTAAGCGCCTGGACACCGTTCAGGCGCTTTTATCTTGGGAATGATAATAAATGATCCCTCTTCTTACCGACAATGCCGACATCAAAATGCCGATTATCAAAAGTACCGCAAAGGCGTCCTTTTCATACACAGCAAGCAATATGGCACCCGCTTGAAACGAAAGGGCAGCTATCGTCAAGAATAAGAAACGTTTATCAAAAATAGCACTACGCAGAATATCACACTCCTTTTCCATTATATTACCATTCGTCATAAAAAATATCGATAGCCTCAATTGTAAAGATTATGGTATTATATCGTTATACGATATATATCGCGGTTCGATATAATAATGGGATAAGATGCCTTTCTGGCAGAATTGCATGATTACAGTAAAAGAAATGAAAGCTCTTTATACCAAAACAAAATAAACCATGAGTGATGAGGTAAAAAAACTGGATTGGCATCAGTGAAAAGCAAGCAGGGGGAGAATTATGTCAGAGAGAAAGAAGATAAGGAAATTTTTTTGGGCTTGGAGCGACGAGAAAGAAGAGGTATGGCTGCAGCGGATGGCGCAGGAAGGGTGGATCCTGGAGAGATACAGCTGGTTCACCTACACCTTTGAAGCTGCCGGACCGTCCAAATTGATATATCGGCTGGATTATCAATTCGGTATTCGAAACCAAGACTATTTCATGCTGTTCGAGGAAGATGGCTGGAAGCTGGTCAGTGCATTTGGAGGCTGGTATTATTTTTGCAAAGAAGACGACGGGACGGATAAATTGGAAATATATACAGACGCCCAATCAAAAGCGGCTAAATATAAGCATTTATCTAATGCCATTTTATTTCTTGTCCTGATGCATATACTATCATTCTGGCTGCCGATCATTTCGAGCGGAAGCAAAGCGCCTCTTTGGATAGGGATGATGATAGCGCCGATAACGTTATTGGGTGCCTTTGGTGTTTATATGCTAAAAAGAAAAGCAAAGAGACTAAAAGAATATCAACTATAGAAATAGAGCTCATTCTGTCCGATAAGAATGAGCTCTATTGTTTTTGCTTGAAATTGAAATCTATCGTAAAGAAGATCCGAGGCTGAAACTGGGGCTCTTTATAAAAGCCAGTGAGTAAAAACCGCGCCGCTCACATTTCAATTGCAGATAAAATTGAAGGAGATTGAAGAAATTGAAAGTGTGGGTGCTATTTCTTTAGCTTTCATTTGTTTGACATCATGCGGCAGATACGTCATAATATAATTATCTCGAATTCGAGGTAATTCCATCATCAGGCTGGAGTGTGATAAAGATGAATCATTTAAAAGGTATACACCATGTAACGGCAATTACGAGCAGTGCAGAAAAAAACTATGAGTTCTTCACATATGTACTTGGCATGCGTCTGGTCAAAAAAACAGTGAATCAGGATGATATCCAAACATATCACTTATTCTTTGCAGATGACAAAGGCAGTGCCGGAACAGATATGACATTCTTCGATTTCCCTGGTATTCCAAAAGGGACCCATGGCACGAATGAGATTTACAAGACATCCTTCAGAGTGCCGACTGACGCAGCATTGGATTATTGGGTGAATCGATTCGATCGTCTGCAAGTGAAACATCATGGCATCAAAGAGCAATTCGGCAAGAAGACATTATCCTTCGAGGATTTTGATGAGCAGCAATACCAGCTGATCAGTGACGAACTCGATGAGGGTGTTGCATCCGGGACACCATGGCAGAATGGTCCAGTACCATTGGAATTTGCCATCACAGGGCTGGGGCCGATTTTTGTACGGACAGCGCATATCGATTATTTCAAGGAAATGCTCGAAAAAGTACTGGTATTCCGCCCGGTTGCCCAAGAAGGATCCCTTTATTTGTATGAAGTGGGCGAAGGCGGAAACGGAGCGAGCGTCATCCTCGAGCACAATACGATTTTGCCAGATGGCAGACAAGGATTCGGGACTGTGCACCATGCTGCTTTCCGTGTAGAGGATCGTGCGGTATTGGAAGAGTGGATCGAACGTATGAACAGCTTCCAGTTCCAGACATCCGGCTACGTGGACCGTCATTTCTTTGAATCGCTATATTCCCGGGTTGCACCAGGAATTCTATTCGAATTCGCGACGGATGGTCCTGGATTCATGGGAGACGAGCCGTATGAGACACTTGGAGAGAAACTTTCTTTGCCGCCGTTCCTGGAACCAAAACGCGAACAAATCGAAAAACTTGTACGGCCGATCGATACAGTCCGGAGTACGAAGCATTTCGAAAAAGAATGATGATTTTTGACATCTGCTTATTTGGCAGATGTCTTTTTTTTAGCAAATTCAGTCATGTAAGCGTATAATAAAGTTGTAGCATTCATCCCATATAGAAGGTGGGCTTTTATATGAAAGCAAAAGACTTCATGATAACAGATGTAATAGCAGCGAACGAACAGGATACGGTAAAGCATGTACTTAAAACGTTTGTTGATCGGCGGATCAGCGGCATGCCGATACTGGACAAAGAACAGCGCATCGTAGGCGTCGTCAGTGACGGCGATATTCTGCGGGGGATCCAGCCGAAGGATGCAATCGTCTTTAATTATTTGCTTACAGTAAGCTTCAAAGCCGAGAAAATCGATAAGATCGTTGATGAACTGAAGGATCGTCCTATATTGAATCTGGCGAAGAAACGCGGGATCGTCACTGTCCACGAGGATGACGAAATGGAGGATGTAGTGAACATCCTGGCCAAACATCGCTTCAAGAAGATACCGGTTGTGAACGATCAGAAACAGGTGGTCGGGGTGATCAGCCGGGGAGATGTCCTGCGTACGATTCATTCCACTTTACTTAAAGCGCTTTGATGAAAAGCACTGACTCCACTTAAAGAGTCAGTGCTTTTTTATGT